>JAZLGX010000022.1:0-148034 GCA_045616545.1 Treponema sp. | reverse complement strand
CGTGACTTATGGAATGTTTTTTCTGTTAAAAGTTGGATTGTAGATCATTTTACTTATCTGTTTCTTTTCAATATTTTGTTTAATGTATTCGGGTCTTTCCTTTTCAAAAAATATATACCCCTGTTTTTAATTTTTTTCTGCATTTTTAATTTTGTCTTATTTATTATGACAAACAAATTGGTTGTTCATATCACATCTTCCATTGGTTACTTTTTTTCTTTATGTGGCATTCTAAAAAAAATCGACAAGACTACAGAACTTCAGCTTACAATAAAAATGCCTAACTACAAGTGTTTTTCAAAAATACAGAAATATGCAATATTTTTTAAAAAAGGAATAGGAGGACCGTCATCAGGTGATTTGGTTTCTATCTTGATTGATTATATGAGAGTATTTTTTGCTGTTGAATTATATTCTTTCACAAGGGTAAAAAGAGAACTATTAAACAATATAGAAGAACTTAGAAATATTTTTCTTTATGTAGGTTATGTTGACTGCCTCTTAAACAGTCTTCATATTATGGAAGAACACCACACCTGCTTTTCAAAATTAACAAAAAGACAAGATATTTCTTTTATAGATATGGAACACCCCCTTATTGAAACTTCTGTATACCAGACAAAAAAAATTTCTACCAGTCTGATTATTACAGGTCTCAATATGTCTGGAAAAACAACCTTTATGAAATCTCTGGGATTAAACCAACTTCTGGCAACAAGTTTTGGCTTTTGTTTTGCAAAAAATTATGAAACTTCGGTTTTTGATATTCTTTCTTCAATTACCATAAATGATGAACTTTTAAATGGTAAAAGTCATTATTACGCAGAGGCTGAACGTCTGTTATTAATAAAGCAAAAACTTAATGACCATGACTGTCTTTGCTTAATAGATGAAATTCTTTCTGGAACTAACTCTGCTGAAAGAATTTACGGTTCAGCAAAAATTCTGAAAGATTTTACCAAATCCAACAGTTTAATTATAGCAGCAACGCATGATACTCAAATTGCTGAAAATCTTACAAATCTATATGAACAAGTTTATTTTGATGGAGAAATTCAAGGAAACCGCATAAAATTCGACTACAAGATGAAAAAAGGGATTGTTTCAAAGAAGAACGGACTACTTATACTCAAACTTTTGGGGATTTAAGTTTAATGAATTGCTAAAAATGCTATGTATTATGCTTTAGTGTTCATCTTTTATTTTTTTGTCTCAATAGCCGCTGTTAGTTTACTTAAGGAATTGATTTAAAACATTAAGAGACTATTTGAAGAAGATTCTATTAATAAGTTATTTTCCCAGAGTATATTAATCTGGTTTAACAGTTATATTATTTATCCTCCTCGGCTATCCATGTAAGAAAAGCAACATCTGCACCTCCAATCTTAACTACCCTATTCTTATGCATCATAACCCCACATCCATGTTCATCATCCCACGAGCATAAAAAAGAAAAACCGATATAAGAATAACTATTTTTTTCAATATCTAAAATGTAAATACGGTTTGGACGCATTAGTTTACTAAAATCATAAATATTATTAACATTTGGCATATACTCATCAATATTATTATCGTCATATCCATATTCATGTTGCAAATTTGGATATTCACTTAACAATGATATTAAAATATTTTCTAACAACTCTCTTTGATTATGTAAAATATACTCATAAGATTCTTTATGCCTTAATTCAAGGTTATTAACTTCTTTGTCTCCACCAATATTCAATTCGATAATCAGATCGTCACAAAAAAAATCATTCCATGAAGTTAAACTAATTACACCTCTCCATATTCCATTTATTTGTTCTATTCCTGGTATCATCTTTCTTTTCCCTTCCTAAGCTCTTATTTCCTAATTAATAAAACTTCTCTAACATATGTATAAAAAGAAGCATAAAACTTATAAATATTCAAGGTGTAAGGATTTTCTATTCTTGACTTTTTGGAATTGTGACATAAGTCATAATTTTCCACTAAACTCTTGATTTATTTCAAACAATTCTTTAGCTGGTACTATTTTTTTATCTGCAGATTCAATTTGCAATTCATTAGACCACAAAAAAGGATAAATCGATATTGCTTCATCAAATTTAATTTTCTTACAAATATCTTTCCATGAGTTCCACCTCATTGTGCTATAAAAATCATCTATACTACCTTGAGCAATCCAAGCCAAAAACTCTGAATATTTTAATCCTAATGATTCCCAGTCTAAAGTATCCGGTGCAAAATACCACACATCACCTATTCCGGTATTGAACTTGCCAGCATTTAGTGCAAATATTCCTCCAACAACATCATCAGCAATAATTAACATTCTTTTAATTTTAGTTGCTATTCCACTTGAATCAATATTATTATATGTGATGATCCCCCTATTTGATTTACAATCATGACCAAAAACTCTAATCCAATTATCTACAACAATTCCAGAAGAATTTAAAACCACTGATCCTAATACAGAATTTGATGTTATTCTCAATACATCAATTGCTTTTGCACCATTCTCAAGTGATTCCGTATTTATAATTACTTGCCTACTAGAATTCATAAACATTTCATTTATTTCATTCCATAATTCATTATTCATCCTTCAAATACCTTTCAATGATGGTTTATAGTTATTTTTTTGCAGCTGCTCCATCAATTGTCAATACCATCTGGTAATAATTGATAAACTTGTCCATTTTCTTGAATATAAACATCAAAATCTTGGTATGGATGATTATTCCATTCATATTTCTGAACAGGACTATGCCAATAATTTATTGCATCAATTAAGATTTCGATAAAAATTTTTATTTCATTATCCACAATAGCTTGTTTATCTTCATTACCTACTTCACATTCAGATAGTATTTTTTCAAAATCATTGATTCCAATCATATAGTTTTTTTCTCTAATCCATTCAAAATCTGTTATCATCTCGTCAACGGCATTCCAATTTCCACCAAAATACATTGGAAACTGCAATGCCGTTTCAATTTCTCTATACAAATCATGAAGTGTAGTCATTCTAGCACCTTGCAAGATGACCACAAAAGTATCTTTAAGCGACAACCTTTTGTTTATGATAAAGAATTCAAAGTCTCCTTCTATTTCAATTTTCTTCTTCATCTTACTCCAACAGTCCACAATTTAGTCTAAAGATTTTGTCATATCTTCAAAGCACACATAATAAATCATATATTCTATGTAAATCAAGAAAGTCGACAGGACTTAATGCTTATAAACGATAAAAAAATAAGCGAAAGATAAAACTGCTGTTACATAATGAAGTATTAACATTATCAATAGCGGAGAAAGTTTATATTCCACCTTTAACTCACAACTCTCTGTTAATCCTAAAGTTGCTTCCTTAATTGTAGGACCAATTGAATATAAATCATTTTTTGTTCTTTTAGAGAATTCCAAAAACTTGAAAGTAAGTATTTTGCCTGTGGTCAATGTAAACTCAAGCTTATCTACTGCAAAGGCATTAGTAAACTTATTAATGCGCCCTATCATATAGCTCTTATAAATTACCGTAGAAAAGCAATAGGGATCAAAATTTATGTGCCGTATTAAAGTAAAAGGTATTGTTGTGATTTTCTTCCTAAATTTCTCAGTAATAATTATTACTTCCCTATCATTTATTATGAACCTATTACCTACAGGACAATATAAATATAAACATGTTAAGAGTGCAGTACAAGGAATTAAAAACAGCAGCAAAAAACTAATTTCAGAGTAATTCTTTGAAAAGAAAGGAACAAGATATAAAGTTGTAAAACCTACTAAAGGACATATAAACTCAAAGATAAAACATATTATTCCATATAAGCTTGTTCTAGATTTAACCATAGTATCATTTCCCCAAAATAGTTCTATCGCATACAGTAAGTTGACTACTTTTGATTAAAGATATAATTAACTGCTTGCTTTTAAGCATAAAAGATACTGTTGGTTCAGCTTCTAAAGGAATATACTTTATCATAAGTTTTATCTCCTAAACAAAATTGAATTTTATTTATTGATTAAAACTATTTACTGATAAAATCACAATTATATGATGAATATCAGACAATATCACCAACACTTTTTTTTGTCAACATTGACACTGATATTAAAAAATATAGATCTATCTAATATGATATATAGGTATTATATTGTCAATTTTGTAGACATATACTGAGATATAGCTCAGTATATGTCAGAATCTAGCAATACAAATTAATTTACAAAGCGAGAGTCAATCCAAGTATGGGTTGTCTATTAAAGACAGCAGCAGCTCTTCCTTCACTTCGCTGAGCAGCATTTTGTCCTACAGATGGAGTTCCATTACGATGCATAAGAGGAAATACAACACCACAGGTTGCACCTATTACTGCACCTACCAAAACATCACTAAAGAAATGACATCCGCTCATTACACGAAGAACTCCTGTCAAGGATGCTACAGCATAGCTTACACCAATTACTGGCCATTTCCATACAGAATCAGGATAATATTGACATAATGTATAATGCATAAAAGTTGCGGTCATAAATGCAGCTTTTGTATGTCCCGACGGGAAAGCCCATTCAAACTCTCCATTGGATATTTCTTTGTAATTTGGATTTTCAAAGTACATATAGGGTCTATATCTTCTTACTGCAACATTTATCCAGTTCTTTACTCCGTAAGAAAATAAAAAAGCATCTCCATACAATTTTGTAAGTACGAGTACATTTTTCATATCTGCATTACCAATAAGAAGTTCTGTTCCAAAAAATACCATTGGAACCAAAGCTAAATTTATCATGCAGGTAACATTACTAAGCTTATGCAGAGAGTCATTGTATGGATGTGCTGACCATCTGTCAAAAGCATTGACAGTATTCAAGTCAAACACAGTACCATCCCATTCAGATTCGTAAAAAAATTCTTTGTACACAAAGGAAGAAATGAAAGTTCCTACAGCAACAGTAGATTCAATGATATCTCCAACTACATTTAAATCAAAAAGTGCTCCAGGAACAACCATCTCCCGACTATCGATGTTCACATCAAACACTGCATCGCAATACAAATCCCGAGGTACAAATAAAAACATAAAACAACAAATGGCAATTACTGATGCCTGTATTTTTTTAGTCATCTTATTTACCCATTTCGTACATTATTATTGAAGATGCCTGAGCTACATTAAGAGAGTCTACTGCACTCTCTGTCTCGCCATTTCCCATTCCACCAAATGGAATAATAACAAGATGGTCACAGTTATTCTTTACTTCATCACTGATCCCGTGTTCTTCATTTCCCATTACAACAATGGCTGGTTTACCGCCAATTAAGTCCTTGAGGTCTCTTGTAGATTTTTTGGCCTCCAGAGATGTTCCTATTGTTACCATCTTTCCTTTCATGGCACCAAGTAATTTTGGAATGGACTTGATGGAATAAATATTTACGTACTCCATACCGCCTTCTGCAACTCGATAGCTTGAAGTTGTTATTGAAGACTGTGCTTCGTCCAGAGGAATTACTATATTCTTTATTCCAAAGAAAGCTGCACTACGGACGATAGCTCCAAGGTTATTGGCATTGCCAACTCTATCCAAAAGAACAGCACTTTGATTAGTCTCTATCCAGTAATTAGTAACATCTGTTGTAAGAGGTTCTATAACAGGAGTTTCTATCATGGCAACAACACCTTGGTGATGTACACTTCCACAAAGTTTCTCAAGTTCCACAACGTCCTTTACCTGATTATATGGACGCTTTAGTTCTGCAAGTTTCTTACAGAGTCCTCCAAAAAGAGGTGCTCTTTCTGCTGTAAAATAAAGTCTCTTGATACGCTTATAATTTGCTTTCTCAAGAACCTTTACTGCTGCAAAACCACATACTGCAAGTTCATTATTCTTTGTATTCTTCATAACCTAATCATTCTCCTTTCTATATTCTGATGGTGTAACTCCGTAAAGTTTCTTAAAGGCTTTACAGAAATATCCTGTATCTGTATATCCGACCTTTGCCGAGAGCTCTCGTAAAGGTATTCCTGTCTCCAGTAAAAGTCTACGAGCTACAGACAGACGATATATATTGATATAAGTCCATATAGGAATTCCCATTTCCTCATGGAATATTCGTGAAAGATAATCTTCGTCTACTCCTAGTTGCGAGGCAACCTTTGTACGATCAATCTTCCTCGATACATTTTTATTAATATACAATATAGCATATTTTACCGTTATTCCCCGTCTGGGAGGAAGAACTGGATTTTTTTTATTAAATAAAGCTTCTATCCTGTTGTAAAACATTGTACTTTGAGCAAGTTGTGTATTACAAACTAAAACTTTAGGATAATCCGCAATTGCATTTAGATTATTAACTTCTGCAAATGACTTTTCAACAATAAGAACAGGAACTCTTACCAACCGTTCATTTTCCCTTATTCGCTTTACATCAGCATTTCTCATGCCATCAAAAATTATAAGGTCAGGCATAAAGCTCATAGTGACTGCATCCAGGAAGTTTATCGACGATATAACCTCTGTCCTATTGTTTGTATCCCAGTGCTCAAGATGTGTAAGTTCTGTTCCTACAAACAGAATATTTCTTACTTTAACCATGGAACAGAACCATAAAGGGTATCTTCAAATGCCAGGAACTCTTTGATCATTTTGTCTGCCTGAGAGTTTATAGCACTAAGTCTTCCTCTTGCAACTCCATTTTTATCACATACTATAGGATCCACATATCTTTTCTTGACATCAAGTCTTACATTAAATCCGTCAGATATTGCCGTATCAGTATGTAGTATATGGTTCATATTGCAATAAGTATAAAACAATCTTGTAAATTCATCATCCTCATTGTTTTGCATCTTATCATCAAAAAGGGATATGATGGATTTTTCACTCATAGAGTACAAATCGTTTTCTGATATAAAACCAAGATTTATTGCTCTTGTAACGATATCTGCCATCATCTGCATTGCAACTTTATCTTCGTTATGTTGTAACATAAGACTTATATCAGCAAATTTCTTGGCATACACAAATGCAGTTTCCATATCATCAAAGGACAATTCCTGTTGTCCTTCTTCATTGATACAAACCTTTATATGAGAGTAATTGTCTCTAACTTCACTGGTACTCCAGTAGGCTCCAAGTGCAGCACCGGACGGATACATATATTCCAGTCTGTCCGCACTGAGTCGAGGCATATTATTATCTGCAATCGGATATTTATGATAATTGCGCACTTCGTATTGATAGATACCATCTTCTTTGAGCATGTAATTAAGTTCTTCGTTCTCAGTGATCATTTTTTCATTGAGATTCTCTGTACTTTCCTGCTTTAATGCATCGCCGTTTCTAAAATCTATCACATGACTAAATGCAGGAGTAGACACATCATGAAACAAAGCGGCAAGAGTCTGCCTCTTATTTTTTGTATAATTCCAGACTATAAGGGCACAACCTATAGAATGATCAAGTCTTGAGTAGAACATTCTGTTGTTAAAAAGTTTAGTCCAGTCTGTACCACACAATAATCCGACTTCACTAAGACGTTGCATCATAGGTAGAGCAATATATCTACTTAGAAAGTCCGGAGTCTCGGGACATAGTATCTCATGATATTCTGCAATATCAAAACCTTCGCCGCTAGCAAAGGTCCGATTCATCTCATTTTCCCAGTAACCAAAGTATTGTTCCATCTTTCACCATTATATAGATTCCTAGAGTTATAAACAGTAAAGGTACCAGGATTTTGGAAGACTGGTCTATATACTGCTTAATAGATCTTTCTGTAATTATCTTAATTGCAAGGAAACACCACAATCCCTGAAGAATCGTGAATACAGCCGCTACAACTATATATTCGTAACCATGCACTGCTGTAAAAAAAGATATATATACAGCAACATTGTCTCCACTGGAAGCCAAAGTTATCAAGATCACCTCGAGACACATTACTATATCACTGCCAATAGAAAACCTTTCAGTTATTTCAGTCTCATCTTTCTTCCTTCTTCTGATGCTATCAGCAGCGGATTTTATTCCTATGGCTATAGGTACTAATCCCAGCAACCCTAGCCAAGCTGTATTAATCATCGAAATATATGAAGCAAATATTGCAGAACATCCTGCAACAAGCAGAGTTCCAATATATTTTCCTACAATTATCACAGCTCGTTCGCTCTTTCGGGAGGCCTTGCTAAAAAGGATGAGCATAATGATAAGATCATCTATTTCTGTTGTCAAATAGGCAATAAAAGATGCACATACTAAAAGAAACATACAGACACAATATTATTTATTATTAAGTATATTGTCCAGTGTCTGACTTACTCCTAGACTATCCTTTAATTTGCAAAAACGTTGCTGTGATTGCTTTACCAATGTCTCATTTTGGCTTTTCCGCTGAACAGCACGAATCAAAAGATTTTTAGGAGTATTTTCTACATCTATAAACTCCAATATTTGTACATTATACCCCTGCTGTTCCAAGAGTTCTGCTCGTAACGCATCCGTTGCAAGTGCAGCAAATCTTTCCTGAAGTATTCCCCATTTACTTAAACTTGCAAAGGGATCATCATCACTGCGCTTAATTTTATTCATCTGAAGATTCAATTCATGTTGGCAGCATGGTACAGAAAGTATGGCTGCAGATTTATGTGATATCGCATAATTAAGAGCATAATCCGTTGCTGTATCGCATGCATGTAATGTGATTATGATATCTGGTTCTCTCTTATAACTAAACTTAGCAACATCTCCTACATAAAAATTAAGATTGTCATAGCTAAGTTCCTTTGCAAGATTCTGGCAATGAGCTATTACATCCTGCTTAAGGTCAAGTCCTGTTATTTCAACAGGAATATGCTCAATCTCAGTAAGATAGTAATAGGCTGCAAATGTAAGATATGACTTACCGCATCCAAAATCCGCTATATGCAGAGGTCTATCTGATGTAAATCCCTTGCCGGAAGTACATATTTCTGTCACTTCTGGCAGTATATCTTTTATAAACTCCAAAAACCTATTTATCTGACGGAATTTATCATATTTCTTGTCTATAACCTTTCCGTCCTTATTCATTACTCCTGTTCGCACAAGGAACGGTACTGCAATGCCTTCTTTAAGTATATAATTTTTTTGTCTGTTTCCACCCTTTGTTACAGAACAAGATGTGGGCTTATTAGTATTTTCATGTACAAGGACCTTGATTTCCCCATGTCGATTAGCCATATATGTAGTCTCTTGACCTTCACTGCGAACAACAGCATTCTTAAAAGTAGATCCAGCATGAGATTTGATAAAGTCTTCAACTTCTTCAAGACTCATATTTCTCTGAAAAGCCTGTTTTTGCGTAAAAAACTCACCAAAATAACAGTTTTTTCCTGTCTTAAGACTTGCTACTGCATCTCTTGTAATCTTAACTTTTATATATTCCCTGCCTAAAATTCTCTCACAATCTTTGCCCGGTTTAGAAAAAGTAACGCCTAAAATCATATTAATTAAGTATATACTTCTATTCAAAAAAATGATACACTATACAATATGGGTAAGGTATTTGTTTTTGTAAACCAGAAAGGTGGAGTTGGTAAAACAACTTCAGCGATAAATATAGGTGCCTACATAGCTTTAGCGGGCAAAAAAGTTCTTTTGGTTGACTTTGACTCTCAAGGAAATATGTCTAGTGGAATTGGGGTAAGCAAAGAAAAACCAACAGTATACGAACTTATGGCAGGTACAGTCACACCGACCCAGGCTATCAAGCCTTCCTCAGTCCCTAATCTGGATGTTATTACTGCTTCTATAGATCTTTCCGGTGCTGCCATAGAATTGGTAGACCAGCAGGATAGAGAATTTTTCTTAAAAAACGCTTTGGCTCCTATTCGTGACCAGTATGATTTTATACTCATAGACTGTCCTCCTTCGTTAGGAATCCTTACTCTTAATGGACTTGCGGCAGCAGATGCAGTACTTGTTCCTATGCAATGTGAATATTTTGCTCTGGAAGGTATTACACTTTTACTTCAGACCGTCAAAAAAGTCCAGAAAAGCATAAACAAAAACCTTGTTATAGGGGGGATTTTCTTTACAATGTATGACTCCCGCACTCGTCTTGCGCAGGATGTTGTAATGCAGGTAAAGAGCTATTTCAAGGATGTTGTATTCAATACAATAATTCCCCGTAATGTACGTCTATCGGAGGCACCAAGTCATGGAGAACCAATTTGTCTATACGATCCAAATTGTGTTGGTGCAAAAAGCTATCAAAAACTCGCAGAAGAGGTAATAAGCCGTGGCTAAGTCCAAGCATCATCCATTAGGCAGAGGTCTGGATGCACTTCTAGCAGAAGAACCCCTTATACAAGAACCTGTACTGGAACTTGACCTTGAAAACACTGAAGAAAAAAAAGCAGATACTTCCGAAACAAAAAGCACATCTACAGTACTAGAAACACAAGAAGATCCAAAAAACACAGACGAAACCAAACAAGAGTCTCCATCAGATAATATCACAGAGGAAGAGACAACTCCTGTTGTTGAAACACCTAATGATACCTCTGACCAAGATCAAGCTACACCGGTTACAGAAGTTTCTACGCAGGATTCCCAGTCTATTATAGATATTCACTCAAAGCTCCCTGCAGGAATTACTGCGGATGAGAACGGTACTCTTTGGGTTGACCCTAAATTACTGAAACCAAACCCACGTCAGCCTCGTCAGTATTTTGATGAAGAAAAACTTGCCGAACTTACAGAATCCGTGCGAAATGAAGGAGTACTTTCGCCAATTATCATAGAAGATGCAGAAGATGGAACATTCTACATCATTGCCGGTGAACGTCGTACAAGAGCATCAAAGGCAGCAGGTTTGGAAAAAGTACCTGTACAGCTCAGAAAGTATTCAGATTCGCGCAAACTTGAAGTTGCATTGATTGAAAACATTCAGCGTACAGATTTAAATCCTGTTGAAGAAGCACAGGCTTACTATCAACTCATGGAATTAGAATCAATAACCCAAGATGATGTAGCACGTCGAGTAGGCAAAAACCGTTCCACAGTAGCAAATTCTATACGTCTTCTTAAACTCCCTGAAGATATGCTCCATGCTTTAGCATCAGGAACTATATCATCAGGTCACGCCCGCTCTCTTCTCAGTGTAATCAACCCAGCTGACCAGCGGGTACTTTTTGGTCGAATTGTGGGCCAAGGTTTGTCAGTTCGTCAGGCAGAACAACAAGCAAGAGAACTCAATGAAGGTGGTAGAGCTGGCAAAAACAATCCAAAACCTACAAAATACGGGTACGACAAGAGAGACCCTAATTTTGTAGATATGGAGCAGAAGTTCATAGAAAAGTTTGGAACCAAAGTTCAATTAAGAGGTGACTTCAGCAAAGGCAGCATTGTTATAGACTATTTCAGCAGTGATGATTTAGATAGAATATACAATATTATTCTGGGTGATCAGTAACAAATCTAACTGAACTGTAAACTGTAATCAGGGGATTCTCCGACTTAAGGATGTCCCCTTTTTTTATTGCAGTCTCAACGAGTTCATCCAAAGTCATTACCTTATCAAGAGGTTGCAGAGCCACTCCTTGTCTATACCCTGCACAAGCAGCAACAATACATTCTGGCAATATAGATTCACTATTATTATCCGAGTTTTCACCTGTCACTACATCAATGCAATATAACAGGTAATCAACTTCCTCTACAGAGACAGGTTCATAAGAGCAATCCTGACATACAGAACTTATACTACAACGTATGATGTGCTCGGCAATAGAAATATTATAGGGACTAAAACCTCCCATACATCCACGTTGCATACTGTCTTTATAGATACTTACAAAACATCCTTTACTCTGCTCAAGTAGTGATTTATCAAGGACAAAACCTTCGAATCCTTCTTGATCGCAGATTACGATTCCGTTTCGTACAATTGGAGTTCTTTTATATTTTATATAGGTTTGGGCAGAAAGTTTTGCAAGGAGGGCAATTTGCTCTCCCGCTTCAGGGCTAAAGTACATATTTTTCAATGAAATCGCCTACTCCACTATTATGATTATCTTTTTCTGTAACAAACTTTGCAATATTCTTGATATAGTCAAGTCCATTACACATTGCTACACCATAACCACAGAGGCGAATCATGTTTTCATCATTCATGCTATCACCAAAGCACATTGTCTGCTCCGGTTTTAGTCCAAGAGACTCTGCCAGATACTGAATTGCGACACCTTTACCACACTCCGGAGGCAAAAGTTCCAAGAAATATGGCTTACTCGTAAAGATCTCTGCCTTTGAACCAAGCTCAGACTTCAAAACTGACTGCAACTTAAGCAAAAGCTCTGGCTCTCCTGGAATGAGCATTTTAGGAGTCTTATGAGTCTTTATAAAATCATCATAATTTTCCACAACACATCCTTTTAATCCACAAAGATCAACATCAAGCCGAGTCCACTTTGTCTCTTCTCTATAAAATATAGTATCAGGGCTATATATCTCTGTATGAAGTCCCATCTTTTCTGCTTCTTGATCTGCATAAGCTAAAATTTCAGGATCTACATTTCTAGAATAAACCTGTAATCGTTTATGCATATCATATATAGAACATCCGTTAATGGCTATAAGATAACGTCCAGCTTCCTTTCCTGCAATATCAAGACGACGAACAAAAGGCAAGATACCATCTTCAGCTCTTCCTGAGCAAAGTACTATATAAATACCTTTTTCAGCACATTTCTTAAGAACTTCTACGTTATAATCACTTATCTTACGATCATTATCCAAAAGTGTATCATCAAGATCCAACGCAATAAGCTTAATATCCAATTTATGTTCAGGTAATTTCATAAGACAGAATTATATCGAAAAAATAACAAATAAAAAAGGATGCCCACAGGCATCCTTTTTATCATATCTATAAAGTCCTACTATCTCGTCAACTTGCGGTAAACAGTCTTTCTTGGAACATCTACATCAATACCAAGATTTTCTTTACGCCATTCAGCATATTCAGACCAGTTACCTTCAAACCACTTAACTTCTGAGTTATTTTCAAAAGCAAGTATATGTGTACAAACACGATCCAAGAAGTAACGGTCATGACTTACTACCATTACAACTCCAGCAAAACCATTAATAGCTTCTTCCAAAGAACGAGTAGTTGTAATATCAAGGTCATTAGTAGGTTCATCCAAAAGAAGTACGTTTCCAGCTTCTTTGAACATCATACCCATATTAAGACGGTTCTTTTCACCACCAGAGAGGACACTGATCTTCTTGTTCTGTTCTGGACCGTTAAAGTTAAACCATGAACAATATGCATGAGAGTTAACTTCACGGAGAGCTCCATTTACAGGGCGTCCCTTTTCATCTACAGCACCAAGCTTAATCAGATCAGCTCCACCGCCAAGCATTTCGTAAACTGTCTTGTTAGGATCAAGCTTACTTCGCATCTGATCTACATAAACAAGTTTTACAGTATCTCCTATCTTGAGAGATCCACCATCAGCATTTTCTTTACCTTCGCTACCATCAGGCAAAGATACTGTTTGACCAGCAGCAGAAGCAATCATCTTAAAGAGAGTTGTCTTACCAGCACCGTTTGGTCCTACAATACCAACAACTGCACCTGCAGGAATATGGAAATCAAGGTTTTCAAAGAGCAACTTATCTCCAAATGCCTTTGTAAGTCCTTCAGCATCGATTACTACATTACCGAGACGAGGACCTGCAGGAATACTAATCTGACTATCCTTAAGCTTAACACGGCTTGACTCCTCAGCAAGCAAAGCTTCATACTTTGTAATATGCTCTTTATGCTTTGCCTGACGACCTTTAGCACCAGCATGAATCCACGAAAGTTCTTCTTCCATTTCTTTCTGTCTCTGGCTAGCCTGCTTTTCTTCAAGAGCAAGACGTTTCTGCTTCTGCTCAAGCCATGATGTATAATTACCATGGAAAGGATAACCTTCTCCACGGTCCATTTCCAAAATCCATTCTGCTACATTATCAAGGAAGTAGCGGTCATGTGTGATAGCAATGATTGTACCCTTATAATCTCTCAGGTGACGCTCAAGCCATGCAACGGTTTCTGCATCAAGGTGGTTTGTAGGTTCGTCCAACAAAAGAATATCAGGCTGCTGAAGCAAAAGACGACATAAAGCAACGCGACGTCTTTCTCCTCCAGAAAGCACATCCACAATCTGATCTCCAGGTGGACAACGAAGAGCATCCATTGCAAGTTCAAGATTTGCATCAAGATTCCATGCATCAGCTGCATCAAGTTTTTCCTGAAGCTCAGCTTGGCGATTACAAAGCTTGTCAAAATCTGCATCAGGATCACCAAAAGCTTCATTTACTTTATCAAACTCGGCAAGAAGATCTGTAATCGGTTTTACACCTTCCATTACGATTTCTTTTACTGTCTTGCCGGCTTCAAGCTGTGGCTCCTGCTCAAGATATCCTAAAGAGTATCCTGGTGAAATTGTTGTCTCTCCTGTAAAGTCCTTATCTATTCCTGCAAAAATTTTAAAAAGAGATGACTTACCGGCACCGTTTTCACCGATAACACCAATTTTTGCCCCGTAATAATAAGAAATGCTTATATCCTTAAGAACTACTTTTGTTCCATAAGCGCGGGATACACGATCCATTGAGTAAATAATTTTCTTGTCGTCAACTGTCTTTGCCATAGGGTAAAGTATATAGAAGAAAATTAAAGTTGTAAACATTGAAAATACAGTACTAAATACTTCTAAATCTAAAAAATACAGTAAACCTACTGGTCAAAAGCTAACAATAGGATTATATTCTCGGGATATGAATACAAAAGCAATCAAAACATCTTCAAAAAAAACTTTGGACATGACCACAGGAGAACCTTTTAAGCTTATAGCTTTATATTCTCTACCAATTATGATAGGTCAGATATTCCAACAGCTATACAGCATGTGTGACACTATTATTGTAGGTCGCTTGCTTGGAGCCGATGCTCTTGCTGCTGTAGGTAATACAGGTCCAATGAATTTTCTTGTCCTAGGATTTCTGTATGGAATGACCTCTGGATTTGCTGTAATTACAGCACAAAAGTTTGGTGCAAAAGATGAAGAGGGACTAAAGAGATCTGTTGCAGTTAATATTATTCTTAATCTCGTGTCTGGTATTGTTATTACTCTTATTGCCGCTGCCGCAACGATGCCAATATTACATCTAATCCATACTCCAAAGGAAATCTTACAACAATCATTCGACTATATTTTCATTATTTACGTTGGAATTATTGCAATTGTCCTTTACAACGGATGTGCCTGTATCCTTCGTGCTGTAGGTGACAGCAAGACTCCCCTGTATTTTCTTATAGTTTCTTCTGCTCTGAATATAATACTTGATATAGTCTTCATTCTTAACTTCAAGTGGGGTGTTGCAGGTGCTGCATGGGCAACAGTTATATCCCAGGGATTTTCTGGTGTAGCATGTTTCATTTGGATTATAATCAAATATCCAATGTTACACACAAATGCAAGACATTTCTTTAACAGCTGGAACTTCATTTGGAAACATCTTGGGGTCGGTCTTAGCATGGGATTTCAATTCAGCATAACGGCTATAGGAGTTGTTGTTCTTCAAGGTGCATTGAACAAATTTGGTCCGACAAAAATTGCAGCCTACACTGCAGCTCAAAAAGTAGAACAGCTGGTAACCGTAGCTGCAGGAGTTATGGGTGTAACTGTTGCAAATTACTGCGGACAAAATCTAGGTGCAGCAAATATCAAACGCATCAAAGAAGGTGTCACTAAGTCAGTAATAATATCTGTGGGATTTGCATTGGTTGCTGCAGTTCTTGCTTGGACATTAAGTGATCAAATGACAGGTATATTCCTTGATAAAAAATCTATGGATGAAGCAAGCTGGATTGAGATTTTGTCTTCTGCACGTATGTATCTAAGATTTTGTGGATTATTCTTTCCTGTCTTATTTGTTATCTTTATTTATAGGAATGCCTTACAAGGAATCGGAAGAGGTTTTTGGCCATTAATGGGTGGAGTTTTTGAATTGGTTGCACGTACC
Organism: Treponema sp.; assembly: GCA_045616545.1. GTDB lineage: Bacteria > Spirochaetota > Spirochaetia > Treponematales > Treponemataceae > Treponema_D. The sequence goes on along the minus strand of JAZLGX010000022.1, from coordinate 131,969 downwards.
GTTGCAGCATATACTCTGCCAACAGTTATGGGCTTTACTGGAATAATAGCGGCTGGACCATTAGCATGGTTTTCAGCCGCTGTACCACTAGCTATTGCATACTATATTACAATAACTCATTTCTTTGCTAAGAATACAGAATCATCTCCAAGAGCTTCATAAAAAGCAAGTACATCCACAGCAAAAGAATCTTCAAGAGTCTTTCTGTAAGTTTCTATCTTAGAAATATAATTGAGGGTCTGCTGTGGGGTATTACCATTTTTTACTTTATTGGTACCTGCATTATACATTGCCAATGCCGTGATTTCGTTACCAGCTGTATTAATGCAAAAACGCAGATGTGACATTCCATAATACGCAGATATACGTGGATCAAAAAAATCACTTTCTGTTAACTTAGGAAAGCTGGTATCATTAAGTTGAAACAACCCTCGATCGATTGATCCATTTGAGTTCCTATGCATCGCAACTGGATTATAGCAACTTTCAGCATAAGCAAGGGCAAAAGCAAGAGATAAAGGTATATCATACTTATCAGCACAATCAAGAATAGCAAGTGATACATCCCTATTACCCGTCACTTGTGTGTAAAACCACTCTACAGCAGCCTTACTGTATGTCTGACGATATAACATAAGCCCGGTATCAATCCTATCTTCTGCAAAATCAAAAGATATATCCAAATCCAAGTCAGAAAAAAGAGCGCTATCTGTATAAGGCTCATCATCAATTATAACTTCTACCGTTTTTTTAATTGGGAAAGGTTCAGTCACGCCATTTGCAGGAAAGTAAACAAAAACAAGCGCACAACAAGAAGCAAAAAGCAGACAGAAAGACAAGGTTCCCCAAATTGTCTTCTTCATAGAACTACTCCTACGGGGAACCATATTGACATATAATGGAGTTTTGTTCAATAGAGGGCAAAAAATGTTACATTATGACAACACTCTCGTCACTTAACAAGTTTTTATCATTACTAAAGTATATATAATGTTTATGTTTTGCACTTAGCTCTTCTCTAAAGATATTTGAATCGCAGCACTCAGGAATTGAAAATCCTACTACACAACTGCAATCCTTAATTCTGCGGGCACAATGCTTGTAGCTAGCAACAAAATCTTCTTTCTGAACAGGTGACAACGGAGTTTTATCAGCAACAGGTCTAATGATTACATACTTTTTTTTGTCATCAAGAATTTTAAGATAATCACGTAGATCAGATAAAAACTGTTCATTATAACTATCTTCATCAAGACCTACTAAAGTCCAAGGTATATCAACAGCAAAGAAATCTTCATTGACAGTCAGAGCAGCTGCTTCCCCCTGACATTCGCAACCAGGCCTTGAAATTATATTCTCAGCAGAATACTCCCTACCATCTTCCAAGCGGATAAGTGTATTATTTGATGATTTGAATAAAGGTTCTAATTTCATAATTATAAGTTTTGCAAATAAAAAAAGCCCCTCGGCATGTGCCAGGAGCTCCCTAATAACTGTAGTAAACTACACTACTCGGTCAAAATCTTGATAACTTCAGCTTTATCCTGAGTATTCAAGATCTGGGCACGTTTGTCAGCTGACTTGAACAACAAGCTAACTTCTGCAAGGAACTGCAAATGTGGGCCTGTCTTGTTAACTGGGGACAATGTCATAATAAAAATACGACATGGTTCCTGATCTAAACTATCAAAATCAACTGGATTATCAGAAATACCGATACAGGCTACTAAATCTGATACAGTATCTGTCTTTCCATGTGGAATTGCGATGCCATGCTTCATACCAGTAGACATCTTTCTTTCACGGTCAAGAACACATTCTCTTGCAGCTGCCTTGTCTGTTACTTTGCCAGCCTTTACAAGAACGTCTAATAACTCGTCAATAATCTCTTCTTTTGTAGTTCCCTTGAGATGAAGGTTTACAGTGTCTGGTGTTAATACTGTTCTTAAGTCCATACCTTTAGTTTATGTACTGAAGCAAAAATTGTCAAGAAAAAAAGGACTCAAAAAGAATAAAAAAACTTATGTACACAAATAATCTTCTATATTATAGTTATAAATAAAAGTTATCAGACAACAAGCAATTAAGTACATTATTAACAAGTATAGAAATATCATCAGTGATAATTTATTTATAGGAGCAGACCTATGGACAGTATTTCCAAGTTTATATCCGATATCGAAAAGATAAAGAAACATGAAAGATCAGAACACTCATCCAATTACAATGGAGAAAGAGTATGTCTTGATATCAAAAAACTATTTATCTCCAATAACCGCAACATAGAAAGCCTGGCATCTTCTTTTGCAGATTACTGGTTACAAAATTACATCTATACAAGTTCAGATTTAAAAAATGAACCTACTGCAACCAACATTGACAGGATTATTGCTCTTGAATCTATTTTGGAAAACAGCACAGATGACACAGACTGCCTTACAAACGAAGATTGGAAAGAATTGTGTTCTCTTGTTAATATGGAAGCAGAAGATCTCCCTCTTGATCTTCTAAATGATTTGATGATTATCTTTGTAGACAAGCAGGCTTATTAATGGATTTAAATCTCTATAAACAATGTACCCAATGTCCTCGAAACTGTCTTACCCCAAGAGCAGAAGGTAAGTCTGGATTCTGTAGAGAAAACTCTGATGTGAAGATTGCGACTGCCTGCCTCCACTTTGGAGAAGAACCTATTGTAACCGTATACGGAGGAAGTGGTACTATATTCTTTACAGGATGCACACTGAGGTGCAGTTTCTGCCAAAATTATCAGATAAGTCAGCAGGGCATGGGTGCTATCGTAACACAGGAAGACTTTATCCGAATATGTCTCGCATTGCAGGAAAAAGGAGCGGAGAACATTAACCTTGTAACTGGAAGCCATCACATTCCTCTCATAGCACAATATTTGACTGCAGCAAAAAAAGCGGGACTCTCGATTCCTGTAGCATGGAATTCCTCTGCCTATGAAAGCATAGAAAGTCTTGAACTATTAAAAGGCCTTGTTGATATATGGATGCCAGATCTAAAGACTCTCAATCCTATGATGAGCAAAGAACTCTTCATGGCCGAAGACTACCCATCCGTAGCAAAAAAGGCTATAAGATGGATGCTCAATAACTTTCCACTTCAGATTGAGACAAAACAGAAAGATGGTGATGAACGGGAAAAAATAACAAGAGGAGTCATCATCAGACATCTGTTTCTTCCAGGCAGAATGGATGATACAATACTTACACTTGACTGGCTAAAAAAACACGCAGATTCAAGATCATGTATATCCCTCATGTCACAATACACACCAGTACCTTTCAAGGGATCTGAAAGTGAACTGAATAACCGTAATAAGTCTATGGAATCATTCCAGAACCGTCTCGTAAATGAGAAGGAAGATCTAACTCTCAGACAGCTTATTGATGATTATGAGTTCGAATATCTATTTTATCAGGATTTGTGTGCAGACACAGAATGGCTTCCTGACTTTACAAAGACACAGCCTTTTAGCAATAAGCTTTCTACCCCTGTATGGCACTGGAAGGAAGGATTTATATCTTAAAACTATAAGGGAGTATTATAAGTGACAACTAATACTCCCTTAAATTTATTTTAAATTACCAAAATAGTACTATTTTTTTACTAATATATACTATATTTCTAATGAACATAATCTAGCACTATGTTATAATTTTTACTTAAGATTATGAAAAGAGAAACTGGTATTGTTGTTCCATTATCGGCACTCTACACAAAAGAGTGTCCAGACGTTGGTGATTTTCTGGCTCTTAAGCCATTTGCAGAATTTTGTAAAAAATGTAATCTCACTATTATTCAACTGTTGCCTGTAAATGACACAGGAACACAGTCCTCTCCGTATTCTGGGTTATCAGCATTTGCACTCCATCCTCTGTATATCAGGTTAGAAGATCTCCCAGAGTTCCAGGAGATAATAGCTGAAGACAGTACTTTTGCAGAGGAATATACAAAATACAAAAAAGATTTTACTTATTCCAGAAGATTTGACTATGATGCTGTATTATGCAGAAAAACAGAATTACTGCGTAAAGTTTATACTTTCATCGAAAAAAAGAATGACAGCACAATCCGTACAGCCATGGAAGCTTTTGTAAAAGCTAATGAGTGGATAATTCCATATGCAGTTTACAAAAACTTCAAGGATGATCATCTTCAGGCATCTTGGAAAGAATGGGAAAAATCTCTTCAGGAATATACAATAGATGACATCAACACAATCTGGAATACTCCGGAATTAAGCAGCAAACTATACTTCTTTGTCTGGAGCCAGATGAGAGCTGCAGAGCAATTCAAATCAGCTGCTGATTACGTTAAGTCTCTTGGTATAACTATCAAAGGAGACATTCCTATTCTTATGAACGAAGACAGCGCAGATGCATGGGCTTATAAGGATTACTTCAACCATACAATGAGAGCAGGGTCCCCTCCTGACGGAGAAAATCCTATGGGACAAAACTGGGGATTTCCTACATATAAGTGGGATAAGATTGCAAAAGCAGACTACTCATGGTGGAAATCAAGAATAAAGACAGCCAGCGATTACTATTCCGCATTCCGTATTGATCATATTCTTGGATTTTTCCGTATATGGGCTGTAAACGAAAATGATACTACAGCTTATCTCGGATACACACTTCCATGCCATTCTTTTACCGCAAAGAAACTAAATGAGATTGGATTTGATAATGATCGCATCAAGTGGCTTTCTGTTCCTCACATTCCTACGAATATAATAGAAGATATTACATGGAATCACGACGAAGCGGTAAATATATTAAGCAAAGTATGTGACCGTATCGGAAATGAAGAGCTTTGGAACTTCAATAAAAAAATCAAAGGTGACAAACTAATTTACCAGCTACATTTTTCTGATGATGCAGATAAGGACAATAGGATCAAAGACGCCCTTGCCCGTAAATGGAGAGATCGATGTCTAATCGAAACCTCAAAAAACCATTTTGTACCAGTCTGGAAATATTACGAATCCACAAGCTGGAACACATTAAATCAAGACGAAAAGAACAAGCTCCAGACTCTCTTTACAGAAAAAGACCAGGCAGAAAACAAGCTTTGGAAAAAACAAGCACTCAACGCTCTTACACCAATTACAAAGGAAACTAACATGATTCCGTGTGCAGAGGACCTTGGAGTAAATCTGGAATCAATGCCGGAAGTTCTAAAAAAACTCAGTATACTTTCTCTCAAAGTCCTGAGATGGAGCAGAAAATGGAGCGAAAATGACCAACCTTACTACTCTCTCAAAGACTTTCCGTCACTTAGCGTATGTACAACTTCTGTTCATGATAGTCCTACATTGAGACAATGGTGGAACAACGAAAAAGACAGCGTAAGAAAATATCTTGAAATGTGCAGTTACGAGCAGACATCAGACATGGAAGGAGTCAATCCAGATGACTGCTTCAATCCACATATTGCATATAAAATGCTGGTAAGTGCAGCCCGAACCAACAGCCAATGGTTTATCAACCCTCTTCAGGATTATCTTTATATGGACGAAAAGTTCTATTCAGAAAATCCTGACGACGAACGTATAAACGTACCGGGAACTGTAAACGGATTCAACTGGACCTGGAGAATTCCTGCGATGATAGACGAACTTACAGCTAACGAAAATCTTGCACGTAACATAAAAGAAATTTCAAATATACATAATAACTAAAACAAGGAGGGGTGATTTTGAACATATCTTACAATGAGTTTCATATCGCAAAATCCATAAGAGATTTGTGTGATTTTGATAAAAGCTTATACTCATCCAGCGGAAATGTTATTTTTGCTGATTTAGATGCAGTCAAGCAATTCCAGGTAAAGCTCAATGACTTTTTTGAGTCGAGAGGAGAAAACGAAAAGAAAGTTTCGGCAGGAAGTCTTAATGCGATGGGTTTAATCGACGAGATTTTCCACTACGTATGTATGCTGTTCAGAAAGGAAAAGATTCCTGAGGCATTCTCTAATCTTCTATCAGACCTGGACAAATACTTTACTACTGATACTATAAACGATCTTCTTCTTCAATTCATGGAAGATTTTCCACCTACAGAAGTTTATCAGGGGAAGATTACTGCACAGGATTATCTTGACCAGACTTGTATAGACATTGGAACTAACAGAGAAAGAAGCAACAGGGAGCAGGTCCTAGAAGAACTTATACTTCTACATTTAGCCAATGAAAATCCTGCTTTCCAGCCTTTTTCAGTATTGTTTGATGATACAAAGCTGAAGCTTAATTCCAATTATATAAAGACATGGAACCAAATCAAGGCATTCTTTGTTACTCAACCGGTATATGGTCCTTTTAACCATGACCTTATCACGATGCTTAAGGAACCAATTATCGCAAGTCCTACATCACTTAAGGGTCAGTTGGACTATATACGAGAACACTGGAGTGACCTTCTTGGAGAATGGCTTAAGCGTCTTTTGCAAGGTATAGATACCTTAAGCGAAGAAGAAAAAGCTGCATGGCATCCTATGGGCGGTGGAGCTGGAGCAGGACCAGATATGGCTCCTTACTCTTATGACTCTCTCCTCAAGGAATACGAAAGATTCAGTCCTGACAGAGATTGGATGCCTAAAGTTGTACTTATGGCTAAGACTGTCCTCGTATGGCTTGACCAGCTAAGCAAAAAATACAATCGCATTATCAACCGTCTTGATATGATTCCAGATGAAGAACTGGACGAACTACGTAACGAAGGCTTTACAGGATTATGGCTTATTGGTCTTTGGGAACGCAGCTATGCCAGTAAACGTATCAAGCAGATAAACGGTAACCCAGAAGCTGCTGCATCCGCATATAGTCTCTGGGACTACGAGATAGCACAGAATCTTGGAGGATGGGAAGCTCTCGAGAATTTAAGATATCGTCTTGGCATAAGAGGAATCCGCCTTGCATCTGACATGGTACCAAATCATACTGGTATGGACGGAAACTGGGTTGCAGAGCACCCTGACTATTTTGTATCTACGCCAAACAATCCTTTCCCACAGTACACATATACTGGAGAAAACTTGAGTCAGGACAGTCGTGTCTCTGTTTACCTTGAAGATCATTATTATTCAAAGACAGACTGCGCAGTATGCTTCAAACGTGTAGACAATGCCACAGGAGCTACGACATATATCTATCATGGAAACGATGGTACTGGATTACCATGGAATGATACAGCCCAGATCGATTACCTCAATCCAGTGGCCCGTGAAGCTGTAATGCAGCAGATTCTCAAGGTTGCAAGGAACTTCCCTATTATCCGATTTGACGCAGCTATGGTTCTCGCAAAAAAACATATCAGAAGACTCTGGTATCCAGAGCCAGGACATGGTGGAGATATCGCAACCCGCAGTCAGTATGCTCTAAGCAATCAGGAATTTGAAGACAGAATACCTAATGAATTCTGGCGCGAAGTAGTAGACCGCTGTGCTCAAGAAATGCCTGATACACTGTTACTGGCAGAAGCTTTCTGGATGATGGAAGGTTACTTTACCCGTACTCTTGGAATGCACCGTGTATATAACTCTGCATTCATGAATATGCTCAAGAAGGAAGAAAACCAGAAATACCGTGATACAGTAAAGAATACTATCAAGTTTGACCCTCAGATTCTCAAAAGATTTGTTAACTTCATGAATAATCCTGATGAAGAAACTGCTGTTGCACAGTTTGGTAAAGGTGATAAGTATTTTGGTGTATGTACCCTTATGTCTACAATGCCTGGACTCCCTATGTTTGGACACGGTCAGATTGAAGGCTTTGAAGAAAAGTACGGAATGGAGTACACCAAGGCATACAGGAACGAAACTCCAGATCAGGATTTGTACAACAGGCACTGCCATGATATATTCCCTCTTCTCCACAAAAGATACCTTTTTGCACAGATTGAAGAATTCCTCTTCTATGATGTATGGGATAATGGAAAAGTAAACGAAGACGTATTTGCTTACTCCAATGGAGTCGGAAACGAAAGAACTATTGTATTCTACAATAATAAATACGAAAGAGCCCAAGGATGGATCAAACAATCCTGTGAATATGCCGTAAAGACAGGCTCTGGCGAAAATGATATCAAGATGATGAGCAGAAGCCTTGCAGAAGGTCTCCGACTCACTCCTGGTGATGACCATTATGTTATATTCCGCGAAAACCGCTCCGGACTCTGGTATGTACGTAAGAGTGATGACATAATCAATCAGGGAATGTTCATCAGTCTCAACGGCTTTGAATATCAGGTATATCTTGATGTACAGCAAGTTGTGGACAATGCAGACGGCAAGTACCGCACTCTCAACGGAATTCTCAACGGCAAGGGAGTATCTGACCTTGATGTAGCATGGGAAGAATATCATTACCGTAAACTTTATGATGCTTTGGCAGCAGTAGTTTCAAAAGAATTCCTTGATGATATCGAGACAATCTTTACACCTCACGCTATTCTCAAGGCTAATGATAAGGAACCTCTTACATCCGTAGCGTTCTGTAAGAAAATAAAGAAGGCTGCCCTCGAATATTATGCTACAGAACTGGAGTTTGCCAGCTCAGAAGCAACAGAAGAGGGAACAGAAAAGCTCTCCGCAAAAAGCGAAAGGACAAAAGCAAGAGCATCTGTAGCAACACCTCTTCAGAGATTCAATGCATTCTGCAAGTCACTGGAATATCTTGAATCTGTTGCACTCCAAAGTCAGGGAATAACACCTTCTGAGGAACTTAAGACAAAAGGAAGATCAAAGGATTCTGCATTCAAGACAGCTTTTGATAACATAATTTATGAAGGACTTATCGAGCATAAGAATTCAAGTCTTGTTCTTATAGCCTTTGCACTTGTAAGTTCTGCAGGAAGTACAAATTGTCTCAAGTGGGGATATGCCCGTAAGCTTAATGAACTTATGCTGAATGCAGGTGTCAAGGAAGGAACAAGCTCCCAGTTGTTCAAGAAATTGTTTATCCTTATGCGTATAAGAGACTTTAACTTCGGTAATTCAGGATTCATGAAATCAACATACGAAGCTGCATCTCTTATCACCGAAAGCGAATACAGCTATCTGCTGTCAGGAGCAAACGAATATGACGGTATCCGCTGGTTCAATAAGGAAATAATGGATGAGACAATGTGGTATGGTTTTGCTTCCCTGGAGATTTACAGCTCCCGCATCTTGAGGGAACAGATTTACCGTCTCTTCAAGACACTCAATGTCGCAAAGGACAATGCTGAGTATAAGTGTGAGAAGTTTACTTCTCCTTTCAAGCCGGAAAAACCTGCAAAAAAGAGAACAAGGAAGGTATCTGCCAAGCCAAAGACAACTCTGACAAAGTAGTCTGACTATAGATATTCAAAAAAAGCCTTTATCAGAAATACCTTCTGATAAAGGCTTTTTTTTATGGTCTCATGATTTTATAATTCTTAAAGCACTATAAAGCCTTAAAGATACTCTTTATACCTTCAATATCATCTTTACCATAGGCATCTCGACCTGTTTCCGTCTTGACGAAAATATCCTTAATATTCAAAGGCATATTAGGGGCATCTCCGATATTATGCAATATAAAATCTCTGCTTAGGGAAGGCTCATTTCGGGCAACCAGCACTACAGAACCTTCGTCATTTTCGATTATATCAGACTGCTTGCAGGCTGCAGCATACGCAGAGGCTGTTTCCTGATCTGCATAATAATGATATTTAACATAAAGCTCCCTGCAGGCATTCTCTATATCTGCATCTGAAACTTCCGACGGGAAAACAAAACTTCTGAGAAGAAGAGAATTAGCGCTAAATATCTGCTCCAGTCGTTCCAGGTGACTTGGATCTGCAGGATCTGCCGGTTTTCTCTTATCTACAGAGATAATTCTGTCAGTTACAGTACACTGCCCCATGCAATCCCTACAAAGATTTACTGTAGAAGGTACTATAAAACCGTTTACAGGCATCGCAACTTTCCAGGCATACAGTCCTGAAACCACGTTACCATAGTTTCCTGCAGCCTGAGCATAATAAATATCACCTGAGACATGTTTTTTGAGCCGAGTAAAGGCATAGGTATAAAAGAAAGTCTGAGGTAAAAGACGTCCGATATTAGCTGTATTGGCAACTGTAAGGTGGTATTTTGTAACAAAGTCCCTATCAGCAAAAATCTCCCTCATAAGATTATTGCAGTCTTCCTCAGTTCCGTCTATCTCAACAGGATATACATTTCCCCCGTTCCATACTAAATCTGAGTCTTCAAGACCTCGTACAGTTCCCTTTGGATACAGCAATACAGCTTTAAGGATATTCTTGCCTCTGAGACTCCTGGCAAGACTTGCACCAAAACCTCCAGTAGAGACACCAAATAGAACTGCCTTTCCCCCATCCATTATAAGCATAGCTTCCATTGCAGCAGACAAATAAGATGTACCAAAATCCTTATAAGTCCCTGTAGGTCCATGAAATAATTCAAGAACATAAAGGTTGCTGTCCAGTTTCTTTAATACAGGTTCATAATCAAAAGCATCCGTAGCTATAGCTTCGCATACAATCGGACTGAATTCTTCATTGATAAATGCAGAAGTCAATGAACCAGCTATATTTGCAAAGGAAGTATTTTCATTGGCATACAAAATCCACTTGCGAAGATCATCACAGTCATCGGGAACATATAATCCCCCGTCTTCAGGCATGCTGTCCATCACTGCCTGTTTAAAACTGACTTTGTTGTTATTGTTTCTAGTACTTACAAAACGCATAATATACTCCGATTATATATTATAACACAAAGAACTTAATATTAACCATCTAGTAGAGAGAGAACCAATATAATCCCATGTGGAGGCAAAAATGGCCGAGAAAATCACTAATGACGATATTATCATGTCACTTCTCAATCAATCTTTTTATAAATCAGCAGGAGCCACAAGTCTCTCTGATATTGCAGGAGTTTTGTCTATAAAAAAAGCTTCCCTGTACAATCACTTTGACTCTAGAGATAATATTATCAGTAGTGCATTCCAAAACTGCAGCCAATATATGGAACAGATTACATTTACTCCAGCCAATGTTAACGAAGTAGCAAAAAAATATTCAACAGAAACATGTCTCAAGGGAATCGTAGACAGATATTTCAAGATGCACGAAAAGGATCCTCTATTACAAATCTATACATTTGTCGAAAGTCAGAAGTACTTTGATACAAGGGCGCAGGATATTGTCCGAAACCACAAGGAAAAACTTATAAAACAGACATCCCACCTTCTGGAAGTCCTAAAGACACTTGATAAGATAAACATTGCAGAAGACAAAATTGATACAATATCCCTGTGGTTTGTTTCTGCTGTAAACGACCTTTTAAACCAGTATCTTATGGAAAAAAAACAATTAATCCTTACAAATCCAGCTTCCGGAGAAGGCGAACTATTTTCTCTACCGGAAGATCAGAGCATAATCATCAAGGTAAATGCTCTTGTTGACCAGTTTGTGACACTTATTCAGTAAATACGAGACCTTTGATATATATTGACATGGATATTTTATACTGATATAGTAAATTATCCTTTGGGGGTGTAGCTCAATTGGCTAGAGCGCTTGCATGGCATGCAAGAGGCAATGGGTTCAAATCCCATCATCTCCATGATTTTAAGTAAGAACAATTTGACAAAGGCTCAGATTGTTCTTTTTTTTTGTTCAAACCTATTATTGGTTACCCCTAAAAATCAAGGAGAATCACCATTATGATGAAAACTATCCAACCGGAAAAACTTAACGAAAACGTATTCAAACTCTTGAATAAAGACTGGATGCTTATCTCTGCCTGTACAAAGACATATGATGACGAAGGAAAAGTTATACCTGGAAGAATCAACACCATGACAGCAAACTGGGGTGGATTTGGAGTACTTTGGAACAAGGAAGTAGCTACAATATACTTGAGACCTAGCCGCTATACAAAAGAAATCATTGATGCAACTGATACTTTTTCTCTAAGCGTTCTTCCTGAAAAATACAGAACAGCTCTCAATTACTGTGGAAGTCATTCCGGAAGAGATGAAGATAAATTCTTCAAGTCCAAACTAGATGCAGAGATTATGAACGGAACTCCATATATCAAGCAGGCTCGTCTCGTAATATTCTGTAACAAGCTTTACAGTCAGGAAATCGATCCAAACTGCTTTGCAGAATCACTTCTCTGTGACAAGAACTACAAGAAGAACGATTTCCATACGATGTATATAGGAGAAATAACAAAAGTCTTAGTCGACAACAAGTAAATAAACATATATTAACTTAGTAAATAAATATTTATTTACTAAGTTAAATAACATTTATTCACTTTATTAATATATATTTATTAACTAAGTAAATTAACTTTATTTACGATGTTAATAAAGTTAATTTATCAGGCAATTTACTAGTCTAACGCTGACAAGACCTTATCTTTACAGCAGAACAAGTAGACTCATCATATAAAGTCCTTACAATTTCCATACTAAATTCCTCTGCAGCTCCAGGACCAATACCTGTTATAAGATTTGGTTCATGGACAACGCGAGCAGTCTTTACATGTTTATCTACAAAAGCAGAAGCATTGTCTTCCATATCAGGGTAGCAGCACCATTTTTTGCCGACAAGAGCTTTTGTTCTACCCAAAACAACAGCAGGTGCAGCACAAATTGCACACACAAGTCGCTCTGAATCTACCATGCGGTCTATAAACTCTATAGCAGACTTTGTCTCTGCTATGTTAGACGAGCCTGGCATTCCCCCTGGAACAACAACTACATCAGGCAATTCCTTACAATCAGCAAGATACTCAGTCAAAGTTACATCGGCCTTTACTGTAATACCATGAGCACCAGCAACATCAAGACTATCTTTTCCTACAGCAGCGGTAACAACATTTGCTCCTGCCCTTCTGAGATAATCAACAGGACTGAGAGCCTCAATTTCTTCAAAACCATCAGCCAAAAAAACTACAGCGTTTTTCATATAAAACCTCCAAAAACTAAAGCGTTCCGAGCTTCAATTTTGTTGAAATTATAACCTTGATGAAGTAATATGTATAGTATATGAAGGAAGTTCTGCTAATTGACCCTAGTGAAGGTTTCAAGAATTTTTTAACTGACCAGCTTACACAGCAACAGGTAAATGTTACGACAGCATATGGAGACAGAGATTCGTTTTCCAAGATACTCACAAGTCTTCCCAATCTGATTATTGTAGAAGCTCAATTTGGCCTTGAGGATCTGCAAGATTTTTTTAAACAAAAGCTTTTGGATCCAAATGCAAGAAATATTCCTATCATCATATGTGGACCCATCATTGACCAGAAAAAGATTGTAACGCTTACATCCTTTGGTGTTATAAAATATTTTACTAAACCAATAAAATACGATCTTTTCTTTGAGGAAATCAGTAAAGCCCTTAAGCAGAAATTCTTCTTTGATGATACAAAATGCTCTCTGGAAGTCCATGTATCAGACGATGTCATCTTTATAGAAGTAGCCAACGGACTAAACCGAGAAAAAATAAGCATATTAAAGTACAAGCTCACAGATATCATTGATGCAAACAACATAAAGATTCCTAAAGTAATACTCCTTTTGACTAACCTGGAGTTTACCTTTATGGATGCACCTAATATAGAATATCTTTTAGACTCTGTATTAAGCGAAAGCCGTATCCTGGCCCAAAACCTAAAAGTACTGTCCTTCAATACCTTTGTAAAGCAGCTTATCAGAGGGCATAAAGAATATTCTGAAATACAGGTAACAAACAACATCGAGAATATACTTTCCACATTCAATATGGATCTTTCCTCCGATGACGTTACAGATGTTGTTTCAGATACCCTTTTATCCCATTCCGGAAACACAAGGGTAGGAGACTTCTCCATGCATTTTTATCATGAAGTAGAATCTCTCAAAAAAGACAATGCATCTCCAGATAGAGGGCTACGGATAGCCATCGTAGACAATGATATTACAACATGCAAAGCTCTTAACAAGACTCTTAATGCTATTGATGCAACAACAACATTATTTGTTACCGGAAGACCTTTCCTTGAAAAAGTAAAAACCCTGGAGTTTGATGTTATTATCCTGGAATTAGGACTTAAAGATATAAACGGACTTGAAATCCTTGATAACCTTAGGGCCAACAACATTACTATTCCTGTCATTGTGTATTCATCTGTAACAAGAAAAGACATCATTGTACAGGCTTTAAGCAAAGGAGCCAAGTCTTATCTTATCAAACCACAGAGAGCTGATGTGATAACGCAGAAAATAATGGATATAGTTAATGGATAATACACCTGAAGTCCGCACTACCCTGCACGAAATACGAACTCCATTACAGACTATCATAAGTACGTTGGAGTTCCTGGAAGAAACTAAGCTAGATAAAGAACAGAAGGAATATCTGCACCAGCTTAAGTTCAGTACAGGGGTGCTGCTTCAGATAACAAACAATGTCCTTGATTTTTCCAAGATTGAAAACAATAGTCTAAAACTGGAAGCAATCGATGTTGATGTAGTTACCCTTGCTGAAGATATTGCAGACTTAATAAGCCTTGAATGCTTCAGTAAAGGTGTGGAACTAGTAACTGACATTGATTATTCGATTTGCACTTCAATAATTGGAGACAGTATACGTCTTCAGCAGATAATCCTTAATCTGCTTAAAAATGCCGTAAAATTTACATCCAAAGGCTATGTGTGCCTGAATATTGAAAGAAAGGAATCTTCCATCGTCTTTAGCATAAAAGATACTGGTTTAGGTTTATCAGAAGAACAAAAGCAGAATCTTTTTACAGAGTTTTACCAGGCTTCCAATGACACTGCCCGAAAATACGGTGGATCAGGATTAGGGCTTAGCATAAGCAAAAAGCTGGTACATCTCATGAACGGAACCATAGGAGTAAAAGACAATACTCCTTCTGGCAGCATATTCTACTTTGAGATTCCAGTAAAATACCAGGGAATCAACTTTACAAACGACCTTGTAATTTCTCCGGATACAAGAGTACTTGTAGTAGATGATTCTGCAGAAGCTCAGCTATCCATGATCCGTAAGCTTACAAGTCTTGGCATAAAGCATACTGATACAGCAGATTCCGGAGAAGAAGCCCTCTCAAAGATCAGAGCAATGGCCAGAGAAAACACTCCATATACCATTGCCTTCATAGATCTGACTCTCTATAAGATGGACGGCTGGAGACTAGCATCATTAATAAATGCTGACAAAGAAATCAACGACATAAAGCTTGTTCTTATGATTCCAGAAGGCCAGATCAAGAAAGATGCCAAGATGAAGCTTTTGGGGTGGTATAACTCTTATATCTACAAGCCGATAAAGCGCCTAAACCTTGTCAAATGCCTGTCAGATGTCATAGATACACCTCTTGACCTTGAAGCTGTAGATGATAAAGCAGAAGAAACCTTCCACCCTCAAAATACAAATGAATTAAGTATTCTAGATTTCCGATCAAAAATAACCGTAATTGCAGCAGATGATCATCCTATAAACGCAAAAATCATGAAAAGGTTCATAGAAAGTATTGGGGACGGAGAATACTCCTGCATTGTCGCCAAAGATGGTCAGGAAGCAGTCGAACTAGTAAAGCAGAACATGTCAGCCCCATTTGTCTTTATGGATATTAACCTTCCCATCAAAGACGGGATGCAGGCTTCAAGAGAACTACGGGATGCAGGTTACACAGGTAAAATAATAGCCTGCACGGCAAACAACGATATGGATCTCAAACAAAGTTATATCAACAATGGTATGGATGATCTTTTGATCAAGCCATATCAAAAAAGCGACATTACTTTGATTATGGAAAAATATAGGAGCACAAAAAAGTGAAAACAAACTACCACACTCACTGTACTTTCTGTGATGGCAAAAACACAATGGAGGAAATGGTACAGGCAGCCATAAGTTCCGGATTTGATATTCTTGGCTTTAGTAGCCATGCAATGACACCTTTCAACGATGGATGGCATATACCGGCAGATAAATATCAGGAGTATTGCGATACTTTCCGTACACTCAAGGCTAAATATTCAGATAAAATAGAATTATACCTTGGATTTGAAGCTGATTATATAAAGAATTTATCTAGCCCAGACATAAAGAATTACCAGGAATATAACCTTGACTATACAATCGGTTCTGTTCACTATGTGCTTGGGGGAACAAAACAAGACGGTTACTTTGAGGCTGACGGTAGATTTGAGACTGTAAAGGACCGTATAAATACCCTTTATGGCGGGGACACAAAATCTGCTGTCATCAGATATTTTGAGACAGAAAGAGAAATGATCAACAAAGGTGGATTTACATTCCTGGGGCACCCGGATCTCATCCGAAAACAGAACTCAACTGAGGTCCTTTTTGACGAAACTGAATCCTGGTATAAAGAACAGATAGACCTTACTGCCAAAGCAATAGCAACTTCAGGTATCTGCGTAGAAATAAACACTGGAGGGATGGCCAGAGGATACATGAGTACACCTTTCCCTTCACCTTATTTTTTATCTGTCCTCAGAGAGTTCAATGTACCTGTTACCATTAACTCTGACAGTCATCAGTGTTCCACTATAGATTATGGTTTTATCGAGGCAGCTGAATATGCAAAAAAAGCCGGCTATAAGGAACTTATGTACCTTACATCCGGCTCATTAAAAAGCTACCTGATATAAATCAGGCGAATATTAGCGATTACGTCTCTCTTCAGCAGACTGACAGTTAATACAGAGAGCTGCATAAGGAATTGCTTCAAGACGTTCCTCAGGGATTTCCTTTCCGCACATTACACAGTTACCATATGTTCCTCGTGTAATGCGCTCTAAGGCTCTGTCTATCATTGCAAGTCTTCTCTGATCAGCTTCACCTAATGAGTTTAATAATGTTCTATCAATTGTATCTGATGCAATATCAACATCATCTCCAGCATCAACATTTTCAGACAATTTTGTAAGCTGTTCTGTCTGACCAGTCAGAGCTGTTATAATTTCATTGCGCTGTTCAATGAGAACTTTTTCCATTTTATCTGCAAAGTCTTTTTTCATAATTTGTCTCCTTGTTGACAGTTTTTTAAGTTTTATTCATAATAGTATACGCAGTATATTTGAAAATGGCAAATGAATTCTGGAGGAATTTGTGGCTAGTAAAGACGAAGCTATCGAAGTAGAAGGCATTGTAAAGGAAGCTCTTCCTAATACTATGTTCCGTGTAGAGCTGAAGAACCAGCACGTTGTTCTTGCACACTTAAGCGGTAAGATGCGTAAGCATTACATCAAGATTGTTCCTGGAGACAGCGTTAAAGTTGAACTCTCTCCTTATGATCTTAACCGCGGACGTATCATTTTCCGTGAACGCTAATTAGCTAACGTAAAGGAACAGCCTTCCACGGCTGTTCTTATTTTTTTCCACCAATAACTATATACTTCAAAGATCTTACCATATCAACGATTCCCTCTACCCCAGCAATAAAACAGAGAATATTAACTGGAAAGATTGGAAGGAATATGCCTAGACCTACAAATCCCAATAGAGCTTGCAAGGAACTTCTTCCAAAACGTCTGAACCCATCATGCCTTGTATATCTTTCAGTATTACGTGATGTATATGTATAAGAATATCTGGACTGAGAATTTTGTTCATTGCCATAATTCTGTGATTGACCACCGAAAAAATCCCAGAAAGGATCACCAGGACCATAAGCACGTCCATAGCTTCCGTTACCATATGCACTAGAATTATAGCCTGATTGAGAAGTATGTGCCCCCGTATTATAAGAAGAATTGCCATACATATCATACTGCCTGCGCTTAGTTTCATCCCCTAAAACTTCATAGGCAGCACTTATCTTCTTGAATTTTTCTTCGGCTTCCTTGTTTCCAGGATTGCGGTCCGGGTGATACTTAAAAGCCTGATTGCGATATGCCTTTTTTATCTCTTCTGCAGTAGCGGTTTTGGTTATACCTAGTGTTTCGTACAAATCGTCCATAATTTTCCTTTGTTACTAATAAAATAACTAACTTACTGTTTGATTACAACATATTTTTAAAATATAACAAATAATTACTTTATTATAACCCAAGTTGCACCAGAACCTCCATTGTTTTTATCAGGATGTCCAGAAGCTCCAAGGCGAGAATCCTGCTCAATAAACAACTTGACCATCGGACCAAGCACAGGATCAGAGCCAGAACTATGTATACCTTTACCGTGAACAATAAGTATTTTTCTGTAACCTCTGCGTTTACAGTCTCCTACAAAATTATTCAGACGACTCCAGGCTTCATCTCTTGTCAATTGATGCAAATCAATCCTAGCCTCAGGTCTCATCTGTCTCAGATATTCCCTATTATTAAGGCGCTCATTTTCCAACGCATCATCAAATACCTTATCTTTATCTACAGTTCCATAGCGATTAAGCCAAATTTCCATAGGATTAGCTCTACGCTTATTATCTGCTTCCATTTGTCTTTCGTAGGAGTACCCCAGTCTCATTGCTTCTTTTTCTTCCGGAGTTGGGGCATTAGCTTTTTTATGGGACTTTTGTATTCCCTTTGGCTTTTCCTTTGCTTTTTTCTGCGCATCATCCCACTGATTCAAAATATCTCCAAAATCCATACTACTTCTCCTGTTTAAGTGAATAATCTTTTTTATCCAAAGGTAGGACTGTTGATTTATTTATCCAGCCAGTAATTCCATTACAATCAATATAAGCCCAATCTCCTATTGAATACAGGATAACAACACGGCTTCCTAAAGGAATCACAACACTGGAAGAAGCAACACCTTCTTCCGGAATAGGATAAATATCACCACCTTTATATATTGCATAATCTTTATTTCTGTCAATGCCTGTGACAACTGCAAAAGCAAAGCTTACACAAAAAAGAACCATCAGGATTGTACCGTAACGGCCTTTTTTTATTATATAGAAGACAACTGCAAATCCAAAACTAAGTATCGAAGCTGCTATCAACAGTATATAAATCACTTCATTGCTTTCATTGTCACTTATTCCAAGTCCTATAGATTGTTCCAATTCTATTCGCTGCTTACGTATACTAAACAAACTTAATAAACTGTATCTTTCCTTTTGTCGTAGCTCCCGTAACTGTTCTATTTCTTCTGCCTTTACCACTTTCTTTTGTGGTTCTTCATGGACTTCAGGAGATGAATACGCATATGCAAATATGTTATCCTGTACATCATGATAGTCCTTTACATCTCCATCAGCTACTCTAAATGATATATTCGGAAAGTCCAGAGAAACTTCACTTCCGTTATAACCAACTGCGCTTACAGATATGACTGGTAACTTATAATCTTTTGCGATGAGAGGCTGCCAGTCAAAAGTTGCAACAGGGATCAATTCCGGAGAATAATCAGTGTTTTTATACGTATCATTTACTATCTCAAATCGCTCTACTTCCTTAAAGAGGGAATCTTCAGGAATATTCCAGGTAAAATTGGAAATATATGATGTATGCTTTACGTATAAAGTAAACTGGACATGCTCACCTGACATAATATCAAAAGGACCTACTCCATTTCTGTTAAATTCCTCATTATCAAAGACAACAGACATGGACGGATGAACAAAACGTGGATTTTCAAAAACTGATACTCTTTCAAAACCGATTTTCAGAGACTTGCCTGAAACCTGAACTGTCATGGCTGGTAGAAGACAAGTACCATTCTGAGAGAACCTGTATGTAAGCTCAAGTCTTGTTCCTCTTGTATCCCTTCCATTAGAGTCCTTTACCACAAGAGTTGTCTTGGAAGATGATACAAAGCTTACCCCATCTGGCAAATCATTGACAAAAAAATCAACATCATCAGCTTTACAATCTGCTATCTCAAGATAAAAAGTATTATCCGTCGAAGTAAAAAAGTAACTCTGCATCGGTATGAATTTCAGACTCTTCAGATAAGCCCAAGAAGGAGCTGCAAATAGAGGAAATATATTGATACTTATAATTAATAGTCCAAAGATGAACTTTCTGTATTTTGCTGCTGATTTTTCCATTGATTCTGCTCGTTTTCCCGAATTATTGAATATATAGCATTCTTAAGCGAATGATCATCTTCATTACTTGTAGTCACAGGTGTGAGTTCCTGCTCCTTGACATCTGCCTCAACATTTTCCTGAAGCAAAGATAGCTCAAGATTTATCTTGGCATTAACATTTGTACTGTCAACCAACAATGCCTCACGGAACAAATAGGATGCTTCCTGATAATCACCTTTACGACAGCTTATAACTCCCATATTATAGAACAGAGCAAACTTGACAGCATCATTTACAGATGCATCAATCTGCTTGTATCTGTCCAAGGATGCGTTATCCTCATTCTGCTTAAGATAAGTTGTTGCGAGGCCAAACAGAGCATACTGCAAGGTCTCTGTATCATCTCTCTGGCTTGCTCGCTCTATAACTTCAAGATACTCTGCTACAGCCTTCTGATAATTTTTCTGATTCCAGTTAATTGCACCCTGCAAGATTTCCATGCGGTCATCAAATTTACCAGAACAGCTGGTAAATAACATAGATATAACAAGTGCTCCCGTAAGAAAGCTGAATACCTTCTTATGAAGACGTAGAGTAAACTCTCCTGCCACAAAAGAAGCTGCAAAGAATATTAGGGCCAATATGATAAACAGCCTGTAATGAGCTACACTTTGGATTTCATAGGTTATACTTTCGTTACTATCACCATGGCTCTTCACCTGCTTAAGCAATGTATTGGCCGATCCCACTTCAGAAGCATCTATAAAACTCATTACACAGCTATTATTTACACTCTCATGTATAAATGCCCTTTTGTTTACTTCCGAAACGATTTTTTTTATTTGCGAACTACGTAATGCTGTATTTACTGTATTTTCCCCGTCACCTGTAAGAACTTCAATTTCTGATTCGGAACCAAAACCCACTATTGTCACAGGGATACCATAACTCAATGCCTGATTAAGAGCACTGGACAACAAGGAGTCTGTTTCTTCTCCATCCGTAAATACCCAGATACAATTGGCTTGGGAAGACTGCGGTGCAAATGATGATATGGCTGCATTAATACCGCCTCCCAAAGACGTTCCTTCTGCACTAATAAGTTTTGGTGATAAGGAAGCAAGCAGAGAATAAATGGATTCTTTATCCTCAGTCTGCGGAATGGCAACAACTCCTGCCCCCTTTGCAATGACAGCGGAAACAGTCACACCTTCCATATGATCCAATAGGTTTTCGGTATAATTTACAACAGACTCCAACCTGGAACATCCATCAGGTCCATCTTTGGCTTCCATACTGTAAGAAACATCAAATACAAAAGTTACAGCCTTTCCACTCTTTTGAATAGGTACAGCTTTCTTGCCCCAAGAAATACCGGAAATTGCAAATACCAATAATATATATGCTATTACTCGCAACAATGTTCTCAAAACAAAACATCTTTTTGCATGATGGTAATAGTGTTCATTTCCACCCATTCTGTTACGTCTGGCAAATGCCTGAACAAAATGCATAAAATTATTCGCAAGATAAAACAAAGCAGGAACAAGCAGAATCAGTAAATAAAACGCCTGAGGCCGTTCAAATGTAATATTCATAGAATCTCCTGCATAATAACTCTTTTTAGAATCCATGCCAAAATAAAAAACAAAATCCCTGCAAAGACAAAAAGATAATAATATGTTGTATCTTTATTTTTCAGCTGATATCCCTGAACTACAGTTTCAGTCTTATTGATCGTAGACAAAACCTGAGACAAAGCACTCATAGAAGATATTTCAAAGAACTTTCCGCCACCTTCAAGTGCTACCTTCTGCAAGGCAGAGGTATCATAATTTGATTCGAGGAAACCTGAATAAACTTTACCTGTCTTTGGATCAACATAATCAAGTGGAACAGCCCCAGATGTTCCTATTCCCAGCACATAAAGGGATATTCCGCTATTCTTTGCCATGCGGGCTGCTGTATAAGGATGAATTGCACCCGCATTATTTTCTCCATCAGTAATAAGTATTATGGACTTTCTGGGAGCAGAAGACGACTCTAAGTGCAGCACAGCACAACTCAATCCAATACCTAATGCAGTACCATCCCCCAGTTCTCCAACAGTAATCTTTGACAGTTTATCAAAAAAAACATCACGATCTATGGTAGGAGGAACTACGACGGCAGCATCTTTTGCCATTTCTACAAGGCCTAGGGAATTACCATTATTTTCCTTGGCAAGAGTATAGATAGCCTGTTGAGCCGCTTTTATACGAGATTTACCTCCAATATCAGATGCTGACATAGAAGGGCTTACGTCCAAAACAAAAAGAATATCAGAGCCTCTACTGGAATAAACCCTCTCCTGATGATGGACAACAGGATCTGCAAACGCAACAATCACACATACGTATCCAATTATACATAACATATGTATGATTACAGAAAAAACCGAATGCGTCTTTTTTTTCCATTCAAAAACAGGACCATTCCAATCAGACAGAATAATCGGAAAAGAAATTGGAATAAATATTTTAAAAGCCCGGCATATATATAAAACAGGAATCAATATCAAAAATATAAATGCCAGAGGATTCTCAAAATCAAATATCATCATTTTCCTCCACTGGTTCGGCTGTAATAATATCAATGGCCTGTATCATATTCTCTACGAAACTCTTTCTCTCTTCCAATGTAAAAGCAGCGGCATGATTTTCAAATGGCAACTGCTTTGAATCTATCGAACCTGATGCAAACTTTATATAATCACACCTTATGAACATGGCATTTATATCTTCTATCTGGACAGTCTGGTTAATATCCAGCAATCCGGATGTAAGCCGTTCGATAGTAGCCCTTATTCTGGAAGATGGACAAGAATCAAAGTTGAAGTCATACCTGCGACTTAAGAAACTACGGCTAATAGTCTCCCACTCCAAAGCGAAAGCTTCATCAGAACAATCTTTCTTCAGAAGTTTTTTCAGGTCCCTCTTTGTTTTAACTATATTCCTATACTGGTAAAGTCGTTCCCCTAAAATTTTCCAGTTGGCAATCAGAACTGCGGCTTTCACAATAATAAAGACAACACATAATATCACAAAGAAACTTATCAAGACAAATAGCCAGATAAAATAATGAGTTCCAGGAAGAAGAAGCGGTGACAATTCAGGACGTATCGTACTAACTCCCATCTTATCAGAGATAGAAGCAATCTCTATGCTTTTTATATCAATTATAAAAGGTGCAACTTCATTGGCATCAGCACTATCTGACTTAGCTAAAGTACTGCGACAAATTGAATTCAAGTCAAAAGGATCTATATCTATGCTTCCGGGCATCCAGGGAATAAAAGAAATAACAATTGTATATGAATTACCATTTCTAAGAAGCCTGAAATCAGTGACAGTACATTTATCAGCAAGAGACGCAAATTCCTTGATGTTATGATCAAAAAACAACGTATTATTCTTTATAGCGTTAGAATCTGCTTTGGAAAAAAAATCTATCTGACTTACAAAGCTATATTGGATTTGAGCCTTATCTCCCAAATAAACTTCTTTTGGTACAAGAACCTGCCTTATATTCTCATTAGTTGAGACATCTTGTGCATCTGCAAAAAAGTTCGCGCAAACAAGAAGAACTATATAAAAAAATGACTTTCCGAAAGACAGCAATTTTTGACGTATCATCCCAAATCCCTCGAAACAAAAAAACTTGTCAGCACAGCAGCAGGATCGCTTACTGTACTCATCACAAGAGGTATTGCTCCATGCCTATAACATTCATGCTTCCAAGTGTCAACACGGCGGTAGTTAGAGTTTTTCCATTCCCTGGCAAAACTTTCCCTGGATGTAGGCAGAACAGAGGTTTTCCCGCTTTCAGTATCAATAAATGATACAGTCCCTAATGGAGGTATAGTCTCATCAACTGGATCCGTAATTCTGCAGGCAACAACATCATGCTTGGCGCAAAGTCTTCCAAAATGTTCAAGCCAATCTGTAGACCTGAAATCAGAAAAAATCATGACAAGCGATCTTTTCTTCAGGATGCGACAAGCTCCTTTTAACGCACTTCCAAGTGCAGACCCCTCAACAGGATCCTCTATATCTTTATTGAACTGGGAAACAAGAAACATCGAATTATCCATACCGTTTCTCGGAGGACAATCAAAAGATATCTCACCATCAAATACAACAGCTCCGACAGGGCTGTTATTAAATTGACAAGCCAAAGCCATAAGGGAGCAAGCCTCTACAGCAGTCTCCATGCGAGTCTGTTTTACAGACCCCGTTGTCATGGATGTAGATTTATCCAGTATGAGGAATACATTCAATTCTCGTTCTTCCTCAAAAACTTTAACGTACGGACGCCCAATTCTAGCAGTAACGTTCCAGTCTATATTCCTCGTGTCATCACCAAGAAGATATTCCCGGTCTCCGATAAAATCTACACCTTGCCCACGATACAAAGACCTGAAAGATCCTGTTTTCATACCATGAGCAAGAGTTACAGCCTGAAGTCTAAGTAAATGCGCCTTACGCGCAAGATTTGTTCTATCCATACAGTTAAGGAAGCGGCATTAAATCTATAATCTTATCAATAAGATCATCAGCAGTTACACCGTCAGCTGAAGCTTCATAGTCCAATACCAAACGATGTCTCAGAATAGGCTTAGCCATCTTCTGTACATCTTCAGGAAGCACAAAACTTCGGCCTTCAAACAATGCAGCTACTTTAGCACATCTCAGAAGAGCAATTCCCGCACGTGGAGAAGCCCCAAAAGATATGTAATGGAGAATATCATTATTGTTACGTTTAATTTCCCTTTTGAGTTCTCTTGGGCGAGTAACATTTATTATGGATACAATATATCCAATAATCTTATCATCTGCAGTGACAGCTTCCAGGGCTCTTCGACATCTTCTTAGGGCATCTTCGTCAAAGACTTTCTTGACTGGAATATAATCTGCAAAACCGTTTGTTTTTACAATTGCAACTTCTTCCTCAGGAGTCGGATATGTAACAATGAGCTTCATAAGAAAACGGTCTAACTCAGCTTCAGGAAGAACAAAAGTTCCTTCCTGTTCGATTGGGTTCTGTGTAGCAAGAACAAAAAAAGGATCAGGAAGCCTGTAGGAAGAAGAACCTATAGTAACCTGATGTTCAGCCATAGCTTCAAGCAATGCAGACTGAACCTTGGCAGGTGCTCTGTTAATTTCATCAGCAAGAACAATATTTGAAAATACAGGTCCTTTTCGTACTGTAAACTTACCGGAAGTCTGTTCATAAATAAGTGTACCTGTAATATCAGCTGGTAAAAGATCAGGAGTAAACTGTATGCGTTTATAATCAAGACCTGACATATCAGCAAAAGTCTTTACAGCAAGGGTTTTTGCGAGGCCAGGAACACCTTCCAAAAGGACATGACCTCCAGCAATCATGGACGTGAGGATTCCATCTATAACATGAGACTGACCAACAACTCTTCTCGAAGCTTCTTCCCTACAAGCATTTATGTATAAGGAACATCTCTCCAGCTCCTCTTTGGTTACTTCTTCAGCCATAAAACAATACCTTCCCTCTATAATTAAGCTACTTTATACAATAAAGCTTTCAATTATGTATAAATATACGTAAATTGGCGACTTTTTTTGCCAAATTTATTGACATTAAGGGCCTCTTAAAGATACTATACTGTACCATGATAACACCTTTAGCACAAGAATTAAACGATATTCTTGACGGATCAACTCCAGGTCAGCTTCTCTCGGATTTGGGACAGAGACTCTACTTCCCAAAAGGTATCATCGCACAAAGTGGAGAAGCCAAAAAGCTTGGCAAAACAGCCAACGGAACTATAGGTATGACAGTAATTGACGGTAAACCTGTAGTATTACCAGCAGTACACAAATATGCACCAGATTTGACATCTGCAGAACTTGTTGCATACGCACCTACTGCTGGAAATCCTGAACTAAGACAATTATGGAAAGAAAGCATCATCAAAAAGAACCCGAGTCTCAAAGACAAGAAGTTTTCTTTGCCAGTTGTAGTACCAGGTCTCACCGCAGGTATTTCTTACCTCGCTGATTTGTTCTTAGACGAAACTAAAGGTCTTATTGCAGCAGATCCTTCCTGGGATAATTATGTTCTTATTGCAAATGCAAGAAGAAATGCACCTTTTATCCAGTTCTCCATGTTTGAAGAAGGAAAATTCAATCTCAAAGGTCTGGAATCAGTTCTCAAAGAACAGGCTAAGACAGGCTCTGTAAGAGTTTTGCTTAACTTCCCACAGAATCCTTCAGGATACAGTCCAACTACTGATGAAGTAAAAGAAATCGTACGCATCGTAAAAGAGATTGCCGACGCAGGTACCAAAGTAATGGTATGGTGTGACGACGCATATTTTGGTCTCGACTACGAAGACAATATTGAAAAACAGTCATTATTTGCATACCTTGCAGACTTGAGCCCAAATGTATTGGCAGCCAAGATTGACGGACCTACAAAGGAAGACTTTGTATGGGGATTCCGTTGCGGCTTCATAACATTTGCCTGCAAAGATATGACAGATGAACAGTATGACGCTCTTGTAAAAAAATTGATGGGAACAATCCGTTCTTCTGTTTCATGTGCTTCGACACCACCTCAGACCTTACTCTTGAAGGCTTTCCAGGACCCTGAAGTAGAAAAACAGAAAGCTGATTTCCGCAAAGTTCTCGAAAAGAGATATAAGCTTGTAAAAGAGTTTGTAAACACACATACAAGCAAGGAACTTTATCCACTTCCTTTTAACTCTGGATACTTTATGTCATTCCACATCAACAACCTTGATGCAGAGTTACTAAGACAGAAGTTGCTAAAAGACAAAGGAATTGGTACAATATCAATCGATTCACATACATTAAGGGTTGCATTCAGCAGCCTGGATGAGGAAAAGATTAATATTGTTTACCAAGCTATTTACGAAACAGCAGACCAGATGGCTGCCAACTAACAAAAAAGTCCCAGCAGTCCGCAGATTGCTGGGATTATCTATTACAGTTCTTTTCATTATATATACAGGGAGCCTGATATCCTGTTCTTCAAGACAAAAAGAGGCCATAGTAATATGGACAAATGACTTCTCTGTAGTATCCTATGTAGAGCTATTCAACCATACACATACGGATGCAAGAGCGATTGCAGTCTACAAAGAAAACCCTATCCAATCCATTCCACCTGCCAAGAATGAAGCAACTCCGGATATAATCATTGGACCATGGTTAAAAAGTAGTTCCACCCGCAAGAACTTCTCTCCAGTAGACTACCTTTTTGCAGAATCAGAACTCGTAAGAAGTGAATTTTATACACAGCTCATAGACTATGGTGTAATCAATGACAAGCAGTATCTCCTTCCTGTAAGCTTTAATCTTCCAACAATGGTATTCAGCCTCAAAAATGAAGAACTTATCTTTACAGAACACTTTCTGACATTGGAACAAATACGAGACATTGCCGCAGACTACAACAAAACTAATGCTCAGGGAAACTTTACAGCAATAGGATACGCCCCAAGCTGGAACAATAACTTTCTTTATCTCGCTACAAAATTAAACGGCGCATCTTACAGTGAAAAAGGACCTAGCTTCAGCTATGACAGCAAAGCCATTGACAGCACCATTGATTTTCTCAAAAACTGGACAAAAGATATAAATGAGTCAACAACAACTGAATCTAACTTTCACTTCAAATATCTTTATACATCTGATTCCCGACAGGTAAGCATTGACAGATGTTTGTTCACATATATGCCAAGCAACGAATTCTTCACGCTATCCAATGAACAGTCATCAGAACTGTCTTTCCGATGGATATCAAAAAACAATTCCATACCCGTTGAAGACAACGTGATTACAATGGGGCTTTTTAAGCATTCAAAGAACAAGCAGCAGGCAGAAAAGTTCATTACATGGTTTTTTGACCAGAAAAATCAAAAGGACATGATGGACAGACTTAACAACATGAACATCGACTCCAAGAGCTTTGGGATAGCGGGAGGATTCTCTGCATTAAAATCCGTAAATGAACAGGTCTACCCATCATTCTACAGACAGCTCTTAGGAAACGTACCATCCCAGAACCATTTTGAAGTACCGTCGATCCTTCCATCCCATTGGATAAGCATAAAGGAGAAAGTAATAATACCTTATCTATCTGCCAGTACAAATACAGACTTGGAAGAAAAGCCAAAAACACTGGAAGAACGAATACAGGAGTGGAACCGACAAAACTTCTGATGAAGACAAAATTTTAACTATAACACATTTTTTTTAAATGTCTAAAGTAAAGTACTAATTTTTCCGAAATTTTAAGCAGTGGGAAAGTGAGGTACATATGATTGTAAACGGACTTACATTAAATGCCAACGCTTACGAAAACGTTGCGAAAAGCTCTTCAGGAACACTGAACGTACCAGTAAAACCCAGCGTAGTTGTTTATTCGCAATTGGAGCATGTTAATGGAACTGCTGCTACAAGGGGACAACGTGGTGTACCTTTGAGCAAGGTCATTATACTTAATACTCTGATTGATCAGCTTGTCAATATGAAAAATAGCCCAAAGGCTGTTTACGATAAGATTTACGAGCTGACAGATAGCCAGAAAGATGCTTTAATCAAGGACTATCAGAAGCAGATCCAACTCGCAGTAGCCCAGTCAGCATCAAACTATGGCCTTGCAGGAGCAATGCCTGAACCTGGAGCTTTATTCACAATTTCTGCCTAAAAAACATTTAACAAGAACAAAAAAGGCTGTCTGTACGAAATCCGATACAGAACAGCCTTTTTTATTACCCTAAAACCTAACTCCAGACAAACCACAAAACAACAGATGAAACTGCTGTAGTTATGATCGTAAAAGGAACTCCAATCTTTAACCAGCCAGAAACCTTCATCGGATACCCTTCCTTTTTCAATATACCCATAGAAACAATGTTTGCACTTGCCCCATAAGGTGTAAGGTTACCACCGAGACAACTTCCAACAAGAAGTGCAAACATATAAAGCTCCGTACCGATTCCCACATTAAAAGCCATACGACTTGCAACAGGCAGCATAGCAATAATATAAGGAACATTATCCACAAATCCACTTATCACTATGGAAACTGTCAGGATAATGATAAAACCAAGGAAAACTGAGCCATTAGTCTTCTCAGACAGGAAATAAGCAAGATCATCAAGTAATCCTGTCTCTTTTATGCCACCAACGACAACAAAGATTCCTATAAGGAAAAATATAGTTTCCCAGTCCAGGTTCTTGATTACAACCATAGTCTCTTTGAGACCTTTCTTCTGAAAAATCATATACCAGAAAAGTCCTAAAAGCCCAAGCCCAAACACAAAAAGACCGCTCAGGTATTCAAAACTTGTATGAACAAAAGAAATTCCTGCAAGTCCCAGAATCATCAAGATTAGCAGCACAAGAGGAAACCACGAAATGACTTTTTCCCTTGCAACTTCAACTTTGTTCTTGGAGTTCTTTGCAAAGAAAAAATAAAAGAATATACAACCTGCAAGAAGCCCTGCCTGAATTATAAAGAAAATCGAAACCTTTCCTTCATGAACAAAGAAGTCAAGGAAGTTGTATCCCGCATAATTTGCAAAAATCATGCTTGGAGGATCCCCGACAAGAGTTGCTGTCCCCTCAAGATTACTCATTACCGCAAGCCCCATCATAAACAAAGTCGGGTCAATCTTGAGTTTCTTGCTTAAAGCAATAGCGATAGGAGCCATAACGAGAACAGTAGCCACATTCTCTACAAAAATCGAAATGATGCCAGTCATCGCAAGAATTGCGACCATGGCAAGTCCAGTATTCCTTGTGTTGTTGACTATACCATCAGCAATGCGGGCAGGAAGTCTTGAATATATAAAAAGAGAAGCAATAATCATGCTGCCGATATATATAAGAAGAACATTCCAGCTGATTATATCTTCCACTGAATGAACCAGCGAATGCGAATGCAATGCAAATTCCGTATCGAGAGCAACAATATCTTCAGGGAGAATAAAAATACTGCCCGGATACACAGCCCCCAAAGATATAATCAGAATACCGGCAAAAATAGAAAACCAAACTTTCTTGCTCTGGAACGCAATGACAAGAGCATACATGATCACTGCAATTCCCAACACAATCCATTTCATATCCATCATGGATATAATTTTACTATTTTATCAACAGAGCCGTCAACTAAAGTATCTTGCGGTAAGAGCATCAGCAAGAGATTGTGCCTTGCGGAAAGTCTGCAGCATCATAGGGACAAACAGAGGAAGCATGATCCTGATTTTTCCAAATCCCCTTGCCTTGCCAAAGGCCCCACGAACAATCTGAGTCTTTATTATTCCGGCAGTCTCATCCAGCAAAAGCGGTATAAACCTGAAAATAATACCTGTCACAAGGACAAAGTACCTTGTTGGTACCCCAATAAGAGATAAAGGTTTAAGGAGAGTTGCAAGTCCATCAAGGATCTGCCTTTCATCAGTTGTATATATGAATGTAGAAATAAGCGTTATAAGAGCCATGGACCTTATGAACATACGGCTTACATTACTTACAGTGAACTCCGTTATATTTACAAAAGCGATTTTGTACAAGACTACATCATCTGGCTTTACTTTATAGAACAATACCTGAATCAGGGTAAATATCAAAAACCATGGGAGCAGCTTGAAGAACGCCGTCAAAGGTCTCTTTATACTTTGCTTTGCAAATAAAGAATATATAAGAGTCAGACAAAGCGTCAGACAAGATAACGGTACCGTCCTGGATAAGACTGCCATTACAAAGAACCCAAGCAAAAACAGATACTTTGCGACAGCAGGAAGACGGCGTACCGGACTATCTGCAACCTTAGGAGGAGCCATAAACGCCCTGGAAGCAGAAGAAAGCCTTCTGAGCATTGAAGCATTTTCGATTGTTCCAAGAACATTGAGAGATGAATCACCTGCAATATCAGCTTTTCCAAGCTCTTCCCATACAAGACACTTGTCAGCAATATCGGCTTCTTCCATACGGTGAGTAGAAAAAAGAACAGTCTTCCCTTCATCAGCGAGCTTACGCAATGACATGAGAACAACCTTACGGCTTTCTGGATCAAGACCTGCAGTAGGCTCATCAAACATAAGTATATCACTATCCAGAGCAATTATTCCCGCTAGACTTAATTTTCTTTTTTCACCGCCACTTAACGCAAAAGTCTGCCTGTCAGAAAATTCCTTATAATCAAGGCCCGAAAGTTCCATGGAACGTTTTACCCGTCTTACAAGTTCCTTACCCTTTACCCCCTGATTGGTCGGTCCAAAGGCTACATCATCTGCTGCATAAGACTCAAACAAAGCAGCTTCACTCTCCTGGAGGGCAAGACTTGGACGAGATACAGCTTTTATTACACCCTTTTCAGGAGACTGCAATCCTGCAAGACATTCCAGTAAAGTAGACTTACCGCATCCGGAAGGTCCTGTCAAAGCTGTAACTGATCCCTTCTTTAGAGAAAAACTAACATCATTAAATATCTTGCGATCAGGATAATTAAAGGACAAATCCTTGACTGACAAAGAAACTTCAGCTCCACTCAGGTCCTTCTTTGGAACATCATATACTGAAGAAAAATCTCCAAAAATCTTTGTCCTGATTTCCTTGTTATTCATAAAATCACAAGTAGGACCATCAAAGGCAACATGACCCTTGTCCATGACAATTACCCGTTCCGCCCTGGCAGTCTCGTCCTGATCATGAGTTATATGGATGATTGTATGTCCTTTACGGTGCCACTGGTCAACAAATTCAACAATCTCGTGGCGGGCGGCAGGATCAAGCATGGCTGTCACTTCATCAAGAATGAGAAAATCAGGGAACAATGCCAATATACCGCTGAATGCAAGCCTCTGGGTCTGACCAAGGGACAACTCAAACGTGCGGCTGGAAGCTCTGTCCACAAGACCGGTAACAGCAAGACATTCCAGAGTACGAAGCTCAATTTCCCCATTTGTCATGTTAAGATTCTGAGGACCAAACGCGGTATCCCTTTCGACGATACCTGCAACTATCTGCTCCTTTGGCTGCTGGAACACAATACCTGGAATAATATTATCCTTAAGTTCCATCTCACCTGACAAAGGCATAAGGAACTGAGCGCACAATCGGGCAAGAGTACTTTTTCCACTACCATTTGACCCAACAATTGCGACATATTCTCCTTCTTCAATCTCAAGACTCACATTCTCGAGAGCTTTTTTCTGTGACTGAGGATAGGCAAATGAAACATTAGTTAAACGGAGCAAAGACATAGGCTCATAGTATACTTTTTTACATAATAGCACAATATGTCATAATAAACATATAACACAGAGCAGTCATCACTGTATACTTATTGTCATTACAGTATTCTTATTGCCATTACTGTATACTTATTGCCATTACTGTATATTTATTTAATTATTGTAATACTTATGCATATTTGTTAATATATGCACATGGTAATCTCATCAATAGATTTAAAGGATGGACGTGTAGTCCAGTTAAAAAACGGAAAAGATTTAGTGTTAGAGCGCAGCGATGCTGACGCTCTTATCAAGGACTTTGATAAGTTCGGCGAAGTTGCCATAATTGATCTTGATGCAGCATTACGCAATACAGACGAAAAAGGCAACACATCAAATACAAAGCTTCTGACTTCCCTGCTTCATAAAGGCAATGTCAGGGTTGGAGGCGGAATACGTGATGTAAAAAAAGCCCGTAAGCTCATATCTCTTGGAGCAGAAAAAGTCATCATCGGTTCTGCAGCCTGGAACCCAACCCCTAAAGAAGGCGAATCAATCCTCAACACTCAGTTCCTTGAAGAACTGTGCAATACTATCGGAAAACAGCGTGTCATCATCAGTGTTGATGCCATAAACGGCAAGATTGCAGTTAAAGGCTGGACAGAAACTGTAGACATAGACCTCATTACAGGTGCAAAGGAAGCTGAAAAATACTGCAGCGAGCTTTTGTTCACTTGTGTCGAGAAAGAAGGCTGCATGCAGGGAACTGACATGGAAGCTGTAAAAGCTCTCCGAAATGCAGTTAAATGCCGTGTAGTAGCAGCAGGAGGCGTAAACTCCCTGGAGCAGGTCATTGAACTGGAAAAACTGGGATGTGACGTACAGTTGGGAATGGCATTATATACAGGTGTTGTAAGCCTTAAAGACGCTTTTATGGGTTGTCTTGATTTTGAGAAAGTTGACGGCATGATTCCTGTAATTGCACAAAGTCCAGAAGGACAGGTATTGATGATGGGCTATTCCAATAAAGAGGCAATAGAAAAAACAATCGATACTTCCAAGCTTACATTCTTTAGCCGCACAAGAAATACACTGTGGACCAAGGGTGAAACATCAGGACATTATCTTGAAGTTGTAAAACTGAGAGCCGACTGTGACAGAGATACTATCCTTGCCACAGTAATTCCTCATGGTGGCGTATGCCATACAGGAAGCTTCACATGCTTTGGAAGCGATCCTGACGAAAAAAGCTCCATGGAACGCCTGTACAAGACAATTTCAGAGCGATTTGCAAATCCTAAACCTGGAAGTTACACTGCAACACTCAATGACAAAAAAGTCAGGGAAAAGGTTCTGGAAGAAGCAGAAGAACTTACAGAAGCTGAAGACCGTGATGAAGTCATCTGGGAAGCTGCAGACCTTCTGTACTTTGTAAGTGTTCTTATGTACAAGGAGAATGTATCCTGGCAGGATGTTTATGACGAATTAGACAGGCGTCATAAGGAAAAATAAGTAGGATGCTGTAGTAACAAGTTGTTACACGACGACAAAACAACTTGTTACACGACGGTAAAACAACTTGTTACACGACGGTAAAACAACTTGTTACACCGCGGTAAAGCATGTTGTTACACCGCGGTAAAACATGTTGTTACCAGACTACAAACATATAGTCATGAAGTCTGGTAATGATATCATTATTTTACAAGTTCTCTTGTCTTGATCATATATTTTGCTGCATCGCTTCCGGACACTGCTGCATTACCCTGAAAATTCTTACCATCAGTCAAATTGATGATTTCTTTTTCTACACAGCCGAGTATGGCATCAAGATCTTCGTCACTTATATCTATATCGTCAACAGGAGACTCCCTATTATACGACCTGAATAACTGTGAATATCTTGTAAGATTTTGTGGGGTTGAATAATTGAATATATTCCATAGGTATCTTGCACAAATCTTTCTTGTGAGCACATCATTCTTTGAAGCAGTCACATTAGAATCCTTATCCAAAGCCGATACAGATTTAAGAACACCTGACTTGGACATTATCTTATACAGTTCATCTTCCTTGTAGACTTTTCCCTGAGTATATGGAAGAAGAAGTTCTGTTGTATCCTGGGTCAAAAGAAGCATCTCACTTACAGTAATCTCATTTTTTATGAGGATTTCCATGATACCTTTGTCCGATGTCAGATTTTCTATATCCTTGAACTGCCATGCCTTGTTTCTTATAGATAGATATGGGGCTTTATATTCATCTTCCATCTCGAGGAAAGCCTTGTCAAAATTAGCAACTGCGCTCTTGTATTCCTTATTGCCATAGCAGGCAAGAGCTGTCTCCAGGACAAGAAGATATTTCTCGCTGGACAATGACTTTACATCATCACTTTCGATATCATCTACAAGTCCAAGCCTGTATCCGAGGATAATAGTCTGTGTTTCCCCGCTGTATGTCTTTGCACTGAGTTTATACATATCTTTTGCCTTGGATTCCTTATCAATGAGCAGATAAACTCTTCCCTGCAAAGCATAAAGACGGGACTTAAGGGCATCATTCTGCCCCATCTGCTTGACTTCATCATTTATCTTCATGATAAGTGCATTACACTCAGCCAGATAAGTTTTCTGAGTTTCCTTGCTTACACCCTCAAAATTACGTGCATCAAGATTATACAACTCAATCTCTATGGACTTAATTTCTTCCAGTTCTTCCTGGGTAAAAACAATTATATCCCGCTGGATGGACATACAGCCCACCATTACCAAGGAAACCAAGCAAACAAAAACTGAACGTAAAAACTTTCTAACCATAAAAATCCTCAATTATCTATCAGTTAAGGTTATATGCATAAAGACAATTATCAAGTCCAAGTACAAAATAATCATCCTTATTATCTCCATTTATATCGCCAAAAGCACCTTGTCCCCATCCTGTCAGAGGGAATCCATACAGCAACTCCATATTGGAGTCAAATCCATATATAACATTGCTGTCGGCACAGACATATACATTTCCTTCGTTAGCCCCGGAACCTAAAGATATTACACTCTGCTCACTTCCACGACCATTATTGATCTGCACGCTTGTTATACTGCCATCAAGACCAAGCTTGGTAAATACACCTGTCTCCGAAAGCACATAGAAGCAATCTTTTCCAGCCTTGATATCAGTATAGAACACTCCATCAATTTTACAAGGATACCCTTCTTCAAGAATATCATTATGCCATAAGTAATAATCACCTGCTTGAGTAATAAAAGCAGTATAGACATCATTCTTATTGACAATGACAGCAGGACAGCCAAAGCCTATTCCCAAGACATCATATGTCTCTGTACTACAGTTGGTTTCGCTGTCATAAAGCATGTAAATATTTCCAACAAAGCCTTTATCATACAATGACATGACCATCTGATTCTTTTTTGCAACAGCATTTACACGGCTAAGCTTTGCATTCCGCACTTCCGTTGTCACATACGAGATGTTACCGTCCAAGTCAATTGTACAGATCACTCCTTCCGTATCATTGAAGACTATCTTATCCTCTACAGCCACAGGGCGGCCACATGGAACTACATAACTTTCTATAGGGAATTTAGCAGCTGCCTCCAGCTTTGTATTGTACAAATAGACAACACCGCTACTTGTAACAACCCATACAGCCTTATTATCTTTGTTCTCCTGTTCAACAGCAACTACATGGAAGTTCTCATTGATATTCTGGCTTTCGATTTTTCCAGCAGGCAAAGTCAGACTCTTAACCACACTGTTTCCTTCCTTCCAGAATACAGCGGATCCACCCTTTCCTGAGTAGGCAGCCATCATTCCATCTGTATCATTATCAAGCTGTTTTGGGAAACCTGGTATCTCAAACAACTTCTTATCCTCACTGCTGATAGCTCCAATCTGCAGAATAAGTGATGAATTCCTGATACTTACATCACATCTTCCCAAAGGGTACATAGAGAGAACCTGACTAACGGTAGAATGACTCCTTACAAAGAATGGAACTGTCTTCTTCAGGTTATAAAAAAGACTCAACATTACAGCACTTTCTTTATTATTGGATATCATCGCAAAATTATCAGTATCTTTTAGCAATGCTGTCTTTTTGGCAGCAGAATAAAGGCCTGACAAACATTCAGAGGATTGGCTAAAGTAAATATAATTATCCTTTACCATGTAATAAGGAAGTGTAAGATTAACTCCAAATACCTTGAGAATATTCTGGATAAAGGATGGAAATTCAAGACGATTCAATCTTCGTCCATCAAGAATAAGAGAATTGTCTTCCTTGAGGACAAAGCTCGACAGTACAGTTTCAAATATCTTCAGTCTCTGTTTTTCATCCTTTACCTCAAGGGCAAAAACAGGATCATTCTGACCTTCAATACCGAGGACAAGGACTTCGCTTCCGGTCCATGAGAACAGGAGGTCTTCCAATGTAAGTCCCAAAATACTCTTGCAGACAGTTTCCGATGTCTGCCACAACGCATCTACATCCATTGAATTATTCAAATACGTAAAGGCACTCGTCTTTAATTCTTCAAAGCTTCCTGCATTCATAAGAGTATAATACTGAACATTTCCCGGAAGTTTGGATACAATCTTTGGGACTGTGGAATTTTTGAGTATTGGAAGTTCCTGCAATCTTGCATTAACATCATTCAAAGGCAACTCTGCTTTTAGGTTGATAAGGTTATCTGTAATATTAAAATTCACAACACTGAGAGTATCATCCTTTATCAACGACTTAATTTCTGCATCAACAGAAGAATCCAGTCCAAACATGTCCAAAACAGCTGTTGTATCTGCAAATATACTGATGGAATTGCCAGATTTCTGGCGGATCAATTCTTTTTCCTTATTGGAATAGACAGCGTTGGCACTGGCTGCCTGATTCAAGATTTCTACATTGTTGGAGACAATGGCAAGGTTATGGTACGGCTTAACATATATATCCATAGCTCCTGTCTTATAGGTAATGTAACCTGCTGAATTATAGCTAAGCTCATCTATATTCAAAAAAGGCACTACAAATCTGGCAAGTCTTGTGGCAGCAGACAGAACCCCTAGGTCAACGACACCACAAAATTTCAAGTCTTCACCCGGATAAAGACATGCATCTATGCTGCAGGACACAAGCTTCTTTACCAAAGGATTCTTACGGTATGGCGAAGCTCTGAAGGCCATAAAGGCGCCTCTGATGTCGCTCATATTTTCCTGTCCCAGGATCACATCACAGGCTTCAAGGTCCACCACAGGTTCAAGGTCCTGATATACATTGTCAGTATGTACATATACACTGAAATCCCTAGGCACACAATACAGACTCTGTTTTTTGTCAAAAATCGAAAACCCAAGATAAATGAGCAGAACTACAATGATTCCCAGCAAAACGAAGAGTATAGTTTTTAAGATTCCTAATATAACACGTAAAGCAGCAGGCTTTTTTTTACCTGTATTTTCAATCTGTTCCATATTTATTCATTATATTAAGCATATTTGAATACGTCTATAATTCTTTTGGTTTTACAGTTTTTGTTATTCCCTAAAACCTCCAAAAACTCAGTTTTCACACACAATATGGAAGTAAAGTCAAATCTGCTTTTATCTTGTCAATATTTATGTTATAGTCAAATACAACTAAATCAAAAAGATAGAGGGTTGTATGATAAGAATTCTAGATGCAGACCAGATTGAAGAGGCCTTTTTTGAGGGCAGAGATTTTGCAGGTACAATCGATACTGTAAGAGATGTACTACAGGATGTAAAAAAGCATAAGGATGCTGCTCTTCATAAATATTCACTGCAATTTGATGTTGCAAGTCCAAAATCTCTTGAGATTCCTACAGAGGTTCTCAAGGCTGCCGCCCAAAAGATGGAGCAGGAGAATCCAGATCTTTACCATTCCCTCTGTTATTCAAGAGATCTTGCTCTCCGCTTTGCCAAGAAGCAGAAGGAATCTTTTGATGATTTTGAAACAGAACTTGAAAGCGGATTGTTTACAGGACAGAAAAACATAGCTGTAGACAGGGCTGGTGTATATATTCCAGCAGGAAGATTCCCTCTCGTAAGTACTGTAGTAATGACAGTAATGCCTGCTGTTGCTGCCGGTGTAAAGGAGATAATCCTCTGTACACCTCCAAGAGTACACCCAGAAGATATGCAGAAAGCAAAAGAATCTGGCACAGGTACACCTGGAAAGGCTTTTGCAGACGGCTTACCATATGCTGATGAAAATATAATGGCCGCAGCTTATATCTGCGGTGTTACAAGAGCTTTTGCCTGCGGTGGAAGTCAGGCTATCGGAGCCATGGCATTTGGAACAGAAAGCATCCCAAGAGTTGATGTTATAGTTGGTCCTGGAAATAAGTTTGTAGCAGAAGCAAAAAGGCTTGTATATGGAACTGTAGGTATCGATATGGTTGCAGGTCCTACTGAGGTATTCATTATTGCAGATTCTTCAGCTGATCCTGAATGGGTTGCTGCCGACTTACTTGCTCAGGCAGAACATGATACTGTAGCCCAGCCTGTAATGGCTACAAATGACAGAAATCTTGCTCTCAAAGTAGCTGAAGCTGTGGAACGCCAGCTTGAAACATTAAGCACCAAAGAGACTGCAAGAGCAAGTATCGATAACTATGGAAGAATTATTATCACAGATACTCTGGAAGAAGCTGCAGAAATAGCCAACAGAAAAGCCCCGGAACATCTTGAGCTTGCAATGGAAGATGGAGCTTTTAGAGACAAGATTGAGTCATTGGTTCATAACTATGGTTCCCTGTTTATTGGCCACAATGCTGCAGAGGTATTCGGAGATTATGCTGCCGGACTTAACCACACACTACCGACATCAGGCAGCGCCAGGTTTACAGGCGGCTTAAGTGTAAGGGTATTCCTGAAAACCGTCACAACATTAAGAACAACAAGAGATAGTCAGGGATGTCAGAATTCTGCTGTTGCAGCAGGACATCTCGGAGATGCAGAAGGACTTGCAGGTCATGCAAGGGCTGCACGCTTAAGACTTATCAACAAATAAATTTATCAGAGGTATCAAATGAGGATTTATAAGCTTGGAGAAGAAGTGCTCCGACAGAAATGCGAACCAGTAAAGCCAGAAGAAATCAATGATGAATTGCGTGCTATTTTCGACGAAATGTTTGAGACAATGATAAGCGCAAATGGAGTTGGCCTTGCTGCTCCACAGGTAGGTATTGCAAAGAGATTTTTTGTTGTAATAGCAGATGATGATGTAAGAAGAGTTTTTATCAATCCTGAGATTATAAAGACATCTTCAGAAGTTTGTGATTACGAGGAAGGATGTCTGTCAATTCCTGGCGTTTACGAAAATATCGTACGCCCAGCAAAGGTATCTATCAGTGCATTGAATGAATTTGGTAAACCTTTTGTAATTGAAGATGCAGAAGGTCTTCTTGCTCGTGTTGTACAGCACGAAAATGATCACTTGGACGGAACATTGTATATTGACCGCGGGGATCCTGACTACAAGGAAGAAGTTGTTTCTTCGTTCAAGAAAAAAGCAGAAAATGCTGCAAAAAAAGCCGCTAAGAAAGCTGCAAAAAAAGCATCTCTCGAAGCAAAACTCGCTAAAAAGGGTAAATAAGCATGGTAAGAGTCATCTACGGAGGAAGTCCTGAGGCTTCAGCATCTACACTGTCTTATCTCCTAAACGAAAGTACAAAGGGAGACTTTAAGATTGTCGGAGTTCTTACAAATCCTCCTGCAGCTAAAGGAAGACATTCAGATCTGATTCCAACTCCTGTTGCCCAGACTGCACAAATATGGAATGAAGCTAGAGGGGACGATATCAAAATCATGACCCCGGAGCATCTGAAAGAAGCTGAACGGGAAGAAATTTCTGCATTAAATCCTGATATTTTCGTATGTTTTGCTTACGGGCATATCGTTGGACCAAAATTTCTTTCCCTATTCAGATATGGAGCCATCAATCTACACCCTTCTCTTTTACCAAAATATCGCGGTGCAACACCTGTCAATTCTGCAATCCTCAATATGGATGCAGAAACAGGTTTTACAGTGCAGAAAATGTCCCTTGGGATTGACGAAGGTGATATTCTAAGTCAGGTAAAGATTACCCTTACAGGAAACGAAACCACAGAGTATCTTCTAAACAGAAGTGCAACGGAAGGAGCTGTCAGCATCGCTGAAATATTGACTAATATTGCAGGCACAGGTAGTCTTCCTCCTTCTACTCCTCAGACAGGAGAAGCCAGCTATTGTACAATAATCCGCAAAGAAGACGGAAAGATTGACTGGAGTAAAAGTGCAAAAGCAATCGACGCGCAAATCAGAGCTTATACTCCATGGCCTGGATGCTATACAACCGTAAATGGTGTTACTCTAAAGCTTCTAAAAACTATTACTGCTGAGATGGCAGGTTGCAATAAAAAGACTGATGCAAAGCCAGGAACAGTAATAGAATATTCTAAACAACACGGAATTCTGATTCAAACAGGCGACGGAATCCTCGTAGCCAGGGAACTCCAGTGGAACG
Source organism: Treponema sp. (assembly GCA_045616545.1). GTDB lineage: Bacteria > Spirochaetota > Spirochaetia > Treponematales > Treponemataceae > Treponema_D. The sequence goes on along the minus strand of JAZLGX010000022.1, from coordinate 91,083 downwards.
CAAAGAAAGCTATGGATTACAAGTCTTTCATGAACGGAGCCAGAGATTTCATCGGTTCCGTAATGGAATAATAACAAAAAACATGGTAGGATAAGGGCTTATGAACGATTTTATTACTGAAAATACTGAATCTGAAAAAGAAAGAAAATTTGGTTTCAGCCTTAAGAAAGCCTCCGAAGAATTGGCTCAGGGAGGACGTGCTATTGTACTTACAGTAGTTCTTTCATTCTTAATGATGGGGATTGTTTGTGTAGCAGTCTTTTTTGCTTCAGTACAAGGAGCAGAACAGGTTATGGTTCCTGATGTAAAGGGTAAATCCCTTACAGCTGCTTTACTTGAAATGCAGGCAAAGGAATTATATCCAAAAATTCAGCTTAGATATTCAGATAATGAGGGTGACGAAGGTCTTATTCTCAACCAGGACCCTGCTGCAGGTGCTATTGTCAAAGCATACAGACGAGTTACTCTTACAGTAAGTCGCGGTGTCGCATTGGATTCTATTACAGATTATACAGGCAGAACTTATAATTCTGTTGCTTCAAGTATACGTAACTCTTTCTCAGGAGAACTTCCTTTGATAAAAGTTGCGGATCCTATATACATTCAGGACGACAACCCTGCAGGAACAATTATTGCTCAGTTTCCTGCTCCTGGCACTTCACTTATAGATCCTATTACTCTTACTTTGATTGTAAGTTCAGGAGAAGAAGTCCATACAACCGAAGTACCTGATTTTTCCAAGAAATCAATGGAACAGATTCTTGACTTGATAAAAGAATCTGAACTGGTATTCAATTTCAAGCATTCAGATATCCGGGATGCCAAGGTTGGTACTGTAACAGCAATTGATACAGATCCAGGTACCCCGCTTACCGCATATAGCCATGTTGACGTTGAGTTTGCTACTGGAGAAAGTGCAGATGCTAAATCTGTCTATGGAATCTACACAAAAGAATTGGAGGATTACCCATTCCCAGTCCCTGTACGACTTGATGTCTTCAAAAATGGTTCATACAAGACGATTATTTCCTTTAATCATCCTGGTAATACATTGACAATACCTTATCAGGTAGAAAAGGGATCTGAACTTTATCTTTATGTAATCGATGAATTAAAAGACAAAGTATCAGTAGAATAATAAAAAAGGCTGAAAGCATCTGGAATACTTTAGTTACTCCAAAAAGCTTTCAGCCTTTTTTTATCGCAAATCAATACTAAGCTCGCTCTTCAACAGTTCCATCAGAATGAGCAATGAACACTACAGGTCTAAGCTTTGTAAAGAATCCACACTCAACAACGCCTGTTATATCATTTATTTTGTCTTCAAGTTCTGCTGCATTTACAGGGTTTTCCCACACACAATCAAGAATCATATTTCCATTATCAGTAATTACAGGACCAGCTTTTTTTACGCCATCACGCAAAGTACATTTTGCCCCAAGAGCTTCCATTGCCTTTATTACTGTAACACGAGCTTCTGCAATTATTTCTACAGGAAGGTTAAACTTTGTACCTAAAGTCTGTACAGCTTTGGACTCATCAGCTACTATGGCATAATTCGTAGAGCAGTATGCAACTATTTTTTCGCGCAGAAGCGCAGCTCCACCACCCTTTATAAGATTATTATCAGGATCAATCTCATCTGCACCATCAATAGTCAAATCAAGCTGACCGGCAATAGCTCGATCATTCAAAGTATATACTGGGATACCAAGTTCTTCACAGGCAAGTGTTGTCTGAAAGCTGGTAGCAACTGCCTTAATGTCAGTAAGAGTACCATCTTTTATACGCTCTGCAAGTCTAGAAACTGCAGGCATAGCAGTAGAACCTGTACCAAGTCCAATTTTCATTCCACTGAAGATTTTTCCTTCTTTGATGAGGGTATCTACAGCTGTTGAAGCTGCAAGAACCTTCTGCTCATCTTTACTTGTTGCCATGATATTTTACTCCTGTAAACAAATCAAACTGTTCATATCCCTGCTCCAAAAGCATGTTATAACCATTACATACTTTACATCCAGCATCTTTTGCTCTGGCCATTATCGGAGTTGTCTCAGGTACATAAACTATATCAAAGAGCATTTCCTTTCCGCTGAAATTATAAAAATACAACGGGTCATTTTCAGCATTTGCAGAATCTGTACTTCCCATACCCTTTGATGTTGTCTGAATGATTATATTATTGTATTTCTTCAATAAAGACAATGATTCTGTTCCTAAAGATGAGTAAGCAAATCCATACTGCTCAGCCAATATCTTAGCCTTAGCTACAGTCCTATTAAAAATACAAGCTTCCCCATGTAACTTCTTAACAGTATATGCAATAGCCTTTGCAGCTCCTCCTGCTCCGATTATAGCAATTTTCTTATGCCTAAGATTTTTTGTTCCAGTAAATTCCAGAAGTGAACGCTCAAAACCAATTGCATCTGTATTATATCCATGCCAGCCATCAAGTTTTCTGACAATAGTATTGCAAGCCTTTATCTCATCTACTTTACTTTCCCTTTCAACAAGATATTCCATAACCGATTCTTTGTGAGGAACTGTTACTGACAATCCCCTCATCCCAATGGAATCTGCAAAAGCTATTGCATCTCCAACATTTTCGGCCCTGACTGGAACATATACTGCATTAATATGAGTATTAGCATAGCCTTCATTATGTAAAGCCGGACTGCTTGTAGCAGAGAGTGGATAACCTGTAATACCGTATAAGGTTGTATCCTCTGTAATGGAGTGGTAATTATAGGTATTAACAAGAGTTATCGGATCCATATGACCAATGGCAGAAGTATTGGATGATGTTTCCACAGCTGAAGTATATGTAAGATAATTTCCTAATTTAGCAGACAGGATACGGGAAGGAGTACCTAGAGGACCCATTGCAAGAATAATATGATTATCATCCTGAAGCTTAGAGGCTTCTTCAAACAGCCTCTGGACATCTGATAAAGAGTGAGGCATGAATGCGATTTTCGGTATTTCATAACCTGTGGTACGAAGGCTCGCAAGTTTTTCGCCAATGTTATAGATAGGATCTGTCATATTATGAACAGACCGTATTATCTTTGTACCAAAAGCTAGGGCCGCATCCTGAAGACTAGGAATATGAAAATCTTCTTCAAAATCTATGTACTCAAAATTTTTGGACTTATCACTATCAGCAAAAGATAGAGCTCTTCCAAAAAGAATCGTACGAGCTGATTCACCATCTACAAAGTTTCCACCATCAACTTTACGCCGAATAGTAAGGATACAAGGTAATCCAGCAAGTCTAGGGAATCTCCTCATATGAAGACGTTCATCTTCATCAAGGTAATCCCCTCTAAGTTCAGCTATATCTATATAGCTTCTATATTTCTCTAGTATTTCAAGATTTTCTTTTATAGTTCTTCCTGTTAATGTAAGACATACTCTTGGACTATCCATAAATACCTCTAATTTCTAAATATGTCAAATATTAGCACATTTGAAGTATTTATTAAACTCCTTAACTTATTTAACAGTACAAAGAATTTCTGAGTTTTTTGATACGACTTGCAGCGCTGACAGCCACAATCATAGGCTGATGATCAGGTTCCTGCATAAGAACAAACTCTGCATTCCCACTTTTTTTATTTAAATTTGAAGGATATCCGATAAGACTGTCAGAATGACCATCCAAATCCATTTCTATCATACAACCGCTACTGATGGCACTTTCAATTACATGGATTTTTCCAGTATAATCCATGCCGTAGGCTTCAAGTTTCTCAAATCTCACACTTTCAGGTCTTAACTGCTCCTTACTGAGTATAATTCTCCCATTTATGCGTTCAATAAGCCCCATTTTTTGCTCATTATCTACGTTTAGAGTATTAACATATGATTTATACTCATCAAGGATTTTGTTTTGCCTGTCAATATCAGCAGATACAGAAGCAGGCTGTTCATAGCTTTCCCATGACTTACGCCCACTTCCTATATACAATAAAGGAAGTCCTGTTATTTCCCTATCTTTACCTGTAGTCTTTATATTACCTACACTATTAAGCCCACTCTTTGAAATAATAAGTTCAGCTTCAGCATCACTTGAAAAATCAAGTAAATACACTCCAGGTGCAAGAATTTCTTCTATGTGAGGGCTTAAAGTAGGATTAGATTCTACTAACGTGGTATTTGATTCTCTTACCTTGAGTATATATCCTTTATAGAGCGAAGCTGAAGTATATGATGTGTACCATTCCTCTATGCTTATTCTCAAATTCTGCGGAATTTCATAATAAGAGTAGCGTTCAAGCAAAGAACAAATGGAATCCGGAGTAAAGCCTGCATCAAAACCTCTTAAAACAGACTGTCTAGATATCTCCGTCATAACAACAGTGTCATACTTTACAACATCAAGAAACTGCATGAGGGAAATTAAAGGTTCCATAGTCAAGCCTGGCATGATTGAAACTGAAAAACCAGCATCTATGCTTAAAACCTTCATATCTTCTGCAACTTCGCAAGACTCAAACAATGGAGACACAGAATAAACTTCCTCGCCGGATACATTTATGCCATTACAGTACAATATACCTAATTTCACACTTGACTCTATGGCCGCAGTCGTTATGATTTCATTTCCAGCTAAAGTAGATGACACAGCTTCTGAGCGATGTAAAATCTGAGCGAAACGGCCTCCAGAAGAAGGAGCTTGACCTCCATTATTATTAAGTATAATCGAAAGTTGCACGATTTTAGATAGAGTAAATCCTTCCACCGGGATATCCATAAAGGTATCCAACAAAAGTTGAGCCGTACTTTGCAAAAGACTTCTGCTAAAATGACCATTTGAAGCTACAGCTATATAAATAAGCTGCATTCTATAATCTAGTTTGCAAAACAACCTGAGTCTTTCAAAATCTACTACAATAGATTTATCAGTATCATGAAATATCCCAAGATTACAAAGCCCTGTATTTATAAGCTGCAATATTGGTTCAAAATTATTTCCACCGTATATTTCCCGTAATTTATTTGCTATCCCCTTTTTAAAAGATCCATCATGCTTGCACAAATCTTTATTTGCATAGACAAAACAAATAAAAGAGGCAAGGAACTGAGGACTAACAAAAAAAGCTGATGAATCTCTTTTTTCCGCAAAAACTTCCGGGGTAAACAGGTTTCTTTTTACCAAATAAGGCTTGAGAGTGTCTTCCAGTATTGGATTTATTGATAAAATATATTGATTATCACTGATTCTCTTGTGACTATAAATCAAAAGTCTTTCTTTAAGATTGACAATATGGTCTGATAGTAAAGCTTGATTGACTTCTGTACCAAAAAACTTAATAATACTTTGTTCTGTCGCTTCTTGAATCAAACTTATGAAAGTAAGGATTTTCAAATCTCTCTCGGTAAGTAAGCTTACAATAGCTTTTTTATTTTCATCTTTACCAATAAAAGCGCCCAGAGCTTCGATTAATTTTTGCTTATTATATGGGGTTTTGACCTCCCCCAGGTACATACGAATTATTGAAAAAAAACTCTCATCATTCAAAGTTGAAAGGCTTTCCTGCCAATCCATAACCCTCTGAACTTTTGGTTCTAACATCATATTTTTAGTTATTATCTCCAATCATTAATGGATTACCGCAATTTTCCTCAAGCTGATTAAAATCACTGTCATTGTTATATCTGATGATACGGTAAGAATATCCCTGCTCTGCCAAAAACTTCTGTCGGTTACTTCCAAAGTCCTCTTCCACAGTATTACGAGTAATGAGGGTAAAGAATCTGGAAGTTCTTTCCTTAGGTCGCAGTATGCGGCCAAGTCTCTGAGCTTCTTCCTGTCTCGATCCAAAAGTTCCTGATACTTGAATAGCCATACTTGCATCAGGAAGATCAATAGCAAAATTAGCTACCTTACTTACTACAAGAACTTTTATTTTTCCACTTCTAAAATCACTGTATATTATATCACGTTCTGTATTAGGTGTCTTACCGGTAATAATAGGACAATCAAGTTCCTTTCGGATATCATTAAGTTGATCCAGATATTGCCCTATAACAAGTATCTTGTCATCAGGGAATCTATCAACAAGTTCCTTTACAACCTTAAGTTTCAGAGGATTTTCGCTGGCAATTCTGTGCTTTATACGAGCCCCTGCCACAGCATATTCTATCTCCTTTTCTTGACTTAGATCTAATCTAACTTCTACGCATTCAGCTGTTGCAATCCATTTTTCTCTTTCCAATTCTTTCCATGGAACATCATATCTTTTAGGCCCAACTAAAGAGAATACATGTCCCTCGCATCCATCTTCCCTGACAAGTGTTGCTGTAAGTCCTACACGTCTCACAGCCTGAAGTTCTGCCGCAACTCTGAATACAGGAGCCGGCAGCATATGAACTTCATCGTAAATGACTAATCCCCAGTTATTTTGGCGGAAAAGGCTAAAATGTGGATAAGGACCGACTTTATCCGGTCTCCAGGTTAATATCTGATAAGTAGCTACAGTCACATTCTTGATTGATTTTTCTTCGCCAGTATATTCAGCAATCTGATCTCTTGTAAGAGAAGTTTTATCAACAAGCTCATCTATCCACTGATGTACAGCAGAAATATTTGTCGTAACAATGAGAGTATTGGTTTTCAGCATGCTCATTATTGTCATTCCGACAATAGTTTTTCCGGCACCACACGGCAATACAATTGTTCCAAAACCTGTTCCCGGGCCTTTGTCACCTATTATTGCGTGGGCAGCTCCAATCTGATAATTTCTTGGATTAAAGTCCTTACCTGATAAAGTTTTGCTTCGTAAAGATATATCAAGGGGGGCTCCATCAACAAGAGGAACATCATCTTTGACAGGCCAACCAAGCTTCAGGAGATTCTGTTTAACAGTTCCTCTATCTGTAAGCTCCAGTCGAAAACAATACTTCTTTTCTTCATCACTTACCGGAACGATATTGTTGACAGGCATGTCATAATTACATGGAACAAGCTGCTTTTTAGCAACAGGGTTAGCCTCAATTTCTTTATATACATATGGATTTGTACTTACAAGATACAGATATTCAACATTGATACCATCCACAACCATAGACGGAGCAGGAACCAATCTTAATTTACCAAAACGATCCGCAGTTTCTTTTATCCACATGGAAACAGACTGAGGCACATCATATCTTGCATACTGAACTAAAACAGCAATAGCCTGGTCACTGGTAAAACCTGCACTGGCAGCATTCCAAAGAGAGAGAGGAGTCAATCTATAAGTATGAAGATGTTCTGGAGATCGCTCTAATTCTGCAAAAGGTATAAGCGCATTACGACACTCATCTGCAAGAGGTGCATGTACATCCAAAAGAAGGGTTCTGTCCGACTGGACTATTAGCGGATTATCATATTTTGCCATAACGATTAATTATACAATAAATACTCAATCTGTTACAGAGAATTCAGTTAAAAGCCCTGCCGCTTTAAGATTTTCGACAAGACTCGTATAACTTTCTTCCTTTGGAGTCTTCACAGAATAATGTAAAACAATTGATTTATTGATTAAATCACGATTTATGTTAAGATCTGAAACAATGATTCCTGCAGTTTCAATGAGAGATTTTATTTTTTTAAGGTCTAGATTATCATTAGCAAATGATATGTGGATAACCTTATTTTTCCCAGCTGGAAAAAACTTCTCTTCAAATCGTTCCAACTCCAAGAGAAGAAACACGACTATTACAAGAACAATAACAGCTTGGATATAAAGCCCGGAACCTACAGCCATACCTAATGCTGCAGCAGTCCATATTGTCGCAGCTGAAGTCAATCCCTTTATATTCAGACCTTGTCTGATTATAGCTCCACCACCCAGAAAGCCTATTCCACTTATCACACCTGAAGCTATACGAGTTGGATCCCCATCAACAAACACTCCAGGACTAACTTCCTTATAAGACATATAACCGGACAAAATAGCCAAAAGACAAGAGGAAACACATATAAGAATGAGTGTACGGGTTCCTACTGCCTGATTACGATTTTTTCTCTCAAGACCAAGGACAAACCCGCAAACAACACCGGAAATTATCTTTACAAAACACTCCAAAATATATGTAAGGTCAAAAGCCATAGATCCCCCTGTGGATTACTCTGCTACTTTCGTCCAAAAAGGCTGAACCCTACTCCACCAAGTTTAGCTCCAGCTTTTATCCATGTAACAGATTTCTTGGAATTCAACGGACCAGGATTTGCGTCAATATAATCACACATCCACTTGCTTAACATTTCATCTCGAGACGCAACTTCACCAATACCGTCACTTCTTACTAAATATATATTAACATATCCATAATCACCATAAATTGCAGCAATATTTTCTGCAAAAGCTTCAAAACTGGCTGCTGCAGACGCAACAACTGGTGATGCAATACTTGAGCTGCCATCTCTTACGGAAGGATTACGGACTGCATCAGCTGCACTAGGAGATACCCTTAGAACAAACACAAGGGTCCCAGGATTTTCTGGTGAATTACGTTTTTCATACCTCTTAAGAGTCTCTAAAGTCATATACTGATAGCTCAATATCATCTCATCTGCACCATGAGCACATTCCTGTGCATCTGTTAAATCTGCTTTTTGTGCATATGCATGCTCATCAAAATATAGAACAACTTCGTCCAGTTTATCGAAAATACTTTCTGCCTCTAATATTACTGTACGAGATGAGACGGAAGACGCTTTACTCCATGCTACTGTAGTTACATTCAGGGAATGCTCTATCTTGGAAACCCCTACATCCTTATCAACTGTAGTTTCAGTTTGCTCTATGATATCAATTTCTTTACCTGTCAGTATCACGTTCCGACCAGCAAGGACAAGCCCGTCAGAGAACTTTGTAACAGCTGGAGTATCTTTACCAGCAACGATAATTGTTTTAGCCATTGCACAATATTATATCATAAATTGTTACTTTGCAAACACCCTATTACTTGGTATAATTTATGCATGAAAGTTTGGTTAAAATATCTTATGGGCTTAATAATCGGTGTGGCTGCAGCCTTTATTCTTCCCTTGGAATCAGAACAGTCCAAAGTTGTACTGGACTTTGTAGTTGAACTTGTTATCAGATTCGGTAAATACACAATATTACCGGTACTGTTTTTTGGTATAATCAATGCATGTTATTCACTTCATGAACAACACATGACATTAAAAACTGCTTCATGGATTTTTGGAGTAATAATTTTATCTTCTCTGCTGCTTACAATACTAGGGCTTATATCTGCACTTGTAATTCCATTACCTCGTATTCCAATTACTATCGAAAAAGCAACAGATATACCATCCCTCGAACTTAAGGGCTTGATTACAAAACTTTTCCCATATTCAAGTTTCGATTCCCTCCACGAGGCCGTATATCTCCTCCCTTGTCTTATCTTTGCAGGATTTATAGGGGCTGCAGGAACATCCGATCCTCTCAGTTCAAAGCCAGCAATGAACTTTTTTGATTCTATGAGCCGTATAATGTATACAGTCATGATATTCTTTACAGAGATTTTATCTGTCGGAATGATTGCAATAATGACAAAATGGACATTAGATTTTACACAAATAATACAAGGAAGCGTATATCTTCCGCTAATTTTTATGCTTGCAGCGGACCTTGTACTTATAACTTTTGTAATTTATCCTCTAATACTAAGATTTTTATGTCATGATCCACACCCATATAGGGTTCTTTACGCAAGTATAACATCATTTCTTGTAGCATTCTTCAGCGGGGACACAAACCTTGCAATTCCTGTAGCAATACGCCATGGAAAAGATAGTCTCGGAATACGAAGACAAACAAACGCACTGACATATCCACTTTTTGCTGTATTTGCTAGAGGCGGAGCAGCATTGGTACAATGCGTATGTTTTATCCTCATTCTCAGATCATATTCCAGTCTTAAAATTTCTCTTGGCGATACTCTATGGATTGGAGGGACAGCTCTTCTCCTTTCATTTGCACTGGAAGAGATACCATCTGGCGGACCATTTTACGCATTGACACTTATGTGCATTATGTATGGAAAAGGATTCGAGGCAGGATATTTACTGCTAAAAAATGCAGCACCGATACTTTGTGCATTTGCCGCAGGTATCGATGCCATAACAGCAATGGTCGGAAGTTATATAGTAGGAATCAAAACAAAGACCGTAGAGCATCAGGAACTAAAAAACTTCATCTAAAAAAAGATTATTTTTTAGTTTTGCGCTCAACCTGCACTCATTGATATCCATACTCTATATCAGAGTAACTACTGTCATAAGACCGAAGAGAATCAACCAAGCCACTACTTGCTACGACTCTTCGGTCTTTATCAATAAATACCCACTGTACATTTTCTTTATCTGCTATAGACTTGAATTTTTTAGGACCAAGAATAAAAGCTATAGTACTTAGTGCATCAGCCTGCATAGATGAACCGGAAATTATTGTAGAGCTGAGAATATCTCCTACCGCGGGCTTACCTGTTTCCGAGTCAAGAATATGATGATAGGACACATCATCCTGTATAAAATATCTCTCATAAACTCCACTTGTTACTACAGTTGTATTTGCACCCAAAGTTAACAAAAGAGCAGGATCTCCAACGGTATAGTAAGGATTCTTTATGCCAACTTTCCAATCAGACTTATCTTTCTTTTCTCCATAAACATATATATTCCCCCCTAAATCTATTATAGCCTGCTTAATCTTATACTTATCAAGAATCGCTGCAACCTCATCTGCAGCATAACCTTTGGCAATCCCCCCAAGATCCAGAGCCATTCCTTTTTCAGCAAGGTAAACAGAACAATTATCTCTATCAAGAACAACTTTTCTATAATCTACAAACGGCAGTAATGCATCGATCTCATTCTGCGCAGGAACTCTGGGATTGTCACCACCTATATTCCAAAGCTTTACTAAAGGACCGATAGTAGGATCAAAGGCACCTTGGCTAAGATCAGCATAATACAAAGCTTTTTCTATCACACAAAATACATCATTTCTGACAGAAACAGGGGCTTTTCCAGCCATATCGTTGATACGACTTATATCAGAAGACTCAACATTAACACTAAATGCAAGCTCTATTTCCTGAAGACGTGTAAAAACTTCATCGTAAATTTTCCCATACCCCTGATCATAAAGATTTATTGAGCATACAGTTCCTAGGACAGATCTCGACTGAATCCCAACTTTATTTACAGCACATCCTGAACATAAGGATAAATAGGAACAACATAATATAATAAGAGAAAAAAATCTTGATTTCATAAACAAATGATACCTTTTTTCATCACGCTTTACAACATTTGATAATAATGTTAAATTTTTTGCCAACAAAACACATAAACCAAGTTTGGAGTTAATATGAATAAATACGCTAAACGTTATCTTATTGACGCAATGAGCGGAATGGCCCAGGGATTGTTTGCATCCCTCCTCATCGGAACTATCATCAAGACTCTTGGACAACAACTTTTACGTCTTGATGATAACCTTGTCTTCAATTTTTTGGTACAGGCAGGAAACTTTGCGACAGACAGCCATGTTGTAGGTGCCGCAATGGCAATAGGTATAGGATATGCAATGCAGTTACCTGCTCTTGTATTATTTAGCCTTGCCGCCGTAGGCAGTGCCGCAAATGTAACAGGTGGTGCAGGAGGACCATTAGCAGTCCTTATTATAGCTATTATCGCAGGCGACCTTGGTCGTCTTGTAAGCAAAAAGACAAAAGTTGATATTCTTGTAACACCTCTGGTAACAATACTTGCAGGTACATTGCTTACAGTACTTACTGCAAAATATATAGGAAAAGCAGCTGCCAGTATCGGAAACCTCGTAGTTTGGTCAACAACGTTACACCCGTTCTGGATGGGTATCCTTGTATCAGTTATCGTAGGAATCGCCCTTACACTTCCTATCAGTTCAGCAGCCATATGCGCAGCTTTTGGACTCACAGGACTTGCCGGTGGAGCTGCAGTTGCAGGCTGTTCTGCACAGATGATTGGTTTTGCTGTAATGAGCTTTAAGGAAAATAAATGGGGAGGCCTCATAAGTCAGGGACTTGGAACATCAATGTTACAGATGCCTAATATTATCAAGAACCCACGTATATGGATTGCCCCTACTTTGGCATCTGCAATAACAGGACCATTGGCAACTTGTCTTTTTAAGATGGAAATGAACGGAGCTGCTGTTAGTTCCGGAATGGGAACTTGTGGTCTTGTAGGTCAAATTGGAGTAATAACAGGGTGGTATAACCCAAGTGAAGCCGCTATTGTTCACGGAGCGCAAGCTGTCACTCCTACAGCTCTAAACTGGATAGGTTTGGTACTTATCTGCTTTATATTGCCTGGTATATTAAGCGCATTGTTTGGTAATCTTTTACGTAAAGTTGGCTGGATAAAGGAAGGCGACTTAACAATATAGTAGCTGAGACTACTATGAGCCTAAGCTATACCGAATACTCTCCTATAGCTTAGGCTACTTAATCAATTCAGATACTGTAATCCATCAACGACCTTTCGGATAAAATATCTTCAACATATTCTGCTTACCAAGCATCGTAAGAGCTTCTTTTACAAGGGGATAGTTTTCCCGGCGGTTAAACTGAAGCAATGCACGCTGAAGACGGCGCTCATGACCACCCCGAGCAACATACACAGTTTCAAGATGACCGTCCTCTGTCTCATCATGAGGATTAAAACCTGTCCAATACATACATGTAGCCAGGCTTCCCGGAGTAGGATAAAAATCCTGCACCTGATCAGGAACAAATCCAGTCTTTTTAAGATACAGCGCAACATCCAGAGCTTCATTCAAGCCAGCCCCAGGATGTCCTGCAATATAATATGGTACCAGATATTGTTTCTTACCAAGATCCTTATTTATATTTTCATATTCCCTACTGAATTCTTCATAAACTTTATGAGTGCTTTTACGCATAAGACGAAGTACACTGTCACTTACGTGCTCAGGAGCAACCTTAAGCTGACCTGATACATGATCACGGCAAAGCTCGTAGAAAAAAGTCTTATCCTTATCCATCATAAGATAGTCAAACCTTACTCCACTCCTGATAAAAACTTTCTTAACCTTTGGCAGTTCTTTCAGTTTCCGAAGCAATTCCACATAATCCGTATGGTCTACTTTTACATTAGGACAAGGATTTGTCCCCATACAATCTCTATTGGCACACGCACCACGCTTCTCCTGATAAGGGCAAGCATCTTTCCGGAAATTAGCAGTAGGACCTCCCACATCATGTATATATCCCTTAAAATCAGGATCTTCGGTCATAACCTTTGCCTCTTCAATAAGACTTTCATGACTTCGAGACTGGATACGCCGACCTTGATGGAATGTAATAGCACAAAAACTACATGCGCCAAAACATCCACGACAGCTGGTAAGACTGAACTTTACTTCTGACAAAGCAGGAACACCGCACTTTCCGTTTTCTGCAGGTACATCATACATAGGATGCCATCGTCTCGTAAAAGGAAGCTCATATATGGAATCCATTTCTTTTGTAGATAAAGGGAGACTTGCCGGATTCTGTACAACATAACGGGATTCAGCGCGTTCTATAAGAACTCTGCCATTAACAGCATCTGTATTTTGTTCCTGTACGATATAGCTTCTGGCAAATAATTCCTTACTCTGAGGAGTATTCTTGCATATATCCTGATAAGGAGGAAGCATGAGAGCTGTTTCTGCAGGAAGTTTAGCACCATACAAAGGTACAGATTTTAATTTACCGTTATCCGTAGAAGCTCCAGAATTACTTCTTGTAACAGTAGCTTCTTTTACTGTAGAGGCAGATCCGTCTTCATACATTTTTACATATGGCTCAAGTATATCCACATATGCAGGTAACTCTTCTTCTTTACTTGTATACCAACAAGTACCACGGACATTTCGGATAGCACGAACAGGAATTCCAGCTTTTAGTTGCTCAGCTATCTCAATAATAGAGTGTTCGCCCATACCATACATAAGTAAATCAGCCTTACTATCTAGCAAAAGTGATCGCTTAACAGTATTGGACCAATAATCATAATGACTTGTACGTCTTAGACTAGCCTCAATACCTCCTATCATTACAGCAACACCTTTATAAGACTGCCGGATAAGAGATACATAACTGACAATAGCTCTATCAGGTCTATGTCCTGCCATACCACCATGGGCATAAACATCTTCACTACGAGGTTTATTATTAGCAGTATAATTACTCACCATGGAATCCATGGCTCCTCCAGATACTAAAAAACCCAGCTTAGGACGTCCAAAGACTTTCATGCAATCAGGATTCTTTACATCTGGCTGTGGAATTATACCTACTGTATAACCATGAGACTCAAGGAGTCTGCCCAAAAGTGCAGCAGCAAAACTTGCGTGGTCCACATAAGCGTCGCCGCTTACAAAAACAAAATCGACCTCGCTGATCCCTCTCTCCTCAAGATCAGACATATTAACTGGTAAATACGGAAATGACATATACCATAAAGATAGTATTATTTTGAGCTTTTGTCACCCGAGTATAATATATAAACCATATAACAGCACAAGATACACTACATTGAATAAAGTAAAGCACATCATATATCTGCCACTTTTACTATCTGCAGTAGCAGCATATAACTTATAACTTATTAGACTTGCCATACTTGCAATCAATGTACCCATTCCACCAAGGTTTACACCTATAACAAGATCCCTGATGTTATCAGTGAAATTAGACAGAAGAAGAGCCGCAGGTACATTACTTATCAACTGACTGGAAACAACACCACATAATACTTCCCTTTTTGCTACAAGAGATTCAAGTAAGGCTTTGATTTCATCAAATCTTGCAAGGTTACCCGTAAAAATAAAAAAACCAACAAAAGTCAATAAAAGAAAGTAATCTACAGTCTTTAATGCCCTGCGCTCTACAATAAATACGACTACACCTACAATACCAAGCGTTACGTAAAAAGGCACTGCATTAAAAACTGTAAGAAGACACAATACGGCAAGTACAGAAAATACAACAAGTTTTGCTCTATTGATCACTATACCATCTGCTTTGTTTTCTGAAGACACATTATCAATAGAAGCCTTTTTATCATGGACAAAGAATATACTCAGACACAAAAGAACAAGAGAAGCTAAGCTATAAGGCAACATGATAAGGATAAATTCTCCCACACCGGCATGCATAAGGTTATATAGATATAGGTTTTGAGGATTACCTATAGGAGTCAGCATACTTCCAGTATTTGCTGCTATAGTCTCAAGCACTATAGTCAAAATCATGTCCTCAGCAAAACCTGCTGTATTAAGAATCATTATAGTAAGCGGCACAAAAGTAATTAAAGCTACATCATTTGTAATAAACATGCTGAACACAAAGCAAATGACAACAAGACTTAAGATAAGCATCCACTTTTTGTGTACAAGCCCCACAATTCTGGAACTTATTTTTTGGAACATACCATTAAGGGCAAAACACTGAACAACAGCCATAAGACTGAATAATATGGCTAGGGAGCGAACATCTATACATTCCCTTAAATTGGAAATTGAAGGACGCACAATAACAGAAGAAACTATCGCCAATATCCAGGCAATACACAACACCATCTGCTTTTTGATAAAACCAAAGATTCTAGACATAAAATCTATATTAACCAAAAAGCAAAACTTTTCAATAAAAAAAGAGCGGTTATGTAGCATACTTCTCTATCACACCGCTCTTTGCATAAAAATATACTGCTTATTTCATGATAAAACCTGTCACAGAATTCTTAAGTTCCTCAACAGCAATATTGTTTTCCATGACAACCCGCCTAGTATCACTTGTTGCCCTGTTAATCTCAGCAGCACTCTTGGATACATCATTCATAGTAAGGTTAAATTTCTCCGTCTCCTTGGCAAGGAGTTCCACATCTCTTGTAATCAGACTATTACTTTCAATCATCTCCTTAGCACCGTCAGTAACAGACATAGTTATATCAGTAATACGCTTTACAGCCCCTAGAACAAGTTCACTTCCAGAGGCTTGTTCATCCATAGCAGATTTTATTACGTCTTCCTGATTGCGTACCTGAGATGTCAGTTCATAAATATCATTAAAGTTATCCTGCACCGACAGAGTACTTTCGCTAATTCCTTTTATAGATTCCTGAAGATTCTGCAAGCTTTCACCAATACTCTTGGCCTGCTTGTTTGTGTCCTCTGCAAGCTTACGTATCTCAGAAGCAACAACAGCAAAACCTTTTCCAGTTTCACCGGCATGAGCAGCTTCTATAGCTGCATTCATGGCAAGAAGATTAGTCTGTTCTGCAATATTCTGAATTACAGTTGTAGTATCCAAAAGTCCTTGACTATCTTTAAGAATAGCTTCAGCAGAAACTACAGAATCTTGAATACGTTTTCGACCTTGTATTGAGGCTTCACTAAGACTTTCTACAGTGACAGAGTTTTTGGCGAGGATATCTGTAACAGACTTAATATTACCAACCATCTCCTCTACAGCAGAGGAAGACTCATATACTGCAGATTTTTGAAGAGAAATATCATTACTTAACCTTTCAATGGAACTTGTAAGCAGTTTGCAGTTACCGCTCATCTGATTGAAAGCCTCAGTTTCAGAGTTAACACTTTCATTCATTGCATCGGTACTAGTAAGGATACTTTCGACAGCCTTAGCAGTAACATCTGATTGCCTGTCCAAGTTGCCAGCCATTTCTGCACTACTACTTGCAGACCTCTGAATTTCAGTGATAATCCCTTTACTATGACCTACATATTCTTTTATACCATTGGTAATGACACCAAGTTCATCACGGCTAGGAACAATCGTTACCTCTCGTCTGTAATCCTTTTCAGACAAGCTGTTAACAACTCCGCTAACGTCCCTCAATACATGACGGGTACCTCTAAACTGGATAATCGTACAAACAGTAGACCATATAGAATTGACAACAAGATTAGATATTGCATTTATCATCAAATCAACTTGCTCATCAGGTCCAAAATTAGGGGCGCCACCCTTCAAGATTGCAAAAACTACAAATATCTGAGAAAAAACATTAACAAAGGCAACCATCATACCACGCTCAGAATTGCCAAAGTATATCGGACTACGACCCGTAAAAGGAACATACTGTGCTACCCATTTTTCAAAGTTACGTAGGTAAAATACATTTATAGTACAACCAGTAACAGCCGTAGCACCAATATGCATACTAGTCATGGCCATAACATCAGCATTAAAGCCACACTTCTTGTTGATAGATATCAAAGTAGGTATCATAAACAGAACAAAGACACCTTCAACCACAAACGGAAGCTTCTCCGCACAATTTATACAGATACCAGCACGAACAGCCTTCTTTGAATCATTTGCATCATATTCCTTGATGTATTTGATTGTAAAAAAATACCAAACTGATATCAGTATATATTTAACTAATATAAATCGGACATATGAAATAGAAGTAATAAATGCTACAAACATTTGTGCAGTAATAAGATGATCACTACACGAAGGTAACCACCAGATATAATCACCGACAATAAAAATGAGATAAAATAAAATAATTGTTCTTCTGAACCCGACAATCTTGACTTCTTGACTTTCCATAGTATCCCTCTCGCCTAATTATAACTCACTATCAGTATGAAACCATAAATATATCCATTAATTAGAGAAGAATAATTGATTTATCAGTGATAATTCTCAAATTTATCAAATTCAGTGATTTAAGGAAAACTGACCAGGAAACAAAAAAGCCGTCCAAAAAACAGGACGGCAAATATTCATGGAAAAATTACTCTCCGTAAAGCTCAATCAAAGGTTTATTGAGTTCTTCAGTTCCAGGAAGAACAAAACGACCTTTATCAATAAGACGGATTATACTGCCGTCTTTCTTTACGACATCAATTGTATCAAGCTCATTATATGGAATTGTAATATCCGTATGACAGTTGAAATATGCCTTGCTTGCATCAGTCTTTCGGTTAAGGCTTACTTCGTTGTCACGGGCAATGATTTCCTTGCCATCAGGGTTATAAACCTTGATATCTTCGCTACGGCTATAACATGTATCACCCATAGCAAAGTGAGGACCTGTCTTTTCTGCAATGAGAACATCAAGTTTGTCCTGAATATCATAATCTATACCCATCTTATATGCTGTTGTATTTGTTCCAATAGCAAACTCGCCGATAGGAAGTGTATCATGATGGAACATGATTATGTCATCAAGATATTTCTTGACAGCCTCTTCATCATCAAAATTAGAACATGTACATTTAGTAATCATACCGTCACTAAGTTCAATAATGAGATCCTTTACAAGCATTCCCCCAAGGTATACTTTACCTACGTTAAGGATTCCATTTGTTCCTTTAAGGACAGGAGAAGTAAATACTTCGCCAACAGGAATATTTACATCAGCTACACAGTTCTCAAATGCAGACTGCTTTGATGGATCTGTAAGTTCATAAGTCTTGATAGTAAGATTTGTCTTATTTGCTCCCAGCCCCTTTACAACTACATGATCTCCCTGATCAAGAGCATCTATAAGCTTTTGCTGGATATCTTCATAAGTCTTGTAATCCAGAGTATTTACCTTTACTGTGGCAGCAAAGATTTCTTCAAACTTATCACTTATTTCAGGAACAGGATAAGAGATTATAGAGAAACTGCGCTCTTCAGGGAAAATATACTGAATGCGGATAGCAGCATTCTCATTCATAAGTTTTACCATGAGCTTATTCTGCTCATCAGTATAGGATGGAGATTCCTTCTTGTTTACAGGATCAAAATCTTTGCGACCAAAGATTTCCAGTGCAAGAGGACCTGCAAAACCATTGGCTTCAGCTTTGACAGCTTCATAAGCATCTTTCTGGGCCTTAATACTAAGTTCTACATATTCTTCATCAAGAACAAACGCCATTTCATCCTTATAGTCATAATCATACTGGCGGTTAGGTTCAGATGAATCCATATAGTAACAGCACACATTAAGGCCTTCTTTTTCCATATTCTGAATCACACAGCGGGCCATACGTTCAAAACCAATTACATGGTAATAAGCAACACCTGTCTTTTTATGGATATCTACACCAAGTTTAGCATATCCAACAAGGAATCCATTGGTAAATGTATCAGCCATAGACTGAATTTCTGCATCAGAGAGGCTGTTTATGAACTTTGCAGTACGGATTTCATTATCCGTGATATTCTTACCAAAGGCATAAAGATAACGACAGTCGCTAAAATCTGCAGTCTTTATGATATTACGGATAGTATCAAATGTAGGATCTACACTCTGAGCAATCTGAACAGACTTTGCAAACGAAACACTTGCTTTTGCATCGTCTTTGACAAAAGCACGGAGAGCCTCATCAGACTCTTTTCCAGCCGCAAAGATATCATATACATTTAAAAGATACTCAGCAGCTTCTGTTACAGTATAGAATCTACCCATGCTACAGGCTACAACTCTGCCAGATATATGGTGGTAAATATACCCCATAATCTGTCCCATATCGCCAAACTGCTTTACAGCGTATTCTGGGTTTGCATAGCTAGTCTCGTAGTTTTCAGGAAAAAGAGGTCCGTTTAGTCTGTCATTCCAAGCCTTGAGTTCTTCAAGAGTAAGAGAAGAATAAGACTCTCCATTACGAAGATCATAAAATTCCTTTAATGTAAGGATATACTCACAAGCCTTTGTAAAGTAATCTTTATACAAATCCTTAACCTGAGGATTTGCTTTAATCTGAGAGAGCTTTGCAAAAAGTCCAAGCTCGGCTTCTCTGGCAATAGCCTTTTTGTTAGCCTCATTTATTATATTAATGTAACTCATGGATAAAATATACCATAATTTAGCTGTAGGTAACAACTAAAAAAGTTACCAGTCATCTCCCCGTACTTCAAAAGTACAATCCCCAACATTGACACTCATACTCTGCCGGAACATGTGGTCAATCTCAATAAAAGGACTATGTTCTATCATCTCAAACATCTTATTAATAGAAGATTCTTCACCCTGAACTTCCATAGAAACAGTGCCATCAAATTCATTACGGACCCAGCCTGTAATACCCAACTGAGTTGCGGCATTCCTTGCTGTATATCTAAAACCCACCCCCTGGACTCTACCAGAAACTTTAATATGCTGTCTTATTTTCATACACAAACTTTATTCAATCTTTACTTTAAATTCAACAGATAAATTTGCTTTTATGCAGATATAGGCTTATAATCTAAGGCAGGAGAGTTAATATATATATGAAAAGTTCTATACAGACCAATTCACTGATTTTGGCAGTGTTGGCCTCTAGCAGTAAAACTAAGCTAAGTCAGGCTCGCACTGTAGAATCAAAATGTGATGTCAAAAAAGCCTTGATTTTGGACAATCTTGTAAAAGAACAGGAAAAGTCAAAACATACCGCTTAAACAATAAAGCCCTTCAGATTGTCTGAAGGGCTTTATTACTGCTATAGACTATTCCTTTTCTGTGCAGATAATATGCAGATCTTTAAGCTGCTGATCATCTACATAGCTTGGACAATCATCCATTGGACTTGCTGCCAAGTTATTCTTAGGGAATGCGATAACTTCATGGATAGATTCCTCGTGTCTCATAAGCATAATGAGACGGTCAAGTCCAGGAGCAATACCACCATGTGGAGGAGCACCAAACTTAAATGCCTGTACAAGGAATCCAAATGCCTTTTCAGCTCTTTCCTGACTGTAACCAACAATCTTAAAGATACGCTGCTGAAGATTAGGATCATTGATACGCATAGAACCAGAAGCCAATTCGTATCCATTGAGAACCAAGTCATAAAGGTCACCCTTTACGCTACCTGGATCTGATTCAAGAGTATCCCAGTACTGCTTCTGTGGGAGAGTAAACATATGATGTTCTGTTTCCCAGTGATTTTCGTCTTCGTTCCATGCAAAGTATGGGAAGTCAATAATCCATGCAAAATGGAACTCGTCCTGTGGATTGTAAAGATTAAGGTCCTTACCAAGCTGCTTACGTACAGCTCCAAGTGCAACACAAGCTACCTGCCATTTTTCATCACTTACAAAGAGGATAAGATCGTTCTTTTCAGCACCAAGTTTAGAGCATACTTCAGCTTCTTTTCCAGCATAGAACTTAGAAATACCACCTTCAAATACACCCTCAGCATTAACCTTCATCCAAGCTAATCCCTTGGCATGGTTAATCTTGGCAACAGACTCAAGAGCTTCTATCATCTTGCGGCTATACTTATCAGCAACATTCTTTACAACGAGAGCCTTTAATCCTGAACGCTTGTGGCGAGGAAGACTCTTGTCTGCATTCTCTGCCCCTGCCTTAAAAGCAGCAAAGTCAGAAATACCAGCCATAAATGCTGCATCCTGCATCTTGAGGTCAAAGCGTAAATCAGGCTTATCACTACCATAAAGATCAAAAGCATCTTCCCAAGTAATGCGGTCAAAATGTACAGGGAGTTCATAGTTCATAGTCTTCTTGAATACATAGCCCATCATAGCTTCTGTAGTCTCGAGAACTTCCTCACGGTTTGTAAAACTCATTTCCATATCAATCTGAGTAAACTCAGGCTGACGGTCTCCACGAGCATCTTCATCACGATAACATCTGGCAATCTGGAAATACTTGTCAAATCCAGATACCATCAAAAGCTGCTTATAAAGCTGTGGACTCTGTGGCAAAGAATAGAACTTTCCAGGATGAACACGGCTAGGAACAAGGTAATCACGAGCTCCTTCTGGAGTAGACTTTATAAATGTAGGAGTTTCAATCTCTAAGAACCCCTGGCTTGTAAGGTATTCACGTACAGCAAATGTAACCTGACTGCGAAGGATGATATTTTCCTGCATTGGCTTACGACGAAGGTCAAGATAACGGTACTTGAGACGAAGATCTTCATTAGGAAGAACAATAGTTCCGTCCTTCTGTCTTACTTCATCAATGGAGAAAGGAAGAGGTTCAGCTGTTGTAAATACTTCGATTTCTTCAGCTTCTACTTCGATAGCACCAGTTGCCATATCCTTGTTAATATCTTTATCATTACGGGCAGCAACAACACCCTTAACTGCTATACAATATTCAGTTTTCAATGCCTTTGCAGCATTCTTTACATCATCACTAGCTTTATCGCCAACAACAATCTGAGTGATTCCATAACGGTCACGGAGCATAATAAAAGTAAGTCCACCTAATTCACGAGTACGGAGGACCCAACCGTTTAATACTACTGTTTTACCTACATCGGCTGCTGTCAAATCGCCGCATGTAACTGTTCTCTTAGAGTTTTCCATGTGGATTATTTTAATGAAATGGAATATTTTATACAATAAGTAAGATATAAAGAAACCCTTTAATGTGAGTTTACTTCAATTCAATCACGTTTTCTGTCAGGCTGTCAAAACAAACATCATGAGTTATTATGATGACTATCTTATCAGTAATTTTATTTAAGAAATCCATTAAATATTCTTTACTTTTTACATCTAACCCGTTTGTTGGTTCGTCCAAAATCAAGACATTACCGTTTTTATAGCAGGAACGACAAATGGCTACTTTCTGCTGCTCCCCACCGGATAACTCATCTTTTTTGATATATGAGTCCATAGGTTTGGATATGAATGACAGAAAATTATCAGCAAAGATCTTTGCATCGCCATCTGCGAGGTTATCGTTTCCATATCTTAGGTTGTCCTGCAAAGTAGCATTTTCGATATATGGATTCTGTGTTTTTACAGAGATTAGATTCCTTCTTAGATAATTTATATCCAACTCATTGATACTTACATCATTATAAAGGATTTCACCAGACTCAGCGTTGTAAATTCCCAATAATAAGTTTATCAATGTACTTTTTCCACTACCATTCAGGCCTTTTAATATATATTTATTGCCTCTAGTTAAACATATGTTAGGATAACCAATGGATTTACCATCCAAATCAATGCTCACATTGCTTATTTTGATAGATTCGATGCTGTCAAGTTTCTTATCACCGTTGTTTTCCAACTTTATACCGAAAAACTCTCCTAAGCGATCATTAGCCAATTTATATTTTTGCCAGCAATCACCAAATGAATTGCAACTGTTCAATTTATTTACCAGCAATTCCGTATATAAAATGAAACTTGTCATAACTCCAAAAGTCGAGCTATTGTCCAAGATTTTCCTGCCAATTTCAAATAGAACGGCAATTACCAATATACGGTTAATGAATACAGTTGAATTCCTGATAATAAACTCTAATCTTAAATACGTAAGAGAATTCTCATAGAAGTTCTTTACAACCCTATTAAATTCTTCATTCTTTTCCTTGAACCAGCAATTAATCTTTATCAGGAAAATATTATTGAATTGACTACTCAACATTGAAAAGAAAACAGCCTGTGCATCAAACATTTTCTCTGCGAGTCTATAAATACTTTTTTTTGTCAATTCATAGCACAACAGATATATTACAATTCCCACAGAATAAATAATTGTGATTTTATAATCTGTGTAGATAGAATAAATCATAATCAACACTATATATATTAAATCAAAAATAAAGTATGGAAGTTTCTCACAAATAAAATCACCAACAATCACAGAATCATTATTTAACCTTTGAGCAAAATAAACATCATCGTATTTCTGTACTTTCTTATACTCTGCATGTTTTACATGATTGGAGATTTCATACTCAGTTTTAAATGCTATTTTATTCGATAACCGTACGTTAAGTTCATTCTTTAAGTTCAATAAGACGAATTCCCCAACAACCAATAAACTCAACGTATATAAGGATTTTGTAATTACAGACTGTTCTTTTATTACTGCATCAATATAATTACTGATTAAGTCAGGTATCCTAAAACTTATCAAAAGAAATCCAACAAGAACGATATAATAGAACACCAGGCTTAATACGTACGTATTCTTACAAGTTTTTTTATATATGCTTGCACTCATTTTTTAAATCCATCCTCAAATATTTGCAAATCAACAAAACTTAGCTCAACATTCAGTAATTGAACATGGTATTTATTTTAGGCACAGTATACTGTATCTTTATAAATTATAGAATGGCGTCTGAGGAAAATTTTAAATAATCTGTAAATAAAAGACATAAAATATATCCATTATGTCTATAAACCTCAGGAGCTTTTGGTCCAAAGTAACTGAACTTTTACCTCAGAGTTCAGTTACTTTGGACCCTAAACCTCACAAGGTTCTGACTCATAGCTCACGAGGTTTATACCTAAAAGTTCACGAGGTATACACCTATAACCTCATGAACTTTACACCTGCAAGTAACTGAACTTTACCCTTATACCTTGCTGAGCTTTTGTATCAAGAAAACCTACTCTCTCGCCTAAAACCTCCGAGTTTCAAAACTTTTTTCCCATGTAAATAAGTATATTATGTTCTTCTGGGCCATTGTTTGAATAAGCAAACCTGTCAAAGCCAATTATTTCAAACCCATTCTTTTTGTAAAAGGAAATTGCATTTGAGTTATAACTTTGGGTTTCTAGTATTGCCATTCTGGCACCAGATTTTCTGGCATGCTCCAGCATCTTATTCAAAAGGAGAGTACCTACACCTTTATTCCGAAGTTCGTTTTCAAAGACACATATATTGGTAATGCGGAATCTGTTGTTCCATTCTTCCAGATAACCTTCTACAAAACCTAAAAGGATATCACCATCGTATGCACCAAAGGCAACAGGATTGTCCAGCCAATCAGCCATAATCGTATCTTCAAGCATCATGCATAAGTCACTGTCTGTCTTCTTCCACTCAAGGCGGAAACCTTCCTCAGATGGTTCTATGGACAAGAATCTATAAGAATGCACTGTAGTTCTATATTCTTTGCCTTTGAATTGTTCTTTATTGAGTTCAGTTATTGTAATCACTTTTTCTTCCTTTAATATGGAATCTTACAAGAATTACAACAATGTATCAATTTCCGGTCTCTGTCAAGAATTAATCCTATGTGATATAGAGTGGATTATTCTGTAGCGGAAGTATTCTGTTCTGATTTTAACCTTTCAGCGATGGTACGAATATTTTCTGAGGCCGAAGATATATTTTCTGTAGCAACCGTAAAGTTATCAACACCTGAACTTATCTGTTTAAGTGTACTAAGAACTTTACCGCTTGCAGTTGTCAGCTGCTGGATTATACTCGTAATTTCCCTTGCAGAATCGGCTGTAATCTCCGCAGCATTCTTTATTCTCATAAAGTTTTCTTCAAGGGCTTTTGCCTGATTACAACCATCATTGATTTTATCAGTTCCACTTTCACTTGAAAGGATCAGGTTATCACTTGTATGTTGTATCTGAGTAATTTTTTCTTTGATTTCTTTAGTACCATCAATGATTCCATCTGCAAGGCGACGGATTTCTGTTGCTACAATATAGAAATTCTTTCCAGCGTCTCCTACACTGCTTGCTTCAAGCTGTGCATTAAAAGCAATTATCTTGGCTTGATCTGCAACATTATTGATGAAAGAAACAATTTCCCAAATATTATCAATCTGATTGCTCAAGGATTTTATTCCGGCAATAGTTTCTTGGTTTGCCTCAAAAATTTCCCCAAGTTTTTTTACATTTTCAACAAGAGAGTCAACGCCAACCTTTACATCATCAGAAGTTTTGTTTGCTATGGAATTTACATCTCTGATTCTGGTGCCAATATTCTCGGATAGAGTATTTGTATCTTCCATTGTCGCCACAATCTCCTTTACAGAAGCAGACTGCTCCATACTTGTAGCCGCATTTTCTTTTGCAGCAACAACAAGACTTAGTGTTTCTTTAAAAAGTTCTGCTCCGAGAATATTTTCATTTTCATGCATTTTCCTCATGACAACCGAAATAAATACTGCACTTATAATACAAAGCAATAAAAGACAGAATATGATTAGGACAACTTTTTTGACAAAGGTTCCTGTAAAGTCACTTACAGGACCTTCTGCAATTGCAAACCATGGTGTATTTCCGATTCTGCTTACTGAATAATAAGTATTCTTATAGATTACTGACTTCTGCTCACCATTTAGGAAAGTATAAGGGTTCAGATTTTTTACAAAATCATTTTCCTCAAAAAAGTTCTTATTGAGGACATCAAGCTCATCAGGGCTAGTAAGAAAAACTCCTTCTGAATTTACGATTCGGACAATACAGTTTTTTGAAATATCAACATTTTCAGCCAAGTCAGACAAAGCTTCAATTGTAATATCAAGTCCTACAACACCAGTAACGTTTCCATTTTCGCCAACAACAGCCTTAGTAAAGGAAAGATTTATTTCATTTGTTGATATATCAAATGATGGTTCAATATAAACAAGTTTTCCCCCAGCCTGTACAGTATCAATAAACCAATCTTCCTCTGTAGGTTCCCAGTCATCTTCAGGCTGCCAGTCAAGAGTCTCAATATATTTTCCGCCTTTAAACCTGGATTCTACTGTTGAAAAATACAAGGCATCTGCATAGTCGCTTGCATATTCAAATACAGTATCTGCAAAGATCCGAAGATTCTCTTCATCATCTATTTTACTGGCATAGTTTGCAAAGTTTTCCACACATTTGATATCTGGAGAAATCGTAAGCGAGATTCTATTGCACAAATCATTTATCTGCCAGAGAGATTCATTTTTTATTTTACTCTTAATCAATGTCTGTGAGATATGGGAAAAGGTAACGCTGGCAAAAATAGCAATGACAAGCAAAGGAAGTACACTTGTCATGAATACCTTGAATGAACTTCTTGACTTTTTTATCTTCATAGATACCTCAGCATATCGAGTTTACATTACCTTTATTGTAACACAGTTTAAAATCGATATACTGGGGTCATCAGATTTTTATAAAAAAAGCTTTCTATATATATACAAGTCCTAATTATTGTACACTACGGCGCCCCGCAAGTACTTCCTTATAGTCTTCAAGGTTTTCAGCCAGGAGCTTAGGAGTATCAAGACCATATGGACAATGACTCATACATTTGTTACAGTGCACGCAAGTCTCAATGAGAGCCATTTTTGCCTGCCATGTTTCGTTAAGCCACGAAGCACTAGGAGCTCTACGAAGCATAAGAGCCATACGGGCACAGTTATTGATCTCGATTCCCTGAGGGCACGGCATACAGTAACCGCAGCCACGGCAGAAGCTTCCGCTAAGTTCCTTCTGGTCATGTTCGATAAGTTCTTTAATCTCTCCTGTCATTGAAGGTGGATTAGTCATAAAGCCTATAAACTCATCAAGCTCACTTTCCCTCTGCACTCCCCAAATTGGCAGAACATTGTCATATTCTGCTTCAAAAGCATAAGCTGCTGCTGCGTTGTTGATAAGTCCGCCGGAAAGAGCCTTCATGGCAATAAAGCCTACATTCTTTTCTTTACACAAGTTGACAAGCTCAATATCTTTATCAGAAGCAAGATAGCAGAAAGGAAACTGTAATGTCTCATACAAACCTGATTCTACTGCCTCAAAAGCTACATTAAGACGATGATTTGTAATACCTATATGGCGGATTTTCCCCTGGGATTTAGCCTCAAGCATAGCTTCGTATAAACCTGTTCCGTCTCCTGGTTTTGGACAGAAGCTAGGATTATGGAACTGGTATATGTCTATATATTCAGTCTGGAGAGTTTTGAGAGATGTTTCCAGGTCTTTCCAAAATCCTTCCACAGTTGTACTTGCAGTCTTTGTAGCGATAAATACCTTATCCCGAAGCTCATGCAAGGCTTCTCCGACCTTTTCTTCGCTATCAGAATAAGCTCTTGCTGTATCAAAAAAAGTAAAGCCATTGTCATAAGCCTTACGAATCAGTTCTACAGCGACATCCTTGCAATCTCTCTGTAAAGGCAGACAGCCAAGTGCATTTTTGTTAGTGATAATTCCTGTAGAACCTAGTTTTACTTCAACCATATAAGGTACCTCCTGCTAAAATACGCAACCAGAGCTGATTATATCAAATTATTGTCGTAAAGTTTAGTATTCCAAAAATGTGACATATAATATATAATGATTCACATTTCTTTTTTTAGAGGATTTTTTACTATGGTAATTCTTACATTAAACTGCGGATCTTCATCTGCAAAGTACCAGGTTTATGACTGGGACAACAAAGAAGTAATGGCTAACGGTGTTGTTGAACGCATCGGTATTGACGGTTCTTGCATTACTCACAAGGCTAAAGGTAACAAGACTGAAATCCAGAGCCCTTGTCCTACTCACAAAGAAGCTATCGAATTAATCATAAAAGAAATCACTGACCCAGAGGTCGGCGTTATCAAATCAATGGACGAAATTGGTGCTGTAGGACACCGCGTACTCCATGGTGGCGAAAAGTTTACAAAGTCTGTACTTATCACTCCAGAAGTTTTGGACGGATTCCGTGAAGTAATCGACCTCGGACCTCTCCACATGCCTGCAAACATCATGGGTATTGAAGCTGCTCAGAAGGTAATGCCTAACGTTCCACACGCTGCTATCATGGATACAGCTTGGCACCAGACTATGCCAGAAGAAACTTTCCAGTATGCAATCCCTAGAGAATGGTACGAAAAGTATTCTGCACGCCGTTATGGTTTCCATGGAACAAGCTTCCTTTATACAGCAAAGAGAGCTGCAGCTCTTCTTCACAAGGATCCAAAAGATACAAATCTCATCATTTGTCACATCGGAAACGGTTCTTCTATGTGTGCAGTAAAGAATGGTGTTTGTTACGATACAACAATGGGTATCACACCTCTTGAAGGTCTTGTTATGGGAACACGTTCTGGTGACCTTGACCCAGCTCTTCCATTCTATATCATGCGCAAAACAGGCATGACAGCTGACGAAATGGATACAGCTCTCAATAAGAAGTGTGGTTGTCTTGGTATTACTGGTAAATATTCTGACCGCCGTGACATCGAAATCGATGCTGCCAAGGGAGACAAGAACTGCCAGCTTTCCATCGAAATGGAAGCTCTCCGCATCAAGAAGTACATTGGTTCATTCATGGCTGAACTTGGCCATGTAGATGCTATCGTATGGACAGCAGGTGTTGGAGAACGCGGACCAATCACAAGATTTAAGGCTTGTTCTGGCCTCGAGAACTACGGTATCAAGATTGATGAACAGAAGAACGAATGGTCTTTCACAGGTAATGCTGAAACATGTATCTCTGCTGATGACAGTGCTACAAAGATTTTCGTTATTCCAACTGATGAAGAACTTGTAGTGACACAAGATGCATTTGCTCTTATGAAGGGAACATATGACGTTCATACTAACTTTACATATTCTTTCCAGGATCCAAGCTATGTAAACAAGGCTCGTGAAGAAGGTCTTGTAAAGGATCTCGAAAAACGTCCTAACCTTGCAAAGGTTATCGTTCACCCATAACATATAATTCTGCACAAAAAAAGCCCTCTTTGGATGAAGGAGTTTCATTCAAGAGGGCTTTTTTATATATAACGTAAATCAACTGCAATTCTTATTTATACATAAGTCCCAGCAATTTTACAGTAAGTTCCTCGTTCACTATCACAC
This sequence comes from Treponema sp., assembly GCA_045616545.1. Classification (GTDB taxonomy): domain Bacteria; phylum Spirochaetota; class Spirochaetia; order Treponematales; family Treponemataceae; genus Treponema_D. The sequence continues at coordinate 61,512 of JAZLGX010000022.1, read as the reverse complement.
TAAAATCCGGAAAAGCTTTTCTTTGTGCTGTTTCCAGCGAATATGCTACAAATTTCTTTTCACAATTAGCGCTATAACTCAAGATTGTAGTTCCATCTTTATAGTCAAGGGACATATCAAGTTCCGGAATTATTGCCAAAGGATCACTTCCAGTCTCATTATTCTCTATAATCACGTTTGCAGTGTAATTAGCTTTATCCTTTGATTTTACAACTTTGAAGCCACTTTCTATCAGCGCATCCTGAACGGCTGCAGTAATAAGCTTGTTGTAATCACCGGTTACATCAAGATAAACTATACACCCCTTTTTGGCACTGTCTATGAGCAGAGGGACAGAAGCAGCCTTATCCCTCTGCTGCTGATATTCAGCCTCTTGTGAGGGGGCAAATAATCTTCCATAATCCAGTCTCAAAAGCAGATCCCAAGCTCTATCATCTGCCTTATACAAGAGATCTAGCTTATTTATGAACTCTTCTTCTGCCAGGGCTTTTTCATAAAAATCAAGAAATGTCTTTAGTGCAAGGTTTATCGTAGGTTGTATCTGTTCCCAGGCTTTTGCCCTATCTATAAAGGCTACACAATAATAAGTCTTACGCTTTTTATCCCTGTAACTTTCGGAATATTCTATTCCAAAGAGATTATTTACTTCTGACTTTATCTTGATACGGTTGGATATTCTGTTATCGATGGCTGTAATTTTTCCGTTATTTGACATCTCAGATGATGACTCAGTCTCTCTTTTTATTGATGTATTCAAATATCCGGCTATAGCCGAAGTAGCATTATTCTTTGCAGCTTCAGAAGTTTTACCTTCACCTATGAATGCAATATATTTATCTCTACTATAAACAGAGTCCACTCCATCGCTAAGCCATTTAGGAACAGCAGGAGTAGCAGCAAATACACAGGCTTCAAAAATCAAAGCTACAAATGACAATATATGTTTTTTCAAGTTATTTTCCTATAAACAAAAAAGGCATCCGTATTGATTTACTTCTATCAATTATGGATGCCTTCCCATATTACCCTATTATACAATTTTGATGGTGTAATATAGATGTCTGACTAAAGATCTGCCAGAAGTTCGTCCTCAGCTTCGTTAGTAACTTCCTCGTTATTAGAAGTTACCATCATATTCTGAAGCTTCTGAGAAAGAGCTGCTTTAAGAGCGCGACCTTCATCTGTATTGTCCTCTACACTTTCCAGTGCCTTAGCAAGCTGAGTATCATAGAGTTTCTTTTCCATTCCCCATACTGCATAGTACTCATAGTAAACTTTCTTGTTTTTCTTGTCGTTTACAGGAGTAATTTCTTTCTGTACCCAGTAAGAAGCAATCTTTTCAAGACCATTAAGTTCTACAGCAGATACAGCTTCTTTATACATGTTAAGTTCCTGCTCAAGACGGGTTGCTGCTGATGTATCACCAATCTGAGAGTTTCTTCCTTTCTGAGATGCAGACACAGCCTTACCGACAACACGCTGCATCTCGTCTCCTACCTGTACTTCTACATCTACAAGGTCTGTCCACTGTGTTACGTAAGCAAGATTATCACCTCTACCAATTGTAACAAAAAGCTTTTTACCTTCTACACCAGGCATAAACTGCTTGAGATATGCTTCTGAATAATTTCCGTTGCCAACTTCAACAACCCACTGAGGGATTTCAGAACCGAATGTCATTCCCTGATAATCAAGAAGAGTAACTGTACTCTTCTGAACTTTTGTTTTTCCAGTGTTTTTGATTCCTGAACCTGTAACCTGAGTTGTAGCACAACTTGAAACTAAAAGAGCTGCTGCAACAGACAATACTGCAATATTAAATTTTTTCACGATCTCAATCTCCTTTATCTGACCTTAAATCAGATAACTCCTTCATTATAAAAATGATTTGCAACTCAAATCAATAGAGTTCACAATAAATATAGCAAAATCTTTTTTTTTGTCAAAGAAGAATATAAAATTACTCCACTTTATCGCTTATTTATAACAATTATTTTTGCTATACACCCAAATAACATGATATACTAGATAAAGAGGAAAAAAAAGAATGGCATTACTATCACTTACTGGGTTTACTCCTACCCACGACCCTACTATTGTTAAAGAAAACGGAGTATATTACAGATTTCAGACAGGACCTGGTATTCCTGTAAGTAAATCAAATGATTTACACCACTGGGAGTTTGTGGGAAAAGTTTTTGACACAAATCCAAAATGGACAAAGACAGAAGTTCCTGGTTCCACTGATTTTTGGGCCCCGGAAGTTGTATATCGTGACGGCAAATGGCGTATTTATTATGCTGTCTCTACATTTGGAAGCCGTCACAGTTCTATCGGCATGGCAGAAACAGTGACTCTAGACAGAAAATCAGCAAATTACGGTTGGACTGATAAAGGTTCTATACTGCATACTTTGGCTGACAGTCCTTACAATGCCATCGATCCTGCAGTTATCATGGACACAGACGGCAAAGACTGGATGCTCTTTGGGTCATTTTGGATGGGCCTTGGCATGTTCCCCCTTACAAAAGATGGCTTTAGAGTAAAAGACAGCGAGATCATAAATGTAGCAAACAGACAAACTGATCCAGATCCTGTTGAGGGCGGATATATACTGTATAAAGACGGCTGGTATTATCTCTTTGCAAGCTATGACTTCTGTTGCAGAGGAAGTGCAAGCACTTATCATATTGTTGTAGGACGAAGTAAAAATGTTACTGGTCCATACGAAGATGATATTGGTCAAGATTTTATGCATTCAGGAGGACTTAAACTTAGGGATGGCTTTAGCCACAAAAGATGGGCTGGTCCTGGACATAACTCGGTATTTGTAGATGACGACGGCAAAACTTATATTGTCTACCACGCCTATGACAGGGAAAATGAAGGAAGACCTGAACTTCAGATAGAAGAACTAAAGTGGAAAGATGGTTGGCCTTATCTTGAATAAAGACTGATGGGTGAATAAATACAAAAGCCGCCCACGGCTTCGCTTCGCTCAGTGTGTGCGTTTTTGTATTTATTCACCCCCTTGCATTTATAGCGGTGCATGGGTTATCCCAGTGGATTAGAAAACTAAACCATGGCCGACTTTTAGCCAATCTCCCCCAATCTAATGCACCACTAAAGTCTCTTATTAGATACCGTTATAGTGGTTCTTTACTTTGTCTTCTACATAGGATACAAAGTCTTCTACCTTCATTGTCTGCTGTGGAAGCTTACTAGAGAAGCGGAAACGTACAGTTACTGTACCTTCCTCTGCTTCTTTTGCTCCGACAACAAGTACATAAGGTGTCTTATGCTCACTAGCAATCTGCTTAATCTTATTCTTCATGTTGTCATCATCAAGATAAGCATTTGAACGGATACCTGCATCTCTAAGAGTTTCGTTAACCTTAGCTGCATACTCATTGAAATCTGGACTTACAGGTACAACTGCAGCCTGCTCAAAGTGAAGCCAAGATGGCATTGCACCCATGTAGTTTTCAATGAGGATACCCATAAAGCGTTCCATAGAACCAAGAACAGCACGGTGAAGCATAACTGGATGATGCTTCTGATTGTCTGCACCAATGTATTCTGCATTGAGACGATCTGCACTAGGAAGCTGGTAATCAAGCTGGATTGTACCACACTGCCACTGACGACCAAGAGCATCTGTAAGAGTAAACTCAAGCTTTGGTCCGTAGAATGCACCCTCTTTAGGCTGAATCTCATACTTCATTCCAGAGCTTACACATGCATTTGCAAGAGCCTGTTCTGCCTGCTGCCATGTTGCTTCATCACCTACGTGATCATCTGGCATTGTACTTAACTTAACAATAAGTCCCTTATCAAATCCAAAGTCCTTGTATACATCCATCAAAAGGTGACAGAACTTTGTAACTTCTGCTTCTATCTGATCTTCAGTACAGATGATATGAGCATCATCCTGAACAAAACCACGTACACGCATAATACCATGGAGAGTTCCACTTGGTTCATTACGTACATCATGTCCAAATTCAGCAAGACGAAGTGGAAGATCTTTATACGATCTTGTCTTTGACTTGAAGATCTCAAGAGCACCAGGACAGTTCATAGGCTTGATGGCAAAGATACGCTTTTCACTCTCTGTGATGAACATGTTACGCTGGTAATGTCCCCAGTGACCTGATCGTTCCCATAAAGAGCGAGGCATGATAGCAGGTGTATTAACTTCCTGATATCCGTCCTTTACAATCTTCTGTCTCATGTAATCCTGGAGAGTAAGATACATTGACCATCCGTTTGGATGCCAGAATATCTGACCTGGATCTTCAGGATCAAGATGGAAAAGATCAAGCTGTGTACCAATCTTACGATGATCTCTCTTTTCAGCTTCTTCAAGCATTGTAAGATAATCTTTAAGATCATTTGGCTTATAGAAACATACTGCGTATACACGTGTAAGCATTGGGCGATCAACATCACCTCTCCAGTATGCACCAGCCATCTTCATAATCTTAAACGACTGCTGGTTAATTTCCTTTGTGTTAGCCACATGAGGACCACGACAAAGATCAAGATATCCATCCTGCTCATATGTTGTAATTGTCTCACCGTCTGCAAGGTCGTTGATAAGTTCCAGCTTGTAAGGCTGATCCTTAAAAAGCTCCAATGCTTCGGCTTTTGACACTTCCTTGCGGATAAAGTCATGATTTCCTGCAAGGATCTTACGCATTTCCTTCTCTACTGCAGCAAAATCATCTTCGGTGAGGCGGTGGTCAGTTGGAAAGTCAAAGTCATAATAGAACCCGTTATCGATTGCAGGTCCGATAGCAATCTTTGTTCCTGGGAAAAGTCTCAGGACTGCTTCTGCCATAACGTGTGCACAGCTATGGCGTACTGTCTGTAATTTTTCATCAACAGCCATAAATCTACCTCTATATTTATTATAAATAATTAACAAATGCAAAAAAAAACCGCGGCAATAAGTACGCTTATCACCACGGTGTTCTTATCATAGTCTTTACATATGTTGCAAAAGACCTATATTACCGGGCAACTGCGATAGTGGTGGTGGTAGTTGTAGTAGTGACTGTCAAAACTTCTACCTTAGCCATGCAGCTGCCTCCTTTAGATTAATTGCATTAATATACTGTTTACTATAGTCATGTATCAATAAATTGTCAATATTTGTTATACGATAACATTGCAAGGATACAGCCAAATTAATCATAATTCATTATATATTCTAAAAAAACACGACAAAAAGTTGAAAATCAGCAATGATAGAATCATACTAGGAATTAGAAGCTCAAAAATCCTGTCAAGCCCCCAATAAAGGACAGGCAGGATAAATAAAAAGCATCTGGTATTTACTTATTTTTTGATAAAAAATACCGAAATACATGTAGGAGAGCGAAAATTTTAGGAGCATATTACAGGTATGGCAGATGAAAAAGACTTTAATCAGCAGGTTCTAGAAGCTATTCAGGAAAAAACAGCTTCCGTAGAATCAGAGTTATTACCAGACATTCAAAGCAATTACCGTATGCACCTATCTTTGGTACAGAATATATTTGAAGCTTTGGTAAACAGGTCTACAATAGTTCCTGATCCATACAAAAAAGAAAAGAAATTTACTGAGATTACTTGTCCTGAATCAACTGACTTCCCGGAAAATAAACGAGCGATGACAATCGGAGTCAGACTAAGTGATTACGAATCAACACTTGATTACGTATGTAATTTTTTCAAATTCTCGGTTGATACAATAACATTAGACAAAGTCCAGAAACTTACAAATCTTAATAATACATTCTATTGGGGAAGACTTTCTTCTTCTGCAAGCCACCCTAACTCCAAAGGTTTGGGAGACTGTATCATAGCAGCCAAGAATGGTGGACCACAAATTACCATAAGCACATTAACTGATGGTGTCAACAAAAGTGCAGACCTGATAGACAAACTTAACAAGGAACTTGCAGAATTAGGACTCTTTATCAGAGAGAGATACAAGGCAGATATCAGAAAAAAGGTAATGGGTAATCCATATTTCAACAAAGAAAAAGCTTACAAAGATAAAGGGGCTTTTCTTGCTGAAATAAAGAAAGTCTTCCAGATGGTAATCAAAGGAAAAGCTTTTTCTACAGAACTTGCAGGAGAGATCATCCAGGAAGAAATCGGAGCAGACAAAGAAAACCGAAGACAGAAAGTTCTGAGCCTACTCAAAGTCGAAAAGGTTGTAACTGAAGAAAAGAAACAGACCGTCGACACTCACGAAATGCTTATGGAAGCAGTCAGAGGCCTTGGTGGAATGGCTGAACAGTATAACATTGTTGCCCAAAAGATTATAGAAAACAACAGTATACTACAGACAGAACGAAACACCTGGAAGGAAAAGCTTTTCAGATTTATCCGAAAGATTTTTGGAATAAAGGAATCTCCGATTGACTATGAAATCACAGTGACGGAAAAAGCAACAGGAGCAAAGCGTAAAGAAATTATTCACTATGTAGAGTTTGTCAGCAATATACAGAAGAGAGCCAAATATTACGCCGCAATCTCTGTCAAAAAATCTCCGGGATATGTCAAAATCTCAAGACAGAAGGATGCAGCCATACTGGACTTTTTGACTAAACAATTATCTGATAACGGGCGTATCCATGTCCTTCTGACAGCTATTGATGAGTTTTTTAAGGATGCTGTAAATCCAGCAAACAGAAACAAGGTGAAAGGTCTACAGATGGAACTTACTACACTAAAGAATTCCATATTGAACGTAAACTCTCACTGTGAAGAATACAAAGCATACGTAGAAGAACAGGAACAGTTTAAAAAATTAGGAATAGAGGATGCTTAAATATATAAAAAAAAACATAATTCTCATGATATTAGGAGCAGGCGCAATAGTGTCTGCTCACACCCAGTTTTGGAACCATCAGTATCAAGACAATAATCCAGATCCAGATTTACAGAGAACTCTGGTAATAATAGATAATCCACACTACTACGATTTAAATCCACACACAGCAAGTTATACATCAGAAGCTCAGATTTTATCAGGACTCTATGAAGGTCTCTTTTCCTATCATCCAGTTACCCTTGAGCCTCTCAATGCAATATGCAGCAGTTACAAAGTTTCAAGGGACAAAAAGAGATGGACCTTCACTCTAAAAGATAACGTTACATTCAGTAATGGAGATGCCATAACAGCTTCGACATTCAGAGATGCATGGCTCAAACTGTTATCTAATCCTGATGCACAATTTGCATCCTTATTTGACTGCGTACAAAATGCAGCGTTATATAGGGACGGAAAAGTTACTGCAGATCAAGTTGGAATCACAGTAAAAGGTGATACAACCCTTATGATAACCCTTAACACTCCTACAGAACATTTGACAAAGCTCTTGTGCCATCATGCATTCAGTGCAGTAAGTGACAAACCAAATGTTTACTCCGGAGCTTTTTGTGTAGAAAACTATGACGGCTCAACACTTATACTGAAAAAGAATGACAAGTACAGGGACCAGGAGAATGTATATTTACCAGGAATCACTGTAATCCAAAGTGATGATTACGACGAGAATACAGCTTTATACAACATGGGAAAAGCTGACTGGATAACCGGAGGAGCAACCTTAGGCAAAGTCCTCAACGAAGATTCAATACATATCTATGCAGAGTTTGGAACTCAGTATCTTTTCTTCAAGAAAAATAATAAACCATGGAACACTCGCAAATTCAGAGAAGCTCTTCTACAGGCCATACCATACGAAGAACTCCGTAAAGATTATTATGTACCGGCAGAAACTTTCGTTTATCCATTATCAGGATACCCAAACATCAACGGAATAAACGACTACGACTTAGATTACGCCATGGATATCATGAAAGAAGCCCGCAAGGAAGCAGGAATACCTTCAGACGAAAAGATAACTGTAACATTCGCTATTTTCGAAGCTGACTATCTAAAGAAGTGGGCAGAACTTTTGAAGCAGGCATGGGCACCTCTTGGAGTCAACCTGGAAATACAGACAACAGAAATAGACAGATACAATTCATCTATTCCATACTGGAACGCAGACATCTTTGAATATTCATGGATTGGTGACTTTGCAGATCCACTGGCGTTCCTGGAATTATTCAGAGGTGATTCAACTCTTAATGTGGCTGGATATAAAAACGATGAATACGACAGACTTCTAGCAGAAGCTGCTACAGCAGATACAATGGATGAACACGATACACTCTTATCTAAGGCAGAACAGGTACTGTTAGATGATTGCTTTGTTATTCCAGTATCCCATCCAGTCAGTCTACACTATATCGACACAGGAGAAATTGGAGGATGGCAGCCAAATGCACTTGATCTCCACCCTCTAAAATACATCTATATAAAGAGCAAGCCTGTAAATATTCCTAATCTGGTAATGGCTTACTGAAGCAAATTAAGACACTCGCTGATATTAACTTCTATAAAACCGGATCGTCCAGTCTTATAGAAGTTATTTTCTTCCCAGGAAACATACAGTTTATCTTTTGTCATTGCCCCTTCTCCATAACTGAATCCGGCAGGTAACTTAGGCAACCTAAAAGCAACAGTCCTGTCCTGTTCCTTTACATACAGATATGTAGTACCATCAGCAAAAATCGCAGCGCTATAACCTGACAAAGCAAAATCAGCTGCAAAGCCATTAATCGGAACATCAGTATCACCCTGCTGATAATAGCTTACAGGTGAAGTACCAGAATCATCTCTCCATCTTATAAAGAGCGTATAATTGGAAGGTATGCTGGAAACAAGTTTCTTTAATTCAAAAGGAGCTTCGTCAAACATCATAGGAGTGTTAAGTTCCTTATACCTATCTTCATCCGATGGCCTGAATAACAAACGGTCTGTATTAAGAGCCGGTGAATAGTCAACAACATTGACAGGTGGCTCCCAGAAAAAGTAGCGGAACTCCACATGTTCACCTTCTATCTTCTTTACAGAAAATGCCCACGCCTTGCCATCCCAATAAAAATCCGTTACTTCCTCATTGTCACGTATCTCAAGATCCTGATAATTTACCAGGGGAAAACACATTCCTGAATCAGGTTTATACTGAACAAGAAAAGGTCTCATACCAAATTCAGAAATACTGCTATCATTATCAGAGCCAAAGAAAGTACTTCTATATCTATAAAAAATTGGACTACCTTCGTTAAATACAAGTGTTTCCTGACTATCTGTAGAAAATATAGATACATCCTTGGATAATTTTATATCTGAATCATTAAAAGTAACTACACCAAGACGATTGACTACAGCATAACACTGATTAAGGCTACTCTGCGATGCAGGCATAGAAGCTATGCTGGAAATACGTATTGCTTCTGTCCAGGGACGGCTCAATACCTGAGGAGCATTCTGCGGTAAATCAACCAGATTAACTCCGCCATCAGAAAAATAATACCACTTATGTATCTCTGAGCCTTCTTCGATGGATACGATATTATCATCTTCAATCTCGACTTCTGCATTTTTCTTGCTGCATGAAGCCAAGGTCATACAATTCAGACTCAAGAGTCCTAAAGCTAATAAACCACCCGATATATATTTTATGCCAGTTTTTTTATTCATAGCTTATATTGTATACTGATTTTATTGTATTTTCCACATTTATTTATAGTCTCAGGTAGGCTCCATATAATAATTCTTTCTCTATAATTTGTTATCCTGTCTATACTTAATATCAGTACTCCGAAATTTACCCGAAGCAATTTTACTTACTATATTTTCCTGATCAAGAAGCCACGGATCTTCATATCTGTCAATTAACTCCATAAATCTCTTCCAGTTAAAACGTGAACAATATTCCCGTACCTGCTCACTGGGGGCACTGGATGACATATACAAATTGTAGAACACGGAAGACGCAAAACCACATTTCTGGGAAGCACAAGTAGAATACGGATAAATACATCCATAAGGTCTCGATGATATGAAATTATTTTCTTTCTGGTAGACAAGGATTGGTAACGGTTCATTCCTATTGACCGTGATTTCTAAGGAAAGCTCCCCAGAAAACTCAACAGATATCATGTTGCAATTACTATCCGGATAAACAACAATTCCGCTACGAGGAGCAAATCCATCTGCCGTAATCACGATACATTCTTCGCTATCCCAAAAACATCCGGATAACATCATCACAAAAATTAATATCATCCACAAAAGATTCCTCTTACGCATAAAAAAACTCCTGTATAAGGGCATCTCTAAAAATTGCAATTTTTTAGAGGCTCCCATAAATATATGCCAGGAGTTTCACTTTCTTACACAAAAAAAGGAGTTTTCTGAATATTGTTGATGTAAATTTTGAATACTGTCGATGTAAATTTAAAATCTCGCCGATGTAAAAAATGAATATCGTCGATGTAAAAAAATTAGTTCAAGGACTTTTAACAAATATCTCAGTAACTTTTGCAAACTTAGTCCTTAACTTTTATACACAAAGTCCTTTATATTTGACCTCAAAGTTCCTGATATCTTGACTCAAAGTATTTGGCAAGCATCTCTAGAAAGTATTTTTAGAGATGCTCATAATCTTTTAATCCATATGGAACATTTCTTTTAGAGGAATACTTACTGGTGAATTATCTGGATTAACATCCATGATATCTGCCATCATATCCCACCATTTCTTTACGATTTCCAAATTCTTCTGGTTATCAGCTGTATTATCAGCAGTCAATTTCTGGTAAGCAAAGAGGATATTTGTTTCCTCATCCAGGAATATCGAATAATCAAATACCCCAGAATCTGAAATGGCTTTTTTAAGTTCTGGCCATATGGCATCATGACGCCTCTTATATTCCTCTGCCATACCTGGTTTTAATTTCATCTTGAATGCAGCCTGTAAATCTGACATGACTATCTCCTTATTTTTGATAAATATTCTTCGTCGCTCATTTTAGCGCTTTTAACAGCATCAATTATTGCTTCCGACAACACACGGCAAGCCAGTGTCCCGGCAAGATTATAGTTTGACTTGACTCCACCTGTTGAGATGGCGTAGATTGTATCTCCGTCTCCTCCGGTACCTACAGGATTAATACTTCTGCCAAGTGCAGACCTGGTCATGGCGGCAATCTTACACATTTCCTGCTGAGTAAAATCTCCGTTGGTAAACACGGCACCTATTGTAGTATTAGTCTTTTCCTGTATCCTGTACTGCCCCTGATACAAAGTTTCTTCAAGACTTACAAATTCGCTTCTGTCTTCATTCATTGCACCAGCAATCTTCTGCCCATTACTGTAGTCAAAGATGTCCCCAAATGCATTTACGATTACAACAGCTCCCATCTGGAGTTCACCAAGCTGCACAGCATGATATCCAATACCAGTCTTCTGTGCCCTTGCCATACCAAATATCTTTCCTGCTGTTCCTCCAGTACCACCGCCAATATTACCAGAAACAGCATTATTATTCTCCGCGTCAACACAGGCTGCATAGCCCATCTCAGCATCTGGACGTACAGTAGAAGATCCGATTCCAAGATCAAATATGCAGGACTGAGGAACTATCGGTACAACAAGATTACCAAGATGATAACCCATATTGCGTTCCTCAAGATATTTCATGGCTCCTACAGAAGCAGCAAGTCCATATGCTGAACCTCCTGAAAGCAAAAGTGCGGTAACAGACTGCTGAGCTGCAAGAGGTGTAAATAAATATGATTCCCTGGCAGCAGGTCCTCCACCGCTTATGTCGATTCCGCATACATTAGGCTTATCAAATACAACAGCAGTAACACCTGTCATCGCATCATAATTCTGGGCATTTCCAAACCTAAAGCCCTTCATATCTGTAATCTTTATTTCTTTAAGACAATCCATTTTTTCTCCATGATGAAGTTTCCATCTCTAAAAATTGCAATTCTTAGAACTTCCCTACAAACTCTCTCTTATACAATCAAGAATCTTGTCTGCAACTTCGTCTTTAGTCATTAACGGCAATTCTTTAGTATCATTTTGTGTAATCAGAGTTACAACATTGGTATTTCCGGCAAAGCCTGCACCTTCAACCTTAAGGTTATTGGCGACAACCATATTCAGATTCTTTTTCTCCAACTTCTTACGGGAGTTCTCAATAAGGTTTTCAGTTTCCATCGAGAAGCCGCAGATATACTGACCAGCTTTCCGATGACTTCCAATATATGCAAGGATATCATCTGTACGCTCAAGAGGTATGGATAAATCTCCATCCATCTTTTTTATCTTGTTATCACTAACTGTTACCGGTCTATAATCAGCAACAGCAGCTGCTTTTACGACAATATCACTATCTGCAAAAGATTCTTTTACAGCTTCAAACATGTCTTTGGCAGTAGTTATATGGACAGTTTTTACACCTAAAGGTTCCTTGAGATTAACAGGACCACTGATTAAAGTTACGTCTGCACCTCTATAGGCAGCCATCTTGGCAACAGCATATCCCATTTTACCGGTAGAATGATTAGTAAGATATCGTACAGGATCAAGAGATTCTTGCGTAGGTCCTGCTGTAACAAGGACTTTTTTACCACTAAGATCTTTGTCATGACTTATCTCAAGCAAGATATGTTCAAAAAGTTCTTCTGGTTCAGGCATTTTGCCTTTCCCTGTATCACCACAGGCAAGATATCCACTGGCCGGTTCCACAATCTTCATTCCATAGTGAATACATTTTGCTATATTATCCTGGGTGATAGGATTATCATACATCTGCGTATTCATTGCAGGACTTATGATTTTAGGACACTGACAAGCCAAGAATGTCGTTGTAAGCATGTCGTCAGCAAGACCATTTGCAGCTTTGGCAATAAAATTGGCACTGGCAGGAGCAACTACAATGATATCTGCAAGCTTTGCAAAGCTCACGTGATTCGCCTTGAACTCAAAGTTCCGGTCAAAAGTATCAACCATGCATTTATGGCCTGTCAATGTTTCGAATGTGATTGGATTTATTATATTGCAAGCATTTTTTGTCATTATTACGCGAACATCAGCATGCTGCTTGACAAGCATACTGGCTAAAGATGCAGCTTTATATGCTGCAATACTTCCTGTAACACCAAGAACTACTGTTTTACCTTTTAACATATGGATTTTCCTTTTATAATCCGCTTTGCAGCGAATTACTGATTATTCTACACCTTTTCGGTTATAAAGACAAATATGACTTACCGGACACTCTGCACATTTAGGGTTTCTTGCAGTACAGATATATCGTCCATGAAGAATAAGCCAATGATGGGCATGATTCATATACTCTTGGGGAATCCTTGCTACAAGAGATTTTTCGACTTCAAGGGGTGTTGTTCCTTCTGCAAGTCCCATTTTGGGACAGATACGTAACAAATGAGTATCTACTGGCATTGTAGGTTGCCCAAACACAACATTAAGTATGACATTGGCAGTTTTTCGTCCAACACCACTTAGACTTTCCAAGTCTTCTCTATTATCAGGAACTTTGCTGTCAAAGTTTTCTATAAGCTGATGACTAAGCTCAATGATATGTGCACTTTTAGCTTTATAAAGGCCTACAGGTTTTATATATTCAATAAGCTTGTCCCTGCCAAGTTCTAGCATTTGTTCGGGAGTAGTGACAATCTCGTAAAGAGGTGCTGTAGCTTTGTTCACTGATTTATCCGTTGCCTGTGCACTTAATACAACACTTACCAAGAGACAATAGGCATTAGGAGCAGAGAGCTCACTCTGTGGATTAGGATTAATCGACTTGAATATCTCAAACAGTTTTACTATCTGCGCGTTGTCCAGCAATTTATTTTCCATCGTTCCCCTAAAAAAACACCCCCGGATACACTCCGAGGGTCATATATTTGCTTTTGTTAAGTTATTTATTTGATTGCAGCTTTGAGAGCAGCAACCTTATCTGTCTGTTCCCATGGGAAATCATCACGACCAAAGTGACCATAAGCAGCTGTTGCTTCGTAAATTGGGCGCTTAAGATTAAGTGTATCAATGATACCCTTAGGAGAGCAGTCAAATACCTGTTTGATTGCTTCTACAATCTTAGTCTCAGGTACTACAGCTGTTCCAAATGTATCAGCCATGATACTTACTGGGAATGGAACTCCAATTGCATATGCAAGCTGGATTTCACAACGCTCTGCAAGGTCTGCGGCAACTACATTCTTGGCAATATAACGTGCCATATATGCAGCTGAGCGGTCTACTTTACTTGGGTCCTTACCGCTAAAACATCCGCCTCCATGGCGTCCCATACCACCATATGTATCTACGATAATCTTACGACCTGTAAGACCTGTGTCTCCAACTGGTCCTCCAATACAGAATTTTCCTGTTGGATTTACGTAGAACTTTGTATTTGCATCAAGCAAACCTGTAGGTTCAAGTACTGGGTTAATAAGCTTATTGATGATTGTATCCTTAATCTCATCATAAGAAACTTCAGGATCATGCTGCTGACTGATTACTACAGTATCAATACGTACAGGCTTATGGTCCTCATACTCGATGGTTACCTGGCTCTTTGAGTCAGGACGGAACCAGTTATAACTACCAGAACGGCGGAGTTCTGCAGACTTACGCATAAGTTTGTGAGCATACATGATTGGTGCAGGCATAAGTTCTGGAGTTTCCTTACAGGCAAAACCAAACATCATACCCTGGTCTCCAGCACCTTGCTGTCCGTTGTACTCAGAAAGTCCCTGTCCTACAACTCCCTGGTTGATATCAGCAGACTGAGAATGAATCATATTCAATGTAGCCATTGACTCACAATCAAGTCCATATGCTGGATTTGTATATCCGATACGTTTGGCAACATCATGAGCTACCTGCTGTACATTTACATATGCATTAGTATTCAGCTCACCGCCAACAAGAATCAGGGCCTGAGAAGCAAAGGTCTCACAAGCAACATGGCTTTCGCTATCCTGTCTTAAACATTCATCAAGAATTGCATCACTAATCTGATCACAAAGCTTGTCTGGATGACCTTCTCCTACTGATTCTGAAGTAAATAGATAATGTTTATTACTCATTAAAAAAGCCCCTATAATATAGAAAAATCACATAATGACAATATGTTCCATAATAATATGGTCTAAAAAAAGAGTCTTGGCAATATATTTTTACATAAAATATTCCTTAATTTTATGCAGTTTTTATGTAAAAATATACTAGTAATGATGACAAACAAATTAAATTGAGATAGAATAAAATTATACTGTATTCTTTTTAGAATACATACATATAAAAAAACAGGAGTTTGTATGGCTTTAAAGAAAACTTACTCTAAGGACAAGAAGACTTGCAACGTAACTTTTACAGTTACTCAGGAAGCATCTCACGGAGCAGAAACAATTACTATAGCAGGAGATTTTAACAGCTGGAGCAGTACTGAAACACCGCTCAAGAAAGGAAAAGACGGTTCTTTCTCTGTTAAGATTCCTCTCGAAGCTGGTAAAGAATATCAGTTCCGTTACCTTCTTGATGGCAAACATTGGGAAAATGACTGGGCAGCAGACAAGTATATTCCTGCTCCATTCTCCCACACTGATAATTCTGTAGTAATCTGCTAGAAATCTATAACAGATTACTTAAGGGTTATATCTATATGTTCTATAAAAAAAAGCCTGTTCATGTAGATTGCATTCGTGAACAGGCTTTTTCGTTTATTCTAACTTATCAGTTAAAACCATACACAACACGGGCACAGTGATATACTGTACGTGTAAAGAATCTAAAGAACCAGGACTTGCTGTTTAATGTACGACACATCATCCGTACATTCAGCTTTTTATATGTGTCAGGGTCCACTTCCTTTATATGTTCAAAGAGCTTATACTTCTTTTCGTATAATTCTTTATCATGAGATAAATTGCACATAATTCCAGTTACACCGCAAATCATCTCTAAATATTTGAACATATACTGAGCTACCCTAGTTTTATCCTTAAGTATCTGTTCATCAGCTTTATATTGGTCAGCCATAATAGTATTGACCTTTATCTGCTGGTCAATGCGTTTGATCATAATCGAAGCATTGACACTCTGATCATCACGACCAATAAAATAATGATAAAATGTTTCATTCAAATAATACAATGTTTTTACATAAGGGAAAGGTGTAAAGACAAATATATTATCTACATAGAAACAGTGTTCCGGAAGCTGAAGCTTTGCATCACGAAGAACTTGTGTTCTATATATTACAGCATGCATCAAGATATACTTGCCTGTAGGGAAATGTTTGCAGTCATCCCATGTGATAATTCTATCTGCAGGAACTATACCACGATAATGCATTATCTTTTTGTGGATTTCACCGGCTTTATCATACATGAAGTTAGACATGAACATGTCAACTTCCTTACCCTCAGCCTCAAAACTTCTGAGAATATCCAATATCTTTACAAGAACCTTTTCATCAACCCAGTCATCACTATCAACAACCTTAAAATATTTACCTGTTGCAGCAGCAAGTCCTGAGTTAACAGCGGACCCATGTCCTCCATTAGGCTTATCTACTACCTTAACAATTGAAGGATGTTTTGATTCTAAATCCCTGGCAATCTCTAATGTATTATCCTTTGTCGAACCATCATTAACAATAATAATCTCTACTTCTTCGCCACCTGCAAGCAAAGTCTCTACACAATGATTCATGTAGGCTGCCGAGTTATAACAAGGAATAGCAACAGACAAGAGTTTCATATACGACCTGACCTCTAAATAAAAAAAACTGTTCAAAAAAGGTTTAATTTTTTGAACAGTTGCTAGTATATAATTAATTTAACTTGATGTAAAGTAAGAGATTTTCTACTTATACTATGAGTTCTTTTTACTTTCTCCTTCAGGGAAGATAATCTTGTTTACAAAGAAGAATATTACCATTGATACTCCACCATTGAGGACTGTTGTAAGAATATTGTATACAAAGTCAGGTACAAACATACTAGCTACAGCAATCCAGATACAGTTGATTGAGTTCACTATACATGTAACAACACAGAATGCTACAAAATACCACATTCCCTGATACCAGATATTACCTTTACTTCTAAAGGTAATATTACGCTGCAAGAAGAAGTTTATAACTTCGCCAATTACCATAGCGATCATGTAAGCACAAAAATATGGCAAGCCACCTTGTTCTGCTCCATATCCAATAATGTACCACTTAAATGTCTTTCCAAACATTGTAAGATCTACACCAGGAAATCCAAAATCCACAACTGGAAGGCTGACAAAAAGCTTTGGTAAAAACTGAAGAATAAGATACTTGAATACCGTAATAAGATTACTGATAATTACAAAAAAACCACCTTCTCTTATCCATTTTGAAAGCTTTGGATGCTTACCTTCATAGTTTTTCCACCATTGTGCTATATTCATTCTATATCTCCTTATGTTTTTTATAACCCAAGCTTAGCAGCTCTCTCTTTGTCATGCTTTCCCTTGGCTTTGTTTGCCTTGAGAATCTGATGAACACCCTTCCAGAAATGACCATTTACCAAAGTCATTATTCCATCTAACATAGGCCAATCTATTGCACCACCTGACATACGTACTATTCCTCTAAATGGCATATTAAACAGTGACATCTCAAAGTTATTGACCATAGTAGTATTATTTGTAAGCTTACAGAACTTATAGTAACCATTCATGGCATGTCCGGCAAAGCGAGCAAATCCACCTTTAGCATACTTGAGCTGGCTTAATGTATCATTGTAACCCAAAGGTTTACCCATATCCCAATTAGGATTAGGAACTTCACGACCAA
This sequence comes from Treponema sp., assembly GCA_045616545.1. Lineage (GTDB taxonomy): Bacteria > Spirochaetota > Spirochaetia > Treponematales > Treponemataceae > Treponema_D. The sequence goes on along the minus strand of JAZLGX010000022.1, from coordinate 43,744 downwards.
GGAGCTTTTCAAATTCTTCCTTACTTACATCAAGAACATCTACATTAAAGTATGAAGGAAGGATTTCCTTTGTAAATGGTACAGTTGTTGTTGTACCTTCTTTGCGAACATCAGCTGTAAGACGGATATCAACAGAAGAAGCTCCAATCTCAATCTTATACAAGCCTTCTTCTATTTCCCATTTACCTGTTGCAGTATTAAAGTACCTGAAAGCCTTATCATCCAAAGTAATAGTAACTATCTTAGCCTCACCAGGCTCAAGACTTACTTTGGCAAATCCCTTAAGTTCTCTTTTGGCACGGATAATATTTGTACCGTCTTTCTCAATATAGAGTTGACATACTTCTTTACCAGCTACCTTACCTGTATTTTTGACAGTGAATGATACATCATTTCCACAGACAGTGATATCTGAGTAATCAAATGTAGTATAACTTAAACCATAGCCAAATGGGAAAAGCATTTCTTTGTTGGCAGAAACAAAATATCTGTATCCAACAAAAAGACCTTCACGATACTCAACACTTACCTGCTTTCCAGGAAAGTGAGAACTGCTTGGAATATCTTCATACTTTATAGGATAAGTTTCACTAAGCTTTCCTGATGGATTTACAACACCAAAGAGAACATCAAGTATCGCACTTGCACCAGCCTGTCCTGCAAGATATCCATGAACAAGCCCCTTAACTTTATCAATCCAAGGCATCTCTACAACACAACCACAGCTAAGAACAACAACAACATTGTTGTTTACTTTTGCAACAGCCTCAAGGAGGTCTATCTGATTCTGAGGAATCTTGAGAGATTTACGATCAAGTCCTTCTACTTCAGACTTTTCGTCAAGTCCAAGATAGAGAACAACTATATCTGAAGACGAAGCAACATTGCATGCTTCGCTGATTAATTTCTTATTTGTCTTACCAAAACGTTCATATCCCTTTGCATATGTAACTGTATCAAAACCATACTCGTTCTTGAGACAATCAAATGTATTATCAATCTTTGTTGCATTTACCATGGAACTACCAGCACCCTGGTAACGAGGATTCTTAACAAAGTCACCGATAAAAGCAAGAGTTGAGTTTTTGGCAAGAGGCAGGATATTATCCTGATTCTTAAGTAACACAACAGCACCTGCTGCTGCATCACGGGCAATTCTATGATGAGCTTCAGCATCAAAAGGCTTTATTTCGTCCTTTTTTGTCTTTTTACCAAGCTCCAGAAGGCGATCTACACATGTATCCAAAAGCTCTTCTGAAATCTTGCCGCTCTTTATTGCATCAATAATTTCCTGATCACTTACACCACTACTTGATGGCATTTCAAGATCATTATGACACTTGAGACCTTCTACTCGATCATTGTCTCCTCCCCAGTCAGTAACAACAACCCCATCATAACCCCATTCTTTGCGGAGAATATCCAACAGTACAAGTTTATTTTCGTTAGCATACTCTCCATTAATCTTGTTGTATGCAGACATAAGTGTGTATGGATTGGATTCTTTTACAGCAATTTCAAAAGCCGTAAGATAGAGTTCACGAAGTGTACGTTCATCAACGATAGTATCGATAACCATACGACGTTCTTCCTGGTTGTTAGCGGCATAGTGCTTAACACTGGCACCCACAGGATTGGACTGGATACCTTTGATAAAAGCAGAAGACATCTTGCCTGCAAGATAAGGATCTTCACTGAAATATTCAAAATTACGTCCACACAGAGGATTTCTTTTGAGACATGTACCCGGACCTAAAAGTACATCTACATTGTGACTGGCAGCTTCTTCACCCAAAGCCTGTCCAACTTTATATTCTGCTTCCACATCCCATGCATTAGCCATTGTAGCTGCAGAAGGAAAGCATGTAGCTGGAACAGAAGGATTCATACCAATATGATCTGCCTTGGCAGCCTGTTTACGCAATCCGCTTGGACCGTCTGACAAAAAGAGACTTCGGATTCCAAGTCTATCCACGTTATAAGTTTCCCAGAAGTTTTTACCAGTAGTCATTGCGGCTTTTTCTTCCAGTGTCATAGCTTTAATCAGGTCTGAATTATTCAATGTAGTTACCTCTGTATAAAAAAAATTGCTGCAAAAGACAAGTCAAAGGGGGAACACGCATTAAGCGTACATTGTCCTTTGCAGCCGAAAACCGAACTAAACAGTCCGGTTTTCTATCCATCTATTATTAAGAGAGCGGTTGCCTAATTAAGCATCCAATTCTTTCTTAGTTTTGATAACGTTGAGTACACACCAGCAACAAAGGCATACACAAATTACGATAGAACAGATAAGGCGGATAACCTGCCATGTTGCCATCTTGTAAGATACTGTAGCACCTGGAACCATGTTGTTAACAGATACAGAGTTTGCAGCTGTATAACTCAAGCGATGAGCAACCTTACGGAAGTCTGTAAGTGCTGTCTTAGATGTTTTATCTTCGATAGACTTCATAGCTTCGAATGTAAGCATTACATCAGTACCATTGTGAATAGCCTGGTTTGTATACATGTAGTCATAGAGGTTAAAGTCTGTAAGAACAAATCCTTCAAATCCCCATTCTCCACGAAGTACTGTTTCCTGAACAGGCTTGTATCCACCAGACCATGTGCTACCAACACGGTTGAATGATGACATTACAGCGAGGGAAGCTGGTATTTCCTTAGATTCTCTCTTACCTTCAGAATTGAGCCATGTAAGAGTTGTCTTAGCTTCTTTTGTTGCAATTTCAAATGGTCTCATGTAAATCTCACGGATAGCCTGTTCGTTAGCCCAGTGTGCATTACCGTTGTTTACGCGGTTTGATTCCTGATCATTAAGAACAAAGTGCTTGATGAATGTTACACAACCCTTTTCCATTGATCCTTCAACAATCTGTGCTGCAAGTTTACCTGCAAGAAGACCGTCTTCTGAGTAATACTCAAAGTTACGTCCTGCAAATGGTGAACGGTGACAGTTCATAGCTGGAGCATACCAACCCTGGATTCCAGAAGGAAGAACATAGAATGCTTCGTTACCAATCATCAATCCCATCTCACGTGCAAGTTCAACGTTCCATGTTGCTGCAAGAACAACTTCTGACGTATAAGCCATACCATGTGCACCTGTCATGAAGTTTGTAAATCCAGCTGGACCATCGTAGTCAACACGAGGTGGTAAAGATACTGACTTAGCTTCTGCTGTGTTGTATGCACCACTCATAATTATGTGTACGATTTCGTCAACAGTGAACTGATCAAGGAATGGTTCCCAAAGAGGATCATCAAAGTCAACACCACGCATTGTAATAAGAGAAATACCATTCTTGGCACCAAATGTAGGAGCGTCAGCAGCTTCTGCAACAGGGTCAAGATGTTCTGCTGCCTTGTAAGCATTCCATGCCTTGATAATTGCATCAGTTGCAACCTTGTCAGCATCTGTTGGACGAGTTGGGAATGTACCAGCAAAGTCAGCACGGCTCATATTGAGAGCCTTACCAGCTACAGGAGTATCTGTAAACATTTCTGATACATCATCCATCTGGTTTACAGCTGCAACCTTATCGCTGTTACGCTTGTTGTTCTCATCAAATACAACATCGTTTCTTACAGTATAGCTGATAGGAGCACAACCAGCTTTTACATTGTGGCTGTCTGACTGTACTGTAATTTTATATTCACCATGTTCAAGAACATAGCATCTCTTATTCTTATAATCATAAGAAGCCATTTCTTCTACAGGGTATGTAAGTGTAAGAGTCTGTGACTCACCTGGCTGCAAAAGATTTGTCTTTGCAAATGCTGCAAGATTAACAGCAGACTTTTCGATTCCACCCTTGTAATAAGGAGCAGAGTAGTAAAGTTCTACAACATCTTTACCAGCAACCTTACCAGTATTTGTAACCTTTACATCAACAGTAATGTTACCATCAATACCTTCTGTCTTGCTGTTTACAACCTGCCAGTCAAAGCTTGTATAGCTAAGACCATAACCAAATGGATAAACTACAGCCTTGTCATAGTTGATGAAACCTTCAACTGCAGCTGTTTCATAATATCTGTAACCAACGTAGATACCTTCTTCGTACTGTACGAAACAAGCATCTCCGATAGCATTCTTGCTGTTGATATTTGTAAACTTGTTATCACCAAAGTTTACGAATGTAGGATCCTTTGTAAAGTCACGAGCATAAATATCAGGAGTCTTTCCAGATGGGTTTACGTCACCATTAAGTACTTTTGCTACTGAGTTGAAACCTGACTGTCCTGGAGAACCGATCCAAACGATAGCATCTACACCATTATCATCGTTAAGTTCACCAAGTTCCATCTGTGTAGAAGCGTTGATCAAAACGATAACCTTGTCAAAGTTTGCCTTAGCAAGTTCGATTGTATCCCATTCGTCCTTGTTAAGTTCGAGCTGATGCTGACCTGGTACATAGTTGTCATCCCAACCATTCATATCCTGACAGAGGTCACCACCTTCTCCACCACCACGACCAATCATTACGATTGCTGCGTCATTGTAAGAAGCAAAAGAAGATCTAACTCCATCATATTCTGTAACTGGAAGTTCACCAATATAGAATACAGATGCAGGAAGATCATCCATTACGATATTTGTCTTTGGATGGTCATATTCACGAACAGGTCCTAAACCACCCATCTTTTCTGTGTAACCACAATAGTTAACAAGTACCTGCCATACATCAGGGTTGATTTCAAAACCATTTGCCTTCATACCCTTTTCAAAAGAGATAGCAGAATTAGCGTCTACACCACCAGAACCAGATCCACCGTATACAGGGTCAGCTGCATCACGACCGAATACTGTTACCTTGTTCTGTGATTTTGACAATGGAAGAACTCCATTATTCTTCAAAAGAACAATACCCTCTGCTTCAATTTTTTCTACAAGAGCACCGGCAGCAGCTTCTGTTGTAGCATAATCTGGGTAATCTGCCTTGTAATATTCAGCATCCCAATTTTCTGTACCTTCAACTGTATTGATTACAGCCTTGGGTCCACCAAAATACAAGTTTCCATATCCTTCAAAGATATTGATAGCAACCTGTACTGCTACAAAAACAACAAGAACAATTGCAAATGCAATCCATTTGCCTGCCTTGACTTTCTTAGCCATAAATTCCTCCTTGCTTGAATTTACTAACTACAAGGAGTATAGATTAAAAAATATTGTTTTTAACGCGGAATGACGTAAACGGTATAAATTTTGACGTAAATTGTAAAAGCGGTTTCAGAACCTGATGACAAAAACTTTTTCATTCTTGTTTTTATCGAGACTCACCCTTTATCGGAATAAGAATCTTTATCTGAAACCAGTTATCTTTTGTATCTATAATCACGTTACCACTGTACTTCTTGACAGTATATTTGATACTCTTAACTCCAAAACCATGCAACCGCTTGTCTTTTTTGGTAGAAACAGGAATACCATTTTTGAGTTTTACATCATGGTTAATATAGTTCTCACAAAAGATATACACAAACCGTCGCTTTTCAGAAACTTCAAGATGAATCATACGCTGCTCAGGATTTGCAATCTGACTGACAGCCTCAATAGCGTTATCCAGGGCATTACTAAAGAGAGACACAACATCACTGTCAGTCATAAAGCCTAGAATACCACCGTTGACTATAAAAGTTATGTCTATGTTATGCTGTTTGCACTGCAGCTCCTTAGTTGCAAGGATTGTATCCAACACACGGCTGCCGGAATTGAAGTTAATATTATACAGCTCCAGTTCCCGTTCCATGCTGTTAATCCATTCCTCTCGCTTTACAGGATCCTCTTCTTGCCGGAGGGCATTTATCTGATGCTTAAGATCATGATACTTGATGTTTATGACATCAATGCTTTCCTGATAATTCAGAAAGTTCTGATATTGGCTATCCAGAATTGTCTGGATATTGTTAAGTTCATTACGAAGCTTAAGTTCTCCAAGCCGGCTCTGATATGAATACGTAATGCCAAGTCCCACAAGGTCTACCAAAGTACGTATAGTAAAGATTTCCTGCCGGTAAGGAGATGTAAAAGGAATCTTTGTTGTAACAAAGCTTAAATTGCTAAAAGCAAATGCCAGAGACGTAATCAATACAGAAGTAATAAGCTCCCTGAAATTGATTGTAAGCTTTACATCTTTGACAGTACTCTTACTCATAAAGTAGAATATCGTAAATACAAAGGCATATACTATTATAAGTATAATCGGTATAAAGAATGACGGAACATGTTCATCATATATGAGATAACAATGAATCTGCCACTCAAGACTGGCTGCAGTCTCTGCCTGCAAAAAAGCTGCCAGAGTAACAAACCCTGTATAAGTCATGGACATATCACAGCATAGCTTAAGATATGCAAACATGATCATCACAGCAGCAATCATGACAGGAATCCAAAACGGAAGCTTTACATGGTCAGTAAAGACCAGGAGAGAAATCTGTATCACAAAAAAAGCAATACTTGTACCAATCAGGAGAAGAGGCTTTTTTTTTCGTGGAAACAGCAGCAGAGAAACATAACAGGCGACACATTCAGCCAAAGCAGTATACAGACGAGGGATATCACCGTAAGGTTCCATCATATGATTTTATCTCCAAGATATTTGGTCAACTCATCCATAAAGGCTTTCTTCTTGTTGCGGCTTATGACAAGACGCTGGTTATTGATAATACAGTAGCTGTCTTCGATACCAGCAACATAGTTCATATTTACAAGGTAACCCTTGTTGCTCCTAAAGAAGTTCTGCCCGGCAAGTTTTTCCTCTATAGATTCAATCTTGTCCCTTATCTCAAAGCTTCCGCTTACAGTATGGAATATCTGTATATGCCCCTGAGATTCTACATAATAAATATCACTGATCTGTATCTTCTTGATTGTATTTTTGTATACAAGAGTTATAAAAGGATTGTCATTCTGCTTTATGCGGGCAATAGCCTTGTCCAGTTTCTGGCAGAAGCTAAAGTAAGATACAGGTTTAACCACATAATCCATAGCATCAACAGCATAACCGCGGATAGCATATTGGGTGGAATTAGTCATAAATATAAGGGTAACCTGCTTATCTGATTGACGGATCTTTTCTGCAGTAGTCATACCGTCCAGATACTTCATTATTATGTCCAGAAATATTATATCAAAATTATATTCATACTCGTCAAGGATTTCCATTCCGTCTCTAAAAACGGTAAAATGAATGTCTACACCTTTTTCTTCTATATATCTGGCAATATATTTCTCAAAAGTACGAACATAAACATCTTCGTCTTCGACCAGTGCAATTTCTATCATCTGACATAAATTATAACATAATAAATACAGTTTACACATCCAACCACCAAAATTGTCCTAAACTGTTGTTTTTTTGACATAAACGGTCAACATAAATCCATTAAGCCATGCTACAATCCTAGATACAAGTTTCTTAAGGAGGAAACACTAATGAACAAAAAAATCTTGGCCGCAAGTCTTGTAGCAGCAACATTGGCAGGGACAGCCGCTGCAGCTCCAAAAGTTGTAAACAAAGTACAGCCTTCAGATAACCAGTACGTAATGGTTATCCACGCATATGATGAAGCACCTTCTGTAGACAGAGTCATCATCAATGCAGGCAAAACAATTGCAGCAAAAGACGTAAAGGCAGCAGATTTTACAGTAATAACCGATTCTGTTGGTTTTGACTGGGGAACATTCCAGGTAGGACCAGTTTCTGGAGAGCGCACAGTTACAGGAGCTTTCCTTTCAGACGCAAACGGCAATAAGGTTGGTGGAAAAAGCAATTACATAACATTGGATCTGGCAAGAAAGCCTGATGATGGTCTATCAAATCCATTCATTTTTGGTGGAGACATGATGAACCATTGGAACGAAGATTCATATGCAAATACTATCACAAACAGCAAATTGGGATTAAATATCTCTGAATGCACAGGTAAAGTTTGTCCTGTTGCTGACCAGTTTACAATGGGTAAAGGAACATATGCAGGTGTAGAACTCAACTATGCTTCCTTTGAACCAGCAAAACACGGCAAGAAAGTACCTCTCATCATCTGGCTCCATGGAATGGGAGAAGGTGGAACAGACCCTTACATCGCACTTCTTGGTAACAAAGTAGAAAACCTTGCTACACCTGAGATTCAGAAGAACTTTGGCAAGGACGGAGCATATGTACTCGTAGCACAGGCTAACGGATTCTGGCTCCAGACATCTTTGACAGAACCATTCTTTACAACAGGTGCACAGCTTCCTGGTACTCCAGCTCAGTCTTGCTATACAGAACCATTAATGGAACTCATCAAAGAATACGTTGCAGCTAATCCTTCTGTAGATCCTAACCGCATCTATATCGGTGGATGCTCCAACGGTGGATACATGACAATGAACATGATCATTGAATATCCAGATTACTTTGCAGCAGCATATCCAACTTGCGAAGCTTATCTTGACTCAAAGATCACAGATGAAGATATCGCAAAGATTGCAAAGCAGAATGTATGGTTTACATGGGCATGCACAGATACAACAGTTAATCCAGATGAGTTTGAACGACCAACAAGAGCACGTCTTGAAGCAGCAGGAGCTGCCAACTGCGTATTCACAGAGTTTGCTGACGTACACGATCTAAGCGGTAAGTACTTTAAGGAAGACGGAACTCCATATGAATACAACGGACACTACTCTTGGATTTATGTTCTCAACAACCAGTGTGTTGCTAACGGACAGACAATCTTCCAGTGGATGGCTAAACAGTCTAAATAGTTAATGATATTACTTTTGTGTAACCATTAATTTCATAGATAACACTCCTTTTTGCCCTCTGACTGCACATCAGAGGGCTTTTCTTTTATCTCCAGTCAGTAGAGTGCAGGATATCAGTTACAGCCCTTCTTACCTTACGTATATTTTCGCTTCCGGAAATATCCCTCATCTGGATAAAACCTATATCATAAAAACCCAATGCGTTACCTGCATTATGACAGATAAAACCTTCGCTGTAAGGTCCATTTTCCAACACTATCTGCGGTACTAAACCAATGCCAATACCAAGCGCAGCCAATGCCATTATAGCTTCATTACCTTCTGCCTCTGCAGCAATGTTAGGACGGACATTACGACTTCGAGTCCAATAGTCAAATCTTTCCCTGGCGAGGCCAGCCTTAGGAAGAATCAGTGGTACTGTAGAAACTATGTCCTGAGGACTTCCGGATACATCAGTGTACTTACCCCCGATACTCGAAGCAAACACAAGGGGACTGTGTTTGACTGATACTGTATCCAAGAACTCAGGTTTCTGATCAGGAATAGCCGCAACTGCCAATTCCGCTTTTCCTTCCTTTATGCTGCGGATGGCACCAGCCGGATCCCCAGTCTCTATGCTAAGATGGATACCAGGATACTTCTCGTTTAATATGCTGACAAACGGAGGAAGAACCGTATAACATGCAGTAACACTAGCATAAACATGGAGAGTACCGTGGATAAGATTATCCTTATTGTCATATTCACTTTGAAGAGATTCACGCTCATCAGTACATTTCTGAGCAAAGGCAGCAAACTTTTTGCCTTCTTCTGTAATGATACATTCTTTGTTGTTGCGCTCAAAAAGCACAACTCCAGTTTCTTCTTCCAGTCTGGAAACAAGACGGCTTAGTGCAGAAGGAGACAAATTTACATTGGCAGCAGTCTTGGCAAACTGCATCGTCCTCGTCAATTCCAAAAAAACTTTTAGCTCGTAAAAATCCATATACTAAAGTCTCTCTTCCTGTATGATCCAATTGTCCCAAAACCTGCTGGAAGCCTGCACCCCCATAGGCATTTTACGTGCTTTCATGCCTTCAGTATACTAGAAGTAAGAGTATTTGTCATTCTACGAGATATTGTAAAAGTCTACCTATCCCACTCAACTTCATAATACTCAAGAGCTTCAAGGAGTTCCTTTTTTGATTTTCCGTTGGCTATAGCCTTTTTCATATAGATTTCCGCTTGCTGTTCATCACCTATAAGGCTGTATATTATATAAAGCTGAGCCAATGCTTCTACACACTTGCTGTTAAGACGCAAACATGTATTTTCGTATTCAATGGCGGCATCAAAATTTCCATCCAAAAAATAAAGATTAGCAAGATTATGATATGCTACATGATTATTAGGATTAATCTCTATCGATTCTTTACCCACTTCGAAAGCTTTTTCTGAATTGCCTATTGCAGAATACTGATTCATAAGATTGGAAAGTACTCTTGAATCACCGAGACCATTACTGATCATGTTCTCGTAAATATCAATTGCCTGCTGACTCTCATCAACATCACTATAACTAAGAGCCTTAAAAAGATTGACAGTGTATTTTTCGTTATTGCTCCTACATCTTGGAAGTAAGGAATCAAGAATTTCAATAGCTTTTGTATTTTTTCCCATATTAAAATATCTGACAGCCTTCAGAAGTTCTTTCTCGCTTTTTTTATCATCTGCAAAAGAATCTTTTATTATGTCGCTATAGAATTTCTTGTAGAAACTTGATGAACCTACCTTAGAGTTTTCTTTGTCCGCAGGGATTTTGATAAGGGCAAGCAAATAAACCACTATGACTTTTATAACATGCTTTGGAGCAATAAATCCATTATCCTTATTGATAAACTGACTATAGACCAAAACTCCAACCATAATCAAAAGAATTGCAAAGTATACAATAAAAAGTATCTTACTTCTTTTAGTCATATATGTTCCTCCTCAATCGTACTTCTTAAGTATATAACCAATTTTATATAAATCCTTATCTTGTAACAGAATTCTTAACGTCGTGTACAAATCCTCACTCGTAGTCCAAAAATCAGGTTTAATCCCCACTCCCTCTTTCACATCTAGATTTTTGATATAAGTACTGCACAAGTTAACAGCAACTTTTGAATGTGGGAGTTCATAATAAAAACTTGATTGATAATTAACTGCTCCACTAGAATTTTGACCGATAACAATACAATTCTTTTTGAACAATTTCTTAGACCACCATACTGCAATCTCACTTGATGATGCGGTTTGTTTATCGATCAAAAAATATATTTTTCCTTTGAAGTTACTTTTGTATCCAAAAGAGGGATAAGTATTTTTCTCCCTAAATAGAACCTTTTGATTTTTGTAATTGCTTTCAAAATACTCATAAAACCCAGTATTTCCATAATTCAACTCATTCACATTGATATCTGGAGATGCCAAACCATAATTTTTTGTTAATCCAAAAATATAACTATCTACATACGGTTCATTTTCTAAATTAATTAAAAAATTTGAAAATACAGCCTTCTCGCCTCCTGTATTTCCTCTCAAATCGATAATTATATTTTGTTTATCTCGATACTTTTCCCCACATAAAATAAAATCATTGATAAAATAATTCTCATCACTTAGAGCAAAGCTAGGCATCTGTATATAAGTAGTGTTATCAGTTTCATACTCGATGTAATTTAAACTTAATTTTGAATTATCTATTTTGTAGAATGTTTCTTTGACGGTACCACCATCTATCAAAAGATCTTCTGTCAGTACATTCACATATTCATTTGATAAAATACCTAACCTATAAATATTCTTGCCCTTTGCAGGATACATAAATAAATATTTGGGGAGTATTTTTATATTCGCCCCCACTGGAATATTAGTATTTTCAGATGAATGGACATAAAATTTTCCTTCTTTCTTTTCAACAAAAGTATCTGCAAAAAACAAGAATGTCTTTTGCAAAGTAGACAATTTGTGTTCTCCTAAATTAATGCTAAAGTGTCCATCATCTATATAATTTTTGAAATAATTGTTCAGTAATTCTGCAAAATGCAATTCATCAACAGTTTCTTTATAATTACAAGTAAAGTACTCTTTAAGTCCATCTATGCTATAACCTTTCTTTACCATTGACTCGTAATTGATATAATTATTAATCAAATAGAAATTCAATAGTTCAATATCCATCAAGTACTTATCATATTCTGATTCCAGATCTCTTTTTTCCGGTAAATTATAAATCGGCTTAGTCTCTAATATGTTAATAGTCGTATCATCCTTAACTTTACACCCTAAAGTAATAAACACAGTCAAGAACAAAAACATTAATTTACAATCAAATTTCATTCCTACACCCGATAAGCAGACTTAATAATGCTGTAATAATTGTACTTTTTTTTATTTTTGTAGTATACAATATATCTTCCCCAAAAGTTCAGCAACTCCCACTATTTACCTCAGTACCAACCAACTCTCGAATTTTTGTTATAAAAGCAAAGCTTTTATAATACGAAAGAATCATTGTAATATAAGCTGCACCACAATCAGATTCATCAAACCGCTTAATTAACTGCATGATTTAATACAAATATTGTCTAATTAAACTTAACCGTTCCTCGCCGGTCAACTCGTATATGGTATCATACAAATCTGCATTGCTGGACCAATAATCAGGACGGAAACCTATACCATCAATATCTTTATAGGATTTTAACCAGTTGCTAGGAACATGAAGCAGTGTACCTGAATTAGGTAAATGTAAATCTATACAGTCTCCATATTCCACAGCACCCATTGTGTTAGCCCCAATAACTATGCAGTTTTCTTTTAACAATCTTCGCGATCTGGTTACTGCAGCTTCAGCTGATGAAGCTGTCTTCTTACCAACAAGTAATATCAGCTTTGTATTGCTATTGGTAAATTCATTGGATTGTATGGCTAGAACTGTATCCTTTTGAATATAAACAATTCTTTTGCCTCGATTGCTTTTATATAATTTATTGAAGGCATCGATATAATACTTCATTTCCTTATCAATAAATTTAGAATCTATTTCTTTGAAGTTTTCAGCAATTACATGATAAATTAGACTATTCAGAATGTATGTGGGATCAGCATCTTCACTAGAACCAGAATCTGAATCAGCTTCGCAGTCACATTTATTAGTTCCATAAAGATTCGTCAGAAAATGATTGAAATAAATTGAGCTTCCACCGCTATTTGCTCTAAGATCAACGATAACATACTCCTTACTTCTGCACCTTGTTGCAAGATTAACAAATGCATCTAATTTTCTGTTTATCTCATCTCTATGAATATTATCTTCAGCAGGAGTATCAAAACTTGATATATTTATATAAGTACTATTTTCAAGAAGACTATAGTAAAAATCAAAATCTGATTTTTCGCTCTTCCAGTTTCTGCACTGTACAAATAAAGGTGTCATTATTCCTCTTGAGAACTCAATATCATAATTAAAGTCTTCCAAAGCTTCTGACATCAATCCTACTCTGTATACATCTTTACCCTTTGCAGGATAACAGAAAAGCATATCTTTATTTCCTATGTATTCATTTTCATAATCTATACCAGAGGAAGTATCAAAGTAAAAATATCTATCACCCTCTTTTTTTACATACACATCAGAAAAGAAAACATACTTATACTTGACAAACTCATAATACAAGTCAAAGTCATCAAAAGCAAAAGATATATGCGCATCATTGATATACGGACGCAAATAATCACTACAACTATCCAGTAAATACCCAGTAGATATAATCTGGCTGCCGGATTGTATTATGAGATCTTTCTGCTTAGTACGGAAATCTTCTATACTAAAACCTTTGGACATCATACTGTCATATCCTGAATAACAGTTTTCTATTACATATGCAAGATAGTCCAAATCTTCCAGAGCCTGTTCCCGGGTCAATTCTCTACAATACTCTTTTGGACCATAATACGGCATATCTTCTATAGGCTTTTTCTCAAGAACAGTGTATGGCTGGTTACTACACCCGATAAGTAAACACACAAATGCTGCAAAAACGATAACTTTTTTCATAAAGTCAGTATATGACAGATATTATTCAGGCACAATACAAAAAAACATAAATCATACTGTATCATAATTTATGACTCACAAGATACTTTTTTTCTATTATTTCCAGACCATAATCCAAAAGTTCAGCAACTCCCACTGAAAACCTCAGTAACTTTAATATCAAAGCTCACAGATATTTGTCGCTTAACTGATGAAAAATCATTAAATCCATGGGTTATATCTTAAATTTTACTGTTTACTTCTGCAAAAATACTGGATACTTTTAAAAAAATACTGTTTACTTTTTTAAAAGAACTGGATACTTTTTTAAAAATACTGGATACTTTTTTAAAAGAACTGTTTACTTTTTTTAAAATACTGGATACTTTTTTAAAAGTACTGTTTACTTTTTTAAAAATACTGGATACTTTTAACAATATCTCAGTATCTTTGATACGGATTTACACTAGGTTTCATGCAGAAGTTCAGTATGTAATGACACAAAAGTTCCTGTACTCTCACTAAACTCTTAACACCTGTTGCAATTAGTGCTATAGTTTTGTAATGGCACAAAAACACTTAATCGAAATACAGAATTGCAAAATAATTGAAGGTAACAAGACTATCATAAAGTCCATAAGTTGGACATTGGATAAAGGACAGTCCTATCTGATCATCGGGCCTAACGGCGGTGGCAAAGCAAGCTTCATCCAGGCTCTGCAGAACAAAAAATCTGAGTTTATACCTAACGAAGTCAGCTCCAAGGATATAGCAGAAGGTGCAAAACCTTCCATATACTACAACATATTCAAGGATGATGTTGCAGTTGTCTCACTGGAAGAAGCAGCACGTCTTATAGAAGAAGAACGGGAACGGGACGAAAGCGAAATATTAAACAAAGAGGATGCTGGCCGTACAGGAAGAGCTTACATTGCAGAAGTTATGGGTGGTTCTGACAGAAAGAACGCTCCACTGCCGGATATCGCCTACAAACTTGAGACACTGCCTGAAGTCAAACTTTGTGGAGTAGAAAATATCCTCGACAGAGGCTTACGTTATATGTCTACAGGAGAGATACGCCGTACGCTTTTGTGCAGGGCATTGCTCTCAGGCAAGAAACTTCTCCTTTTGAGTGACCCTTTTGCAGGACTTGATGCCCAGAGCCGGAGCATTCTCCTTAACTTCTTTGATACAATCGTAGGCAAGCATAATGCTTTGCATAGTGACAAACAATCTGCATATCCAAATATAATACTTTGCATGGAACGCTTTACAGAGATTCCTGATTCTATCAACAGTGTGCTCGAGCTTAAAGATAATGCAATAAGTTTTGACGGCGACAGAAAAGAATATGAATCTTTGCTCCAGGAACGTAACGCACAAAAAGATGCTACACGACAAGCAGAGCGTGCAGCTTTTCTCGCAGAGTTAGACCGCATCAAGGCAGAAAGCAAATCAATTACTGATGATATCAATTCTACCCCTGTACCGGAAAACCTTATAAGTTTTAACAATGTAAATGTAGGTTGGCAGGATCACCATGTTCTCAGAAACCTTACCTGGCAAGTCAGTAAAGGTGTACATTGGCTTGTACGTGGACCTAACGGTTCAGGCAAGACTACAATCATGGAACTTATTACTGGCGACAATATGCAAGTATTTAGGGAAGATATCAAGTTGTTTGGCAACAGACGTGGAAGCGGCGAAACTATATGGGACATCAAGAGACAGCTTGGCATTGTAAGTTACAGACTGCATGTTGAATATCGTATGGTTGGCGGTACAACCTTGGAAGATGTAATTGTATCTGGATACAAGGACAGTATCGGATTGTACGAAGAAGCCGGAGACTTTGAACGAGCTACTGCCAGGGCCTGGCTTAAATTGGGAGGTTTTGGAGGAAGAGAACAGCAAACCTTTGGAGAGCTTAGCTATGGAGAACAACGCGCTATACTGATACTCCGCTCTGCCGTAAAGAATCCACGGGTACTTATACTGGACGAACCTTGCCATGGACTTGATGATGATTACAGAAGCAGGATCCTCGACCTGTTGGAAAAGATTGCCGAGACAGGGACTACTACACTTTTGCATGTTACACATGACCCTACAGAAGTGCTTGAGTGCGAAAAACATATTCTGGAACTTCACCCAGACCAGGAGCCTATGTACAGTATTATAGAACATAACTAAAAAGGATTTTTTAGCTATGCTCTATACAGTACAAGTCCTTACCGTCATATTCACAGAGCCTGTAATATTTGTAACTGTGTTTGACTGTATACTCATCTACTTGTTCCAGTAGTTCTTTTGTGACAATAATCGGATTATTATAAGTTTTTGTCATTGATTCAGCAGTTACTGCAACATCAATGTCAGACGAAAGAGAAATCTCTGTCATACGGTTATTGTCACCACCCATTCCCAAAGTAATATCACCATAATGTATGCCGATACCGATTCTGATTTCAGGCAGTCCCTCTATCTCAAACTCTTTTCTCAAATCCATCATGTCAGACTGCATCTCAACTGCACAGTCCAAAGCACAGGAAGCTCCTCCAACAAAGATTGCAATGATGCCGTCACCAAGATATTTCTCTATGATGCCGTTATGTTTCCGGATTACAGGCGCAATTTCCCTAAGGTATCGATTGAGCATCTCAAACACCTGTACTTCTGTCATCTTTTCTGATATGGCCGTAAAGTTACGAATATCAGCAGACAGTATGGCAGCTTTACTTTGTATACATTCTCCACTATGGACTTGAGTAACATCCGTTATACACATAAGGTCAAGAAACTCTTTGGGAACAAATCTATAATAAGCTTTGTTTATCTCATACAAATCATTGTTCAGTGTCTTCACCTGAATAAAGTTTTTATTCTGGATAAATGCCAGGAATACAGTCTGTGCAACAGAATAAAAGGCAAAGCTTACTGTCGAGATACGCACACTTGGTTCAAAAGTATTGTTAAGTAGCAATACGTCAAATAATATTCCCACAGCTACAAATACACAGGTAGCAAGGGATGCAATACTTCTTGCATCTCCACATTTTACAATCTGTATGACAAAAAGTATTACACCTATCGCTATCATCGCCATTGCATACAGTTCCATTACAGGGACTAGCCTGTTGACAAATATAATAGGAGCAAAGACATCTATCACCAGCAATATGAATCCCGGCAACGAAAGTAATGTAATATCATATCGTTCAAAGACTCTCGGGTTGACTGAGTTTATGTATTTGATATACACAGGAGGTCCCATGAATATAGGAAGATACTCCAACCTCATCATTACCGAAAAAGGTATTTCCGGGATAAAGAGCTTAACAAAACTCATATCCACCACTGATATTCTTAACAAAAGCAAAAACACAAAGATAGACAAATACAGATAAGTGTAATCCCTCTTTATTATATAGAAGAAAAAACAGTAAAGTGTGATTATAAGAAGGACTCCACACAGCAAGCCGTTGCCTACTACCTTCATGGCAAAACTATTAAAGTCTCCACTGACTTCAATAAGCTTTATAGGATTACGAAATCCTCCTTTACGGTAATAATAATTGGAAACATGAATTGTAAAAGTTACACACCCATCTTTGTCAGTTTCAAATCTTGCTTCGTCAAAATATTGCTGAGCCTTTGTTTTTTTATAGTCAGTATCAGGTGTTCCGGATTCATATATCAGCTTGTCATCTGCATAAATCCAGAATGCCGTATAAGCAAGCTTATATGTCTCAAAGCAGTACATAGTCTTAGGCTTAAGACCTCTCACCGTCAGCCTGTAAGTTGCACTGCCCATACCTTTTTTCATGGCCTTGCGATACTCAGGTGGCACCTCGTAATCGTTCCACACTTTAGGTACTTCAACCTTAAAGTCAGGAATGCTTTGTGTATCCTGAGGCATAATGAATCTGTTAAAGTAAAAATCCCACTGGCACTCAAGAGCAAGTTTTTTATTTTCGAGGCTGATATTGTCCGTGACATCAAATACACTTCTCTTGTCATCTGTACCGAATTTATACCAGCCATGATTATCTGCAAAGATTTCCGTCGTACACAGCATAAAGACAATGAAGAAGCATACTATTCTATATGATTTTTTGACTGTCAAAGCACAACGCATTACTCTACTCCTGATACACAACACTCATAAAGTTCCAAAGGTTTTTCCTTGCCTTTGACAGTGATTGCGTTAAGCTGCCTGAAATCAATCTCTGTAATGCTGAACATATCGAGATGACTAAGCAGGTCATAGGATATTATGACATTCTTGTTAAGTATTTCTGCAACGTCCTCAATTCTGGAAGATGTATTTACTGCATCAGATATTACAGTGTCATCCATTCGGTATTCTTCACCGATGGTTCCTATTATCATCTTGCCATAATTGATTCCGATACGAGGAACTATAGTATAACGCTTCTGGTCCTGGTTGAATTTATCAAGACATCTGACTATCTCTGCCGCTGCGTATATACTGTCCCTTGCATTCATCGGGAACAATGCCATAAATCCACCACTCAGAAACTTGCTGACAAATCCGTTGTATTTCTTGATGATTGGAGATATGTCAACAAGACATTGGTTGAATATCATAAAGTGTTCTTTTCCGCTGAAGTCACTTTCTGCACACTTAACATAAATACGTGCATACATTACACACATTTCCACCTTGGAATAGTCCCCAAGCTGTATGTTTGTAATTGAATCCTTGTTAAGGAGTTTGAGGAACTCTTTTGGGACAAACTTCAGATATGCCTGATTAAGCCTTTTGAGTTCTCCTGTAATACGATCAGCTTCTTTTACAGCGTCATTCTGGAGGACTGCAAGAAAAATTATCTGCGTCATTATATATATGACAAAGAAGAATGGCATCAGCGTAAAAGGCATGATACTCAGACCAAGATAATACAACATATCAACAAAAACACCGATAATAAGTGAGCCGAAGCCTATTACATAATACACTATATGGCTTCGATATTTTCTGCTGGAGTAGATGATTATCGTGATAATGACCAAAAGAAGTACACTTATATATACTTCAAGGAACGATACCATCTGTGTTGCATGACGAGGACTCATAAAAATATTTGATAAGCCTATTATTCCACTTACAATACTGAAAAAGATACTTAGTCTCAGATATACTTTGTTTGAGCTAAGCTTTACCAGCATACAGAATGCAAGGAGAGGTCCACTCCATAAGCCTGCATATTCCAGTTTAAGTTTGGTTGCATAGGTCAATGAAGGTATGATATATCCCAAAAGACAGTAATCAGCAGTAATTACTCTTAAAGCCAGCACAAAGGACAGTAAGCCCAGGTACATATACTCTCTTGACCTATGAAAATACAGGAACTGTATGATATTCAGAATCGAGGAAAAGAGAAGTATTCCTGTCAGGAAAATATAACAGGATAGAATCGTTACATTAAGCTTGTAGAGATTCTTGGCCTTGCCAAACAGGACATAATCCCATAGTCCTGACTTACGGTGAAAACTGTTGGCTATGAATATTTGTATTTCTACATTGCCATCCTTGTCACAACTAAACTCTCCATACAACGGGGTCACCTGACTTTTGCGTTTGTCCCCAATAGATTTTCCGTATACTTTATATGGATTGCCGTTGGCAGCTATAATCTTGTTGTTAGCATAGATTACGCAGTCTGTAGGAGGCATATCTTTTATAAGGATAGCATAAGTCTGGGTAGGATCAAGGTTTGTGATAACGCGGCGGTACGTTCCATAGGGGATATTACTCTCATCTCCCTTGAATTGGGAAGAATCCTGGTTCCATGTATGGGGGATTTCTACAAGTTCATCATATGGGCAGCCTTCTGACACAAGCTCGGGAGACTTGTTCATATAAAGTTCCCATCCCGCATCAAGGCGCTGATAATTTAATATATTTACAGACCAGGCACAGCTGATTGCAATCATAAATACAGCCAGTGCTGGAATTTTCTTTAAATCCATTACTTGTAATATCCTCTATCTTCTATTATAAGGATATCACAAGTAAAATCATTTAACTACTTATCTACCTTGTAATATTAATGCCAAGCTCACTAGGAAGGAATCGTGGACATACATTTTCAGATGATGTAATTACAGACGCTGCTATAAAACTTCCTACTTCCATGGAGTCCTTGATTGAGTTTCCATAAGTAAGGGAAGCAGATACTCCTGCACAGAAGGCATCACCTGCACCACTTGTATCTTTGACAATGACATTACGTGCTGGACAGAAACCGGATTCTCCGTCTTTGGTTGCATAAACTGCACCTTTGGCTCCCATTGTTACTATCATGGCAGGAATATTTCCGGAAACTACACGTTCTTTAAGCTCAGCTTCCATTGCAGCAGGCTCAAACTCTGAATAGTCATCCATAAAGAACTGTCCTGCCTCTATCTGATTGCAGATAAAGCAGTCAAATCTCTGTAAGTAATCACGGCGCTCAACTGCAATAGCCATGTTACTTACAAGCCCGTAAAGTTTCTTGCCATATTTTCCGGCTAATTCTACTACCTTCTTAAGGATTTCACGGTTTATGTCAACTTCGATTACTACAGAATCTGCATTTTCAAATATTTCTTCACCTTTGTCGTTCAGGAGATCCAATAACGGCATAAGATTTGGTCGCTGGGAAATACTACCAGCCAAGTCCCCATTGTGGTCAAAGACAGCTAACCATGTACCCATTCCCATAGGCTGTGTAAGCACATAATCTGTATTTACCTTATGCTTCTTGAGTTTGGTAACAACATCCTGTCCCAAGGCAGAGTCATCAACTATACTTACAAAGGTAGGTCTCAATTCCAGATTTGCAATATCTTCGACAACATTACGACTTACACCACCGTGTACATATTCTACATGGCCTGCATTCCTTCCATCAGGAATATAAACTTTCTCAGGAAAGCCTTTTACATCTACAAAAACTGCACCAATAACAACAATTCCCATCTTGATTCCTTAGTTAAAGAGTTCCTTTGCCATAGCAAGAGCAGCTTCGATAGTATCATCCATATCATAATACTTATACTGCCCAAGACGTCCGCCAAAGAGAACCTTTGTTTTACTAGAATTATTCTTCTCCGCTGCCAATTCAGTGTACTTTTTGTATAGGTTTGTATTCTTTTCGTTATTTACAGGGTAATAAGGTTCATCACCTTTTTTCCACTCTGCTGAATATTCTTTTGTAATATATGTAACAGGGCTTACAGCATCTTCAAAATGCTTATGCTCTATTATGCGTGTGTAAGGTACATCTATGCTTGTATAATTGATTACGGCATTTCCCTGATAGTTTTCTGTATCAAGTCTTTCTGTCTCAAACTTGAGGCTACGATATTCCAGTGTACCAAGACAATAGTCAAAGTATTCATCTATCATACCTGTATATATCACAAGAGGAGCCATCTCATCATATTCAGCCTTGTTCTTGAGATAATCTACACCGGTACGAACCTCTGCCTTGGCAAACAGTTTTTCGGCTATCTGTGTATAACCTCCAACTGGGATTCCCTGATATCTATCGTTAAAGTAATTATTGTCAAAAGTAAGGCGTACAGGAAGTCTCTTTATAATCTCTGGACCAAGCTCTGTACACTTACGACCCCATTGCTTTTCGGTATAACCTTTGATAAGAATCTCGTAGATGTCTTTGCCTACAAGACTGATTGCCTGCTCCTCAAGATTAGATGGAGTCTTGCCTTCCATAACAGAAGCCTGTTCCTTGATCCTGGCTTTTGCCTGATCAGGAGTTATGACATCAGGCCAAATCTTGTTGAATGTGTTCATATTGAATGGAAGGTTATACAGCTTGCCTTCGTAATTAGCTACAGGACAATTTGTATAACGGTTAAACTCTGCAAGGTTGTTTACGTAATCCCACACTTCCTTATTAGATGTATGGAAAATATGAGCTCCATACTGATGGACATTTATGTTGTCCAGATTCTTTGTATATATATTACCACCGATATGATTACGACGTTCCAGTACGAGGACCTTCTTATCCTTTTTGCATGCTTCTCCGGCAATTACAGCACTAAATAATCCTGCTCCAACTAATACTAAATCAAACTTATCCATGACGACATTATATTGATTTTAGCTGTATAAGTATAGGTCACATCAAAAAACTCATGTACAACGTGTTTTTTGGAATATTTGCTATATATTATCAAGTAAAGAACATTAAAAATATCACATTACGACATAAGCAGTTTTTTACAGGAGGAAGCATGAAACGGATTGCTCTTTTGATGACTACAGCATTATTTGCGATTAGTGCTTACGCATTAGATATCCTTTTGAATAGTACATTTGGAAATCGCACTTCATATTCACAGACTGAGTACTCTGTAATAACCAAATTTGGTGAATATTATCGAACTATAAGTTCCAAAATAGATTTTAACTTTGATAATAACGGTAAAAAAACTGAGACAGTCGAATATAACAGCAAGGATGAAGTTACAAGCCGAACCCTTTATGAATATGATGGCCAGGACAGAGTTATATGTTCCGTAACATTTGATTCTGCGGACAATGTCCTTGGAAAAACCGTTTTCACTTATGATGGGGAGAATAATATTACTGATGAGACTGAATGTGACAATCAGGGTAACCTTATCAAAAAAACAATCTACAAGGTAGAAGGAAACAAGACAACTCAGTCTATATACGACAGCGATGGTGCTTTGTTGAGTCGTACCATAAGTACAACCGGTAAACGCGGTCTTACAGAGCGTGTAGAAACTTATAAAGGTGACGGACAACTCAAAAGTTTGGATATATATTCTTACGCAGATTCCGATAAAGTATTACAGGTACTACACTCTGAAGATTCTGAAGAGAATCAGGAGCGCATAGTATTCAAATACGATCAGAATGAGTTTGTCACTGAAGTACAAATATACGGTACGGATAACACCGTACGTGAACGTGATATATACAAAACTGACGAATCAGGAAGACCTGTAAAGGTTAGTATATATGCCGTTGCAAAGAAATTTGGGACCACGGTCAACGAACTTATATCTATCACAGAATTTGCCTACAAATAGATAGGGATCAAAAATTGAGGTTTATTTTATGAAGTCTATTGGAATCAAACTCGCGGATGGTACATTCTACCCTATTCTCAATGAAGGCAATGCTCAAAGCAAGAACCTTAAAGTAACAACTGTAAAAGATAATCAGACAACTGTACATATTGACGTATACAGTTCTGAAAGCGGCTCTATGGATGATGCTGAGTATGTGGATACTTTGGAGATAAAAAACCTCAATCCTCACCCAAATGGTGAGCCAAATCTGTCTCTAGATATAGGTGTAGACGAAAACAACGATCTGCACGCCGAAGTCAGAGATCCCGAAACAGGAAGAAGTTCCAAAACTACTGTAAATCTTATAACTCGTACTGCTGCAGAGCGTAGTGAACCTGCTAACTTTGTTATTGACTCTACCAATGAAATAGATGATACTTTATCTGAGGTAGATGAAGTGATAGGTACAGATCCAAATAGTGAGGAATTTGAGTTTGAGTCTATAGACGAGAATAGCTCCAGCACAACAGAAGATACTACAGCCAAAGATGATACAGCACCAGTTCCAGAAGATGTAGACTTTAACTTTGATGCTGTAGAACAGCAGAATAACTTTCTGTCCCCGACAGATGAAACCCCGTTAGATATGCCAGATGATTTAGAATTACCTGCAGATTTGGGCGAACTGGAACCTGTTGAAGATTTACCAGAAATCCCTGATCTTGTTGAAGATAACAATGATTCTATCCCACAGGAAAACCTAGACTCTCCACTTGATTCGGATGTTGAAGAAACTTTTGCGACTGAAGAATTTGAAGGACAAAAACCTCTCGAAGAACCTTCTGAATTTGACGTCTTACCTGATGAACTTGAACTAGATGATATTGATGATAACCTGACTGAAACAGATTTACCGGAAGAAACTCCAGAACAGATACCTACAGACTCTATAGAAGTTCCTGTTGATATAGACATTCCTGATGAAGAGGTTCCAGTCGATATTGATATACCTGATGAGGAAGTTCCTGTTGATATAGATATCCCTGATGAAGAAATTCCTTCTGATGATGAAGTGCCAGACGAAACTATTGCGGCAGAACTTGGTGATTCTCTGTCCCCAATTGATTCTGATGCAGTTGATGTCGATGAACTCAATCTGCCAGAAGATTTAGCAGAAGAATCTTCTGCAACTGGTATCAGTGATGATCTTAATCTTGATGCATTGGACATTCCTGATATCGACTTGAACACAGAAAGCCTGGATATGCCTAGTGCTGACAGTGCTGATACTCCATTTGGACTTGAAGAACTTGATGCTCCTTCCGAGTCCCTTGATATCGGTAGCCTGGATATGCCTAGTGACGACAGTACTGATACTCCATTTGGACTTGAAGAGCTCGATGCTCCTTCTGAGTCCCTTGATATCGGTAGCCTAGATATGCCTGAATTTGGTGAACCAGATCTGACATCAACTGATATGGATTTACCAGTTTTCGATACTTCAATGGAAGATCCTGCAATCGATGACCTTACAGCTCCAGTATTCGAAGATGAAGACAAACCTGATGCAGCATTCTCCATGGATGAATTTGATATGAATGATATCCCGGATCTTGATTTGTCCGATGCTGTTACCTCAGTTGCAAAAGACAGCTTTGAGATTCCTGATTTTGATGACTCATTTGCTAATACATCCAAAGAAAGCGCTGATCCATTTGGAAGTACTTCCGCCGCATCACTTTCAAATTCAAATCCTCTTTATTCTCAGGATTTGTATGATATTGAAACTATTGAAGGTAATTCACGTCCAGAAGGAAACAACGGAGGAAAGACTAGAACACCAATGATTATCTGCATTATCTGTGCAATAATCTGTATAATCGCATCTGCTCTTGTCCTCTTTGTAATTCCATCTAAAGTAAACATAAAAACACGTCTCGAACATAATGGACAGATTCAAACTGTAGAACAGACAGCAAAAAGCACAGAACCTAAAGCAGAAGAATCTGCAGAAAAATCTGCAGAAAAAGCTGCACAGCCATCATCAGGTTCTGCAGTCACAGAGATTATTGTTACGCAATCTAAAGGTGACCCTGTTACCATAGATACGAATACAAAACCACAGGACAATGCAGTTCCTGCAGAAGCTGCCGTACCAGCAAGTACTGCAGAGAGTCAACCTGCTACGACCGAACCTGTACAGGCAGAACCAGAAGTTTCTGTCAAAGAGCCAGAGACACCGCAGCCTGTAACAGAAGAAAAAAATAACTTCAGCGCAAAAGAAGATCAGATTGTCGTAGTAGCAACTCCAGAAATTGTTGTTCCGGAACCACCTGCTCCACCTCCTGTAAAACCTGAGGATATCAGGTACAAAGTTAAGTGGGGAGATACTCTTTGGGATATAAGCAAAGCTTATTACAAGAACCCATGGCGTTACCGCGCTTTGGCAAAATACAACAACATAAAGGATCCTGACCGTATTATAGCAGGTTCAATCATCAGGATACCGGCAGAATAAGCAATCGGTAGTAGATTTACAAATAATCAGAGATTATCCTGATCTCTGATTATTTTTTATTTAAATTATGATCAAGTTAAATTATCTATTAAAAGTTTCGATATTCGTAACATTCATAACATTATGTGCAGGCTGTAAGGCACAAACTCCTCGACAGGCAGAATATGGTGACGATATAAGTTATTTTATGGGACTTAGGGCAGAGACAGAAGGAGATATCCAGGCTGCTTTGAGTTTTTATAAAACAGCAGCAAAAAGCGAGTCCCCTATCATAAGCCAAAAAGCTCAGCTTGCTATGGTAAAAGATAAACCGCTTATCGCACAACTTTCCACTTATCTTGATATCCATACTACATTCAAAACTGACAAGACTCTCCTCGACTTGTGCAGGCTACAGGAAAAATTAGGAAACTATGATTCGATAATCGTATATACAAAAGACATTGATCTTACTACCTGTGATAATGATATTGCAGCCTACAGGATTAAAGCTCTGAATCGTAAAAATGACGAACGTCTTAAAGCAGATTTTTATACTTGGTGCACATCAAGATTATATACAGCGCAACACAATTCAGTTTACTCTGAAATTACAAATACTGAACTAATAGCTGATTATATTCCCGTTATAGAACTAAGATCAAAGATTTTATCAAAAAAATATGCTGCAGCATATGAACTTATTCCTTCTATCATCGACCGAGAAGACTTTGTGCTACCTCAGATTCTCAGGGATACAGGAAGAGCTTTTCTCTATGGATCCAGAGATAACAAAACCAACGCAGAAACTTTTGAGAATATTTTATCCACAACTACAGACAAAGATTCTTTGTTCTATGTTTATTTTTACTTGGGGCGTATATACGATTCCATGGCACAGAGGACAAAGGCTCTCGACTTATTTAAGTCTGCAATGGAAAACGCATCGACTGACGAATTATATGACAATGCCCTATGGTATTATCTGAACACCAGTCTCAAGATATCGACCGATGCTGTAGTAGACAGCTTACAGGAATATTGCACTACATGGCACGATAAAGAGTATTATGATGACTTTTTTGATGCACTATCAGTCAAACTTATATCTTCTCAAAGTTGGAATGATTTCTATAGAATATGCAACATAATCCGTAGATATGCATCTTCTCCTGTCAAAGCAAAATACTGTTACATAAGCGCGCGTCTCATTCAGGAAGGCCTCATCAAAGATTCACAAATTAACGGTGACAAACAAGAAACTGTCTTGAGACTGTTTTCGTCAGCACTATCAAGCGGAGATGATGTCTACTATAAGCTCATGGCAGCATACCATATGGATATTCCTGTTGAGACTTTATACAGCAATCTGGACTATTACAATAAAGATACATCTATCCAGATTGACTATGATGCGCAAAAGCTACTTGAAGGTTATGCTGATTTCGGCTTTCCGGAGTTGATATACGATGAATGGCTTATCTATCAAGATAATATCAGCATGGCTACTACCAAAAAACTAGCCCAATTCCTGTACAATTGCGCAGACTACGATAAAAAGCATGAATACTATGTGCAAAGTATCAGGATTGCTGCCCGCAAGGCCTACCACCCGGATACAGCATTGGATAAGGATATCCTCATGCTGAATTATCCCCTCTGTTACGACACTTATGTTACAGATAGCTGCAAACGGTTTGATCAATCTGAATACCTCCTGTATGGTCTCATGAGAACCGAAAGTTTCTTTGATGCAGATGTCCATAGTCACGCAGGTGCTGTAGGATTAACCCAATTAATGGAATCAACTGCAGGAGATGTCGCTAAAAAACTGAAAGTCAAAGAATATGATTTGCTAAATCCAGAAACTAACATTACATTTGGATCCTATTACCTGGAAGAACTTATCCGTCGTCTTGATGGCAAACAGATCCTAGCCATTTTCAGCTACAACGGAGGAATCTCCAGAGTCAGAAGCTGGTACAAGACAGCCTGCAAGGAATACGGATTAAAGGAAGTTCCAAAAGATCTCTTCCTGGAATCAATACCATTTTCCGAAACCAGAGATTACGGTAGAAAAGTTACAGCTGCCGCAGTTATGTATGGAGTTTTGTATTACAACAAGTCTGGCAAAGACATAATCTCTGAAATTATGGAATAAAAGTATTCATTTTGTTATAATCAATCCATCTTAAAAGAGGATTTGATATTATGAATGATCCATTGGCCAATTTGCTGCCTGATATAATGCAGTTTACGCAGCTGCATGCAACACAATTTGTGTTGCTGCTCGGTATTTTGATGTTTTTTGGAGCTATAGGAGGACGTATCTTCCAGAGGCTCCATATTCCACAAGTAGTAGGCTATATTGTAATCGGTATAATCATCGGTTCATCTGGTTTCCAGATTTTGGGAGCAGAAACAATTGCTGCCCTGAATCCTGTCAATTCAGTTGCCCTATCTTTGATCGGATTTCTTGTCGGTGCAGAACTCAAGATTGACGTTATCAAAAAATACGGTAAGCAATTCATTGGTATTCTCATCGGTGAAACTGTAATTCCGTTCTTTACTGTTGGAATCCTTGTAACACTGATAGCATGGCTCTTTACACAAAACATACCTTATGCTGTAAGTCTTGGGCTTCTGTTGGGAGCCATATGTGCAGCTACTGCGCCAGCTGCGACAACAGATGTCCTAAAGGAATACAGGACAAGAGGACCTCTTACTACAACTGTACTTGGAATCGTAGCAATGGATGATGCCGTTGCACTTATCCTCTATGCGATTTCTTCTACTATTGCAGCACCTCTGGTTGGTGGAAACAGCATTTCCTTTGGAATACAGCTTCTTAATATCTTCATAGACATATTTGGATCCATTGCACTGGGAAGCCTGATTGGTCTCATCATAAGTCTCATCATACACAATATTATGTCTGACGAAGGCAGGGTTCTTTGCTTTGCATTAGGCGGACTCTTTTTGTGTACAGGTATCTCAGAACTCTCTGGGCTGGACAACATTCTTGCTGCAATGTCCATAGGTTTCTTTATGGTAAACTTTGCTCCTATAAAGACCCGCAGCGTCTTTGCATTCGTACAGAAATTTACACCTCCAATCTATGTTCTGTTCTTTGTACTTGTTGGTGCAAAACTTAACGTATGGAGCGTAGGTCCACTTCTTGGACTCATTGCACTTGTATATGTACTTGGCAGAACATTAGGAAAGTCCATCGGTTCTAAATTAGGTGCAACATTGACAAAGGCTCCTGATACAGTGCGCAAATATCTTCCATGGTGTCTTCTTAGCCAGGCAGGTGTTGCAATTGGATTAAGTATCAAAGCCAGCAATGATTTCCCTGATAACATTGGACCTCAGATAATTCTCATCATCACAGCTACTACTTTCATTGTTCAGTTATTGGGACCAGTATGCGTCAAACATGGTATAAGCAAAGCCGGCGAAGTTGGCCTTGATATCACAGAAGATGATATTATCAACTCTGCAAACATCAAAGACGTAAAGTGGGGAACAGAGTTCATCTGTGATGAAAAAAGTCCTTCAATCGTCAACGAGATGGATACAATTGCCAATATTCTGGAACAGTTTGAACACCATCACAACCAAAGTTTTGCTGTTACAAACTCTGAGGGCAAACTTACAGGAGTAATAACACTGGAACATCTCAAAGACACTCTTCTTATAGGAGATTTTGCGGAGGGAATGCTTGCAGTGGATGTCATGGATATACCTGAATACACATGTAAAGCTCTGGATCCTTTACCTTATGTATACAAAAGGTTTACTGACAAGGGCTTGGACCAGATTCCTATCGTTGACGATGATGGCAAGGCTCTTGGTATGGCAGAACGCTTTGCCATAGATCACTATATACATCAGAGAGTTCTTGAGTTACATCGTCAGATCGATAATTTGGGATAAAAACTTTTTTACAAAAATATTGCATAAAATACAAAAATTACGTATCTTTTAGACAAAGAGGTATATATATGGCAGATACAGCACTTATTGAAAAGGTAAAAGAATGCCTTGAAGAAATGCGTCCGGCTCTTAATGCTGACGGTGGAGACATGGAGTTTATCCAGATTGATGAAGAGAACAAAGTTCATGTCAAACTAACAGGAGCTTGTGGCGGATGTGAAATGGCCATCATGACTCTTAAAATGGGTGTTGAACGTTTTCTTAAGGAACAGTGTCCTGAAATCACAGAAGTAGTACAGGATTAATCCAGGTATCTCTAAAAGGTATTCTTAGAGATGCTCTAATATATTAAGGAGTTACAATGACAGTAACAAAAGATAAAGTAGTATCTATTCACTACACTCTTACAGATGACAACGGTAAGGAAATTGACTCTTCCGTAGGATCTTCTCCTCTTGAATATGTACAGGGAAGATATTATCTCCTTGCAAAACTGGAAGATGCAATCGAAGGAAAAAATCCAGGAGATAAGCTCGACGTTGTTCTTGAAGCAAAAGATGGCTATGGTGAATACAACGAAGAACTTGTTGTAGAAGTTCCTCGTACTGACTTTGATCCAAATGCTCCACTCGAAGTTGGAATGCAGTTCCAGGGTGTAAGCGAAGACGGAACAGTTGCTATCGTTACAGTAAAAGAAGTTGGAACAGATACAGTCAAGATTGATGGCAACCACGAACTTGCTGGTGTAAGACTTCATTTTGCTGTTGAAGTTGTTGATGTACGTGACGCTACAGAAGAAGAACTCCAGTCAGGAATGGTTGGAGGAGGTTGCGGCTGCGGATGTGGCGGACAGTGTGGCGATGACTGTAACTGCGAAGGTGGTTGCGGCGGTTGCGGTAACTAATAAATAACCAAATAAAGAAGGTCAGCTGGAACTATCAGCTGACCTTTTTTTTATAATCCTAATGCCTTAAGTATCTTTTGGGTATTAACCTGCTTTGTATCTTCTCCCATTCGGATATTTATATCTGCAAGTTCTGAGTAAACTTTTACCCTCTCAACAAAGAACGGGTGAAAAAATTCCCTGACTTCATCCAATGTATACGGATTCTTTTTTGCAATATAGGCCGGAATATTGGTAATTGTCCCATCGTCCTTGACTACAGCTTCCCGGATAATACGGTCAGCAGCTATCTTTTCTTCGGTCTTCAGGAAAACAAATGTACCGATTGTCCTTAGGATATCAAGGGCTTCCTTGTTATTGCAGATTCCCCCTCCCGTAGCAATTACAGCATCTTTACCAGATTCAGATACTACTTTGACAATATGACGGCATGCAGCAACTTCAGCGTCCTTAAAAGCAGCCTCGCCCTGGGTAGCATATATCTCCCTTGGACTTAAACCTGTCATTTCAGCAATAACATTGTCTGTATCAAAGCTGGACAACTTCAGAGCCTCTGACAGAAGCTTTGCCTGACTAGATTTTCCACAATGCTTTATTCCAAGCAAAATAATAGAACTCATTTTTACATCTCCGTTTTTAATAGTTAAGGGCTTTTTTCAAAAGTAGCCTCTAAAAATTCTAAGCTTTATATATCAAGAAAATCGCAGGAACCTTATTGATATCTGGAGGAGGAAGCTTTTTCCATTCTGCTACAGTATGAGTATGGATAAACTCCCTGTCAGTTGTTATTCCAGCAGCAATGCAGAGCCGGGTTTCCTTACGGCATGCAGACAGAATAGTTTCCAGCATCTTGAGATTACGGTAAGGAGCTTCTATAAACAACTGAGTCTGGTCTTCCTTGTATGCACGATTTTCGAGCTGCCGAAGCTTGTTAGCCCTATCATTTGGCTTTACAGGAAGATATCCATTGAAAGCAAAGCTCTGTCCATTGAAGCCAGATCCCATAACAGCCATAATCATACTCGACGGACCAACAAGAGGTACAACACGTATATCCTTTTTTTGAGCCATCTCGACAACAGCAGCACCAGGGTCTGCCACAGCAGGACACCCTGCTTCTGAGATTACTCCCATAGGAACTTTCTGCTTAAGAATCGGATCAAGATACTTACCAATTGTCTGTAAATCAGTATGTTCATTAAGTTCATAAAATGTAAGGGTATCGATATCTATATTCTTATCTACAGCCTTAAGAAATCTTCTTGCAGAGCGTATATTCTCCACAATAAAATGTTTAATATTTACAACAATATCATGATTGTATTCAGGCAGAACCTGAGATACCGGAGTTTCCCCCAAAGTAACAGGAATCAAATAAAGCGCTGTATCCATAGTGCTACAGTTTATCCCAAATACTTACAAAATTCCACCCTCTGCCATACTTATACAAATCTATAAATACCGTGACACTTTATCAAAAATACTCAGGATATAATTAACTTTACGTATTTGATATCAGATATATAAACAAATATCATTTTTGTTTACAAATCAATATATTGGTAGTATGATATAAACATACTATAATATAGGAGAGGTTAATGGATCTAAAAAGTTTTTCTCTAGAAGGAAAGATTGCTTTCATTACAGGGGCAACCTATGGAATTGGTTTCGCAATAGCAAAGGCCTATCATGATTGCGGAGCAAAGATTGCATTCTGCGATATTAACCAGGAAAAAGTTGATATGGGCTATGAAAACTATGCAAAAGTTGGTATTACAGATGCAAAAGGTTATATCTGTAATGTCACAGATGAAGCACAAATAGCAGAATGCGTAAAGAACATTAACAAAGATTTGGGTGTAATCGATATTCTTGTAAACAACGCAGGAATCATCAAACGTATTCCAATGATAGAAATGAAAGCTGAAGAATTTCAGCAGGTCATTGATATAGACTTGGTTGCACCTTTCAAAGTATCAAAGGCTGTAATACCTCAGATGATTGAAAAAGGTCACGGAAAGATCATCAACATCTGTTCCATGATGAGTGAATTGGGAAGAGAAACAGTGAGTGCGTATGCAGCAGCAAAAGGTGGACTCAAAATGCTTACACGCAATATCTGTTCTGAATATGGCAAATACAATATCCAGTGCAATGGTATTGGACCAGGATATATAGCAACTCCTCAGACAGCACCATTACGTGAACGACAAGCAGACGGAAGCCGTCATCCATTTGACAGTTTCATTGTAGCAAAAACTCCTGCAGAACGCTGGGGAGATGCTGAAGATTTACAGGGACCAGCTGTATTTCTTGCCAGTGATGCTAGCAACTTTGTTAACGGACACGTATTATATGTAGACGGAGGGATACTCGCTTACATCGGTAAGCAGCCATCTTAAAATTAAATAAGGTAGATAATGGAACCAACAAAATCTTCAACAACAGACACTAGTGCATTGATTTTCGAAACTCTCAAAACAGAGATACTGGACCTGACCATAAAGCCAGGGGAAGAACTTGTAGAATCTGAAGTATGCAAAAGATTCAGTGTAACAAGACCCCCCGTCAGAACAGCAATGAGACGACTTTGCGACATAGGACTCGTTGATATAAAACCATATTATGGAACACATGCAACACTACTGGATTTGGATAAGATATATCAGATTGTCCACCTCAGAATAGTTGTGGAAACAAGCATTCTACAGGACTTTATCCGCAGCAATCCAAATGGTTTTATCATTGAAGAAATGAACCATAATATACGATTACAGGAACTTCTGCTTTCTGAACAGGTAAAAGATCGCACAAAATTCTATGATTTGGACAATCAATTACACACAACATGGTTCAAAGCACAACACTGCGAAGCAGAATGGGACATGATTGAACAGCAACGTATAGAATACATGAGATTCCGTATGTTGGATTATGAATCAAGCCAGAAGTTTGAAGAAATGATCAGAGACCACAGAAATATATTGGATGCAATAAAGAACAATGAGGTGGACGAGATTCCATTCCTCATTGGCAGACATCTTTGCGATGGACTTAAGCGTACAACCAATACTATCTTTGAACGATGCAAGGATTACATCTCTGAGCCAGCGGATTACGATTTCTGGACTGAATATAATAAACGCTATTACAAATAACATTTAGGAGAAACCAATGGACACCCGTTATTCTACAGGTAAAGAACCTTTCAAGAGAATGACAACAGAAGAACTCCGTGAAGAGTTTTTGATAGAGAATATATTTGTAGCAGATGATGTATCAGGAGTATACTCTCACATAGACAGAATCGTTACCATGGGAGCAATGCCCGTAAATTGTAAACTCAATCTTGCAAAGAATATAAATCCAATGAAAGATTTTGGTGTAAATTATTTTTTGGAAAGAAGAGAACTTGGTATCATCAACATTGGTGGAGACGGTACAGTAGAAGCTGATGGCACAACATATAATCTTAACCACTACGATGCCCTCTACCTTCCTATGGGAACAAAAGAAGTAACACTATCCAGCAAAGATTCATCAGCTCCAGCAAAATTCTACATGAACAGTACACCTGCCCACAGAGCATTCCCTGCAAAGCTGATAACATTGCAGGATGCAAAACATGTACATATGGGTTGTCTCGAAGAATCAAACGAACGCACAATCAACCAGTATATACATCCAGATGTATTGGATACCTGCCAGCTGAGCATGGGACTTACCCATCTTGAGCCAGGTTCTGTATGGAACACAATGCCAGCTCATACCCATGAGCGCCGCATGGAAGTATACTTTTACTTTGACATTCTGGAAGATCAGGCTGTATTCCATTTCTTTGGAGAGCCAGATCAGACCAGACATATCATAATGCACAATGATCAGGCTGTAATAAATCCTAGCTGGTCAATACACTCTGGCTGTGGAACAAGGAACTACACCTTTATCTGGAGTATGGCCGGAGAAAACCGAACATATACAGATCAGGACATCCTTAAGACACAGGATCTCCGCTAGTAGACAACAAGGCCACCAACAGCTTAGCTCATGGTGGCTTTATTTATCCAAAAAAGTCACAGCTTCCTTTAGCCAGAGAGCAAAAGGCTTGTCATCTGCAGTCCCAAAGCCATGCCCACCAGTTTCTTCAAACCGAATCATGTGGGTTATTCCATTAGCTTTGAGAGACTGTTCCATCCTAAGTACAGTACTACAGTTTACTTTGTCATCATCCTTGCATTGTATTATATAAGTCGGTGGATAATCTTCATCAAGATTAAGTTCTACACTATATGGAGACAAAAGATCCCTGCCACTGTTTCGCCCCGCAATCAGATTTAGATAAAGTCTCAATACCTTGGAGTGTCCAGGAGTATATCTTCCTGCTTCCATATCTTCCAAAAAATCAATTGTTGATAATGCAGGATATCCCAATATAAGCGCAGACGGCCTATCGATGCCAAAACTCAAAGAGCCCTTAGCCCTAGTTGCCCAAATTCCTGCCAAATGGCCTCCGGCACTAAACCCCATGAACATATATCCATCAAGATTTACATCATAAAAATCACCATGATTTTGCACATACTTAAAGCTACAGGCAATATCTTCCATGGCATTGTCTACCACCGGAAATCTGCATACCCTGTAAGTAACAACAAAAACATCATACCCCATTGAAGCAAGCGTATATCCACAGCTGACACCTTCAAAAAGGTTATAAACACCCATAAAAGCACCACCTGAAGTCACAAACACAGTCCTGTTCTTTTTACAAGAAGAAAAGGCTGGGATATACATAAGACTAGTCTTGGCTTTTGCTTTTTTTTCTGCAATTTCCTGTTCACTATAACAATTTTCTATTACATGCACACCTTTTTTTATACATGACTCAAGATATTCAAGAGCAGAACATAGCAGTTCCCCCTGCTTAGGTCCATTTGCATCAAGAGTTATATCTTCATTTACAGGAAAATCACCAAAAACAACCAAATGAGGCACCAAAGAAGCCATCTCAGGACTTAGCTCAGACAGCTGCCTCAAAGAAGAACGAATATTAATACGAGAATTCATAAAGTGATTATATACGGACAAGCATAAAAAAAAGAAGAGGAGATGGTTAGAAAGTACGAACTTTCTATACATCTCCCCTTCATTGAATTAAGATTCGGATAACTAAATTCTATTATGTATAGTAAAATTTGTCAATATAGATAATGGACAAAACATACTATAGGGCATCTCTAAAAGGTATTTTTGAGATACCATATACATTAAATAAAGGTTAAAATATGCTGCTTTTCTTATTGCTAATGCAAAGGCCAAAATCACATTCCGATTGGAACCTGACGAAAAACATCACAATCAAGCTCCTATCTTTTCAGCAAATGCCGAAGGTATATCTATCTGAACATAATATGTCTTAACAATTTCTTCAACATTAATGTCAAACAAATCAGATAATATCAGCAAGTTATCTATAGAAGGAAGTGTCTTTCCTGATTCCCAGTTATATATAGCCTGGGGGTGCTCAAAATTAAAAATAGACTGTATATCTTTTACAGAGAAACCGCTCTGTACACGTAAAAACTTAATATTTGTTCCGGTTGCCTGTAAATCTACTATTCTTTTATTATACTGCTTACACATGTGGTTATCTTCTCCTTATACTCGTAAATAGTTTCCTTTTTGTTCATATAATGCTGAACTGAAGGATTTTTGATATTGGCTATTACAGCTGCTGAAACAAGTGCATTATGCACACGACCATTAAGTAAAACAAACTTATCCATTGGAAAAATCCTCCAAAAAGAAATATTTACAAGTGGAGAGCTCTTAGACTTGCCAGGCAAATCCGGCTAACCACCAAACTTACCATATCCATAAATCATGGATATGTAGTTACGTATTCTACTACCTTACAATAAATTTAATTATTTGTCATTAAATTAATACTTTAAAACTGATATTTATCAATAACGGAATATAATTATTTGTAGATTATGGTTAATTATTTATATTTTGTGATGGACATAACATTTATAATTGTACTGTCTATACTGCTCGCTTATAATAAAATTTCTCAGACAACTCTCTCTAAATCTGATAAAGCTTACGAAATCCTTTTGATATGGGTCATAGTGTTCTGTTTGCAGGATGCATTCTGGGGAATATTTGCATTGATGCAAAACCGCACTCTGATTACAGTTTCTTCCACACTATTCCATTTAAGTACGGTAACAACCACATACCTGTGGCTAAACTTTGTACTGACATATCTGGACAAAAAGATTTCCCATCCTGAGCCATGGCGTATTTTTGGACTGCTTATAGTCTTGTTCCAGATCGTGATTGTATCCGTAAACCTCATACACCCGATGATATTCTCAGTATCAGCCGATGGAATCTATACTACCGAAAAACTTCGGCCATTGGCATTCTGGATACAGGAATCAATATACATAGTAATTGCCATAACCACACTTTTAGGCGCCCTCAAAGCCAAAAGCAAGAACCGCACTACGTATTTCATTGTATTTTGCTTTGTAGCCGCTCCTGTAGCATTCGGTTTGTTCCAGCTTCAGTTTCCTGAGGCACCCTTCCATGCAATCGGGTACTTTATAGGCTGTGTAATCATAAACCTCTTTGTCATATCACGAAACAGAGAAGAATACATAATCAGACAAAGCAATACAGACAAGTTGACAACAGTCTATAACCGCAAGGCATACGAAGAACGTATCAGCCAGTACCCGGATATAACCCTGGAAAAGGATTTTGTCCTTGTTTCCATGGATGTCAACGGGCTTAAATATGCCAATGACAGCTACGGACATGTTGCTGGAGACGAAATCATACGAGGAGCAGCCCTCTGCATGAAAATGGTATTCTCAAAATACGGCGAAATCTATCGTATCGGCGGAGATGAGTTTGCCGCAATTCTCCACGTCCCTACAAACGATCTCAGTCAGCTAAAAGTTGACTTTGAGAAGGAAGTCCTTTCCTGGAGCGGAGACCTTGTTAAGCACCTGTCCATATCAGCCGGATACGTAGAAGCTTCGGAGTTTCCGGAAAATGGCATTACAGACATAATAAAGATAGCAGACAAGAGGATGTATACAAACAAGAGTGTATATTATTCTGCAAACGGACGAGACAGACGAGTCCAGCAAGATGCTTTTATCGTATTGTGCGAGTCATACACAAAGATACTCAAGATAAATCTTACAGCCAATACCTATTCAATCATACAGATGAAGCCATCAGAACAGAATGACACTCAAGGATTTGGAGAGAACCTGTCTTCGTGGCTGGAAGATTTTGCCACAGCTGAGATGATACATCCAGATTCGATAAAAGAATTCTGCCATAAGACAAGCCTGGATTACCTGAAAAACCACTTTGCTCAAGGCAATAACCACTTCAGCCTTTATTACAAGCGTATGACAGACAAAGAGTACAAGAACTCCCTCATGGAAATTGTTCTTGCACCAGAATATACCCATAATAACCAGGTATTGTTCCTGTATGTCAAGAACATA
Source organism: Treponema sp. (assembly GCA_045616545.1). GTDB lineage: Bacteria > Spirochaetota > Spirochaetia > Treponematales > Treponemataceae > Treponema_D. The sequence goes on along the minus strand of JAZLGX010000022.1, from coordinate 5,965 downwards.
GAGTTTTCATGACTTGAGTCAAGCTTCAGCCTGCAATCCCCTTTCAAGATGTGCAAGATACTGATTGATTTCCTGATGATTCATAAATATATGGATATCTTTTTCAGGATAAGTAAGCATTATCTTGAGAGCTTCTTTACGCTCTTTACTCTCATAACCTTCGATAAACTTTACAAACTCAGGATCCAACTCTGTCTCTACCCATGGAAGATCATCCCTCTTGGAACCAATACGCTGCTTTACACCTTCAAGACAGGTTTCTTTCGGTAAATCAAAGAAAAATATCGTGTCAGCTTTCTGAATACGCATCTCCATCGTTCTTCCGTAATTACCGTCAATAATCCACTGATCTTTATCAAGTACAGTATTAAGGCGACAATGGAACTCACTGTCTGATACAGTTGTTTTATCAGGATTCCAAAACAGATTATCAAGATGATATACATCTATACCTGTTATACGGCTCAAATTCTTGCTGAAAGTACTCTTTCCACTTCCAGGGCATCCGATTACAACTATTTTTTTCATACTCTGCCCCCATTTTCAAATCATGCCTATTCATGTACATGCATAATATACTCATATTCATACATAAATAATGCATATATATACATTATACTACAAAATAATACAAAAATGAAGTACTCGCATAACTCTGATGCAATAACTTTAAGTTTTATTAAATCAAGACTGAGAAATAACTACCTGAAGTTTTCTTACTTATATAAGCCTGACCGTCTGCCCGACGATATAACTCATCAAACTCCAGGTAACTTCCCGCCTCATAAAAAGCAAGGCCAGCACTGATACTCACCCTGTACCCGTTAAGTTCATCAATATTTATTTCGTCAACGAGGCCCATGAACTCAGTCATCTTTCGGTTAAGAACATCTATATCAACAAGCCCCGGCAGATACATGGCAAACTCATCACCGCCAACACGATATACAATATCCCCAGAGCGGAAAAAACTCTTAAGGAGACCACCTACACTGCACAATACTTTGTCACCTACTGCGTGGCCGTAAGTATCATTGATAAACTTAAACTTATCCACATCAAAAAAGCAATAGACACCTTCGATATCATTCTTGAGGCATTTCCGCACAAGATCCTCTCCATGACCTCTGTTATATATACCAGTCAGGCTATCAGTCTCTGACAATTCCTTATAAGTACGACCTTGCTCTTCTATCTGCTTTTTCTGCTGCTGGATCTTTGTAATCACCATAAGCAGAATCAAGAGCATAGCACCGCAGGTAGATAATATAAAGAATGTATTGCTTTCCCTGATTATTTCCCCCACAGATTTGCTCTCGGTACAGGAATAAACCCACTTATTACCCAATACAGTAAGAGTTCCATCCATAATCATCTCATTTATGGCAGAATTTATCTGGGCCAAAAGAGCCGCATTCTGAGGAGCGACACCCATGCAAAGATAACTCTCTATGCTGGTATACACAATCATGATATCATCATAACCGTATTGTTCCTTGAGGACATTTGCAACAGATTCCCGGATTACCCCAAATTCACAAACCCCATCTTCTACAGCCTGGATAACTTCCTCATAAGTATTGAAATACACAGCATTACTCTCAACACCGTATATATCATACTGAGTCAGGCCCCTGAGAGTAGCATTTTGTTTTCCTGTAGTCTCCAGGATACTGTCGATAGGATGCTTTCCGATCACAACAAAATAATCATCAAAGAACGGATTTGATCTCAGAAGTTCCACATCTTCATCACTAGGAATACTGGAGAGCCCAAGGATAATATCATACTTGCCTTCGAGAGTCTGACTAATTGCATCATTCCAGTTAATAAGGTCAACTTTTACATTATAACCAAGCCTGTTACAGATTTCTGTGATGACATCTACATCATGTCCTACAATCTTGCCGTTCTCTATAAAACTGAACGGAGCAAACTCCATATCCCCACAGACAGTAACAGTCTTTTCGTAAGAATTGTCAGCCTTTACAGGAGTCTGGTCCGGTCTATAGTTTTCCCTGCTACAGCGGACAGCACAGTAGCCACACTGTAATGCAACAAGACCGATGACAATAGCTCCATAGGCAAACTGGAGTTTACGAATAGGCATACGCTTCTGCTTACGGCGCTTCCGGTTAACAAAGAACTCTATCTGAAGAATAATGCAGAATATTATCAGAACGATGACGCAAGCCCTGAGAATCATCAAGATATTTATTGTAGTATCACTTGTAATCTTATAAAGGCTGGAAGAAGGAACACAGGCAACGAGTTCCATATTGTTTATAAGCTTTTGTTCCACACTGATATAATCCTTATCAGCATCAATACGCGGGATTTTCCCCAGGATAGAAGAGCTACGGTCTGTAAGATACATAAAGCCATCACCAAAGATTCGCCGATTACCGACAAAATCAATGAGGCTGGTCATCTTTACATCCATGCGGAACACACCAAACGACTGCCCGTCTATAAAGAGCGGAATAACATACGAAATGATATATGAACCTTCCGTAACACTGTGATATGGTTCAATCCAGCACCGGCGGTTCTGGTCAACGGGAATATAATACCAGCCTACATTCTCATAATCAGTGCGAGAATAGGCAGCAAGGTTTACCACAGGACCATACGAGATATCGTTATTTTCGTCAAAGATCAGATATGTACCAACGTTTCCTAATCCGCAGACTTCTGGAGACAGGTGCAGATAGACACTGTAGACATACTTGTTCTCCTTGCAAGTCTTTACGAGATAATCAGAGATTCCATCTATATAGAAGTTTCTTACATCCTCATCAAAAAAATCATGAGGATTATGCAAAGTCATGACAGCAGCACATGATATAACATCTGCTGTCTGCTCGACAGAAGCCAAGAATGAGTTGAGTTCTTTTGCTGTAGCTTGGAGTTCACGCTCCAACAGGATATCAGCCTGACTATCATAAAGCCTGACTGCGTGAAAATTACCAATTCCGCTTACTATTACAAAAAAAACAAGCAGCAGTCCCAAAAAGTTCTTATCCGGCTTAAAAAACTTCATACCTTAATTATATGGTAAGAATTCCAGTTTTCAACTAATCAGCAGCAGTCATATATTATTTACACCGGCAATACATACCAATTCCTAGCTAGGATTTAAACCAATTCCTAGCTAGGATTTAAACCAATTCCTAGCTAGGATTTAAACCAATTCCTAGCTAGGATTTAAACCAGTTCCTAGCTAGGATTTAAACCAATTCCTAGCTAGGATTTAAACCAGTTCCTAGCTAGGATTTAAACCGATTCCTAGCTAGGATTTAAATCAGTTCCTAGCTAGGTATTGGTATCATGTATAGCGATGCAGAAATGGAAAAAATAAAAGTGAAAGCTACAGAAAAGCCAGTCCTCAAATTGCGGCAAAGATGCCATAATTTAGGGACTGATTTCATAACAATAGGTCAATCTTCCATTGCCCTTTTCTATCACTACCTATTCTTTCAACAATTCCATTTTGTTTTAATTGCTCTAAATCTCTTTGTATTGTCTTAGAAGTAACATTTAATTTTTCAGATAACTCTTTTAAGGTAATTTCTGAATTTTGTTTTATCAAAATTAGAATTGAAGAAGCTCGGTCATTTTCTTGGACATTTGTCCCAGAAATATCATTTATTCTATCATCTTCATGGACATTTTCTAGGACATCTTGGACATTTATCCTAGAAACATCGCTTGTAAGCCTAAGAATAGTAGTTGTTCTTTCAGGAGAAATCTTCTGTTCATATTCAGGGACAATACCAAATTCTTTGTTCCAGACAGAAAATACATCTGGAATTCCACTTCCAGCTCGTTCACCAATATCAATCATTGAAAACATTTTCAAAAGAGAAGTATTACGAGGATCTGATGTTCCTCCGTTAATTGCTTCCTTTATACTGATTCTGAATGTTCCTGGATTTTCAAAAGAAAAACAATCCTTATTTTTTTTGATTACTACTCCACATCTTCCATAATAATCTGCGTTTGCAAGAGTGTTCAAAAGAATTTCACGGACAGCTTTATGAACAGGAGTATCATCAATTCTTGTAATTCCATCTAAAACAAAAGGCTTCTTTAAACCTTCTGTAAGCTTATTTAACACCTTAAAGAAAAAATCAAAAACGTTACCGCTCCATTCGCCAGAGCTTGAAACAAATCTATCAGACCATCGTGTTGATTCATCAAAATGTTCCTGATAATCAAGAAAATACAATGGATATTCGTACACTATTTCTGATTCATAGCCAAACATCAAAAGCCCTGCTGCTGTTGGATAAACTTTTCCGTCTTCTGCATTAATTCTTGCAGCTCCAATTTTCTTTAAAAAATCCACATCAGAAAGACTGTTCCACACATGACCTTCGTGAATCAATAAAAAACGCTGACGGTAATGAGTAATACTTTCTTTACAAAGGGAATCAATATTCACTTCCGTAATTATTTTGTTATCTTGGCTCACTTGTCCTATCGGTAAGAAATTGACCGACTTGCTTGAAACTTTTATAATTTTTTTGTAGTTAGTAAATTCTAAAAATTTAAGCCTTTATTGTAAATTTTTACTTATAACTCCAGATTTGACCTACCTAGTCTGGATTTTAGACCAGGGTTGTTTTACTTGTAATTTGGTTGCAGTTTTGATATAACTTTTTCGAAGCTTACATTTTTTTACATAGCTGAAAGTATTGTGTTTTTATTACTTTCAGCTATGTAAGATTGATTTCTGGGACATTATTGCTTATGCTTATTAAGGCTGATTTCGCAACAAAGTAAACGACATTCTCCGCTCATAAAAGGTTTATAACTATGGTAATCAAAGTATTAGGCATTGTTTTTCAATTTTCTAGTTTCATTATATTTAGAATCCTCTATGAACCAATAAATAGAATTCTTGTAGATATATATGGTTGCGGCTGTAAAGAAGGATTCAACTGCAATAATATAAACAATGTAGTGGTTTTTGTGTTATTTGGATTATCCATCGTAGTATCGATACTCCTAAAAAAACTATATGTAAATAAAAGAGCAGCAATTGATTGCGAAGTCCTTTCAATTGTATTCAATTTCTTATTGTTATTTCCAATTTGGGCTTCATTAATGTGGAAATAATCTAAGGAAATATTAATCACATAATAGTCTTTAGGGCATGCTGAAAAGCAGTCGAAATAAGGGAGGTTGTACAATGAAAAAAATAATTCAAATGAAAGGAGCTGCAGTTTTCTGGGGACTTATATTTGTAGGAATAATTGTATTTGCAATTTATAATAAAGAAGACTTGTCTCTAGTAAATTCTCATTTTAAACTTAATATTAGAAATGTAATATTTTTCTTATGTTTTCTGACTTTTCCTCTAATAAGTTTTGTATACTCCCTTTTATGGAAGCTCGAATACGATGATGTAAGTTTTTCCTTAAAGACCGAAGGTATCTATAATCTTGAATACAAAAAAATAACAAGTATTGTTCACCATAAAGCTTATGGATATAGACACGGAATTGATCAATTCACAATAAGCTATAATGGAATACTCTCAGATTTGGGTTATAAAAAGGGATCGCAAGAATTTGTCATAAAGAATTTCCCGCATAATTCAAAAATGAAGGAATTTTTTAGCTTTATACATGAAAAAAATCCTGATATAGAGTTTCGTTTAGAAAAAACAGTTTTATTCGGTCCTGAAACAGTAGAATTTGATTATTTCTCAAAAGACTATAAAGAAGAAAAGCTCACTAAACTTTAAGCACATGTCAGACACCCCAACATTAAGGAACTTTTGGAGAAAGAATGAAAAAAGCAATATATTTACTAGTAGTATTATTTTTTCAATCAATCTGTTTTGCAGAGCAGTTAAACAAAGCTTGGATACTAAAGGATATTACAAACTTTGATAAAGTTTTAAGCTATATAGAAAAAGAAGAATATTCACATTCAAGTATTTTGAATTTAAGGA
>JAZLGX010000021.1:0-109329 GCA_045616545.1 Treponema sp. | reverse complement strand
CACGTTAGCAATTTTCATGTAGTTATCATTGTAAATGATTACTTTGTGATAGTTGCCCATTTTGTCTTTGGCAGTAAAGCTTTTCTGATAACTTTTATCATTTTCCATAATATCTGTTACTGCTTTTACCTGTTCCAAAGTCTTATCACAACTTACAGAATAGTCAGTTCCAAACAATCCTTTTGCATATACAGATATTGTTGTCCCTAAAATATACACTATATCCTGTAGTACATTTGTCTACTTTATTTCTAAAAACCCACAAACTACAGAATGGAAACTATCTGACTTAAATCCTGTTTTTCTGCAATGATTAATTTTTTGGACTGAGGATCACAGGGAGATTGATCCGGTATCATTATTACATCCAAGCCAGCTCTGCTTGCACTTAAGACTCCATTAGGAGAGTCTTCGACTGCAAGACAATCATGAGGTATTAAACCAAGCTGATTTACCGCATAAAGATATACATCTGGTGAAGGTTTTCCTTCCTTCATATCTCTGGCTGATACAATCCTGTCAAAATACTGCAGCAAATCAACTTGCTTTAAAAAGCCTTCAGCTTTAGCAACAGGAGATGCTGTAGCAATACAAGTTGTTATATTGCATTGTTTTAGATAAGACAAAAGTTCCTTAGCACCTTTTTTAGTCTGCAATCCATTTTTGTCTATAAGATCTTGCAGATATACGTTGCGTAACTGGGTCATTTTATCATAATCAAAATTATCATCTTTAGAAAATTCTTTAAGGGTCTGCTGAACAAAAGGTTTACCTAATGATCTTATAAAAAGATACTGATCATCTGTCATTGTATAACCTGCATGTTCAAAAGCCTTTGGCCAAGCAATACGATAATACTTTTCAGTATCAATTATAGTTCCATCTAAATCAAAAATTACTGCTTTATACTTATTCATATATTTAAAACAATTCAATATACACTATATAGGCATATTTGGTCAAACCGTATAAAAATATATTCATTTACAATTCATTAATAAGGTTGCTAATGACTTGTAAGCGGAGTTCCTGGTCTCTTAGTACAAAAGTTTCTTATTAAAGAAGCAATACAGAATATAAACAAGTCACAGCAAACTATACTTGCCCCAGTAGGAAAAGCAAACTGATATGAAATTATAAGTCCACTCCAAAGACATAAAACACTGATGATTGCACTTGTTATTACAACCATCTTGAATCGCTTGCAAAGTCTCATGGCACTTAATGCTGGAACAACAATCAAACTTGAAATCAATAGGGCCCCTATCATCCTCATTCCAATAACAATTACAAGAGATGTGAGAATGGCAATTAGAAGATTAAATACATTAGATTTTGTACCTGTAGCCTTTGCAAAAGTTTCATCAAATGTTACTGCAAAGATAGGATTATAAAATACTATAAAAAGCAGTACAACGATAATTGAAATACAAACACTCACATATACATCTGTTCGGCTCATACTCAAAATACTCCCGAACATATAATTACAAACATCTGTATTCATTCCTGTTGTAACAGAAATAATCATTACACCAACTGCCAATGCAAATGTAGAAATCAAAGCTGTAGCTGCATCACCTTTAATTTTGCTCGATGAATTAATCCTCAGTAAGACAACAGAACTTAATGCAACAACTGGAATACAGACTGCAAGAGGTTCTAAGTTAAATACTTTTGCCAGTGCCATCGCACCAAAACCGACATGACTTAATCCATCTCCAATCATTGAATAACGCTTTAATACAAGGCTCACTCCTAGAAGAGAAGAACATAATGCGATTAAAGTTCCCACAAGAAAAGCTCTCTGCATGAAAGGAAATGAGAACATCTCTATAAAAAAATCTAACATTCTGAATCCTCCAGAAATTTTTTTCCAATTTCAGACTGTAGATAGTCATCTTTGGAACCAAAGAAAAGTTGTTTACCGGCAAGATGAAGAATCTTTCCTGCATATTTTTTTGCACATTCCCTGTCATGACTTACCATGATTACAGTTATTTTCTCGTTTCTATTTAATTTCAATATCACAGAATAGAGTTCATTTGTTGATACAGGATCAAGACTACTAGCCGGTTCATCCAAGATAAGAATTTTTTTCGTAGCACATAAAGCTCGACATAAGAGAACTTTTTGCTGTTGCCCACCTGACAATTCACCAAAACTCTTATCTTTGAGATTCCATATACCAAGTTTTTCTAGATTTGATTTAGCTCGCCTTTTGTGCTGGCTACTAAAAAAGGGAAAAAATCCTAGCGAGTTTGTATTACCTGAAAGAACAACTTCCCACACATTAGCAGGAAAATCCTTTTTGACAGTCTGTTGCTGTGGAAGATATCCGATTTCCTTCTGAAGTAATCCATCACCAAAATAAATAACTCCTGAATCAAGTTTCTGAATACCAAGCAAAATCTTAATCAGTGTACTCTTTCCTGCCCCATTTTCACCTAGCACACAGATATAATCCCCCTGTTCTACCTGAAAATTGATGTCTTGAAGAGCTATATGCCTCTCATAAGAAGCATTCACGTTTTCACATTTTATCAAACTCATTATAGTCTTTCCTCAATTTGAAACATATTCATTTCCACGCTCAGCCTTTATTTCAATACTCATAACTTCAAGAAATAAATCTTGATACCCTCCTGTTGTTTTTATAACAGGTTTTCCAGTAACTTTAATCCAATCATTATCTTCAGGATATGTTCCTTTCCAGTCCAAGAGAAAACCTCCCCAACCATCATTTCCACAACAACCAGGACCAAATCTGAATACAGCAGGAACTTCTGAATCATCAAGATACGAAACAAAATATGTAAACATTCCTTCTACAATGATTGTTTTATCTTTATAGCTTTCATAATTAAAATAAATGTCATTAATCTGTGTAAGAAACAACTTGTCTTTGATTTCAAGTATAGATCCTGCAGGAATCTCTATTTCTGGTGGAGCCCACTTCTCTTCCACATCTATTGGAGGTTCCGGTTCTATTTCCCCAGACTCAACTTTTTGAATCCAATCAAAAAACTCAGAATCATCATATACTACAGCACTTGGCGCTTCTTTTTGACTAAGAGCAGCTGAATACCCCTTTTGCTTTGCAGAACAGGAATCAAAAACAAATATTACCAAGATCATCAACGAAATAGAAACTTTTCTCACAAGAATCTCCAATAGATATTAACTGAGGGCATCTCTAAAAATAGCAATTTTTAGAGGCTCCCTTACTTTAGTTCAATGCAGTCTTAAGGGCAGCAATATTTCTTGTCATAAGAGAAATATAAGTTTCACCCTTCTTTAAGTCATTTGCACTTATATTGTGACAACTATGAAATTCCAGCTTCTTTGCTCCTGTAGATTCGCAAATCGTATCTGCAATCTTTCCATTTGAAAATTCGATTGTAAATACAACTGGAATATTTTCTTGTCGAACTTTATTGATCAGAAACTTAAGTGTAGCAGCACTTACCTCCACATCAGTTGCACATCCTGGAAATGCGGCATAATATGAAAGTCCGTAAGTATCAGCAAAATAACGAAGTGGAAACCTGTCTCCAAAGACAAATAGAGAGCGCTTTGCATTTATTACGACATTTTCAAATTCATTATGAAGATTTTGAAGCTGCCCCACAAATGATTTAGCATTATTTCTGTAGTAATCTGTATTTTTAGGATCTATATCACATAACTCTTCACAAACTGCGTTAGCAATTTTTATCATGTTTAGTGGACTTGTCCATACATGTTCGTCATACTCTATTTCGTCTTCGTCACCATGATGATGTTCTGAATCAGCTTCTTCTTCTTCTTCAGTCATACCCTCCATGATTTCTTCTTCCACAGCATCTACCAAATCCAAAAACTTAAGACTCTTTGGTGATTTTGAGCCAAAGCTCTCCAAGATTGTTTCAACCCATTCATCATTTTCGCCACCAGTATATAGAAATAAATCTGTTTTCTGTATCTTTTTCATATCCTGTGGAGTAGGCTCATAACTGTGACTTTCAGCACCTGGCTTAAGAAGCATAGTTATATCAGCCTTTTCTCCAGCAATACTTCTGGCAACATCATACTGCGGAAACATTGTTGCCACGATACTGATTTTTTTTCCAGAATTATTTTTAGTTTTTGCCATAAGAGGCATTACAAGTGTCAAAACTGCTAAAGCTGTAATTATAATTTTTTTCATCACATTCCCCTCTTTAATTCCATTCATCGAGACAATTTTCAAGCTGCATTTTTATTTCTGCTTCGTTATAGTCCTTTCCGATAAATACAACTTGATTCATTCTGTCTCCATATTTTTCATCCCAAGCATCTTTCATATCTGGATTTTGTTGCAAGATCTGATTTTTCTGTTCCTCTATGAGAGCATCTACCCAGTATGAAACTTCCATTACACTGTTGTTTCTTCCTGCCTGCTCAAAAAGCTGCACGTCTTCATCTGCGTCAGAAAACCAGATATATCCTTTTGCACGGACAATTTTTTTTGGATCCAAAGTATTTACAAAGTCAGCAAATTTCTGTCGGTTAAAAGGACGTTTTTCTTCATAACTAAAACTGGTAATACCGTATTCATCGTATTTTGTCCCCCCCTTCTCTCCGAGTGAGTTAATAGCACGTTGAATACAAGAAGATGAATCAACCATCTCATAGTTAAATTTTTCACCAGTCATGATGATATTAGGATCAATTTCACTATTTGTAGCTGGAATAATCTTTGCTTTTGGCTGGAAAGTACGGATTACATCGATGACATCTTTCTGCTGCTGGTCTGTCAAGAGATCACATTTATTAAGGACGATGTAATTACAGAATTCCATCTGATCTACGATTAATGTAGTGATAGATGGATCATCATTGGAAAACTCTTTTTCTTCATCGAAAGTTCTAAGTTCATCTAAAAATTCGTGATAAATCCTGTCACCATCAACAACAGTTACAACTGCAGACAGATAAACATTTGTATCAGGATTATCTTCTTCATATGCCAAAAAAGAAGCTGATACTGCACCTGTATCACTAATACCTGATGCTTCTACAAATACAACCTCTGTATTTTCGTTCTTTGATATTTTTTCGATTTGATCAATAAATTCATCTCGTAGTGTACAGCAGATACAACCATTCTGAAGCTCAAACATTTCTGACTGTGCAACCGATGAACCATTTTTCTTTAAAAGTGCAGCATCAACATTGATACTCCCCATATCATTTACAATGAGAGAAACTTTACGCTGTTCCTGGCGCAATAGATTATTCAGGAGAGTTGTTTTACCTGAACCAAGATATCCTGCAATGAGTACGACAGGTTTCTTTGCCATAATATAACCTCTTATTATGTTTTTTTGTGAGATATTTTTTTGTTGACAAGAGGTTATGATCAGTTTAAAAGCTTTATTTTTTGAGTGATTAAGGACTGAGGAAAAATATTTTCTGAAGCTGCTATCAACACCAGAATAATAGCAGCAGAAAGTGCAGAACTTTTTGCTATGGAAGAGACTGCAAAACCAATATTCTTATTTAACGATTCACATAATTGTATTACATAGCATATAGTGCAGTTTTCACCTGTACATTCATGGTCTATTTCCATGACTGGATATATGGAAGAAAATAATAAACCTATGACAAGCAGAGACAGAGATATGATTGCAGAAACTTTTTTTACAGTATTAAGGGACTTCATTTTTCTGCCTCATTTGTATCTCGACAATCCATGCACAATCCATAAAAAACAGTCCGATACGGATTTAGAGCAAAACCATGTTCATCTGCAAGATGTTTTTCAATTTGTAAAAGTTCATCACATTTTAAATGAATCAGTTTTCCACAAACTTCACAGCGACAGTGGTAACAATTCTGTTCATCGCTGTGGGAACCTGCATAAGAAAAGCAAGCACTGGTATTTTCACCGGTAAAAAATTTGTTTACAAGACCTGCATCAACAAGCTTTTCAAGCTGACGATAAACTGTTGCCTGCCCAATACCTATATCCTTGAAGTACTTTGCAAGTTCTCCTGCTGTAAAGTGCTGATCAGAAGCTTTTTTGAGATATTCTAAGATTATATCCTGTTGCTTAGTCTTGTATTCCAATTTGATAACCGCTATCAATTTACTGTAAACACATATTACAAGTCAATACAATTTGAGAATAATTATCAAATTTATAACAAAAAAGGCAAGCTTTGCAATGGAAAGCTTGCCAATAATAACAGTTATACTCTAATTTTTATACTTTGAACTGGTCGATTTGAGAACTGATGTCACTAATTGCAGAATCCATTGCAGAGGAAATTCCATTAAGTTCCTTACCATTACCATCAATCTTTGATACACATCCAGCAACCTGTACCATGGACTGCTTCATCTGTTGTGTAGAGTTTTCAAGGTTTTCTATCTGGGTAACTACAGACTGATTCTGGCTTGTCATCTGTGCAGATGCTGTCTTTACTTCACCTGTACTTTCATTCATTTCATGCAATGCATCAAGAATCTGCTTTGATCCTGAATTCTGCTCTTCCATAGCAGACTTAATTATTCGTACGATATCTGTCGTATTGTTAATTCGTCCAGAGATAGAGTTGAATGCTGCCGTAGACTCCTTTGAAGAGGCAACAGCTTCTCCAATAGCCTGCTGAATCTGATTCAACTGATCACCGATAGTCTTGGACTGGGCGCTGGATGTTTCGCTTAATTTACGGATTTCATCAGCAACAACACTAAAACCTTTACCAGCTTCTCCAGCATGTGCTGCTTCTATGGCGGCATTCATGGCAAGAAGATTTGTCTGTTCAGCAATGGCAGAAATTGCAGCGTTAGCCTCCTGCAAAGTCTGGGATTGGTTTTCAATAAGGTTTATCTTTGTATCAACATTAGACTGTCTGTCTGTACCTATCTTAAGGTCTGACTGCAGAAGTGTAAATTCATTTGCCATTCGTTCAACGTTCAGACTTACAGAGGAAATATTTCCAACCATTTCTTCTACAGCAGCACTAGCTTGTGATACTCCTGCAGACTGGACAGAAATAAGTTGTTCAAGGCTCTGAATATTTGTGGAAATATCATTTATTGTTTGACTTGTTGATTGAACAGTAAATGATTGATTTGTAATACTTGAATCTATTGTATCAATGTAGTCTACAACTTCTTTTATAGAAGCAACCGTCTCCATTGAACTGTCATTAAGTCTGTTACCAGCTGAGTCAAGATTATCCCTGGAATGTTTTACCTGGGTAATGATTTCCTGTAATTTTCCAACAAAGGCATTGAAGCCTTCTGCAACTTCCCCTATTTCGTCCTTGTTCCTTATCTCAAGTCTCTGAGTCAAGTCTGCATTACCTGTAGATATTTCCCTGAGAGAGTCTTTTACAAAGTTAATCGGTTTGATAATACTTTTGGCAAAGAGAATACCTGCAATGACACTTATCAAAGCAGCAAATAAGAAGGAAACAAAACCTGATACTATAGTATGATTAAGTTCTTCCTTAAACTCTTTCTCTGGACCAACTGTCACAAGAGTCCAGCCACATATTGAAGGCATCTTCCGTCCAGCAATATACATACCTTCTGTACCTAACAAGTATGTATAGGTCTCATTTTCAGTCATTTTACCGCAGACGTCCTTAAATCCATAATCATCAAAGAAGTTTGCATTTCCAATCTTGGAAGAATCCTCGTGTACGACATAAGTTCCGTCAGTCTTAATCATATAACTTTTACCGCTTCTAGAAACTTTTGTCTGAGTAACAAGTTCGTTTACTTTGGTTACAACCATGTCTACTGCAACAACACCTTTCAGCTGACCATTGTTATAGTAGGCTTTTGATATTGTAACGATGACATCACCACTCATATCATCAATATATGGATCAGAGAAAGTAGCTTCCCTAGTAAGAAGTGAAGCCTTGTACCAGTTACGGGTAGTCTGATTCCAATCAGGAGACGGGTCCCAGTGATTGTCACTGTAAATAAATCCTCCGTCACAATAAGGTGTAGTTCCCGCATAATAAATCATGGAAAATGATGTTTGCCCTGCAATTTGCTCACCCATAAAGAATTCTACACTTTTTCGGTCTTGATTTTCCGCAGTATCAAGATATGCAATCAAGTCATCAAGACAAGTACATGGAGATCTTAAATAATCATTGACATTATTGTAAACACTATTGATATTGAGTACTGCTATCTGTTCATTTTTCTCTGAAAGGATTTTTGATTGACTCGAAAGATTTGTTATAGTAAAAGAACCTGTGAGCGTTATACCAACAATGGCACACATAGTTATCAATTTGCTTCGTATCTTCATAAAATCTCCCCAAAAAGAAGTTTAGATTTAACATGCAAATTTAATATAATGCTGTTTATTTGAGTTTTCAATTTGTAAACTTTTTTTTTTAGACATTTGGCTTTAACGTGAACTTTCATTAAATAACCGTGAAATTCATATTTTTTGTATTAGAATATAATGGGATAAACCTCATGTATACTATAACTATAACAGCTGCAGCCATCTCTGTAGTGATAAATATACTTCTTCTCATCACTTTTTTTCTTCCCGGGGAAAGAACTTTGGCTGACAAGTGTTTTTGCAACATGATATTAAGCAATATCTGCCTGACAACAACTCTTTTCTTTCTCTACCATCACATGGCAATCTTGAAGCCTGCTCCTGTTTTCATGTTCATAGCTTTTTTCTCTCCATGTGTCTTCTGTTTTACGTTATATCAGTACATATTATCAATCATTGACTGCAGGACTCATAACTTTAAAGTACAGACCAAGATTCTTACTTATCTTTTTTTCCTGACATCCCTTGTAATAGCAGCAAACTCTATCCATATCGCTTTTATTGACAAGATAATAGTCTTACATCATCTTCGTCCAATCAATAGGATAGTATTTTATTCGTCTCTGTCTGTACTTCTTATATCTATGATAGCCTTTATTATCACTAATTATCTATATATAGAACGTAAGCAGTTTTATTTTTTTATTACCCAATTGCTTTTACTTTTTATCGGATTCCTTTCGCTAAGTAAAATACAGGATAATTTGTTGCCCCCTATAACAACAATTACACTTCTTGCAATCTATGTATTTATCCAAAAAGACCTGATAGACGCAGAAACGAACAATATAAATACCATCGCAGCAATCTATCATACCCTCTTTATCTTTGACTTTACCACAAATACTTCGATTGCAAAAAAAAGTTCCAACTTTGAAATGAGTTATCTGGAAAAATACAAGAACTTAAGCCTCCAAGAGCGTGTAAACTCCATAATAAGAGAAGCCATATGTGAAGCCCAGATGGAAGCAGCCCTAGAGTTCCTGGACTTTTCAATCCTAGAAAAAAGAATGCAGAATAAAAGAACATTGTCCATAGACCTTATGGACAGGAAAGAAAACTGGTGGCGTTTATCAATCATTAAGTACGGAAATATTACAGATCCCCTTACAAAGGCAATTGTCACGTCCCAGAACATTGATGATGTTAAGCGTAAGGAACAGGATCTTATAAGGCTTTCTTTTGTTGATGAACTTACAGGATTGTATAACCGTAATGCATTCATAACTCATACTAAAGACATAAAGACTGTTGATGATGACTTCTGGTACATAATAGTTGATATCAACGGGTTAAAGACTGCAAATGATACTTTGGGTCATAGAGCCGGCGATGAACTTATCATAGGAGTAAGTCACTGTCTCAGAAACGCAATAGGTCCCTATGGAAGCATCTACCGTATAGGGGGAGATGAGTTTGCTGCCACTATCAATGCAAGACAAGATGAATTTAAGACAATAAATCTGCTTATCCACAGCAATATGAATAACTGGAGAGGTAAATATCAGAATAACCTGCACTTCTCCATGGGATATGTCAACGGAACAGAGTCAGATACAAGAAGCATCGATGAACTTATAAAGATTGCAGACAAGCGTATGTATGACGATAAGAATGACTTTTATACCCAGCATCCTGAGTTGAACCGCAGAAATGTATAAAAACACCAGGAAAGTTCTTGTTTTCTGGGTCAGATGATTAGACTTTCCAGACAAAACGACAAGCTTTTGCCTGGTAAATAAACATTTATTAACATGATAAATAAGCTTTATTAATTTAGTAAATAAATATTTATTAACTTTATAAATAAAGCTTTATTAACTTAGTAAATATATGTTTATTTACTAAGTTAACTAATATTTATTTACTATGCAAATACTTGTAAAACAAAACAAAAGATAAAGCTAAATCAGCGCTGCAATATGACTTTCTATCTGTTCTGGAGTATCTTGCGGATTAAATCTAGAGATAACATTTCCATTTCTATCTATAAGAAACTTTGTAAAGTTCCACTTTATGAGCTTACCAATGACACCACCCTTCTGATCTTTTAGATAAGTATAAAGAGGAGACTCATTTGCACCGTTTACATCTATCTTGGCCATCTGGTCAAACTTTGTATTGTACTTGAGAGTACAGAACTGATGGATCTCTTCATTGGAACCAGGAGCCTGATTTCCAAACTGATTGCAAGGAAAGTCAAGAATTTCAAATCCCTTGCCATTATATTTTTCATAAAGTTTTTCCAAACCTTCGTACTGAGGTGTAAAAGTACATCCAGTTGCTGTGTTTACAACCAATACAACTTTGCCTTTATAATTGGATAAAGGAACATCGCTACCACCTCTGTTCTTTACAGAAAAATCATAAAAACCCATAACTCTCTCCTATAAGATTATTAAAGTCAGTCATATTCCGGGACATCTCCCCAAAAAGAGCTTATGGAGAATCCCCTATCCACTAGAATATAATGCAGAGTCATTGGTTTGTCCGTAAAATTGTGTACAATTTCAACGATAAATATAGTTTATCATATATTTTTACTTGAATTACTTTAGAAAAAGCAAGGGAATTCCCTTTAGAGATGACCTTAAATATGACAGTACGTACCTGACAGAGTCAAAGATATGATATGACAGTACCAAACGTATCGTTTGACAGTACCAAACACCTATATATGACAGTACCAAATTACCTGTTTGATACTGTCAAGCTGATACTATGACTGGGTCAAGTTGATACTGTGGAACTTGCAGTATCAACACCTATAAAAAAAATTCAATTTTCAAACAGTTTCTTTATCTTATGGACTACTTGATTTGTATTTCCTTCTTCAACTACATAGTCATATTTACCTTCAACTGTTCCAAAAGTAACAGTCTTGTCTACCCCAGTAATTCTCTGTAAATACATGATCATGTTCTGCTTGGTAGCAGCTTTGTTGTAAATCTTTATATATGAATAGCCTTCATAATCCTTGGATTTATATTTCAGGACTTTGAGTTTTTCAGTAATGTTGTTGTCATGCAGAATATTGTAAATATTTTCAGCCTGCTCATCAGGATAAATAAGCATAAAATATATAACCTCTTCTTCGGGAACAGGACGCTTTATATAATTACGATAAGGGGAAACTCTGAGTTCCTCTACAAGACGCTGTTGTATTTCGTTGTCAAAATCCTGGTAATATATAAGGAGAGTATCATCTATTACTATATTGGCAAAACTGTGGATATCATATTTATCAAGAATTTCCATGACCATGTTCTTTTCCTCAATTGTCATGGTAATCTTCTTTAGGTATCTTTTGGATGATGTATCATAGAGAACAGCTCCATCCATTGCTATTACCGGTAACTTGAGCTTGATGTCATGCATTGGTTCAAGTATAGAAGCCGGTGGCCGCATTGATGACAAAGTAAAATGCATTCCTTCGTCAATCATCCTGTTAAGTTCCACCTTACAGTAATCATTGATATGGTACTCCTTGTTAAGGAGAGTGTCATCCAGTCCAGAAACAAAGAGAATATCCTTATGCTTTTTACGAGGCAGATGAAACAGATTTACACTGACACCTATGATAATTCCAATCATCGTGTCCAAAAATCTATTCAGTGTAAAAAGATAAGGATTTTCATCAGACAAGTGGATTACTACAATACTTAAAAATACCACGCAGGAAAAATATGAAGCCTGCTTTTTCTTGAGGACAACTGTTGTCCATAATACAGGAATAAGTGTTGCAGAAATAAGTAGAGCATTGAATACATACAGGAGATGATCTGATAGTCTCATATGATTTCGTACCGAAATAGAAATAAGAAGAACTATCAGACCAAAGAACGCACCTATTATAGTACCAATTATACGTTGCCTGGCATTGGATTTTGTAGTTGAGATATACGCCTGCATGCACCACAACGCTGAAAGCTGGCTATAAAACACTATCCCATTATCTCCACGGAATATCTGCACAATATAACATATAGCAACTGCGATGGCAGACTTTATTATTCTCAATCCTACTGGCGGTAATTGTAATCTCCCGTTCATATGATATTTCAGCAACCTGTATTTGGATTAATAAAGAATACTGTCTCGTGTTCTGTTATCATAGGAGATTCCTTTGCAAAGAATACAATCCCATCTGCCGGAGAAAGAATTTCTTCTCTGACATCTGCTGTAAGCGGATTAAGTATTACCGCAAGTACATCACCTTTCTTTACTTCGTCACCTGCACTGACACTTGCCTTAAACAATCCTCCAGCAGGAGCAGAAACTGTCCTGAAGTTTTCTTCACTTATAATCTCACTTTTATATCCTACAGGTGGACAAGCCCTTACAAGATTGAAAGCAGATAAAAAACGCAGGACAGCATTAACTGCCGTCATAGCACTTTGCTCATCAATATGACTAGTTGCCTTAGTGTAGACACTATATGCTTCTGTCTCAAAGATCTGCCAGTTATAATTCAATGTTGTGGTGTCAATTGGACTTGGTTCTCTCACAAGTACATACGGAAGCCCAAATTCCTTGGCATTGTCTGGAGTCTGATATCCAGTATTCATAAGACGGACATGAGGGACAAAGTTTCCTGACAGGTAGAAGCTAGCAAACTGTATTCCATACTGATAATCCCTTACCTTATCAAATACAGCAGCCGCTATTCTCTGGGTTGTTTCTCCAAGGTTATAACCTGGAAACATTCTGTTTATATCAGTGTTGTCAACCGGCCAGAATCTTTTTCCAATATTCATCGAAAAAGGATTTATGCATGGTATAACAAGAAATTCGTTTTCGTCAGACAAAAGTCCCTGAGCTTCAAGTTCCTTAAATCTTTTTATAAGAAGCGCTGCTACATACATCTGCTGAATCTCGTTTCCACGGAGGCCTGCTGCAAAGCATGCAGTCTTTTTTCCATGTCCAAATCTATAGCCTTTTACTGCAATCTCTTCTCTATATGGTGTCTTAAACTTAAATATTACTTCTTCACGCATTTTTTTACTTTACCCCTACTTACTCACCTAAGATTCTCGCTATAAGAGATCCTTCGTAGACAACTGGATATTCTCTTATCGTAAACAAAAGTCCATCAATGGAACTGTATATTGTTTCCAATACATCTCCCGTCAGAGGGTTAATGATTTTACCAATTTCATCACCTTTACAAAGCTTTGCACTGTGTTTTGCTGTTGGAAGAAACATTCCACTTTCATTTGCATTGACAAAAGTAACTTTTTCGTCTCTGCTGATAACAGGTTCCCTTACCTCAGGAGCATCTCCTTTCCACATTCCCTTCTCGTGCATGAGTTTAATGATTCCATCAGTAAGTTGTTGTCCATAACTTTCTGTGATGCGCATACCAACACCCATCTCTACAACAAGACATGGAGTACCTGTTGTATTGAGAGAATAGGCAAGAGTACCTTCCAATACTGTAGCATTTGAGTGTACCCAGATAAAATCCGTATTTACCAGCTTTGCCAACGGAACTAGTGTATCCTGCGATATCTCATTGATCCTGACTTGCGGTATTTCGCGCAAAAAAATATTAGATGCATGGATATCAATTACCACATCAGCACCGGAAATATCTTCAATAATCTTGGCTGCAGTATATTCAGCAAAAGTTCCATTTTCGTTACCCGGAAATATTCTGTTCATATCAAGGTCAAACTGAGGAATCCCTCTTGTCATGGAGTTTACTCCAAGAGGATTCAATGCAGGATAAACTTCAAGTATTCCATCAAGCATATCTGGATCAGCTTTTATACGTCGTATAAGTTCCCAGCATACATACTGGCCCTCAAGTTCATCTCCGTGAGTACCAGAAACTATACAGATTCTTTTTTTGCTTTTGCCGTTCTTTATGACTTGTTTTTGTATTAAAAACTTTTCGTTTACAGGCATTTGTGCAGATGTTACAGTCTTGATCATAGTCTTGTCCTTTTCTATTTTTATGAATAGTCTTTTTACTTTTGTTGATAAGAGAACCTCTAAAAATTGCAATTTTTAGAGGTAACTTTGAAAACACGATATTTTAATCCTTGTAATTTCAAGGATTAAAACTCGTAGGCATCTTTATAAAGTATTTTTTAGAGATGCCCATAATCTGTTTTTACAAATACAGTCATTTTTTGGTCAGTAAGTCCTCTGAATATTCCCCCGTCAACTTTACAGTCAAGATAGTCCCTGCCTACTGCCAGTGAAACATATGTGTCATCAGTCTTTTTGTTTCTCGTGCAGTCAATACCATACCATCTGCCTTGCAGAGGCTGTCCTCTCGAAGTAACATACTCCTCATCAGGGACAAAATATTCAGCCCAGGCATGAGTAGAGCCTTCACCCTTACTTGTTCCTGCAACATATCTGGAGGGGATTCCCACTTCTCTACACAACGCACAGAATATGTGAGAATAATCCTGACATACACCTCTACCAATGGCAAAAGCTTCTTCGGCAGTTGTAGTTACAGTAGTTACTCCAGGTTCATATTCAATCCTGTTGTAGATAGCATCCATCAAGACTTCTGCAACAAGCATCATATCACGGTTTCTGACTCTTCTGTCTCTAACAGCTGACTCAAGGATATTCCTTTCAAAAAGAGAATTTAAGAAAACTCTCATTGTATCAGATACCCTGGTCAGTCTTGTATTATATTTATAAAACGGATAACACAGTTCACGACAGCCATTCTTATAGTCAGCAATCACTGTTGCTGTAGAATGAAATGAAAACTCTCTATGAGGTGCATCAATTCTCCCTTGAAAAGAAATATTTCCGAAGATATCTCTGGAAGTTATCAGTGACGTCTCAGGTTTTACAGTCAAATTTCTGGAGACTACAGTCTGGCTATCTCTTGAAACTGGCACACATCGCAAAAGAAAATAATGATCACTAACTGGATTTGTAAATTCAAGAGTTGTTGTATAGTCAATTTCAAGAATACTCATAAATCTACCTCTTTTATGCGGCTGTCTCTATCTGCATAAACAGACTGTCTATAAGCTGTATTAAAAGCATCTTGTCTGCATTGTCTAAGAGATCATTTTTTTCGCACAGTTCATCACAGACTTTATTTAGCGCACTTCTGTCACAGTTTATATCAGTGCGTTCAATGGAATGGGATAGACGTCTGCATTCAAACAATACTTTGTCCTCATTCATATTAAGTCTCAGATACATATCGAGGCGCTCGATAGTAAATCCTGCAAGCAGAATATGTCTGATGTTGTGATCCAATATAGAATCAAATACTTGGCCCTTAAACGCCATGATACAGTCGATTACTTTCTGAAAACTGAGAACAGGAGTCTTACTGAACTGAGCGTTTTCCAAGCGTCTAAGTGCCAGTTCTATATAACTCAAAGCATCACTTCCTATAGTTTCTCTCAACATGATTGCATTGTCATAAGAACGAGTCATGCTACATATAATGGAACTAGCATAATTTTTGTCAAAGGCATATCTATTACAGAAGTCAGCCAAAGATGTAAATCCATTGTATATATCAAGATCATAACAGTATTGAGAATAGTCAAACTGTGAGTCAAGTCTCGAGTCATATACATCCATGAGAAACTTGAGTGTTGTCAGAACTCTTTCTGTATATCGGCCAAGCCAATATATAGAGTCAACCTGCTTAAGTGTAAGCGGAATCTTGTCTGTCCTTGCTGAAGCTATTTTTCTAAAATCCATGTATCCTTAAATCCTCCTCCCTGTGATGAATTAACTACAAAACTTGCAGGGTTCCTTGAAAATCGAGTCAAACCACTAGGCCACACTTTACATGTTTTTCCTGTTAGAACAAAAGCACGAAGATCTGCTTTTCTCTCTACTCTCTGTCCTTCATCAATGATTTCAAGATCTTTGAAGTCGATTACTTCCTGTGCAATCCATCTTCGTGGCTGAGTTATTATAAGATTCTTCATTTCTTCAAGTTTTTCAGGACTGAGATCTCTACCAAAGACAACACCATATCCTCCTGCTTCTGCAACATCTTTTATTACAAGTGTCTTTATATTATCAAGGACATACTTTTTGTCTTCCTCATAAAATGGAAGATACGTTGGTGCATTATTTAAGATTGGATCTTCATTCAGATAATATTTAATCATCTTTGGAACAAAATAATATATACCCTTATCATCAGCAACTCCATTACCTGGTGCATTAATAAGAGCAACATTTCCTGCCCTATACGCGCTCATAACTCCAGGGATACCGATAAGAGATTCTGGAACAAAAGTGAGCGGATCAAGATACTCATCAGAGATTCTCCTGTATATTGCACCAACTTTTTCTTTACCGTTCAAAGTCTTGCAGTATACTGTATTATTTTCTACAAAAAGGTCATCAGGCTGACACAGAATACTTCCTGTCTGTTCTGCAAGATATGCATGTTCGAAGTATGCCGCATTATATCTTCCAGGGGTAAAGACTACATTTATGCCACCACAATTCATGTCATCCATAACATCTTTAAGCAGAGTTCCGTAATTGCGGTTATCAACAACATGATTATCCACGAATGTCTGTGGTGAACAGTTTCGTTCCAATCCTCTTGCAATTAAAGGATATGATGCACCACTAGGAATGCGCAGGTTATCCTCTAGAATAAACCATCTGTCATCCTTTGCCTGTACAAGATCAATTCCTGAGATATGAGAATAAACTCCATGTGGTGGAGTAATTCCTTCTACCTGGGCAAGATATCCCGATGAAGAAAAGACAAAATCTTCAGGAACAATACCATCTGCAATAATTTGCTTTTTGGAATAAATATCTGCAAGAAAGAGATTTAATGCAGTAACGCGTTGTATAAGCCCACGACTAAGATTATCCCAGTCACTGGCAGTTATGACACGTGGAATTGGATCATATGGAAAAAGTCTCTCATTAAAAGTTCCATTTTTGTAAATTCCAAATTTTACACCGTAACGTGCCAATTGCTCATTTATAAGATTAGAATTTGAAATAAGATTTTCCATATTTACCTCCGTCATTTTTTTTAATACGCCGAATCAAAGGACACTTTGTTCAAGGCCTTGACTTCGTCATTTTTTAGGGGCTAATTCAAACCCTAAAATAAAAAAAGGCGCAGATAGATATTTTCTATCTGCGCCTTCGCATTAACTATGACTTCATAATATGATTTTTTTATCAAAATTGCAATAGCTTTAGTCTGTTTAAAAACAAAAAGCTCCCTATTCAGGGAGCTTAACAAGAGCGGCAGAAGGGAGTCGAACCCTCGTCATCAGCTTGGAAGGCTGAGATAATGAGCCGTTATATGACTGCCGCATAACGATTAAGAGTATATATTATATACACACACTTAGTCAATATGTTTTTATTGTTTTTCATCAATTTTGCTATTTTATTTAATCCAATTACGGACACTAGGATCAGTCTTATCGTGAAACTTTTCCTGCCAACTTCCATATATTACTGACTTATATTTATCTTGATCCAGGAGATCCCTGAATTGTCTGGCATTCTTTGCACCATACCCTTTAGGATGGTTATTAAAGTATATCTGCACTTTACGGCCTTCTTCATAAGCCTGGTCCACAACAGGTACAAATTCTTCAAGCTCATCCTGCGTATACTGGTACTCATAACGTTGCGCCCCATTGTTTCTGGAGTCAAAGGCATACCACGCATTAGAATTTCGCCCATGAAGACGCACATAAGCATTGTAACCTATAAATGGCGTCCTGTAAGTAAGCCCATCAGGCAAAGCACTAAGTGCAGGCATGTCACAAAAAACAATATCCGCCCTAAGAGAACTGAGTCCTTCAAAGACAGAAGGACGTAACCATTCCTTGTGCCTGAACTCGATTACAACGGGAAAGCCTTCAAACTCTTTTATCATATCCCTAAGGTAATATCTATTTTCAACAGTATATCTGAAACTCTGAGGGAACTGAAACAACAGGGCACTTAACAAGGCATGACTATGTATAGGCTGCACAGCATCTTTGAACTCTTTAGCCTGATCCTTCCAGCTCCGATCTATTTCATGAGTAAAAGATCTCGTAGCTTTGAGACTAAAACTCAATTTACCTTTTGTACGGTTGTAAAAACTTTCCATTATGCTATATGCAGGCATATGATAAAAAGTAAAATTAAGTTCCACTGCATTAAACTGAGTTGCATAATACTCAAGAAACTGTTCCCTCCTTAGATCCAGAGGGTAAAAATTACCTCGCCACTCAGGATAATCATATCCACTTGTTCCAACTAAAATCATACCTGAATTATACTCTTATAAAGACTTTTTGATAACCAGTCATTTTTCTATAATCTCCGATGTCATGCTTATAAAAGTAGATAAGAGTATTGTCCAAATCAGAAGTAAAAATTTTCATATAAAATAAAAGCGAGGAATATCATAAGTATTCCTCGCTTTGTTTCATTATTTACTTCTTACAAAAAGCTTACGAATCAAATCTACAGGAATAATCAAAAGACCAAGTCCCATAGATACAAGAAGTGTTTTTGCATCAAGCATTACAGTCTCAAATACAGCTCCACCAAACTCAATAATCAATGTCTGGAGAATAAAAATTGAGCCCATTACAAGAACAAACTTCTTGTTTTCATTAAGGTGTTCAAAGAGATTTACTCTTTCTGATCTTGTATTCAAGCTGTTAAATATAATTGAATAGATGAAGAATGCAAACATGAATGTCTTTGTATACATTGCACTATCTGCACAACCTGCAGGAATAAGTCTTGATGTTATACCGCATACATCCTTTAGAATAAGAATAGATACAACAGTTATAAATACAGAAGATACACCTATTGCAGATTTTATATACTTTGTAAGAATATTATCTGACCTTAAAGATGGCTTATCATTCATATATCTTTCAAGAATTGGTTCGCCACCAAAAGCCATTGCGGCAAGTGTATCCATAATCAAATTAATCCAAAGAATCTGAACAATTGAGAATGGTTCAACAATACCAAATACTGGGGAAAGAATATTCATTAACAATGTACTGATATTTACAGTAAGCTGGAATATCAGGAATTTACCTACAGATTTTGCCATCGTCCTACTGTTCAATACACAGTCTTTTATTGAAGTCAATGAGTTATTGAGAATAACAACATCTCCGGCTTCCTGAGCAACAGCAGTACCATCTCCCATTGCAAATCCAATATCAGCCTGTTTGAGTGCAGGAGCATCATTTACACCATCTCCAGTCATACCACAAACGTTTTCAAGCTGCTGGGCAATAGATACAAGACGTTTCTTATCCAAAGGTTTCGCACGGCTTACAACCCTGAGATGTGGAAGTTTTTCTTTAAGTTCATCATCAGACATACTTGCAAGCATTTCATGAGTAAGAACAACATCAGAATCACTATTCAGTATACCAGCTTCTTTTGCAATTGCCACAGCAGTTTCTTCGGCATCACCAGTAACCATTACAACCTGAATACCAGCTTTATTAAGAATTTTTACAGTTTCGATGGCATCTTTGCGAACATTATCACGAAGACAAAGAACTGCAAGAAGAACTGTTTTTCCAGATGCAATCTTTGCAACAGAGAGAAGTTTCATCGTTCGCTTTGCCTGATTAAGCATCTGCTCTTCAAGCTTTGTTTTATCTTCGGCAGTAAACTCTTTTTCTTCTCCATTTGGAAGTAAATAGTGTGTTACCTGATTAATTATATTCTCTGTAGCTCCCTTCCAATAGACAGAACCGTCTTTTAGAGTAACTGTAGCACATTTTTTTTCTGAATCAAATCCACTGATTTCAGCAACTTTGTCAGATGAAATCTTGCTTTCATCATATCCATTGTTAAGTGCATATGTAAGAAGAGCCCTGTCCATATTGTTACTACCAATAGCCTTGCCTTCAGAAATTTTTGCAAGATTATTAAGTGTAATAGCTTCCATGAACTCATTACTATCCATAGTATTTGTAACAACACCATCACCTGCAATGAATTCTACCAAAGATAAGTTTCCCTCCGTTATAGTTCCAGTTTTATCGCTAAAAAGAATATTCATGTAGGCACTATCAGAAAATGCTGCCTTATGACTAACCAGAATATTTTTCTTGTACATAGACTCTGTATTCATAGACTGTACAAGACTATTCATCATTGGAAGACCTTCAGGAACAGCCATGATAACAATGGAAGCCATAAGCATTACAGCTTCTGCAACAAGGAGAAGAATAGTTACAACGAGCTTTCCTTCTTCCCATCCACCATTTATAAGAGAAAAAACAACATGAAGAACTCCAGCTATAACTGCAGCAGAAACTCCTATCTTTCCAATTCCTGCGGCAACTTTTTCTAGTTTGAGGCTTGATGTATCTTTTCGCTCTTCTTCTTCATCATCAGTAAGAGCCTTGTTGATTTTACCAAGTTCGGACTCATCTCCAATAACTGTAGCTAACATGTAAGCTTCGCCAGATGTAACAACAGAACCCATAAAGACTTTACACTCAGAAGAATAATCTGTGCTGTCAGCTTCATCCATACTCTGCGTAGCTTTTTTTTCTTCATCACGAGACTCACCATTCAAGGCAGCCTGAGAAACCTTTACAGAGCCTTCAAAAAGAAGTCCATCAACAGGTATTTTATCACCTGCCTGGATAAGAACTGTATCGCCTTTTACAATTTCGCTTGTAAGAACCTTGATAAGCTTACCATCACGAATAACCTTAGCATAAGTTTTATTATATTCTTCCTGCAAGGCTTCGCTTCGTGATGTATTTCTGTATTCAGACAAAGTACTAAAACCTGTAGCAAGAGCAATAGCCATTATGATACTGATGATTTCTACAACATCATTTCCTCCGCTCAATGCTGGAATAAAATGACCGAGTACAGCAAGAACAATTTTTAATACAAGAGCGGCACATAATACCTTGATCCAGATATCATCAAATGCACCAATAAACATGGACCATAAAGATTCCGTCTCTTTTTTTGAAAGTTCATTGGTTCCATACTTGTTTTTGCTTTCTGTTACCTGAGCATCAGAAAGCCCCTTCATCAATTCAGTTTTGTTAATTGATTCCATAATATTAAAACCCCATCGTTGAATATACAAAGGGAAGAAGGGACATAACAGTCCCATCTTCCCCCTTTACTTTTTTGATACACAAAAATCTATTAGAATCTTTTGGCTATATCGTTTATGTAAGAAGCCCGGATTCCCTCTCCTACTGCATTGAATTTCCATTCACCATCATGACGATATACTTCTCCAAATATAATTCCAGTACTATTGGAATAATCATCGGTAAGGTTATAGCGACATAATTCAGAATTATTGCTCTTATCAACAACACGGATAAAAGCATTTTCTACCATGCCAAAATGTTGATTTCTATCCTTTGCCTTATAGATATTAACAGCAATGACTATTCTGTCGTATTCAGCAGGTACTCTCTGAAGTTTAATGGTAATCTGCTCGTCATCTCCGTCTCCATCACCAGTAAGATTATCCCCATGGTGACTTACAGCACCAGAACTATGATTCAGATTATTGAAGAAAACAATATCATTTTCTCCAGATAGCTTTCCGTTTTTCAAAAGATAAACAGAAGCATCGCAGTCGATATCCTGTTCGCTACCGCTGAATAACGATGCAAAAAAACCTTTTTTCGGCTGAACCTCATCCCAACCAAGTCCAACAACAACCTCAGATAATCCTGGTTTTTCTTTTGTAAGGCTGACTTTCTGTCCTTTTGTTAAGCTTATTGACATATTTTTCCTGCCCTATTATGCAACTTCAATTCCATAATGACCACAGAGAGCTGCAAGTCCACCTTGGAATCCGTTTCCAACAGCATTGAATCTCCAGTTCCCATCTTTTTTATATAGTTCACCAACAACGATTGCTGTCTCAATTGAGAAATCCTCTCCGAGGTCATAACGGATGATTTCCTCTCCAGTATCCTGATCAACAATACGGATAAAAGCATTACTTACCTGACCAAAATTCTGACCACGAGAATCAGCCTCGTATATTGTACATGTAAATGCGATTCTTTCGATATTTGCAGGTACTTTTGAGAGATCTACCATAATCTGTTCGTCATCACCATCTCCACAACCAGTACGGTTATCCCCAAGTGATTCTACGGCTCCACTAGGATGCTTAGGATTGCTGTAAAAGATAAATTCCTGGTCTGTAGGACATCTGCCGTTGGCTCCAACCATAAATGCAGAAGCATCCAAATCAAAATCTGCACCATCAAATACATTTACATCCCAACCAAGTCCTACCATAAGATGTTTGAGCCCTGGTTTTCCCTTTGTCAAATCAACTTTTTGACCTTTTGACAGACTAATAGCCATAATAAACACTCCTATAAATTTGTAATATATATATATAGAATTAATTTCGAGACTCAGGAGGAAGTCCCAACTTTACATTGAACTCACTCTTGATCCTTTCAAGTTTTTGAGCATCTTCAATACGCTTTTTACTACCGTCAGCCTGAATCTTTCTAACTTCTTCAATTCCATTAACAATTGTTTTCCATGTTGTTTCCAAAGTTTCTGATGTGATGGAAGTCTGTTCAGAAAGTTGCATTGCAGTCTTAGCGGTCTCCACAGTATTCTGAGCATTTCTTACCATCATCTCATTCATTTTTTTATCAAGATCGGAAAGAGATTCTGTCATAATCTTTTGCCTTTTAAGCATTATTGCCTGTGCAATTCCCTGTTTCATCACAGGAAGTCCGATCAAGAAATATTCGTTTACTTTGCTTATAATATTATAGTTTGTAAGCTGCTGAATATTAATCTGAGGAAGAGACTGTAATGCAACGTTCTGTGCTGTCAACAGCATTGAATATTGTTTTTCCATAAGAATCTTTGCAGAATTAAGCTTATCAATATAATTTGTCAATTCTACATTACCTGTCTGCTGCTGAATTCTCTGCTGTTCCTCAATCTCTCTATTGAGATTGATTGTACATTGCTCTGCAGCGTAGATATAAAGCTTCAGTGCATGGAATGTATTCAAGTTTGCGTCATATATCATCGCAAGTTTCCTGTTTCCAGCACGGGAATCCTCTTCATATTTCTTCAGTTCTACGTATATTTTATCGATATCAACACTTATTTTTTGATATTTAGCAATAAAAGCCTCAACTTTTCGTTTGACATCACCAAAGAGTTTACTAAAAAATCCCCCCTTATCATTCAATTCCGACGGATCAATCTGTGAAAAAAGCTTACTGAACACACTAAGAAGTTCTGTAGTATTGGTCTCAAGCAACATCGCTCTAGTCTGATCCTGTACTACAACATCAGAAACTCTGGACATCTCTTCCATTACATCTTTACCAAACATCTGAATTGCATCAAAGTTACAAAGATCTATTGATTGAACAAGATGAGCAACTTCTGCAGAATTAACCATCTCCCGTTCCATCTTGGCCATGAAAGCTTTTTCATCAAACACAGCAGGAGCTACATCAATAGGAGTCATTTGATTATTCATCATACCAGGGTTCATCATTTGATTACCCATCATGTTATTATTGGAAATCTGACTATTAAGCATCTCTCCATCCATTTTATTACCTCTTTCCAAACAGTTTACCAAGCAACGAGCTGCCTGTTTTATTGATAGGATTAATAGTCAGATCTGGGATTATCATATCATATTGATAATCTCCAATCTGATGTTCTTCCATTAGTTTACTCCTAAAATATTTTTCGATACACTGGTATCCGGTAGGCACAAAAAAAATTATATCAAAACCAATCAGATTCAGTAATGCAACAATAATAGAATCTTCCAGTGATAAAATTTTATCCGTAACATTTACAAAAATCAACTTTGGATTTTTTTTCGTAAAATCAAAACTTTGTATAAGTCTGACAATATCTTTAGGCAGATTAAGACACCATCCAATGACCATATACTCTGTACCATTTTCCCCTATTCCCCTTACGAGCTTATTACTGATAAGCATATCAATCTTATCCAAGATATGATTTTGCATTTCTTCCCTTAAGATTGAATACGGAAAATCAGGATGATTCTTTATTTTTTCCTTTTGCAATTTTCCATTCTTATAAAACTCAGCAGCGAGGCCTTTGAATTTATTTGGAGTACCTGGGGCTATATAAGGAATATCAGTTACAACAATACTGTTTTCAGTTCTAAGTTTACGAATTGAATTCCAATATTCATGCGTATTTCCGTCTTTTACGCCAGACACCTTTGTAAATACAACAGGGATATCTACTGTATTATTCTCAATTCTAAAAAACTGCCTATAGTTAACGGTGATATCCCACATACTGGAAATTTCTTCATACATTGTCTGCAGCGAAATAGAATTTGCCTTTGCATATTGATGATTTCTATAAAGACCATTCGAATCTCTACTCATCATGTCCATTATTTCCTGCTCCGCATGAGATGCAACAGTTCCTAACCTAACAAGGGCAGAGTCTTCTGGATATTTTTCAAGAGATAATGACTCTCTATTATTTTCTTCATATAGAAACTTATCTGTAAGGATACACTTATGATTCAAATCAGGACATAAAATCAGTACATCTACTGGTATTTTGGAAAGCATCTTTAGAAAAGCTACTTCATTATCATTTTTGCAACCACCAAAATAAATAAATACACCAACTTCAGATTGACTCCAATTGGAAAAAAGATTCTTTGAATATCTTTTGAGCCAACATAATAAATATACAGCTTTACTCGAGAGTTTATTGATATTTGAACCCTCTTTTTCAGATTCTTCCAGAATAATATCTACAAAAGCTTTACACATCAACTTTTGTAATTCCATATTGTTTCCGTACACAATATTCTGAGAAATATTTAGAATCAACTGTTCTGTCTTAGTATAATTATTTCTTTTTATATTGTTTATCTCATCAAAAGTTGGATTTGGAATTTTATCATTTATGATGACAAGGCGACGTTTTGAATTTCTTAAATCCTGTTGCAACTGATAAAGTAAATCAGCATAAACATACTTATCCTCACATCCATTGATACGTACAAATGCGTTATATAAAAACCTTTCGTCTTTTCCCCTTACTACGACAGGTTCCTTTATTATTTCAAGTCCTCTCTGATGTTCTATCCACGCATTTGTGCACATTGTAACTGCTGGCAATGCACCATATAACCGTTCTCGAGTTATATCATTTTTTAGGTTTGTGGCTATAGCATTTAAATTATAATCTTTAGGAAAAGGTTTTCCCCCAGAAATCATCATAGGAGTTGATTTTATAGATTCAGGATCTAACTTCAGATAATTGGAGTCGCCTTGATACTGTAAAAGGATAATATCACACCCAGCTCCGGAAAGAATCGAAAGAAGCAGTAGTTCATGATTAGAAATATTCCCTTCATAAATAACCTTTGGAACATCATTATCTCCAAGGTGACCCATAATTCTGTCAAAACTATAATAAATCCAGCACAGAAATTTTACATATGTATTTTTTATTATACTCTCATTCTTGCCAGCTTTCATCATATCTTGAAAAGTTGACAAAAGACCCATGGCAACATCATGTCGCTGAACATCATTCATGACGGGAATCCACTTTTTGAGGCTGGCATCCATAAAGGCAAGAGTAGGCTTAAATTCAGTTCCTATAATATCTGTATAGTACGAAAGTTTCTTTTGATCAGGAGCTGGAATTGTTCCCTCAATTATGACTCCATTTTTATATGCAATTTCATAAAATTTTACCACTAAATTGTTTACAGTTTCTGCATATTCATTTAATCTATAAAAGTAAACATTCTTGCCACCCCTCCGGGTCAGATCAAGAAAGAAATCATCAAAACTGCTAGCAATTACGTGAGTAAACATCAGACTAATTTTATCATATATTCAAAATAAATCAATAAATCAATACTTTATGTCTCGTAATTTTTATATAATGTGGGGTTAAAGAGCAAAAAAAACATCAAAAAGACTCTAAAAACTCCAGTAATAGATACTCACAAGTTTTGATTGTGAGTATCTGAGTAATTTAACTCCTGAATATCTATTTATTACAGAAATTAAAAATTACTTCCATTCCAGCCCCAATCGCGATATCCAAGATAATTAACGTAAACATTGTTTCCTGGAATTCCAAGTTTTTCGCTTACGATGCTGCAGATTTCTGCAGTCATCCTGTCACTTTGAGCCTTATCTACAGAACCTAGTACCTGTACAGAAATAAAAGCTCCCCTATCCAGCTTTTTACCGCCCATGTAGAGATCGTAACTGTCAAGAATCCCCACCATAAGATAGTCTTCACTCTTGTTCATAACAGAAATAGCCTTACCCAAGCAAGACTTCAGTTCTTCTTTCTGATTGTCAGAAAGCTTAAAGGAAATTTTTGAATCAATAAATGGCATACATCCTCCGAATACAATTTTACATAAAACTTACCATTAATTCAATCTATATGCTGAATGAAGTTTGAATGTGTTCTGCTATTCTTTCATCAATGAATATTGTTTAATTCAAAATTTCTGATTCTTGCTCCAATTTACAGTTATTATCAAGCATAAATTGCAAAACATCCTTAAACTCCGGTACCAAGTCTATTAATTTATGTAATCGTAACTTATCATTTTCAGACAATGGCTTCCAGTATGATTTATAATTCTGCAAGGTTTCGATGTTCATATTAAGAGGAACAAAAGGAATTCCTGTTTTTTTAATCAAATGCACAAGAATATAAAATCCTCCAGCATCAATATCACCAAAATGAAAAAATTTGGTCTCTGAATTGCAATTATTCACACGATTAATAAAATCTCGCTTTATAGAATTATGAAAGCCACCAAGGTAAATTACAAGTTGATTATCAGGCTGAAATCTATGAAAATTGGTTAGGTTTTCAATCGTTACGACTTCAGCTCCTTGCAAATTTATAGAAACTAACTGATTAAGTGTTTTAGTTGATAGTCCAATATCACCATCAATTTTGGATAAATCAATAGTTTGTCCAAAATTCAATATACCTTTTCCCTTAATCATTACATAAGTTGGAGTCTTTAGTATATTATGCTCTTCAAAAACTGTCTCTTTATCATCGTATTCACCATATCGATATAAAAAAGAACGAGCCTGAGATTCCATAGATTCAAGCTTTTTCGAATCATTAAATAATCTTACAGATAATTCACGAATGAATATTTCATCTTTATTTTCTAAAACTGCTTTGACAACGGACAACAAGTTTTCATATTCTTCTATATCTCCGTCAAAGAAAACAATTTTCTTATTTTTAGAAATGTTATCTCTTTGTTCTATTAAGTAATCTAATAGAGGTTTATAAATGAAATGATCTAGATCTGAAAATCTATCCCAAATCTTTTGCAAGCTATTATTAATTTCAAATTTTGGAGTTCGCTTTATGAATTCATATATATCAGAAACTTTATGAAGTTCTAACAAAGCAAATTTTACCTTTCCGCTTTTTTCCTTCTGTAAGGCAACAAATTTCTTCGATTCTAGATTTGATAATACTGCATTCACATCTTTGTAAAATTCATATTCAGAATCATCATCATATTTAGGAAATAATTTAGAAATCTGAATTCTAAACGACTGTTGATTTTTATTCTCACCAATGAAAGTCTTACTTTTCTCGTAAGAATCAAGCAATGAGTCCAGAATCCTTTGCTCTATCCTATTCACCATAATATCTGAAATCCTCCACAAAACTAATCGTATCTTCTCTCATTACAGTAAGGACAGAGTCAACATTTTCTTCGATATCCTGAATTTTTGGAGAAGGAGCAACAAGAATTGTCTGGAACTGCAATTGATTGAAAAATTTCATAACACTGGCAATACGTTGTTCATCCATATTATTAAAAGCTTCATCAAGCATTAATAATCGAACAGAGTTCTTATTCTGATATATATTATTAAGGGATGCAGCCATAATGACATAGAAAGGAACCTGAGATTCTCCTCCACTGTTACTTTTTGCTTTTGCAGAAAGTTTTTGAACAGTTCCATTCTTCTTTGTAATTTCAATATCATAATCAAGATAAGTCCTATAATCTGTGTATTCTCGCACAGCATGATCACTGGAATCTCCTGATTTGATTTTTGTAAACAATTCATCAATTTCATCTTTATACTGGCTTTCAAAGTTTCCTGAGAAGAGATTTGAAGTGCCCAGGTTATCATCAGCCATAATCATATTATACAAATTACGCTTCTGACTATTTGGGGTAAGAATAAATTTATAAGTATCTTCTCCATAATTAATATTCTTAAGTGCTTTTTTAAGATTATCAAATTCATATTTTGCACTTTCAATTGATTCCTTCATTTTTGAAAGAAATTCATTTCTGAAGATATCTTCACATTTTTCACGAGACACACGAATTGTTTCTTCTGTTCGTACAATTTCAACATTGTTTAGTTTATCAGATTGCATTTTATACTGTTCATAACCGTCCAAACCAGAATAAAAATCTTTGCTAAAGATAGAGTTATAATCACTCTGCATCTGAACAAGACCAATAAATCCTTTTTCTCCATTCAACAGTTTATTTGCTCTGTTATCATAAACTACTTTTTGCCTGCTATAATTTGTTTGAATTTCCTGAAGAGTTTTATATTTCATTACATCAAGATACTTATCAAAAGCTTCATTATATAATGCCGCATGGTAATCCTGGAAGGTTGTCAGTTCCACTATCCTGTTTTCGAGTTGTTCATCAATACCGGAAAGTGTTTTTTCTGTATTTTGGATTGAATTATTAAGAATTGTTTCTTCTTTGACCAATAAAACTCTTTTTGAATCTAACTCATCAACATTTTTTTCATATAAAGCAATTTGATTCTGTAATTCGATAATGTCTTGATTTTTTGAAATCTTATCAAATTCTTCCTGTTCTTTTTTTAATCGATTACATATTGACATAAGTTTATTTGGAGCATCCATATTAGACTTAACCATATCAAAGTTAACGTGCTTATATGAATCCTCTAATTGTTTGTAAGTCTCAATCCGACTTCTTAAATCAGGGAGTTTTTCTAACAAGTCTTTTCGTTGAAGTTTTGCATTTTTTAATTGAACTTCAACAGCATCTTTACCAATATATGGTTTGACATAAATTTTTGGATCAATTTTACGAGAAACATAATTCTTATAAACCATACAGTCTTTTGTGATTGCAGATGAATAATTTTCAAGATTTTCCAGTTGTTCACAACAAATAACATTTCCTAACACATAATCGGCATACCGCCTGGCAAATCTGTTTTCCGTAGTCACTAATGACGCTAGAGAATTATTTTCAGGTTCAGTTTCTGGTAATTTTCGAAAATTGATAATACCCTGGCTATAACTCCTTTTATTTGCATTATAGATTTGCAAAGCTCTCGTATAATACTCAGGTTCCACAATAAGATAAAACCGTTGTGTATTTAAGTAACCTTCAATAGCATTTGTCCATTGTTTATCAGTAATAGATAAAAGTTCAGCAAAGATATAAACCTGAGAATCTATACCGGATTCTTCGAACTCTTTTTGAATACAATTTCTAAGTCGTTCTGTTTCGTCAGGGAATTGAATAGATTGTGACTCTAACAGTTGAATTTCATTTTCAAATTTTGAGATTTGCTCCGCAATATAGTCTCTCTCTTTCTTTAATTCATACTTACTTTCTCGAATAAACTCTATCTCTTTACTTAAAAATTCTTCAAGCTTATCAACAGTTTCTACTTTTTTATTTTCATCAAAATATTGTCCAATACTTTTTACATCATCAATCGCTACAGGGAGTTCTTTTATATTTGCAAATAAAGTTAAATAATTGTTTAAAAATCGTAAATAATTTGTAAGTTGCTTATTCCTTATTTCTTCATTAGATTTTTCTTCACAAAGTTTGTCAATAGAATTTTGAAGTTTTTCTGTTAATTTTCTATAATCAGAATTTTCAAAAGTTTGCTGTAATTGCATTAACTTTATTCTAACCTGCTTAAGTTGCTCTTCAATATTATTTTTTTCAGAGATTGTGTTCTTAAGTTTTTGGTTATCAATTCTTATTTGGCTTAATCCATCTTCTTTAGATTTTTCAAGAATGTTTTTATCTACAATTTTCATGAGCATATCATTTACTTCTTTATTATGCTCATTTTCTTCAATGTCACTGAATCGTTTTAAGATTTCACCTAAGGTATCTCTTTCTTGTTTTGCCTTTTTTAATGTCTGTTCAAATTCATTTAGAACATCAATACTTTCCCTCAATGATTGAACATCAATATTTTTTTCTGTTAATACATATCTATTAATAAAATCCTTAACATTATCTACAGGTCTGAATGCAAGGGCTTTTAATATTACTTCGAAAAACTTATCTTCCAGGTTCCCTAACCTATGACGTAGATTCTCTTTATATTCATTTACAGTCTTTATGAACTTTACTTTCTCCCCTTTATTTCTGAATTCATCAGACATGGATGGCTTATTTTCTTCCGTCACAAAGGAAAAATCTTCCAACTTTCCATTTTCAATGTACCACCGCTTTGCCGGGGTTTCGTTTTCATTTCCAGAAGTAATATGAACTCCGATTACAAACCATCGTTTTTCTTTTTCTTCATAGAATTCTAAAGCTATATTGCTTATAACATTTCCTTCTCTAAGATAGGTTTTCTCTATTGTATCAATTTTACATCGGACATAACTTTTCAAATCACGATCTGAATTTTCATTTGCAGCCTTATTAAATTTTGTAGAATTTCCAGTAAGTACCATTTGGATTGCATCTAGCACAGTAGATTTTCCGGCTGCATTTTCACCACTAATCAACACTGATCCCTGATTTATAGGAAAAGTTTCATATCCAAAATACATCCAGTTTAAGAGTCTTACTCTACTCAGTTTCTTCATCTGCATCTTCATCCCCTCCTTCATATTCAGTCAGTCTATCTTTTACACTCTCATACAAATGTGTAATTCCCTCATTTGGAATTGCAATCATAATAGAAGGATATATTTCAATTCTCGTATCACCTTGTGTAATATCAGATGACAGATTTTTTACCAAGTTATACCTTTTAAATAAAGCAATAATCTGGCGTTCAGAATTTTTATCAAGTCTCTGCTTATTTTTAAATTTTAGCACATTATATTTGTCTCGTATCTCCTGAACTGTAACAGTTACATTATCACCATTTGTTGAAAGATCATTTCTTTTTTCTAAATAAAGTAATTTTAAAATTAAAAACATGATACTTTCAAATTTAGTAAACTGAAGTCTTCCTGTACCATTTCTATTTGAAATTGAAATAAGTCCTATATCTTCATCAAGTCTTATATCATAGCCCAAAAGATCGAATACAAGAGCGAACTGTTCCATGTTATCTTTGATGAAAATATAATCTAATCGAGTATCTTCTTTTTTCTTAAGAATGAAACAGTGATTCAAAAGATTATTAGCTGCTTTAGAAAATCTTTCCTTCTGGGAATTTGAACTACCAATAATCTCAAGTTTCTCAAACATTATTCCCACCTCAATTCTTTTTTATTATTTCAAAGTCCGTAAATTCACATTTCTCAGATTTTATTCTTTGAACTGTTTTCTTTACTTTATATACAGTAGATTCTATTGCAAATAATCTTATATAGATTAGGGTTTCAAAATCTTTTCGACTATTTATGGGAATATCAGAAGCCATTATTAGTTGTTTGGAACCTAATCTTTCTAATACAAATGCCTCGATTTTTTTTCTGTAAATTCGAGCCTTTTGTTTATCCTGAAGAAGTTTCTTCCTTAATTCCTTTTCCTCTGCAGTTAACGTTTCGGCAATATTTATACTTGCAACTTCTTCGTAAGTTTTCTTTTCTGGAATCTTTTTTATTGATTCTTCTGAAATAAATTTCTGAACATAAATATTAAATAATTCCTCAGGAACAGTTTCATCTTCATCAGAAAATTCAGTGAGATATCTTAGAATCGCATTGATTTTGCCTTCCTGATTAGTCCCAGATGCAAGTTCAAATTTTGCTCTGGATGCAGCGTTCTTCATGTAATGATTATTCTTGCGGTCTATTTCTTCAATGATCCTATCAAGGTTTTCAAAAGCAGACTTTACATCAACAATCATTTCGACAATCTTATCTTGAGCAATATCTGCATCAGATTCCTGCTCAATTTCCATGTATCCTTCAACCAGGTCCTTTAGAATAGTTGGTTCGGACAGCATCTTATCTAGATTTATTTTAATAGATTGTCTGAATTTACCAACATTTTCACTGGTCTTTAATCTATAAAGTGATTTTGAAACAATCTCTGCATTATAATCTGCGAATAATCTTAACACATCTGATAATTCTTTATTTTTTGTCTGCCTATCAATATGTTTTTTGATGGAAATATTTAATCTTTTGAGGCTAGAAACCAATTGTTCTGTATTATTTACAACGTTTTTCAGAATAAACTGATAAGGTTTCGAATAGAGATCTTCATTTTGAAGAACAGCATGAATCTGAGAAATAAGGCCTTGATACTCTGTTTCTTCATTACGAATAACATCATTCATTGTTCTAATGAATGGAACCGCATATTCTGTTAAGACAACATTTTGCTGATAATTTTTCTCTTCCTCAAAATCAAGCCAACCACAATCTTTTAAGTAATTTATAGTTTTTTGAGCTTTTGTGCGTGAATCTTTTTCAAAGCTAGAATCATCGTCAAAACTAATATCATCAGCACGAGCATTAAAATACTCTGTCAATGTAGAAACAACTGATTCTCTATCGACCCCATATGAGATTTCAGATTTATACGAGTTATAAATTTCCAAAAGACAATCTGCATATTGATCTCTATATTTACTATTAAGAGGCTTAAAAAAATCTACTGATATAACTGAAAACAAGTTTTTCATGCGATATGTTAAAATTATATTAAAATTACAACAAATAACATTGCAATACTTATAATAACATAAATTCGCTAAAAATCAAGTCACACCAGAATCCCCTTTCCCAGACACCATTTCACCACAGATATGAAGTTGTAACTTTTCTTATGGTTGTCTTCAACAATCCCTACTTTTGAGCTTGTTGAACATGTGACTGGGTTCTAGGGCACTGTTTTAGTATCGTATTTATATTCTTTCAATAGTGCTGATTACGCCACCACCTATGATAATTCCATCTGTATATAGTACTGCTGACTGACCCGGAGAAACAGCTTTCTGCACTTCATCAAATGTAATTCTCCACCTTCCACTTCCTGCATCACTTATAGAACAATCTACAGGCTTACTTGCAAGACGAATCTTCACTTTAGCCCGGATATCTTCAGTCTTTTGAGGAATTATATTTCCTGCCCACACAAAATCTTCTGCTATGAAACTTTTGGAAAATAGATTTTCTTCCTTAGATACAACAATCAAATTATTAACAGCGTCAATGGAATGTACATAGATTGGATATTTAGAACTTATTCCAAGTCCTTTTCGCTGACCAACAGTGTAGTGCTCGATTCCATTATGTTTACCCAGAACATGACCGTCAATATCAATTATGTCACCGCTTATACTTGGTTTATCCGAGAATAATTCGTCCATATATTCAGGACTTATAAAATCCTGACTTTCCTTCTTTTCAGCCGC
This sequence comes from Treponema sp., assembly GCA_045616545.1. Taxonomy (GTDB): domain Bacteria; phylum Spirochaetota; class Spirochaetia; order Treponematales; family Treponemataceae; genus Treponema_D. Next base: position 75,357 of record JAZLGX010000021.1, on the reverse strand, counting down.
TTTAAGACCGAACTTTCTGGCTAATTCAAATACTTCTGCCTTTGTCATTTTGGAAAGAGGAAATCTTACCTTGCTTAAAGTTTCGGAAGGAATCCTATACAAAAAATATGTCTGATCCTTTGACACATCTGTTGCTCCAGCAATCATATAAGGTCTTTCATCGGTTCCAAATATACCGGAAGTTGGTCTGACTACAGTTGCATAATGTCCCGTACAGAAATAATCATATTTTATGCCAAGTTCATTAATAGATTCCAACATAGCACCAAATTTGAGATTTCTGTTGCAAGCGATACATGGATTAGGAGTTCTCCCGCTGCGATATTCTGCCTTAAAGTATTCCAGAACTTTTTCTTCATAGACTTTCTGTAAGTTTACAACATGATATTCGATATCATGGTCTTTACAAAAAGCCTTGCAATCTTCAATATCAGCGTATTCATCAGGACCATAACAGGCATCTTTATGAGCCTTACGAGCAGCAGCATCTGGCAACGACAGTTTGCCAGACCACAAGCTCATCGTGACTCCGATAACTTTACATCCTTTTTGCTTTAATAGCAAAGCAACTAATGTGGAATCAACACCTCCACTCATGCCAACAAGAACAGTATCCCCTGATTGAGGCATACTCTGCAACTCATAGTCCATATTATATCATCTCCAAAGAATCTTTAGAAACATCCGTATGATTTTCAACGATAAAAGCATTCAATACAGGATTGTCTTTTTCCATAAGAGAAAGAATCAGATATCTTGCCTTTGAATCAAAAAAAAGCCTCTTGTCTTCTTCACTTGGACGACTTGGACTTTCTGGATGAGAATGCCAATTACCAAGAGGAACAAAACCTTTTTTTCGCATGTCCTTTATTGCTTCAAGCTGATCCTTAGGACTGATATTAAAGTGCTCATTAGAGTGATCAGTATTTTCAAGCAGATAAACTTCTTCGATATGTTTTATGCCATCATTCTCTGTTCCTGCTATCAGACCACATGCTTCTTCAGGGAGACACGACTTTGCATGTTTCAGAAGTTTGTCATAATCTATTTTCTTTATTGTTATCACTTTACAAATCCTTTCCATGCTGAGCTTCAGCACATTCCTGCTGCTCATAATCAATGAGCTCTGTTATTGAAGGGTTATCACCACACACAGGACATTTTCCATTTGCTAGAGGAAGTTTAATACTGTGGAAATCATTTTTAAGTGCATCATAAGTTAGAAGACGCCCCACAAGAGGCTCTCCAACACCTGTAATATATTTTATAGCTTCCATTGCCTGCAAAGAACCTATAACTCCTCCCATAGCACCAATTACACCTGCTTGCTTACATGTAGGGACTGCATCTTTTGGAGGAGGATCCTTAAATACACAGCGATAACAAGGTCCCTGCCCTGGAACATAAGTCATGAGCTGCCCCTTAAAACGAATAATTCCTGCATGACTAAATGGCTTTTTTTCCATCACGCAAGCATCATTAATAAGAAATTTTGCCGGGAAATTATCTGTTCCATCAATCACAAAGTCGTATTCTCTGATAAGCTCTCTAATATTTGAAGAGTCAACAAACATTCTGTATGTTTTTACTTCAACATCAGGATTCATTGCATTCATTGTTTCTTTTGCAGATTTTACCTTTGCTTTGCCTATATCAGCTGTAGAGTGAATAATCTGGCGCTGCAGGTTTGACAAATCTACATCATCTGCATCAACAATACCAATTGTTCCGACTCCAGCTGCTGCAAGATACATTGCAACAGGAGCTCCAAGCCCTCCAGCCCCAATAATCAGAACCTTTGATCCTAAAAGTTTTTTCTGTCCTTTTACGCCAACTTCCTTAAGAATAATATGACGTGAATATCTTTCTAACTGTTCATCCGATAAAGCCATCATCTAACCTCGCAATATAAAGATTACTGTCCACCACCCATAAAGTACAGAAACTCTATATTGTCTCCTTCCTTTAGGATTGTTGACGATTCTGCATCCTTTGGAATAAATTCCTCATTTACAGATACTGTAACATATTCCGGTGTTTCTACTGACTCAAGTTCAATAAGCTCTGTAAGGGTGAGAGCATCCTTTACTTCCTTTTTATTTCCTGCCACTGTAATTGTCATTCTATTTACCTCTTATTAATATTTTATAATCCAAGCCATTCTTCCAAAGACGCAAGACTCTGAACACCTGTTTTTCTTCCTACCTCTATTCCATTCTCCAAAAGGACAAGAGTCGGAGTAGACATAACATCAAATCTCTCTGCTATTTCCATGTCGAAGTTGATATTTATCTTAAAAATCTTCACCTTTCCATCTTTATTTTCTTCAAAATCACTTAATATTGAATTAAGTTTTTTGCATGGAACACAACTATCAGAATAAAAATCTACAATAGCTGTTTTGGTATTCTTTACAACATCATCAAAGTTTTCCTTATTCAAACGCTCTGACATTTTTAATCCTCCAGTTTTTTTACATACATTGTATAAGTTCCGTCATCATTCTTCTGTAATTTAAGGACCTGCTGTCCATCATCTTTCATACTACGAGGAACATTCTGAGCTGGTTCCCCGTCATTCATCTTAACAGCAAGGACTTGACCAATATCAAGTTCATCTAAAGTTGCTTTAGCCTTTACAAATGTCAGAGGACAAACCTTATCTGTTATATCAACAAAATCATCATATTCAATATCAGCCACACTATACCTCTTTTCTCGTTATCTGCCATCATATGCTGCCTTTAACGCAGCCCTAAAATCTTCTTCTCCAATTCTCTGGAGTGTAAATCTAAAACGTTCACTTGATTTTGCATTTTTTTCAAACCAACTTATCGCAGCATCAGTCACTCTAAACAGAGTATCTTTATCTCTGATAATTGGTACAATCTGTTCTCCCTTATATATCTTATTACCAAAGAGTCCGCCAAAACTTACGATATAACCGCTTTCCCCTTTCCATGCACCTGTAGGACAAGCCTTTACACAACGACCACAGTGATTACATTTATCTGAATCAAGTTTTATCCCACCTTCGTCAATTGTAATAGCTTCCTCACGACAAGCTTTTTCACAGACACCACATTGGATACATTCATCTTTGTCAAGACTTATTATCATTCCACCTTTTATTCCAACATCATTTTCTTCAGCTTTAAGACAGTTGTTCTGACAACCCGTAACACCAAACTTGAATTTATGAGGAAGTTCACGACCAAAATATCTCTTATCAAGTTCAACAGCAATTCCATAAGAATCAATACAGCCACTAGGACAAACTTCACTCCCCTGACATGCAGTAACAGTTCTGACACGTGGGCCACAAACTCCTGGCCTTACTCCACCTTTAGCTAGTTCAGCCTTTACTTCCTCAATATCATCAAAATCTATAAAAGGAATTTCGACGCCCTGACGGCTTGTCATATGTACATATCCTTTACCGTATTTTTCTGCTACCCTTGCTACGGTAGCCAGTCCCTCTGCAGTAAGGTTTCCGCCAACTACACCAAGACGCAGAGAAAACTTTCCTTTCTGCTTCTGGCGCATAAAACCACCTTTTTTTAGTGAACTGTAATCAATAGTTGCCATGCCACATCTCCTTTAACTTACAATCGCAGTCTTAAAATCTTCAAGTAAATCTTCTATATCTTCTATTCCTACACTTACACGTACAGTATCATCAAACACTCCAGCTGCATTCATTTCCTCTTTTGTGTTATGAATATAAAGTGTTGTTGCCGGATAAATCACTAATGTACGGACATCTCCTATATTTGACGCAACAGTTGCTATCTTAAGTGAATTTATTAGTTTAAAGGCTTTTTCTCTGGAACCTGTTCTTAATGTGAGGATACCACCTCCATATCCTTTTAGCTGTTTTTCTGCCAGCAAAAGATTTCTGTTTTCTTCAAGAAGTGGATAATTTACAGATATGCCTTCAAGTTTATTAAGACCATCTGCAAGTTTTCTTGCATTACTGCAAATTCTTTCCATCCTTAGGCCGAGAGTTTCTAGACCAATAATGTTCATATATGCATTAAACGGAGATAGGCAACCACCTATACTGGCCCAAGAGTCTTTTCGTAATCGTGCAAGATAACAAAAATTTCCAAATTGCTTGTATTCTTTTAGAGCAGGATATTTTTCTGCATCCCACTTGAATTTTCCTCCATCAACAATTACTCCACTTATACTGTCACTTGAACCATTTATATACTTTGAAGATGAATGAATTACAATATCTGCACCAAGATCAATCGGATTACACAAAAACGGTGTAGCTGTTGTTGCATCTACAAAAAGAGGAAGTCCCTTAGAGTGCGCATATTCTGCGACTGATTTTACATCTATTATCTCAAGACTTGGATTGGATATTATTTCTGCAAAGATTAATCTTGTATTTTCATTATACAAGGAATCAAGTTCTTGAACTGAAAAGTCTTTTGCGTAATTAACTTTTATATTCAATTGCTTCAAAACAGAAAAAAGCTGAATTGTACCACCGTAGAGGCCAGTAGATGCAATAATTTCATCCCCTGATGAAAGACAATTGAGCAAGGCCTGAGTAATTGCTGCCATACCAGACGATGTTGCTACAGCACCAATTCCGTGTTCCAGAGCGTTAATCCTTTGTTCAAAAGCAGACACTGTAGGATTACCAATTCTTGTATATGCAAACCCAGACGCTTTTCCTCCAAAGACTTTCTCTAGAGATTCCATATCTTCGTAAGAGAATGCACTCACTTGATAAATTGGAGTTATAGTAGCACCAAAACCTTTTTCTCTCGTAACACCTTTATGTAATCCATCTGTATTGAAACCCATCTTCTCACCTTATTACCTATTAATATAGTAGGTATCATAAATATACATTTTATTACCTATATAGTCAATAGGTAAAGACTACAGATTTCTCAATTCAAAGTTCTACATATCACAATCTATTACTTTTATTTTAAGAATAACTTATTTTTGCGCCTCATTTATAAATTTCCCAATTTCTTTAATCATGGAAATTCTTCTACCTAGTAAGCCATGTTCAGTCGGATATTCAATCAATCGTTGAACTGCAGTTGATTTTTCTGATTCTAATAACTTCCATAACGGGGTAATCATTGTGTCATTTTGCGAAACAGAATCATATTTTGCTTTAAAAATCAGAATGTTCTTCTTTTTTACCTGAGGATATGCTTTTACAAAGTTCAAATCCTCCTGGTTAGACAATATATCATCATAAATAGAGCCCAATCCGTCTGAGTTCAAAATATTTCCTTCATGAAGCAAAGCATCAATATATCCATTGACACCACGATCCAAAAAACAGGTAGGATCAAATGGAGTTAACATTATAATTCCCTTTATCCAGTCAATTTTCTTACCAGCATTTAGGGCTGAGTTTCCTCCCATACTATGTCCTAATAAAAATATATTATCTTTATCAACGTTATATTTATCCGCAAACTCGGTTTCTTTCACATACAATGCAAGGTTATATGCATCTTCCACACAATGAGTAACAAGATATTTTCCTTGGCTTCCCCAAGCTCCTCTATGATGAGGAACAACAACAACACATCCTGCCCTACATAGAGCATGAGAAATATCATCATTTCTGGCTGAACCTGGAAATCCATGAAGCATTATCACACAAGGATGCTTTTCTTTATCACATAATGCCGGCCACATAATCTCTCCATATATATGGCTTCCATTACTTACAAAGTCCAGGTTTGTATAATTTGAAAGGTTATTCTCATCTGTTTCTTCACAGTCTTCAAAAAGATAATCCAAATTCAGCTTTGTCAAAGTAAATCTCCTCTTAGATATAATATAAACAGCAGATACCTACTAAGTCAATAGGTAACTACTGTTTATAATGAGGACAAACTAAACCTTAAATACCAAAGGAAGAGAGAACTTTAATAGTTTTTTCTATGTCATCATTAGTATGTGCATTTGAAATAAACATCGCTTCAAACTGACTAGGTGCAATATATATTCCATTATCCAGCATATGACTAAAATACTCAGCATATAACTTTGTATCTGAAGAAATCGCACTTTCGTAGTCAATGACATTCTTACAAGTAAAGAATACGCACATCAAGGATCCAATCTGATTAACACAAGCTTTAGCTCCAAACTTCTTTCGATATGCAGTTGCAAGCACTCTTGTCTTTTCTTCCAACTTATCGTAGATATCTCTATTCTGATCTATATAGCTTAATGTAACAATTCCTGCAGTAACTGCAATGGGATTTCCGCTCAAAGTTCCAGCCTGGTAAACAGGACCAAGCGGAGAAACTTTTTCCATAATCTCACGTCGTCCTCCATAAGCTCCAATCGGCATGCCTCCACCTACAATTTTTCCTAAAGTAATCAAGTCAGGGCTTACACCGAAATATTCTGTAGCTCCACCAGGAGCAAGTCTGAACCCTGTAATAACTTCATCAAAAATCAAAAGACTATCATTCTGTAATGTAATTTCCCTAAGAAATTCCAAGAAATCATCTTGAGGTAAAACCAATCCCATATTTGCAGCAACAGGCTCTACTATTACCGCCGCGATATCTTCTTTATTTGCTTCAAAAAGTCTTTTTACAGACTCCTTATCATTATACAAAGCCACAAGAGTATTTCTAGTATAAGATTCTGGAACTCCAGCACTATCAGGAACCGCTGTGGTAAGAGCCGCACTTCCTGCTTTTACCAAAAGACCATCAGAATGTCCATGATAACATCCTTTGAACTTGATTACTTTGTCACGCCCAGTATAACCTCTTGCCAACCTTATCGCACTCATGACAGCTTCTGTTCCTGAAGAAACAAGGCGTACCATCTGCATTGACGGAACCATTTTGTTGATAAGTTTTGCAATAGTCACTTCTTTTTCAGTCGGAGCCCCATAAGATAATCCATCTTCACAAGCTTTTTTCACAGCATCAACTACAGGGGGAAATGCTGATCCCAGAATTCCAGGCCCCCAGGAACAAACATAATCAATATATGTATTTCCGTCTTCATCTGTAATCTTAGATCCCTTTGCTGATTTTATAAATCTCGGAACTCTGCCTACATTTCTATATGCCCTCACAGGAGAATTTACTCCCCCTGGCATATATCTCTGTGCTTCATCGAATAATTCTGTTGATTTTGTTTCTTTCACCTTATTCTTCCTTAAGCCAGTTTGCAACATCTATGGCATGATATGTAATTATAACTTTGGCTCCAGCTCTTTTGAAGGCAATCATGTTTTCCATAACAATACGTTTTTCATCAATCCATCCATTTTGCGCAGCTGCTTTTACCATTGAATATTCTCCACTGACATTGTAAGTTACAAGAGGAAGATTATATTTCATTGAGGCTTCTTTTAAAACATCAAGATATGCAAGGGCGGGCTTAACCATTATAAAGTCAGCACCTTCAGTGATATCATTTTCAATCTCTCTCAAGGCTTCTCTACCGTTGGCAATATCCATCTGATATGTTTTTCTGTCACCAAATCCAGGGGCCGAATGCGCTGCATCTCTAAAAGGAGAATAGTATCCTGAAGCAAACTTTGCGCTATATGCCATTATTGCTGTATTTTCAAAACCATTTTTATCAAGTGCATCTCTTATAAAACCTACTCTGCCGTCCATCATATCACTAGGAGCAATAATATCAGCTCCTGCTTTTGCACAGCTTACACTCATTTTTGCAAGTAGAGGAAGAGTTGCATCATTCAATATGATTCCAAATTTTTCATCTATAAGCCCACAATGACCATGACTTGTATATTCACAAAGACACACATCAGCTATTACAATAAGATCAGGATGATTGTTCTTTATAAACCTGATTGCATTCTGCACAACTCCCTGATCATTGTATGCTTGACTCCCAAATTCATCTTTTTTTGCAGGGATTCCAAAAAGCAAAACAGCTTTTACACCGCTGTTTTCAACTCTACAAAGTTCTTCCTCAAGACAATCAATCGAAAACTGAAATATTCCAGGCATACTATCAACAGGATTCTTTATATTCTGCCCCTCAATCACAAAAATTGGATAAACCAAATCAGATGTTTCCACTGCATTTTCCCTGACAAGAGAACGAATATTCTCACTGACCCGCAATCTTCGTAGTCTATTTATCATTTTTTATAGCCTCCATAATACCACTAACAGTAAATTTTTTTGCAACAATAATTTTTGATCTATCAACAATGTTATAATTAACTAATGATTCTTCTGTCTTTGTCCCGATGCAGACAAATTTACAGTTAGGTTTCACTTTATTTAAAACTTCAGTTCCTAACCTATCAAAGAAAGTCTTTACTCCACTAGAACTTGCAAATGTTATATAATCTAAAATATCAAGCTGCTCTGAAAGAAGATCAAGAACAAAAGCATCTTCTTCAACGGAATAAATACTCATATCAGTGAATGATATATTTTCTTTATCAAAAATTTCCTTTAATGCTTTAGATCCATTTTCTGACCTTAGAGCAATAATTCTTCCTTTGGGAATATACGACTGACTCTTAAGCATCTCAGCAAATTCCTTAGCCATCTGATCTACGGTAAAATTATGCGATGTTACAAAATCTGCCATAAAACCGTATTCCTGTAATACATGTTGAGTACCAGTACCTATAACACAAAACCTTATATTTCTAAGAAGTCTTAAATCTACTTTTTTTGACATAAGATATGTAAAGAATACTCTTACTCCAGTACCACTAGTAAAAATTAACCAGTCAATCTTATCCAAATCAGGAATACAATCAAGAACATTATTATTCTTGATGATTTTCAGAATAGGAGCACAATATGTATCAGAACCAGATTCTTCCAACATAGTTCCAAGACGCTTTGTAAAATCATATGTACCGGTCACAGCTATTTTTTTTGCAGATAGCGGTAGATTATTTGACTTCATATGATACTTTGCAACTTCACCCACACAAATCACAGCTGGATTTTTCAAATTGTTTTTTTCCGCAATTGAGATTATGGTTTCAAGATTTCCATCCAGTCTTCTCTGCCTTATTGTAGTACCATGTTCAACAATTGCAACAGGAGTTTTTATATCCTTTCCTCCTTTTATAAGTTGATGCACTATTTCCTTTAATGACCCGACTCCCATCAAAAAAACAAGTGTACCTTCAAGTTTTGCATACTGCTCAAATCTATTATTAGGAGAACCATTATCATCACTTGCAATATGTCCTGTAATCACATGAAAACTTCTTGCTTCTCTTCTATGGGTTACAGGAATTCCTGCAGATTCCAGAGCTGCAATAGCTGATGTTACTCCAGGAACAACTATATAAGGTATGGAAGCTGTTTCCAAAGCAACTATTTCTTCACCACCTCTACCAAAAACAAACGGATCTCCACCTTTAAGACGAACTATTATCTCCCCACTATATACAACAGCCTGTTCAATAAGTATATCATTGATTTCCTCCTGTTTTTTACTATGACACGAAGGAATTTTTCCAACATATATTTTTCGACAGTTTTCAGGCACGTATTGCAATAGTAATGGATTTACAAGATTATCGTAAATAACAGCATTACATTTTTTTAAAAGATTCAACCCTTCTTCGCTGATCAATGACTCCTTACCTGGTCCTGCACCGACTAAATAAACTTGGGACTTTTGATTTTTTTTTGTAAGGAGTTCTAATGCCGCATCATAAATATTTTTGTATTTACCACTTACACAACATCTTATCATTTTGGCACATTTTTTTTCTATCAATGAAATATTAATATATTCACCATCATCAAAAGACATTACCCTCGAAAAAACACCTGTAGGTTCATGACATCCACAATTAAGTTTTTCAAGTATAAAGCGTTCCAAAAGAAACTCTTTGTATGTTTCCTGATGGTTTATTTCTTTCAAAATATTTTGGACTTTGATATTTGTCTTGACACTTTCGATAGCAATAATTGCCTGACCTCCAGCTGGAATCATGTTTTCAAACGATAAAAAATCATATTCAATATCTTCCAGTAATCCAAGTCTTTTTAATCCAGCTGCAGCAAGTATTACAGCATCGTATTCACCTCTATTGAGTTTATCAAGTCTTGTAGGAACATTTCCTCTCAACATTTTTACTTGACAGTCATAAAGGTTCTTTAACTGCAATTCCCTACGCAAACTGCTTGTACCTATTATAGGAAGAATGTTTCCATGCAACTTAGACATAAAATCAGCTTTATTCCTATAGACAATTACATCCCGCGGATCATCTCGCTTCAATACAGCAGCAATTTCAAGGTTTTCCGGTAGCTTTGATGGTAAATCTTTTGCACTATGAATCGCAATATCAATCTGTCCAGATAGGAGCATTTCCTCAAATTCTGAGACAAATGCACCTTTTCCTCCAAAAGCAATTAATGGCGCAGAAAGATTTTTATCGCCACTTGTCTGCTTTTTGATAATTTCGACTTGTATGTCAGGAAACCTCTGTTGTATCTCCTTACATACAAGTTCTGTCTGTTTCAAAGCCAAATCACTTTGTCTCGTTCCGATTTTAATTGTCATTATGTCCTTCCATATATAATTTCTGACACATAGATAAAAGATGCTTCATTTCTACTGTATTAGCGACTTTTTTGAGATTGAATATAAGTTGCATGCCTGTCTTCTTCTCCAGATCCTCACGATGCTGTTCTAAAAGACATCGATTCTCATAAAAGAAAAGTTCTTTACCTGTTGTATCCAGTTCTTCATTAAGTATTTGCTCCGCAAGCATTGTTCCAGATTTTTTTTGCTCATTATGTTGCTTTGCAATTTTCTCAAAGCAATCAATATTTTGTAACTGGCACTCTGAAATTTTACATATATCAGGATCAATATCATTCGGAACCGCCAAGTCCAAAAACAAATGTATCTTATCTGATTTCAAGTGTTTTTGTGCTTCATCACAATTTATGACATAATGTGGACTTTTTGTTGCACTTACAATGACATCGCAGTCATCTAAGCAATCATATCTAGATTCATAAGGTATTTTCTCAACATTACCCAACTCAGGAAGTGTATAGTGATTTCTGACTGTTGCAAAAACATGCAGATTTTCACGTTCAGAAAGATTCTTTACGATAAGAGACCCAGTCTGCCCAGAAGCTCCTATAATAAGAATCTTCTTGTACCCTTTTATCTTCATGATTTCTCTGACAGCAAGAGTTGCAATAGATTCTGTAGTCCGTGATAAATTTGTTTCAGTCTTTATCCTCTTTGCACACTTTAATGCGTGCTGGAAAATAAAGTTTATATTAAAATCAACAAATCCATATTTTTTGGAAAAGAGATAACTGTCACGAATTTGACCCAATATCTGATTTTCTCCCAAAATCATTGAATCGAGTCCTCCTGTAACAACAAAAAGGTGTTTTACCGCATCATCTCCAATGTATCGAAAAGAGTATTTTCTGAACTCACTTGTACTTTGATGTTTTATAGAACATATTAATTCTTCCATATTTCTGATTAGATCACTGATAGAGCTACATTGAATTTTTTGAGGACTAACAGAAAAATAAAATTCTGTTCTGTTACAAGTAGATACAACAACAGCGCCTTGAACATGTTCTGGAATAATTTCCAAGCAAAAGGAATTTATTTCATCGTTAGAAAATGAAAAATGATTTCTAACTTCAACAGGAGAAGTTTTATAGTTTATGCTTAGACACAAAAACGATTCTTTATATTCATTTATCAAAATAGTTTCTCCAGATTTTTTATTTCCCTCTGATATTCATCGCATTCAGATGGTGACATATTATTTTTTAATACTGCATCGCGAACTTTTGAAATTTGCGCAAGTTTTTCTCCTAGGTTTGATGGTAATATCTCCAGCAGTTTTTCCCGTATTTTTTTTGCAAATGCAGGACTTTTTCCACTTGTAGATATACCAATAACAAAGTTATCATCTTTAATAACTGACGGAAATGCAAAATCTCCCATTTTTCCATCCAATGCAGAATTAACTAGGATATGATTTTCCCTACATTTTTGTATGATTTTATCATTAACTTCTATATCATCAACAGCGCAAAAGGCCATATTCTGACCAATCAAATCACTTTCATCAAAATACTTTGTTTTGAGAATTATTCCTTCAATACTCGTTAATTCATCACAAAAAACAGGCGAAACTACTGTTATTTCTGCACCAAAACTCTTTAAAACACGGATTTTTCTTAGTGCAACTTTTCCGCCGCCAACAACAAGACACTTTTTTAATTCTATAAAGATAGGAAAATAAGCCATAAAAATAATAGGGCATAAATGCATAATACTTTACACCTTTATGCGCATAGGTGCATTATAATACATTTGAGATAAAAGTAAAATATTTCTATATGATCAATAATATATTTATTTGTCTATATAAGCCTTCTGAAGATATAATTCCTGGAATTTCTTATTTTTACTAAGACAAAAACCAGTATAATCAGCATCGAAACCTGCGTTTCTGAGTAATTGACAAAAATCTACCAGATCCTTCTCTACATGCTTTCCTGTATTTATAAAAAGAGGATATATTTTTATCTTTGCCATTATATTTTCTCCTTTCATTCTGGCAATAAACGTATCAATATTAATACAGTCTCCCCGAAGAACAGCAATCTTAACATTAGAGAAGCCCAAATATTTGAAATAGCGTTCAAGTTCTGTATATGGCTTGTTTTCAGAATACTTTGTACCGTGACCAACAAAAAGGTATTCAGAAAGGGAATTTATCTTATACTCTTCAATAAGATATTTCACAAATTCCCTGATTCGATCCTGAGTTCCAAGTATAGCTCTCCCATACTTAATAAAAGAAAATGAATCAGTAAAGGCAGAGATCCTTTCTTTCATCTGACTATATTCGTAGCCTTCCACCAAGAAGACTGCATTGACAAATAGTGGTTTTCTGCCTTTACTCTCGCTGGCAAAGTTTTGAAGCACATTTTCGAGGCTACCACCGTCTTTAAAGGGAATAGAAAGAAGAGTGTAATCAACAGTAATATGCATTCAAAAACTCCACCATATATTTTATCATATATTCACTATATTGAGTAGAAATCAGCTCCCAAAGAGTCTTGAGATGATTTTTTCTTAATCTGTTCTACAACATCATCGAGATTCACGCTAGTAAGGTTTGACTGAAGTCCTGATACATAGAACTTTTCGTTCTTTATTTTTTCATTTACCTCAAGATGTTCATCCAAAGCAAGTAATACAACAAGACCTGCTTCAACAAGATGGTTAACTACTATACTGTAATCTTCCCCAACTACAGGAATATATAGATATGTATGCCTGCATTCTTCGTAAAGATGTTTCTCAACTTTCTGCAGAAAATCCTGTGTAACTCCATTTTTACCAAGAAGGAACTCAAATACAGTTGAACGCTGACCTTTTAGTCCGGCACGATGTTCTCTATCTACATTCACAGCATGTATTCTTCCATCATTTGCATGAACTTCCGTAACAACACCACAGGCACTTGTCATATTTGTGATACGATCAATTAAGATAAGTTCACCCTGTACTTTATGGTTCTTGAACTCATCAGCAACAATAGCATCACTAAAGGAAATATCACATACTGCGATTTCATTTTTACTCAGGGAAGTTGCTTTCTTATGTTCACCGCTGTTTACATCTACAGAATATTTTATTGATGTAACAATGGCAGGAAGCTGCTTTGTTCCAAGCTTGACAAAAAAGTTTTTACCATTTTCCAGCTTAGAATCATCCATCCACAAAAGTGTAGCAGTAACAGAATTTGTTAGCTTTAAGTTTTCATTGATTTCAAATACACAACCACGGCTTACATCTACTTCTCTATCCAAAGAAATATTTACAGCCTGTCCTTTTACAGCTGTTTTTACTTCATTAAAACCAACAATAATCTTTTTTACTTTAGCCTTTTCACCACTTGGGAGAGTTGTAATTTCGTCACCCACAGAAATTTCGCCAGCCTCAATTTGTCCCTGAAAACCTCGGAACTCATGATTAGGACGACATACTCTCTGAATAGGCATATAAAATCTTTTTTCAGAAGTTTTTGCTTCAAGAGATTCTTCTATATTTACGTCCTCAAGATAGCTAAGAATTGTCGGACCGTTATACCACTTGATATTTTCACTGCGTTTTGTAACGTTGTCACCTTCAGTAGCACTTACAGGAATAATCTGTACATTTGGCAACTTGAGTTCATCTACTATTGTCTGAATTTGAGACTGGACCTCATTAAATCTTTCTTCGTTATAACCTACAAGGTCCATTTTGTTAACTGCAAAAATAAAGTGACGGATTCCCATCAATGAACAGATTCGACTATGGCGACGAGTCTGTACAAGAACACCTTGCTTAGCATCTACCAAAATTATTGCAAGATCAGCAAAGCTAGCACCTACAGCCATATTACGGGTATATTCTTCGTGTCCAGGAGTATCTGCTACAATAAAGCTACGTTTTTCTGTATTAAAGTAGCGATAAGCAACATCGATAGTGATTCCTTGTTCTCGCTCTGCCATAAGACCATCCAAAAGTAAAGAATAGTCTATTTTTCCTTCGCGGCTTCCTACTTTCGAATCCAACGCAAGAGCTTCTTCCTGATCTGTATACAATAGTTTTGCATCATAAAGAATGTGTCCAATTAAAGTTGATTTACCATCATCAACAGAACCACATGTAATAAATTTTAATAATCCGTTCATTTTTTGTAAATCTCCTTATTAGAAATATCCTTCTCTCTTGCGTTTTTCCATACTGGCAGCACCGCCGTCCTTATCTATGACACGACTTGTACGTTCCGAAGTTACTGCACTCAAAGTTTCATCAATGATTTCGTCCAAAGAGCTTGCACTTGACTCTACCCCTCCTGTAAGAGGATAACATCCTAACGTACGGAATCTAACAAGCTTATTCTCAATCTTTTCTCCTGGCAAAAGCTTCATTCTGTCATCATCAACCATGATGATATTTCCATCACGCTCTACAACAGGACGTTTATCTGCAAAATAAAGACTTACAATTTCTATATTCTCACGCTTTATATACTGCCATATATCTTTTTCAGTCCAGTTACTCAGAGGAAAAACACGCATGCTTTCTCCTTTATGAATCTGGGTATTGTAAAGCTTCCACATTTCGGGACGCTGATTTTTTGGATCCCAAGCTTGTGCACTGTTACGGAAACTAAATATACGCTCCTTAGCACGTGATTTTTCTTCATCCCGACGACCTCCGCCAAAAGCTGCGGTAAAACCATATTTTGTAAGAGCCTGTTTTAGAGCCTGGGTCTTCATGATATCTGTATATGCCGAGCCATGGTCAAAAGGATTTATCCCGTTTTTTATACCTTCCTCGTTGGAATAAACAAGCATGTCAAGGCCATATTTTTCTGCAACATGATCACGGAATTTAATCATTTCCTTGAATTTCCATGTTGTATCAATGTGCAAAAATGGAAAAGGAGGTTTCTCCGGATAAAAAGCTTTTAATGCAAGATGAAGCATCACTGAGCTGTCTTTACCTATAGAATAAAGCATAACTGGTTTTTCGCATTCAGCTGCAACTTCACGGATAATATAAATTGCTTCAGCTTCCAGTTCATCAAGATGTGATAAGTCTGACATATGTATTTCTCCTTTTCTTACCTACTATTTATATAGGTAATATACAAGTAATATCCTACTAAGTCAATAGGTATAAGATATTATTTATAGATAAATCGTGTCACTTGATGCAGGAGATGGCATTTACCTGCATCAAGTTAGAAATACATATCTTTGTCTTTATTTTATAATATTAGTATTTATTTGATTCTTTTTTATTGATCATGATTTCAACATGTGTACCGTCATATTTCTCTATCGTCCATAAGGAACTATCTTCAGTACTTTTTACAGTCATTGTACTCCCTTTTCCGCCAATATCAGCACCAAGGAAAAACTTGATTGCAACCTTAGGACATTCTTTTATACAGCTGGTACAGCCCCAACAATCACGTATATGTTTAATTACTGTTTTTTTCTCATGGCTTAGCTTTATAAGGTTTCCAGGACAAACTTCAACACACGCTCCACATCCAACACATCTATTTTCATCGATTTTTATACTCATTCTACTGAAGCTCCCTGAAAATAATTTCTACGTTTCCGTTTTCATCCATTACTGAGTTCACATATTTTCTAAACTTATCATCTTCCTTAGGATAATCTGCATTCTCTCCAAAGCTATGCCAGCGAGTTTCTTTTCTTGCCAGGAGATGCTCAATAAGAACTTGGCATACAATAAGACGTTCACGAATTTCATATATTCTCAGAAGATCATCCATATCATCCGCAGATAAAGTCAAAAGAATAGCCTGTAATTCTTGAATCTTTAATTTAGCAATCTTAAGTCGCTCTTCATTATAGATATAATCTGTCTTGATACCACCGGCATATTCATCCATAATTTTCTGCATGGCTTCTTCTAGCTGTTCAATAGAAAGCTCTGTTTTGCTGTTTGAAAGATATCTCTTGTAGGATTCAAACACCTCAGTATCCTTTTCTTCCTGTATAGTTTCGGTGTATGTAGAATTTTCCTTCAGGAATTCAAGAATTCCTTCTGCGGCAATTTCAGCTTCTGCTAATGCTCCTGTTACATATTTCTGAGGAGCTCCACCTGCTACATCTCCTGCCGCAAACAATCCTCTCAATGTTGTACGACGATTGTCATCAATCCAAAAGCCGCTGGCTGTATGCCCACCAACAATATAAGGTTCCGTACCTTCGATTTCTACATTATTTTCAGCAGGACCTTTCCCATCTTCAATCCACTTTAAGGTCTGACTTGGAGCCATATTCAGATAAGCTTTATATAAATCCTGCTCCTGCTCTGCAGTTATACCTGCGGTTCCCAGATAGCAAGGTCCATGGCCCTTTCTGTTTTCTTCTACAGTTCCATAACAACGTTCGCTTGTACGAAGTCCATATTCAGTTTCATAAACCTGATTAAGAGAATTAAGCTGCTTTGCATGGACTCCCTGTGCAATTGTTCCAGTAGGAGCAATTGTATCCTTACAGCGCAATGCAATGAATCTCATTTCAAATGTGGTCATTTCTGCACCGGCAAGGATTCCCATAGCATATCCAGCGCCTGTATTAAACGGAGGATACCACATCTTATGGCGACTGAACCCAGGATTATTAGGTTTGTATAAACCAGAAGCACCACCTGTTGCAATGAGAACAACCTTTGCAGAAAAGTCATAAAAAATCTCATCATTAACACTGAACCCATATGCGCCATACACTGCTTTTGTATCTGAAACAGTATTATACTTTAAATCAGTTATATTAATATGATTAATGACCTGAATATTTTTATGTTGCTTTACACCGTCAGCAAGGATCAGCTTTATATTTTCTCCGTTGATTTTTAGATTTCGCCATCCACGAGTAATATACTTTCCGTCTGCATTTTTCAGTATTACAAGACCTCTTTTCTCGAGATCATGCGTTACATCATTCAAGTGCTTACTCATACTCAAAAGCAAATCATTACGTACGATACCTTTTGCATCATTACTTGCGTAATCTACATAATCTTGAGGAACATGACCCTCAGAAATATAAGCATTTAGCGCATTGACTCCCGCTGCAAGACATCCACTTCTTTTGATATTTGCTTTTTCAGCAATAGTAATTTTTAGAGAAGGATTGGATTCTGCAAGTTTTATTGCACTATAACAGCCTGCAGTTCCACCTCCAATAATCAATATATCCGTACTTATTTTTTCTATCTTCATACATCTCTCATCAAACAATAGTAACATCTTCTTTCAGCAATTCATTTTCCAGCTGAATCAGCTTTTCACCTTTTATCAAAAATACTTTATATAATAGTACATTTACTTTTTCACCAACTTTGACAGGTCTAGATTCAATCCGTCGAGTTGCAACGATCTTTTCCCCATTGACTTCTACTGTAAGCTCTGTATAAGTCCCCTTAAAAAGTATTGTTCTTATGATTCCAGAACTGACAGAAACCGGAAACTTCTCAATATGATCACTCTTTGTAACACGTACAAATTCCGGTCGAACAAAAGCTTTATCAAAATCATCTATATATTCAAAGCTTTTAAAGTTCCTGTAATCATTCAGATAAGAAGCTTGAGCAAAAAACTGTGCTGTAAAAGGAGTTTGAGGATTCTTATAAATCTCTATCGGAGAACCAACTTGTTCTATTCTACCTTTGTTAGTAACTATTATTTCATCACTTACTTCAATAGCCTCTTCCTGATCATGAGTAACAAAAATAGAAGTAATGCCAAGCTTTGATATCATTTCCCTAAGCCATGTTCTAAGTTCTTTACGGACCTTCGCATCAATCGCAGCAAACGGCTCATCCAAAAGCAGGAGCTGGGGATTTGGAGCAATAGCACGGGCAAAAGCAACACGTTGCCTCTGGCCACCACTAAGCTGACTAGGATATCGTTTCTCCATGCCTTTAAGCCCTACAAGTTCAATTAATTCAGCTACTCGACGCCGTGTATATTCTTTATCCTGCTTTTTTACATTAAGACCAAATGCAATATTCTGCTCTACTGTCATATAGCGAAATAATGCATAGCTCTGAAATACAAATCCAATTCCTCTCTGAGATGGATGGATATCATTTACGACATTTCCATCTATAAGGATATCTCCGGAATCCTGCTTTTCAAGACCAGCAATCATGCGCAGAATTGTAGTCTTACCAGATCCAGATGGTCCTAACAATGCTACTAATTTTCCTTTTTCAATTCCAAAGTTCACATTATCAGAAGCCTTGAAGTTACCATAATTCTTGTTTATATTTTTTAGCTCAACGTACATATTTTACCTCGATCAGCTTTCTGCTTTATTTCCAAAATGTTCTACTATACTTCTGATTATCAATACGATTACTGCCATCATTACAAGAATCGAACTTACCGCAAAAGCTTCATAATAGTGAAATTCATTGAACAGGATTTCTACATGCAATGGAAGTGTATTTGTCTTTCCTCTGATATGGCCGCTCAAGACACTTACAGCCCCAAATTCCCCCATAGCTCTTGCTGTGCACAAAACTATTCCATATAAAAATGCCCACTTGATATGTGGAAACGTAATCTTAGTAAAGATAGTGATGAAATTTGCTCCCATCAAAGCAGCAGCTTCCTCTTCATCGGTTCCCTGCGTATTCAAGACAGGTATGAGCTCACGGCTTACAAAGGGAAATGTAACAAATACTGTTGCAAGGATAATTCCTGGAACAGCAAAAACAACTTTAAGATGCATGCCCATCAGCACAGGATATATAGGACTCTGCCTACCAAAAATCAAGATAAAGATCAAACCGGCAATTATTGGACTTACAGTTACAGGAAGATCTATCAGCGTTGTCAAAACTTTCTTACCTTTAAAATGAAACTTCGTAACTGTCCATGCAGCAAAAAGTCCAAAGATTGTATTTATGACCAAAGCCCATAATGTAGCTTGTATTGTCAAAGATAAAGCTTTTTTTGTATAAACATCATTTATAGAATTTATATAAAACTTCCATCCTTTGTGCAAAGAGTTGACTATCACAGATGCAAGTGGAAAAATCAGCATAACCGTCAAGAAAATTACACTTATTGTGATAAGTAAAATTTTTACAAATTTGTTTTCTTTTGTCTCAGAACTTTTATTCATTCTCTTACCCTCTCCTACCCTCGAGAATTTTCATATTATGTGCTTGTATAAGATTCACTGTGAATAAAATCAAAAACGAGAATCCTAACATTACAAGAGCTATGGAAGTTGCTTTTGAATATTCAAAAGCCTGAAGCTCACTCATAATAATCAAAGGTGTTATCTCTGTTTCAAAAGGAGTATTTCCTGCAATAAATACAACGCTACCATACTCGCCTATACATCTTCCGAAGGCAAGACCTGCACCTGTAAATAACGCCGGTTTTAGTTCAGGAAAAATAACTTTTCGAAATATTACAGAACGACTTGCACCCATTACGCTGGCGGCTTCTTCGTAGGTACCTTCAAACTTTTCTAGTACAGGCTGTACAGAGCGAACAACGAATGGAATACCAACAAAAATCAAGGCAAATATGATACCAAGTTTCGTATATGCTATTTTAATTCCAAAATGTCCAAAGAATTTGCCCAATATTCCCTGATCTGTTGTCAGAGATGTTAAAGCTATACCTGCAACTGCTGTTGGCAAAGCAAACGGAAGTTCAATAATACCATCCATAATCTTTTTGCCAGGAAAGTCATATCGTACAAGAACCCACGCAATTACAACACCCATCACAGCATTTACGAGAGTTGCTACAAGAGCTGTAATAAAGCTCACCCAAAAGCTGTACAAGACTCTTGGGCGAGTCACAGTTTCTACAAATTCTGCAAACGAAAGTGTAGATGTATAAATAACAAGAGAAGCAAGAGGAATCAAAACCACAAGACTCAAAATAGTGATTGTTACGCCCATCGAAACCCCAAACCCCGGAATCACTCTTCCATTATGTTTTTTCATCGCTCTTTCTCCCTTGCTATTTTTTATTTCTTTTCATAAATCTGGTCAAAAATTCCACCATCCGCAAAATGTTCTTTTTGAGCTTTTGACCAACCACCAAAATCATTTATCGTTACAAGTTTTACATCCAGATCAAATATGGCAGCAAACTCTTTCAGTATTTCAGGATTTGAAGGTCTGTAATAATTCTTTCCCTCAATTCTCTGTGCCTCATCTGAATAAAGATAATTCAAATATTCAGTTGCTACTTCACGAGTATTCCTCAAATCAACAACTTCATCAACAATAGCTACACTTGGTTGTGCAAGAATCGAAATACTTGGAGTAATGATTTCATATCCATCTGGATCTTCTGCGATAGAAAGAAAAGCTTCATTTTCCCATGCCAGGAGAACATCACCCTGTTTGTTCTGCACAAAACTATTTGTTGCACCACGAGCTCCAGAATCAAGAACAACAACATTGCTGTAGAGCTTCTTTATAAAATCTTTAGCATCCAGGTCATTCTTTTCAGCATAAGCCCATGCAGCTAAATAATTCCAACGAGCTCCGCCAGATGTCTTTGGATTTGGTGTGATTACCCCTATTCCTGGTTTTACTATATCATCCCAGTCCTTTATATCCTTAGGATTACCTTTACGCACAAGAAATACTATTGTCGATGTGTAAGGGGATGACTCCAAAGGAAACTTATTAACCCAGTTTTTATCTGTAATACGACCAGCATCTGCAATAGCCTGTACATCCCATTCCAGAGCAAGAGTTACCACATCTGCATCATTTCCATTTGCAACCTCAAGAGCCTGCTTTCCAGAACCACCATGGCTCTGGAATATCTCAACATCAACTCCAGTTTTAGCTTTGTAGTAACTTGCAAAAGCCTGGTTATAATCTTGATAAAGTTCACGAGTTGGATCATAAGACACATTGGTCAATGTAACTTTTTTACTAGAGGCTTCTTTTTTAGCACAACCAGAAAAAGCTCCCAACATAGAAATTAAACCTACAGCAACGCTGATTTTTGTAAAAAAAGACTTTTTCATATTTACCTCCGATAAAAAGTTTTTCTCTTACCTACTATACTAATAGGTATTTACACATTAGCTTTTATATCCTACTTAGTCAATAGGTTATATAAATAAAATAAAAAAAAATCCCAAAACTCATCTATAGAGCTTTGGGATTTTATCGCATCATTATATGGATTTAAATAAAATAATCAAATCCTACAAATTCCTTGTTTTTCTCTACAAGAAGCTGGAGGCTTACACTATCTAGATATCCATTAAGTTTTGTATCAAAATCTTTCCAGAAGAAATCGTTTCCTACATTCGACACAGTTCTTCCATCCTCATTTGAACGAACTGTTATCTCTCCCTCCGTAGAACGTAGTATTTCTCTGACAGAATATTCAGACGGCTCTTTTGTTAATTTGTATCCACCATTACTTCCTCTTACGCCAACAACAAGTCCGGCCTTACTCAACTGAATCAGAATCTGTTCCAAATACTTTGTAGAAAGATTGTGCCTATGAGACAAAATCTTTAATGGAGTATATTTAGCAGGATCCTGTTCGGCAAGACTTGTCATCACTAAAAGGGCATACTGACCCCTAGTGGAAATCTTTAACATTTCACTACCCTTTAAATACTAATCACTGAACAATGCTGTTGACAAATATCGGTCTCCAGTATCTGGAAGAAGAACTACAATGTTCTTTCCCTTGTTCTCAGGGCGCTTTGCAATTTCAATTGCAGCCCAAAGAGCAGCACCAGATGAAATACCAACCAATACACCTTCTTTCTTACCAATCAATTTTCCAGTAGCAAAAGCATCTGCATCAGCTACTCTGACAATCTCATCATAAATTTTTGTATCCAATACATCAGGAATAAAACCAGCACCAATACCCTGAATCTTGTGAGGTCCTGCATTTCCTGTAGAAAGCACAGGAGAAGTATCAGGTTCAATTGCAGCAACTTTAATTTCAGAGTTCTTTGACTTTAGGAATTTTCCAACACCTGTTACAGTTCCACCTGTTCCAACACCTGCAACAAACCAGTCAACTTTACCATCTGTATCTTCCCAAATCTCAGGTCCTGTTGTTTCAATATGAGCCTGAGGGTTAGAAGGATTTACAAACTGACCAGGAATAAATGAGTCTGGAATTTCTTTTGCAAGTTCCTCAGCTTTTGCAATGGCACCTTTCATACCTTTAGCACCTTCTGTAAGAACAAGCTCAGCTCCATATGCTTTCAAGATCTGGCGACGCTCAATAGACATTGTCTCAGGCATTACAATTATAATTCTATAGCCACGGGCTGTAGCAACACTGGCCAATCCAATTCCAGTATTTCCGGATGTAGGTTCAATGATTACAGAACCAGCCTTTAGTTTTCCAGTTTTTTCTGCATCATCTATCATTTTTTTTGCAACACGGTCTTTTACAGAACCTGCTGGATTAAAGTACTCCAACTTTGCATAAAGTTTTGCTTCCAGATTAAATTCTTTTTCTATATTTGATAACTCTAATAAAGGTGTATGACCAATAAGCTGGTCCACAGATGTAAAGATTCTTGCCATAACTTAACTCCTCTGATATATTATTAGTTCTTACCCATTCATTCAGTAGGTATATATAAAGTTATACAACCTTATCCCTACTAAGTCAATAGGTATTATACTATTTTTTTATACTGTACCCTTTTTCATAAGATCCTTGATTGTGTACTTCTCAAAGAAATCCAATGTAGTCTTATAAAGATCCTTCCACATAGACAACGTCCTACAGTCTTTCGCACGGTCACATTTCTCAGCGTTGCATTCAAGACAAGCAACAGGTGCCAACCCTCCTTCTGTAAGTTCAAGTATTTCCCTTACAGAGTATTGACTTGGTTCACGATTCAATCGATATCCACCTCCTTTTCCATGAATCGCATCTAAAAATCCAGCCTTAGAAAGCATTGTCATAATAGATTCTATATATTTCTGACTGATATTCTGCCGTTCTGCTACACTTTTAAGTGCAATGTAACCATCACACTCCTGGTGCTCAGCAATATCGATCATAACTCTCAGTGCATATCTTCCTCTTGTAGAAACTATCATTGAGGCAACCTCCATCTATTTCAGTAACCTCAAATATAACATAACTTTACTCATTTTTACAGTCCAGAAAAAACTTCCCGTCAAATCATTAAGCATTCTCCCTATACAACGACACCAGTCCCTAATTCCTAGTTAGGATTTAAACCAGTTCCTAGTTAGGATTTAAACCAGTTCCTAGCTAGGAATCAGACTAATTTATAACTGTACTTGATTGGGAAAAATAGCGACAGTGATGTGCAAAAATCAATTTTTTTGAGATTTGAGCATAAAAAAACACCACCTGAATGTATTTCATCCAGGTGGTGCCTGTAAGTTCATTTTTTGATGGACCTTTTCATGGGGTCCAACATGATATATAGTTTCCTTATTATTGAGTAGTCTTTACTTAGATAGCATCAAAAGCCTGGCTTAGGTCAGCAATGATGTCTTCATAATGCTCTGTACCAATAGAAAGCCTGATTGTATTCTGATAAATCTGCTGTTCTACCAGTTCTTCATCATTCAATTCAGAGTGAGTCGTACTTGCTGGATGAATGACAAGAGACTTAACGTCAGCTACATTAGCCAGCAGACTGAAAATCTTAAGATTATCAATAAACTTCCATGCTTCCTCTTTTCCTCCCTTTATATTAAAGGTAAAGATAGAAGCTCCTCCATTAGGGAAGTACTTTTCATAAAGGGCATGGTCAGGATGCTCTGGCAGGGAAGGATGATTTACTTTCTCTACCTTTGGATGCTTAGAGAGGAACTCAATAACTTTCTTGGCATTCTCAGCATGACGGTCAAGACGCAAACTCAAAGTTTCAGTACCCTGCAAAAGGACCCAGGCATTGAATGGAGAAATACAAGCTCCTTCATCACGCAAGAGAATGGCACGAATATAAGTTACAAAAGCTGCAGGACCAACTGCATCAGGGAAACTTACCCCATGATAGCTTGGATTAGGATCAGCTACAGCAGGGAATTTTCCATTCTT
The DNA here is from genome assembly GCA_045616545.1 of Treponema sp. GTDB lineage: Bacteria > Spirochaetota > Spirochaetia > Treponematales > Treponemataceae > Treponema_D. The sequence continues at coordinate 50,721 of JAZLGX010000021.1, read as the reverse complement.
CCAGTTGAACTTACCCCCATCTATGATGATACCACCCAAAGAAGTTCCATGACCACCGATAAACTTTGTGGCAGAATGAACAACAATATCTGCACCATGTTCCAAAGGACGGATAAAATATGGAGTTCCAAAAGTATTGTCAATTACAAGAGGGATATCATGCTTATGAGCAATCTCTGCCAAAGCATCAATATCAGGAATATCAGAATTTGGGTTACCCAAAGTTTCGATATACAGAGCCTTTGTATTATCTTTTATTGCGTCTTCAACTTCTTTAAGGTCATGAACATTTACAAATGTTGTTTCTATATCAAACTTGCTTAAAGTGTGCTTAAGTAAGTTATACGATCCACCATAAATTGTCTTCTGGGCAACAATATGTCCACCAGCTTGAGCCAATGCCTGAATTGTATAAGTAATGGCAGCTGCTCCAGACGCAACAGCAAGAGCCGCAACTCCACCTTCCAAAGCTGCAATGCGACGCTCAAAAACATCCTGTGTAGAGTTTGTCAGTCGTCCATAAATATTTCCGCTGTCTGCAAGGCCAAATCTGTCAGCAGCATGCTTTGAATTATGGAAAACATAAGATGTTGTCTGATAAATAGGAACTGCTCTTGAATCAGAAGTTGGATCAGCCTGTTCCTGTCCTACATGGAGCTGTAATGTTTCAAAATGTAATTTATTTGTACTCATAATATATGCCTCTCAAAAATATAGTTTTTCTTATAAAATGCTGTTAAATATGAAGATAACTAGAGGCACATGACTCCATTTCTAAAATTTTCACGTACAAGCTTTTCAAAATAAAACTTCATGAATAAGTACTCTCCCATTTCTGAAATCAAACCTAGTTACTTAATAGGTTATATAATATATATACCCTGATTAACCTATCTAGTCAATAGATATTTCAGTATTTTTTTCAATTTTGAAGTATAATTTAAACATATCAGTCTATTCTTCCATTCTGAAATTTTGACAGATGCTCAAAAGGAAGTATCACCCTTCCCCTATATAGGCCGCAACCATCATTTATAAGGCTATTGTTTATTGCCGAAAACATATTTACATCAACCTTGCTCAAATCAAGAGACTGCAACTGTATGCCTCGCTCATAGGCATCATCAAAGAATATACATTCTCCCTGTGGTATCATATTTCTTCTGGCACGGTCTGCTTCCTGGCGTTTCTCGTATCCCAGATGGTTTGCCGGTCCAATTTCTGCATAGTCATCCATATCTTTTGTCCTAAGCTGCAGTTCCACATTACTTCTGGACTCATTGTCATAAAACGTAATATGCAGGGATTTATAGCCAATTTCCTTTGTGTTGTGGATATAGTCCTTATAATATGGGCTGACAGAATCCTTCAAAAGCGGAGACTTTTCTGTTTCATCTACTGTACTTATTTCTGCAGTAAATCCATTTTCTTCGAGAATCTCCGGGAGTACATTTGCAAGTTCATATAGTATCTCTTCTTCCCTCACATCCTTATTGTCACCAGGCCTAAGATTACATTTAGGCAAAGATATGACAACCCTATATGCAATAAGATCCCTTAAGCCATTAAGTTTTTCCTTTATCTGGGCCACAGACGGGTATGCCTTGTTATGAGAATAATAATCGCTTATATAGTTGACTATATATCCGTTGAACTTTTCTTCGGCACGGATAAGACTTTTTATCCTGCCTTTCAGCGTAAATGCAAGGTATGGGTACTCCCGAGTCATGTACTTGTAGAATTCAAGTATCCTGTGGGACTGACTTGTAAGGAACTCATTATGCTGTAAAAGTTCAGATATCTGAATCAGATAATTGGCATGGATAAGGTCAATTGAATTATGCCCCTGTATGGCAGATTCCTTCAGGTCATTTGAATAAGACTTGATAATTTTGAGTACTGTATCTCCGGAGTATAAATAGTCATTAAGTGTAATCATTGTAATCCCTGCAAAAAAAAGACGCTGCCTCCGTTACAGAAGCAGCGTCATCGCTTATGACTTAAATATATTCAAAGACATGATTTATGTCAACAAACAAAATGAGTCCCTATCTTGAAATATATGATAAAATTTGATTTAATCTTAAATATGAAGATAAACTTAACTAAATTATTTGTACTATTATTTGTCATCACTCTGACGGTTTCATGCAACATTGATATAACAGCCGGGTCCGTAACTAATACCGTAGACGAAAACAGATGGATAATGAAAGCAGACCGTTTCAATTCTTCCTGTGAAAAGAGTTTCTATTTTGACAGCGGTGAAGACATAAAGGTTGAAGTCGACGTTCAGAAAGGATATTACGAAATGGAAATCTACATGGACAGAGAATCCCCTATATGCACACAAAACAGTTCCTTAACTCCTGACGGGGAGTTTTATATAAAATGCAAACAGCCTGGGAAGTACTATGTAAGGATTGCAGGCGAAAGACTTACAGGAACAATTACTATAAGTCGTGATTAATAAAATCATCAGCAGCATTAAAGCAATACTTTATAACAATATTGTAATCATTTCTGTATAATACAGCAATGATTACACTTAAAGAAATATCCGAAGACAATTTTGAGCAGATAATAAACTTCAGGAGGCCGGAAGGAGAAACCTTTGTAGCCCCTAATGCAGTCAGCCTTGCCCAGTGCTATCTCTACCGGGATAACAATGATGTTTTTCCATATGCAATATATGAAGATGACACACCCGTTGGATTTTTGCTCCTGGAAGATGACATCGAAGACAGGGAATTATGGATATGGCGCATAATGTTTCCTGTCGAAAATGAGAACAAGGGCTACGGCACACAAACAATACGCCTTGTAATCAACATGGCCAAAGAAAACATGTCTAAGTACGATAACCTCTATCTTGACTGTGATGAGACCAACACAAAAGCTATGTATCTATATAAGAAGCTTGGATTTAACGAGACAGAAATCAAAGAACACGGAAGCATCAGACTTGTCTATAAGCTATCTAATAGATAACGAGTCAAGGGGCAGGTACCCTATTTGCAGAAGAAAATACAAGTTTCTTAGTATAAATCCGTATATCCATATAGTATTGTACTAAACAAATTTGACATTTTTGTTGTCAAAATTCAGGACTTTATTTTCTGATTATGCTATGTTTAAATAATCAGGGAGGGAATGCGAATGAATATGGCAGTAATCTATAATTCAGGTTTTGGCAACAAGTCATCGATGATAGCCAGTCAAGTAGCAGATCAGATAAGTAACGTAACACTTATTGATTCCACAAAGGCAAAGATGATAAATCTAGCTAAGTTTGACATGATAGGAGTATTGTCAGACGTAAGGTTTGGTCAGATCAACAAGAATATCCTGCAGTTTCTTGATGACAATCTGATTGATAGAAAGAAGTTGTTTTTCATGTATTCTGCAGTATCAGAGAACCATAAATGTACAAAAAAAATCAAGGATATTGCGCAGAGGTGCAATAGTACAGTTGTGGGAGAATATCACCATAATCCTTCATCTTCATCAGTTAACAATGCAATAGAGTTTGTTAACGAAATGTTGACAAGATGACAAAAGAACCCTGACAGCTAAAGCTTCTGTCAGGGCTTTTTTTTATATAAATATCTCAAAATAGTGTTTTCATAAGTAATAATTGAAGTCCTAATATAGAATTTTGCAATAAATGTAGTATAATTACTTCCAGGCTCTTGAGTTTTCATCAGACATACACAGCTTAGCTTATAACAAGTAAGACTCAATGGTTAAATATATAGGGATTACTATGGAATACAGGAAAGACAAATATGGCAACGATGTAAGCATCCTTGGATACGGATGTATGAGATTCAGCAAAAAAGCCGGGATCATTGACCTGGAAAAAACTGAAAAAGAGGTCCTCAGGGCAGTAGAACTAGGTATAAACTATTTTGACACTGCATATATCTATGGGGGTAGTGAGGAAACCCTCGGAAAGATATTTACAAGAAACCCTGGACTGAGAGATAAAGTAAAAATTGCAACAAAGCTTCCCCAGTACATGATACGTAACAGGGAACAGATAGACAAGATTTTTGAAGAAGAACTCCGACGACTTGAGACGGACCATATAGATTACTACCTTATGCATATGTTTACGGATATTGCAGGATGGGAAAACATCAAAAAGCTTGGCATAGAAGACTGGATCAAGGAGAAAAAAGCTTCGGGACAGATTAAGCAGATAGGTTTTTCCTTCCATGGCAACACAGAGATGTTCCTCAAGATCCTTGATGTCTATGACTGGGATTTCTGCCAGATACAATATAATTATCTGGATGAAGTGAGCCAGGCTGGCAGAAAAGGTCTCATGGCCGCTGCTGCCAAAAATATCCCTGTAATCATCATGGAACCACTGAGAGGTGGTAAACTTGTAAACATGCTTCCACAAAAAGCACTGACAGCTATCGCCAACAATCCTACAAAGCGAAGTCCGGCAGAATGGGCATTTCGCTGGTTATGGGACCAAAAGGAAGTTACTGTCGTACTGTCCGGTATGAATAGCATGGAAATGCTGGAAGAAAATGCCCGTATAGCATCACAGGTTAAAGTTGGCGAGTTTACACAGACAGACTTTGACATGATAACAGAAATAAAGAACGCCATAAACGAAAATACCATTGTTGGCTGTACAGGCTGTGCTTACTGTATGCCTTGTCCTAAAGGTGTTGACATTCCAAGTGCGTTCTTCTACCTCAATCAGACAAAGATATCTGGAACATGGAAGACAAGAGCTGAGTATGGGCAGGTTGTAGGGCTTCGTAAAGATCCTTCACTACCAGGTCAGTGTATCCAGTGCGGTAAATGCGAGAAACATTGTCCACAGAGTATCCCTATCCGAGATATGCTCAAAAAGGCAAACAAAGTTCTTACTCCACCGCCTGTAAAGCTTGTCCTCAATGTGGCAAGAAAATTTGCCCTTTCAGGAAGATCCAAGTAGATTTTTATTCCAAAGATATTACTCCAAGGCTCATGCACCTTTACATTAAGGTTCATGAGCTTTGTGCATTTTTACCAGCTTCCACCAGATAAAATAAGTTTTTCAAGATAATCTTGTTTACTCAAGGGACCATTGTCCTTTGGACAAAGATCAAGTTCAGGGAATGCATCTGTAATCCACATGTCTGGGCAATCAAACATTGTAGTCTGTTCGACAAGTTTTTTCCTGATACAGATTGTAGACTCAATACCACATCTAATCTTTGTATCGTTGACAAAAAGTTCTTTATAGGATTCTGTTCCGTCCCAAAACACAGTACAGATATAACCTTCCTCACTTCGCTTTACATCAATATTGATGGAACTATTCTTACCAAAAAGACATTTACCTTTCATATGGTCAACTCCCTTTGGCAGGCAAGGATTAAGTCGAAGACATCTATCTGTTAACAAGGGAACAAATCCGAGAATATCCTGATAAATGTTTCTGTTGAACTCTGCCATACTCCAGCACTGACTGAATGTGCCGGATAACACAGGGTTTCCATCAGAATCAGGAAGAGCGTGAATGTTCTCACTCAACGAACCTGCACTTCCGTATTTAAGAATAAGCCTTGCATAATTCTGCAATATGGCACTGGACTGATCACTTAGATAGCCATTAAGCATACATTCATCAGATATAAATGCGCCGGTATTCCATTCCCATATAGTGCCGTTATGATATGCAGCATCCTTATGATACAGATCAGGATTCTCATGCTTAGGATGAAATGCTTTATTTCCACTATCAAGAGAAAACAATCCAAAAGGATTCAGAAGATCTCTACGACAGTTTTCAACTATAGCCTTAGATACTTCATAGGATAGCAGAGAATTCTTTTCAGAACGAGGAAGTATGCTTGTTACGTAGATAACAAAAAGCTGATTTGGTCTTATTTTAAAGTCTTTTGTATCATCTGTGTTAATATGATCTGCAAAAATGTAGTTCTCACTATCCCAATACAAAGTCTGGAAGTTAGTTTTTACCTTATCTGCAAGAAGGTCATATGTCTTAGCCTTTGCCGTTGATCCATATCTCTCTTCAATGATGGCTCCAATACGAAGCGCAGTAAACCATAGTGACTGAATATCATTTGCCCTGTTACCTCGTGGACTCCATGGTTCATTTCCTTTTATACGGGCATCCATCCATGTGTCTGCATCATCATGGGTTATGAAACCGTTATCATCAACTCTAAGAGATTCTGCATCAAGTGCGATTTCTATTGTATCCTTTAACTGACACAAGATTGATTCATCTCCAGAGTAATTGACATACTCCCAAATGCCACGAATAAACCATAATGTGCCATCTACCGTATTATATATAACATCTTCTTCATCTCTGTACCGATTGGGAATACGTCCATAGGAAGTACTGGACTTATTAAGATCCTGGAATCCTGCAAATCCCATAAGAACATTTTTTGCTTCTTCAAAATCACCTGAAACAAGAAGGGTACCACAAAGACTTATAAACGTATCCCTTCCCCAGTTATCTCTAAACCACGGAAGGCCTGCCCAGATACCACGATATTTTGTATTCTTATTACTGGTTACTAATAGCCATGCCGTATATTTAGACCATAGAGTTGCTTTGTCAAAAATAGTATTGTCAGTTGTAACTGTAGATTTGAACATAAAATCGTCAATGATCTTTTTATTGTCAGACATAGCATCAGATTGCAAAAGTTCAATGCTATGGATATCACATGCCGAATCTGAATCTTCCATGACAACATAGAATATCTGATCTATTATGGAAGGTGTTATAACAACATCCTTTTCGACTATATCATACTCAAAATTATTAAATGAACATATTGCATTACCTTTATAATCCTTGACAAAAGTATATTGTCCAAGTTCTATTTTTTGCCATTCCTGCGTATATAAAGGTTTATAGTAATTCCTTACAAATCCTGTTTTTGAGTTTTCTTCACTGACTTTATGAGATGGAACAAGATTGTTGACTGAAAACTTTTTGCTACTTCTGATATAGAAAGCCCTTTCGTTGATTAACAATGCAGATTCAAATGTATCAGCACTATTCTGGACTGCAAACTTCCACGGATATACATCCACATCGTACTCAGTCAATGGATTATCCATAAAAGAAAATCCACTTAAATATCTGGTTTCGTATCTGTGATAACCATTTTCCAGTTGCTGGTCATTAAACCATTGTTCAAAATAACCGTCTAGTCGGTCTGTGTAGGTAAATCGCCTATTACTTTTTGGGTTAAGTATTATCTGCATATCATCTATAATACAAAAAAAAATACAAAAATCAAGAATAATATGCAATAAATCATGTATTTTGATATTAAGATTATATGACAATAATACTATTGTCATATAATCTTTTTTTTGCTACGACAGTATGTACTAACTTCTACCAGACTCTATCTTAAAATCCGACAGTCCAAAGATTCTTGTTACCATAGTAACTGTCGAGTTTAGATGAGAACCAGCGACCATTAAGAGATGTTGTGATGATTCCCTGCTTGATTTCAGAATCAATAGCATTATCACTGTCAATTTCTTTAAGAACATCTTCATATACAATGCGACGATTAGTCATGCGAATATCAGCTTTTGCAGAATCTGCATCAATCCAAAGTGTATTGTTTTTCTTAACATCCTTAGTCCATACTGTCCACTCAGGAAGATTCTTTCCGTTAGGGTCTCCTGTACGGATAAAGTTCTTGATGTAAGCGACATATGTTGTAGACATTTCTTTTCCACCCTCTGTCTCAAACACATTACCAATCATACCTTCGTAGTTTTTGTTTTCCCAATCAATCATAGGAACAAATATTCCATGGAAAGCACCAAACATCCCGAGAGTCTTTGCAAACTCACCCTGAGCTCCGGCATTAACTGTACAAGTATATATTTTTCCCTTATACTTCTTCATCTTCTGTGCAGATTCTTCCGCATTGAACAGCTCATAAAGTTTGCTGCCATAATTGGTTCCCCAGTTGAACTCTGCCATATGAACTGGATCAGAGAAGAGACTTCCATTTGCAAGGAAAGGACCATAAACAGCACCACCCATGTTAAAGAAGCTGAATTCAGTTGTTCCTGTAAGCATGATAAGAGGTACATTGTTATACTTTGGATTATCAAATCCCTTCTTTGGAATTACATATCCATCTGCAAAAAGATGAGGGAATACACTCATGCGGATTCCTGCATTACCCATAAGTCGAGCAAGTCTTGCAGCGTCTACATTATAGAGATAGTCCTTTACGTCTGCACCTGTAGAAAGAAGCCATGTATAGGCCTCATTCTCTGTATTTTTGATTCCATCTTCTACAACAAGAGGAGCTATAGCCTTAGCAAATACTTTCTGACTATCTGCAACGTCAGCTACAGTCATACCACCTGAATAAGAAATTGCCTTCTGGAACTTTCCCTTAAATATTGGTGAAATAAGCATAGCCATTACATCACGACCACCTGCACTGAAACCTGTTACAGTAATGTTATTGCCATCTGCTCCAAATGTTTCTGCATTTTCCTTAATCCAATCCAATGCTTTTGCAATATCAAGAAGGGCATAGTTACCACTGTCTTCAGCCTTGTTTCCTGTCTTTAATGCAGGAAGACAGTTAAATCCCAAAGCTCCAAGACGGTAGTTAAGGGAAACATATACACAGTCAGCTTCTCTTGCAAGAGTAAGACCGCTTATTTCTCCTGAATGACCTGTCTGATTGTTTCCACCATGAATATACACAACAACAGGAAGATTTGAGCTTTCTGTTGCAGGTCTATAAATATCAAGATTCAGACAATCTTCGCTTCCTATAATATCATTACCAGAAAGCTGGATACTCATGTTACCAGGCTTTGTCGCATCAAGAATACCATCATATTTAACAGCATCTTTTGGCTCCTTGAATCTTAAATCCCCTACAGGACTCTCGGCATAAGGTACACCTTTCCAGACATATACTCCATTAGACTCGTCGGCATATCCCTGTACCTGGCCCTGCTTGGTTATTCGTAAAAGCGGGTCCGCAGTTTGCGCCCAAGCACCAAAGCTAAATAATAATCCCACTGTAAGGACTCCAAGAATTTTTTTCATATATCCTCCAAAAAAAAGCAAAACCAAGCTCTCCCTGCCTAATTAGCAGAGATACAGCAAGGTTTTGCCTGAATAACCAGTAACAATCCTTTAAAATATAGCTTACATGATAAGATCAAATATTCTATTTGTCAAATATTATTTCTTTACAAGGTACTAAATCAGATGAGAGAAGACTTGAGATAAAACTCGACCATCTGCTCAGGAGTATAATTATTTCCTTCCCCAAAATACCACACTATGGTCTCTGAGAAACAGCATACCCTCTTATGGATTACATAACTTCTAGGTATATCAGAATCATTAACTTCAGATTCTTCAAACAAAGTTGTAAGAAACGCTTTAAGACTGTTTATAAATATGTCTTTGGAATCTGTAGCCAGTATACTTTTTATGAGTTTTTCGTCATCCTTTAGGTGATACAAAAGATGAGTCAGTTTACATGACAATGTGTTTATTCCAGAAAAATCATGACTTGACTCACAGGATAGATGTTCATTAGTTATATGCTCAAAGATCCCAGAACATATATACCCCAGTAAATCATCCTTGGCCTTAAAATGCGTATAGAAGGTACTGCGCCCTATATCAGCTTTATCAATTATGTCCTGAATAGAAATATCAGAATAGCGCTTGGTTATAAGTAGCTCAAAGAAAGCCTGCATTATGGCTTTTCGAGTTTTATGTTGTCTTCTATCCATTTATAGTCCTCTATTTTTTGCAATTATATCATTATAATGGACATGTGTCGATAAATAACAAAACTCGCTCTTATAACAAAACAGAGTTTTGTTACAAAACTTGCTTTTGTTACAAGTTTCCTCTTCTAGAACAATAATTGTGTATGTCTTATAATATCACCATGAATATAAAATATGATGATAACCCAATAATTCCTTTAGACTTTCCGGATCCGGACGTCATCCGCGTTGATGATACATATTACATGATAAGTACTACCATGCATTTTTTCCCAGGATGCCAGATACTCTGTTCCAAGGACCTGATGAACTGGTCCCACTGCACATACGTGTATGACAAACTGGAAGACACCGACAGAGAGAATCTAGACAATAACCTGAATGCATATTCCTGCGGAATGTGGGCAGCAAGTCTTAGATACCACAGAAATACATTTTATATATGCTTTGTAGCCAACGATACTCACAAAACATATCTCTTTACATCTTCTTCTGTCTTGGGCCCATGGAAAAAGCAGGAGATTGAAGGCTTCTACCATGATCCTTCCCTACTCTTTGATGATGACAAGGTATATATAGTATATTCCAACAGCAGGATACGCATTACAGAGCTGAATAAGGATCTGACAGGTCCAGAAAAAGGCGGGCTTGACCGAATACTTTTTGAGTCCAAGGACAATCATTTCTTGGGATACGAAGGAAGTCACATTTATAAGATAAACAATAAATACTATGTCTTTGTCATACATTCTCTCAATGACAGATGGCGCAGAGTTGAATCCTGCTTTGTATCCGACAGTCTTACAGGAGACTTCAATGGCAAAATCATATTTGATGATGACATGGGATTCTGTAACCAAGGAATAGCACAAGGCCCTATAGTTGATACCCCAGAAGGTGACTACTATGCAATTATGTTCCAGGACAGAGGTGCAGTAGGCCGTATACCTTTCCTGATTCCTGTCAAATTTGAAAATGACTTTCCTGTCTTTGGTATAGATGGCAAGATGCCAGAAAGCTTTGAAGTAAAAGGCAATCTTAATGAAGACAGATGGAATAATCTTATTTCAGATGATAACTTTACAGCAGAGTCCTTAAAAACTGCATGGCAATTTAACCACAATCCTGATAAGTCCTTGTATTACTATGGAAACGGCTCGTTCAGCATAACTACAGGAAGAACTGATTCTTCCGTACTGCAGGCAAAAAACACCTTGACACAGCGGCTCCCTTATCCAGGATGCAGCATATCCGTTACAGTAGATGGCTCACGCTTGAATAAAGGAGATACTGCAGGGCTATGTATACTCCAAAGCGTCTATGGATACATAGGACTTACCAAGTGTCCTGAAGATACTGGCTATGATATAATAATGGCCCATAAGACATTGCAAGCTAATGGAAAGGAAGGAACAGAAAACGGTTTTCTTGGAACAGCTGACAATAACGAACATGTCATAGAGAAAATCCACACTGAATGTCCTGTCATAAGATTCAAGGCTGACTGTGATTTTGAAAATATGAAGGATACAGCATCTTTCTATTATCAACTGGAAAATCAACCATGGAAAAAAATTGGATCTGACCATAAGATGTATTTCAGTCTGGAACATTTCTGTGGCAACAGAGCAGCTTTATTCTGCTATTCCAAAGTCATATCTGGAGGAACTGCACTATTTAGTGATTTCATTATCAGCAAAGATATCAGTAAGTAGCTTTATAAACTCCTGTCTTTGAATCGGCTTTGCGATATGGCCGTTCATACCTGCAGCAAGAGAGTTTTGCTTGTCTTCTTCAAAGGCATTGGCAGTCATTGCAATAATTGGAATGCTGGCTTTAACCTTATCATCCAGCATTCTGATTTCTCTTGTTGCCTTTAGTCCGTCCATATTCGGCATCTGTATATCCATAAGAATCAGATCGTAATAATCTTTAGGATTACTGGTCAACTTATCTATGCAGACAATGCCATCTTCCGCATGTTCTACCTCAGCTCCCATCTCAGTAAGCAGGATGACAGCTATCTCCGTATTTAGCTCGTTATCTTCTGCAAGAAGAATGCGACGTCCTCTAAGTACATCGCAATTTTCCACCAGATTATCTGATGACGTAAACTCTGGACGTTCACCAATTCTCAGCGGCATTTCTATAACAACTTTTGTCCCCTGTCCCTGGACACTTGTAATATTTATGCTGCCATTCATAAGTTCCACAAGTTTTTTGACAATACCAAGACCTAATCCTGTACCGACAATTTTATTGTCCGTAACAGATTTTTCACGGGAAAAATCTTCAAATACATGAGGTAAGAATTCTTCTGATATTCCTATTCCTGTATCTTCTACAATAACCCTAAAGAGAACATAGCCTTGCCTATCACATTTATATTCACTGAGATCAAGTTTTATTTTTCCACCATTAGGTGTATATTTGACAGCATTGCTGATAACATTCAACAGTATCTGCCCTACCTTTGTGTGATCATAATAAACATATTCATGCTCAATGGATGTATTTACTTCATGTCCGATTCGCTTTCGATCAAGTTCCGGCTCAAAGATAGTAATTATCTGCTTAAACTGTTGCAAATAATTCCCTATCGATTCATCAATCGTAGCCTTTCCGCTTTCTATACGTGCAGTCTCAAGGACATTATTTATAAGGTCCAGCAGATATTTACCTGATGTATATATATTATCTACATAACGATCACAATCGCTTGTATTTTCAGGATGCTCTTTCAAAAGTTCTGCATATCCTAATATTGCATTCATTGGTGTACGGATATCATGCGACATACTAAAAAGGAATTTACTTTTGGCTACACTTGCTTTTCTTGCTTCTTCCAGTGCCTTTTCCAGCATAATCTGCTGCTTCTGCTGTTCACGTACAGTGGCGTCTACATCTCTAAATGCCATGGCAAATATCAGTCTGTTTCCAGAGTAACCTACCTTTGCATAAATTATCTGCTGATAAGTCTCTTTACCTGCATTATCGATTACAAGATATGTTACCGTGTACAGATTTTGGGAAGACATCACATTTATTACATTATTGAGCCATGTTTCCTTGAATACCCTATCCTGATCTTTAGGATCAACAAACTGACTTATATATTGCCCCATGGTAAAGTCATAATCTCTGTCTGCTTCATTTATTGTACCAATACTTTGGATAAGAGAATTAGACTTTACTTCAATAAGTTCCATCCTTCCTCTACTGCCATCTACTTTCCACAACGAAATATACTCTATGGATAGAGCCTTGATCAGGCTGACAGACTTGGATTTTTCATAGTTAACTTTGCGGGCTGTTCTCTGCATACTATAATAAATGATGAATATTATTATGATGAACATTATAAGTCCCACAACGCTAAAGAAGAGTACGGGATGAAGAACAATAAGGTCTCTTAATGTAAACTCCATCACATTATAAGTTACGTTACTTGATACAATGGCATCTACCTCAAGAGGATCCATTTGGTTAATGCATTTGGATACGATTCCCATGAGAGTATGGTCATCTTCAGCAAGTATTACAGCACTTACTTCTAGATTCAGATTGGAAATAGACCTTACTATAAGTAATCCTGACTTGTCATTATTTACAGCTCTTTCACCGTCATACGAATAAACAACAGCAGCGTCCGCATCTTTTTTTACAACAGATCTTACAGCATCATCTGTATTATTGCACTCAATTATTTTTATGCTGTCATCAATTTTTACAAGACTGTTAAGATATGGAGTCGTATTACATAAAGCTACAGTCTTTACTTCGGCACAATCTTTACGGACAATATACGAAGCCCCAACACTAAGCATTGGAGGAGATGATATGAGACCACTATAATTTGCATTGTCCACATCCATGCTATAGCAAAAATATATCTTAGGTGTTCTGTCATCAAGAACTTTGTCGGAGACAATTATCTCATCCCTATAATAAAATTCATAGTCAATACCGCATTTCTTCATCACAGAATCAACATACGTTGGAATAATTCCTGTGTACACCCCATCTTTCAGGAAGCTAAATGGAGCCCAGTTTGTATCGACAGCAACTATAAGCTTTTTGTTTCCTCCAGAATGTTCAGCAATAAACGCCTGTTCCTTTTCTGTAAATATAATTTTATCTCTATTGCCTTTGAGATAGTTCTTATAATAAAGCTCACTTTTCCAGTCGCCTTCCATCAAGTCCATCTGCTTTATAGCATAGTTTATTTCATCTATTATTTCCCTGCTACCTTTCTTTGCGATGACATAAAAGTTTTCGGTATCAAATTCACTGAGAATAAGCTCATTAAAATGCTTACGAATAGTAATACAACACACTGTGTCAACTTTTCCAGTATTCAGTGCATCTGTAAGCTCCTGATCTGTATCAAAGTTGATGATCTTATAGCTAAACTTATTTTTTGCAGCAAAGTCTATGAACTTTTCCTGTGCAATGCTTCCATTTATAATACCTACAGTCATATTCTGATAAGTGGAATAATCACCAGGAATAAACCTTGTTTCGTCAAGTCTCGTATTTATACTTATAGCACTGGAACCAATAGGAAGAGAAAACTCATACTTCATGAGACGCTCATCCGTCTTCAATATGGAAGAAAGGACATCTATCTCACCGGACTCCAGCATCTCAAACATTTCATTCCAGCTTTTGTCATAACCTTCATACTGAAAATTGATGTTTGCATATCTGGAAACCTTGGTAAAGAAATCATATCCATATCCACTTTTCTTGCCACTTTCAGAAATTTCATGATAACCTTTATAGGCATAAAATCCTGCAGTAACAACTTTTACATCTTCTCCACCAAGATTACTTCTTATACTATCCTGGCAAGCTGCATCATATAGAGGAAATATCAAAAAACTTATGGCAAGTATTACAAATAAAACTCGAGTTTTCATATAAAACTTTCAGACTTACGTTTATATTGTAATACGCTTTTAATTAAAAAAACTCTTATATTCCAAAAAAATAGAATAGCAAGATTATTTTCTGGAGCTTCACTTTAAGCAATGATATCAACTTGATACAAATCTAAATCTCCAATACTACATTTTTAAAGTCCTTGAGCTGTTCCACTGCCTGCTGCATCGAGTCATCCCATACAAGTTCCGGAGCATGGGCATCAGAACCGGCAATAACTCTGATTTCTGTACCACGTACTTTATCCCAAAATCTTTTATGTGGATAAGGATACCTTAATCCGTCAGTATATTCTTTTATCCCTCTTCTAAGACCGTTTGCATTATACTCAAGAATTGTCTTATATTTGACAGCACCCTCTATGATAATATCACTGGCTCTCTCATAATTATCATCCCATGGATATGGATTTATGCAGAATAAATCAGGATGCGCAAGTATACTAAAATATCCTGTTGCCATACCTTCTACACATTGCTTTGCATATTCTACAGCCAACTCCGGAGCATCAGCAACAAATATATTTGCATTACTACCATAACTTGTGATGAACTGATGTTCTCCCATAATAAGGTAATCAAGTCCAGCCTTTGTCAGAAGATATTCATAATATTTATTATCCTCTACCGTGTAGCGTTTGAAATACTCTATTTCAAGCCCCTTGAGGATACGTATCTTATTCCTATATTTATCCTTTGCCTCATCCAGCCACTGGATATAGGTCTCCAGCTGCTGATAACTCATGGACACACCTGTATTAAAATCAGGATACGGTCCATGGTCCGAAAACCCCAGAATGTCAACTTCTGCCTTTATTGCTTCTTCAATATAGTCAGCAGGGGTTCCTTTTGCATGGCCGCAAAGGTATGTATGTGTGTGATAATTTGCTTTCATAGTAAAGAGGATTTTATCATTAAGAATTGCCGTATGCAATATATGACAAAAACTTAATTTTATGACAATTCCAATTTATAGGGTTTACTTTTTTTATAAGATTTTTGTGTTAGAATTTAGGTATCAACTATCAGCTACGGAGTCTGAAATTGGAAGAAATACCATATATAACTAATATCAAGGAATGTAACCGCATCAGAGACAAATCTTATACAAAGAGCTTGTCTAAACGTAACTTTTACAAGCAGCTTGTAAAAGATTCCTTTGAAATTCACAGACTCAGGACTTACAACGACAAATTTATAGAAAAAAACATCATCCCATATATTCTAGACAGTTCATTGGTAACAGATAAAGTTGCACAGGATCTGGAAGTCATTTACAAAAGTCTACGAAACGATATGGAATGGTATGACAGAACATTAAGCTTTTACCTAAGTCAGACATTGCTTGATTACTACAATAAAAGTCATAACACAACAAAAGCCATCAAATTCTTATATATGAGTCTTTATTATGATATCGTAATTACACAGCATGATAATCCGGCAACTCCACTAAGGTACAACAAGTTTGCAAAACACATCATAGAGCACTTTGACGAATTTGATGACGAGGGCAAAAGGACAAGCTTTGACTATCTATGTCTGCATGTATATGACGAAAGTAACTTCAAGGACGCAATTAATAAGTTCAGTCTTTTATACAATAATATAATCGTAAATCTTCCTCCAGATTTTCTTGATAACAAAAAAATCCACAATTCATATATTTACAGCTTGATTGATACTCTCGAAGCGACATGCGATGTACTGTTTAATGGAAACTATACATATTCACCAAAGGAACTGGAAATGATTAAATTTGTACGTTCCCTTCTTATAAAAGAATATGAAGCTGGAAGCTATCAGTACCGTGAACCTAGGATTAAACTGCTTCTCCTCAAACTAGAGTTTCATCTTGAGACTCACGATATAGAGGACTTTCTTGAAAAAGTTTACAGCACAAGTTGCAGGTTTGACGAGGAATCCAGTAACGACATTGACATCAATGACTATATATTTACAGCTCGTATGCTTTTTATCTGCTATCTTGATAGATTCAGTACAAAAAGTTCCCGAATGAAAAAACAAATCATAGACGAAACTATAAAGCAAGTAATAGAATATGGTTCTCGAGCAGCAGAAACTTCAAACCAAGTTTTTCGCCAGACAGCTTTAAGTAATTTTGTAACTAATGTTGCAAAAATATCAGGATTAAAATCTGTAAAAGATTATATACTTAAATTTACTGTCATGGCAGACAAAATGCTATACATCCATTCCTATATGGTAAATCAGATTGCCGTCGCAATAACTTTGCTTATCTGCGAAAGGAATATCACATACTTTGCAGGCACAGCAGGATTAACCCGGGAATATCTTGTATCCAATAAAAAAGAAGCCACTTGCAAACTTATACAGCTTACAAGAGATTGTGCCTTGTTTCATGACATAGGAAAACACAGATATATCGAGTATAGCAAAAATATAAGCCGAACTCTGATGGACATAGAGAAGGAAGCATTACGACAGCATACCGTGTACTATGACAGCATGTTCAAAAAGAGTGATGACCCGGATGAAATGTGCATAAGGGACTGTGCCGTGTTGCACCACAGGTGGTATAACGGTAAGGAAGGTTATCCAGCCGAAGACTTTACTCCAAATAAGCCAATGATAAATATCATTTCAATATCCAACTACTTGGAAAACACAACTAATTTTATCTTGCATCCAAATTCTAAACTGACGACATTAGCTGCAGCATTAAGAAAGATAGACGCTACAAGTGGCACAAGATTTGACCCATATCTTACAAAGCTCCTACATTCACAGGTATTAAATCGCAGACTAAAGAGGATACTCCGATATGAACGCATAGAACCACTTAGAAATCTATATAACTAGAATCAGCATACATTCCGGTGCATAAGTGGTAGATTATCATCAAGCATTTTAGTAAAGTTATCTGAGTTCTGAGGTAGTGAATAGTAAAATCCCTGTATCATGTCACACCCTGCTCCTCTCAGGAACTCAAGCTGCATGCTGTTTTCAACACCCTCAGCAACAACTTTCATACCTAATTCCTGAGCTATCATAATTGTATGACGAACAATAACATCTCCCCGTTCGCTACCAATCTGGTCTACAAGGCTCTTATCCAGCTTAAGCATATCGAATGGTATGGAACCAAGATTTGCAATAGAAGAATATCCTGATCCAAAGTCATCCATATGAAGAGAGAAACCTGCATTGACAAAGCTTTTTGTCAGAGAAACGATCTTATGTCCTTCTATGGCTGCGGATTCTGTGAGTTCTATAGGGACATACCTTCGGTCTACGTTATACTCAGTAAGAATATTTATATAATTACTGAGAGTCTCACTGTGATATACACTACTCCTGGAAAGATTTACAGATATAGGCACGATATATTTTTTTTGACTGATGCGTTGCATCTGGAAATCACATACCTTCTTGAATACATATTCATCAAGATAATGAATAAGGCCATCTCCCTCAAAAAGAGGAATAAAGTCTCCCGGAGGTACAATCATCTGGCCGCCTTTAGTTTTCCATCTGACAAGAGCTTCAGCAGCAATTATCTTCTCGGTGTGGATATCTACTTTTGGCTGATAGAAAACGACAAATTCTTCCCGTCTCAGAGCATCTTCAAACTCAGCTTCCATCTGCTGCTGTCTTATTCTCTCTCGCTGTACAGCATCGTCATAATATACCAGGTTCTTTGTGACATTATGCTTGATGCTGGCAATAGCCATCTGTACCCGGTCACACAAAAGACTTATGCTCTTGCTCGTATCAATATCAAGATATACACCACAATTTATAGTCAGATTAGGAACAGGCGCTGAGTTCTCTGCCCTAGACTGTACTTCAGCAATTTCACTCCGCGAAAGCCTGTGGTCAGAAGGATACATGCAATAAAACTTATCACCGCTTCTGGCAATAAGACCATCCCTGTGATACTCCGAATAAAGTTTTGCAAGGAAAATAAGTATTTCATCTCCAACTTTTTCGCCATAAACACTGTTCAACAGTTTGAATTCATGGACATCAGAAGCAAATAAATCATAACATTTATCAGGATTAGACAGAACCATGGCTTCCGCATGATGATAGAAAGCCGGCATGGTATAGACTCCAGTAAGTCCATCATATTCAATGGCAGAAAGAGCAGCCTCGCTCTCATGTAGCTTTATGATACTTTTGGCCCTGGCAAGGACAAGTTTAGGATTATATGGTTTGGATACAAAATCGGAAGCTCCCATATCCAGGCATTTCAATTCTTCCTCAGTATCATCGCTACCTGTAGTAATTATGACAGGTACTGTACTCAACAGTGCATCACTTCTTGTCTTTTCCAGGAACTGATACCCATTACATACAGGCATCTGTACATCAAGAAATATAACAGACAAATCCCTGTAATTATCAGACAGGATCTTCAAGCCCTCAAGTCCATTGCAGGCTGTAAGAATATCAAATTCATCTTCCAATAATGCCGACAACATCTCTCTGTTAGTCTCATTATCTTCTATGATAAGAACTTTTCTCTTATGAAACATTAATCCACCATTTTTGACCATAAAGCAGACCTTTTAAATCTGATTATCTGTTCTAAGCTTTTTGGGCCTGGTACAGTCTTATAGCCTCCACTACCTGATTGTAGTCGTCCTTGACTGCATTAAGAAGAACAGGATCAGCAGGATCTGTGCCGGAACGAAGTTGTTCCGTAAGTGCACTGGCAGACGAAGTGAGACGGCTAAAAGAAAGGTTCGCACTAACCCCTTTAAGGGTATGCGCAGAGCGGAATGCAAGTTCGTGATCATTATTATCGCAGGCAGAGCATAATTCAGCCATAGTCTTGTCATCCAGAAATTTAAGCATGAATTTTTCTACTAATTTGTCCATTTGAAGGCGGCCTTTTACTTCTGTATAACTGCCACCAAAACTAGAATAACACTCGTCCAAAGTCATTCCACTACCTCTCACCATACTATTCTAACCCGCTAAATCAGAAAAACAAATTTCCATGTCAAAATTATTCAGTAAAATGTGAATATTATACTATGTAGCTCACAAGGTCATGGGGTCAAACCTCAGCTACTTATAGGTGTAAAGTTCACGTGGTTATAGGGGTATACCTCGTGAACTTTGAGGTATAAACCTTGTGAACTATAGGTCTAAACCTCATGAGCTATCGTTGTGAACCTCGTGAGGTTTAGGGTATAAAGTAACTGAACTATGAATCAAAAGCTCCTTTACTCTCACCCAAAAGTACAGGAACTTTTATCCCCTACTGAAAAAGTTTTGGAAAGGCAATGTTATATATTTATAAGTTGGGTATCACATAAAAAAAGCAGCAGACTTCTGGATAAAGCCTGCTGCGACATAAAAGAGGAATTATGGAATTGGGAGGTCAACTCCAATAAGTTAGTATCTCCGACAATCCCTAGCTACATAAGATTGCCGGAACTATTTATAGTAATGGAAGTTACTATTCTTTTACAGAACCCAATGTCAAACCGTTGATGATATAGCGTGACATGAAGGCATAGAATATGATGATTGGAATCAAAGAAACAGCGATTCCAAGGTAGATTCCACCGTACTCTGTACGATAGATATCACCACGAAGCATCTGAACAAGCATTGGAAGTGTATACTTACCTGTAGATGACAACAGTACAAAAGGAGTCATAAAGTTATTCCAGTTAGCTACAAAGGCAAAGATTGCCTGAGTTGCAATAGCTGGCTTGATGATTGGAAGAATTATGATATTGAATGTCTTGAATTCTCCAGCTCCGTCAATACGTGAAGCTTCGATGATTTCCAAAGACAAGATAGATTCCATATATTGCTTCATGAACAGAACTGTACCAGCTGCTGCAATTGAAGGAACAATCAAAGGAATATAACTGTCTGTAAGGTGAAGTGTTGCCATAAACTGGTAGAAACCGATGAATGACAAGCTACTTGGCAAAAGGATAAGTACCATGACGATACCTGTTATGATCTTACGACCCTTGAAGTCGTATACATGCAAAGCATATGCTGTCAAAGCACTGAAGTATACACAAAGAGTTGTTGCACAGATAGAGATAAATGCACTGTTAACAAAACCTCTGCTCAAGTTAAAGCCACGGCTTGTCAAAGCATGAAGGTTCTGTGCTGCATGATTACTAGGTAATAAAGAAAGTCCCTGGTTAATCTGCTCTGTAGAACGAGTAGCATTGATAAGCATAAGATATACAGGAACAACTGCAATAAGTGCAAAAATTACCATCATTATATAAATGAATGTACTTTTAGCAGTAATCTGCTTTTTATAATTCTTGCCTGCCATTATTTGTTACCTCCTGTTACATGTGACTTTCTTGGTGCATGTTCACTTGTAATGTAGTTAATGAAGAATGCAAGTGTTACTGTAATGATGAACATACCGATAGAAATAGCTGCGGCATAAGAGTAGTCGTTGCTTCTCTGGAAACCTATGTTGTACATATATACAGCGATGGTTCGAATCTTATAGTCTGGTCCACCCTGCATATCTGTAAGGAGGAACGGAATATCAAACATCTGCATACCACCGACCATAGATGTTACCAACATATAGAACATTACAGGTCTCAAAAGAGGAATTGTAATCTTCCATGTACACTGCCAGTTATTAGCACCGTCAATAGTTGCTGCTTCATAAAGACTTGGAGGAATACTTGTAATACCTGCCATCAACAGAATAAGAGTCTGTCCACACCACATCCACCACTGGATAAATCCAACAATAAATCTTGAAGCCCATGGACTTCTGAAGAAATTGAAGGCTTCTTCCATACCGACTATTTTCAAAAGGAACTGGTTAACAGGTCCAATAGGATAAGCAAATAAACTACGATACAAAATAGCAACAGAAGTTGCTGTCAAAAGGTTAGGTAAATAGAACAATGCTCTAAAGAGTCCTTTACCTTTAAGATTCAATTTTACATCTGTAAGCCAAATTGCAAATAAAAGAGCAATACCAAGCTGAGGAGCAAAGTTAAGTCCCCACATGATGAATGTATTACCAACGGCTTCCCAGAAATATCTATCATGAATAAGTTTGTTAAAATTGGCAAAACCGATAAAGTCAAAGTCAGTTCTTAAACCTTTTAAATTACCAAAGCTCAATAAGAATGTATAGATTGTAGGCCAGAAATTAAAAATAAGAAAGATAACCATGAAAGGAATAACAAAAAGATATCCTGTCTTGTTTACCTTTGCATTTACTGATGATTTTTTATTCATTAAAGTTTACTCCAAAATAAGTATAGCTTATAAACCATTACCGACACATAGAAGAAAGCAGACACATGTCCTAGACATTAAGTCTGCTTTCTTCTGTTATATCAATCTAAGATTACAATCCCATTGTAGAAGCAACCTGATCTTTGAAATCCTTGAGAGCTTCTTCCTTAGACTTTTCACCGTTCTGGTATGCAGCTACAGATTCATTGAAAATCTGTTCGATCTGCTGGTCTGTACCCTGGATAAGAGATCCATCGATTCCCTTAGCCATTTCACAGAATTCTGCATAGTGGTTCTGTCCCTGGAGGAATGGTTCTGTGTAGTCATCTTTTACAGCATTCTGTACATTGATGTTTCCTACAACGTCACCAGACTTAAGAACGTATTCTGTAAGATACTTGTCATCAGAAACAAGATACTTGATCATTTCTTTAGCAAGTTCTGGGTTCTTTGTGTTCTTGTAAGCACCGATCCATGTACCACCCCAGTAGTAGTTAGCAGGACCCTTACACATTGCCCAGTCATTGTCAGCAGAAGATCCTTCTGCATTTGGCTTAAGTGTATAGTGGAGACCCCATGTTGGGAGGAGGTAGCAGAATACTTCTACGTCGTTACCCTTTTCATCCTTAAGAGTATCTTTCATACCAGCATACCAACCTTCTGACCACTGAGAAACTTTTCCTTCGTATCCCTTGTCGTGGAGAAGCTTACACATATCCATGTAGTCTTCCATAGCTGGATCAATTACGAGCTTGTCGTTTACAACCCAAGGATCCTTACGAGCTCCCTTATAAGGCATGAGCATATCACCTGTTGAAGATACGATGAGACACTTTCCGTCTGATCTTTCCTTCAAGAGACCTGCTGTTTCAATAAACTTGTCAAGGTCAGCGAGGTACTTCTGTACTTCTACAGGATCATCTGTTCCGAGATATTTCTTTGCAAGGCTTCTTCTGTAGAAGAGAGCACCTGGTGCTACCTGCCAAGACATACCATATACGTGACCATTGTAGCTACCTACCTGTACTGGATAAGCAACCATCTTGTCCTTGATTTCTGCATATACATCATCAAGTGGGAGAAGAAGACCAGATTCTACATACTTACGTACGAATGCTGCTTCGAGAGCGAATACATCAGGACATCCCTTTCCAGAAGCAAGAACTGGGTCCAACTTGTTAGGGAACTGATCTGTTGGTGTCATAGAATATTCTACATTTACATCAGGATGAGCTGGTTTGTAATAGTCATTGATCAAACCTTCAAGTTCGTCTGTAAATGACCATACAGTTACAGCTTTCTTAGAAGCTGCTGCGTCATCTTTTTTAGCACAGCCAGAGAACATTGCTGCTGTAAGTGTTGCAGCAGCAATTACCTTAACCATCTTTTTCATTTTTATCCTCCAGATAATCATCAGTTAATGATTAGATTTTATATTTGTTTTAGTATTTGTACGTATAAAAAAGGTATTATTTATATAAAAATTCTCTTTTTTTTTGCACAAATATTTCTTTTATTACACCGCTTCTTGAGAACAACTCTCCACTGATCTCTCTGGAAAGTATTTCAGCAGGTTGTTCTGTTACTGAATCATCAGAAAAATATACTACTGTTTTTTCTTCTCCTTCAGTAATCTCATATGTAATCTTTGTTCCACACCAATAGAAGCTTAGATATTTACCGTCAATGAACTCATTGCTGTTCAGCATAATAGGATTAAAGCAAGCACATCCGTCTTCAATGCTTACTCCAAGTTCTCCCCATCTTGTAAGAACTTCTTCTTTTACCTGCCCAGTCATACCAGGCTGCTTAGCACCCTGCATTGAAGGAGTATGAGAATAAGGATCAAATGGGAATGCTCCATAAAGATCTGCAGATTTAGCTGCTCCCAACCCTTCTTTCAGTTCATAATATATATCGGTAAGTTTTGGACCATTAATATCATCACTTCTGAATGCCTTTACAGCATTCTCTTGTACAGCAAGAATAAGTTTACTTACCATATGCCAGTAAATGCTGCCTAATCCTTCGTATGCAAAGAAACTTCCTGATCTTCCGGTAAATTTACTGTGATCAAATGTTTTTTCATACAAGATGCAAAGTTTTTCTGTTACAGCTTCATCAGCTTCAGGATGGTTTTTACAGAGCCATTCTTTGAGAAGACGCTGATTCTGACATGACTCATCAAAGTGATATACACCATCCTCGTCTTTATCAAGATAAGATTCCAAAGATACTGCATCTGATGCAGAAACATTGTTCTTATCAAAGAACATGCATCTCTCTTTATTAGGATACAACATATAAGAATTCTGTCTTGATTCATAGAGTGCACTACTCTTGAGACTATCATACAGACTGATTACTTCCTGACTTGAAAGTATTCCACTTGAAAGTACTGCTACCTGACCTTCAAGCATGACCTGCAAGTTTGTTATATCCATACTGTCATCTTTTATTGACAAGATATTATAAGAATGATACAGCCCATCTTTTGTCTTGTTGGCACTGATTGTC
Organism: Treponema sp.; assembly: GCA_045616545.1. Taxonomy (GTDB): domain Bacteria; phylum Spirochaetota; class Spirochaetia; order Treponematales; family Treponemataceae; genus Treponema_D. The sequence continues at coordinate 26,224 of JAZLGX010000021.1, read as the reverse complement.
TTAGTAACAATCACATCTGACAGCCTAAGGAATTCCAGAATGTCTTTTTTATCAACAGCTGCAAATCCGTTGTGATAGTAGTTGACATACAGTTCTTTGAGTTCCATCTCATATATACCCTGAACAGTATCTACATAGCTCTTACGAATGCATCCATCAGTATATATTTTGTCATCTGCAGAACTCAAAATTGATATAAGCTGTGTAATTATGTTCTTGAGTATATGTGGAACCATGTAGGATTCACTGCCATCTTCCTCATAAAGATTTATAAGGAACCCCAACATTCTCTTGAGGTAACATGTTGTGACAACAGACAATCCCCATCCTGCAAGAGCATTATTTGCATCATTCCATTCAGGACGCTGAGTATTCATCCAGATACCACCTGCCGGTACAAGATTACAAATCTTGCTGACAAGTATCTGAAGAATCTTTGCTGTCATAGTAAGATGTTCTACCTTGCCTTCCTTATCAAGAACAAGTCTCATATCACTTCCAGATATCTTTGAATCTGCAAAGAGTTTATCAGACAGCTTTCTATCGAAGATAAGAGTATCACGAGGATTATTACAAATGTCACTATAAGGCTTAAGTCTGTATGGTACATTTGCAACAGAAAAAATATTCTTGCTCAAAAGCTCAGACAAGTATTCCTTATCATATGCTACAAAAAGTTCAAGTAACTTCTGAAGGTAGATAACCTGATGGTCTCCCCAATAACCGTAGCTTGACCAAGGATTTCCCTCTTCTGGACATTCCCAGTCAATTCCTTCACGGCTGATCCTGTACGGATTAAAACCATCCATAGTCATGGCATTAAGGAACTTTGCAGTAACGTTGCTTATATATTCTGGATAAGAATAAAGCAGTGCTTCCCAGTTCTGGAATATATCACGCCAGTTTCCTTCATAGTTAAGTATCTCTTTATTATTTTTATCCAAAAGCTCAATATTGAATTTATTCCATGGACGACTTGGGTCCCCATGTCTTCTTGAGAACTTTACAGGAAGATATTCCATAAAGAGACGGTTGATATCTGCATTATCATACTTGCTGATTAAATTATACAGTTCCTGAGGAAGCACGCTCCTGTCAAGATATGTAGTTTCATGATCCTGATTAAGAATATCCCATGCTGCTGTATTTCTGATCTTTACAAAATCCCAAAAATCTCTGATTCTTATTTTACCATCATCGTTTATGATACCACCTCTCATGATATTGAACATCACGTTAGTACGATGATGAACATTTACCATGCTGTTTGCAGTATCCTGAATACCATCAGCACTCATAAGGTACTGAGTCAAAAGATTTTCGGTATCACTAATATCCTCTTCAAGAAGTTGTACAGCCTTTGCTCTGTCCTTGATATTATTTTTGAGACTGCAAAGTTTACTCTGATTCAATGATACATCAAACACTGTATACCAGTTGTCCGATTTATTACCTTCAATCACTGTAGAGTGAACAATATAGGATGCAGGTCTTCCACCCTTTATAGTCATCTTACGGCTGATTGAAGTGCCATCTGTCTCCTGCTTTCTAAACAAAGATGGAAGAGCAGGATCAATATGAATATCATCATTTGTAGTAAACCAACAGACATTAGTGAGCAAATCTTCTGAAGGCTCTGCCTTATCGGACACAGCAGAACTTAGGCTGAACAATGCCATATTATAATCTGCATAAACATCTGTCTTTTTATACGCATCAAGGAGTACAGAACTATTGATCTGAGTTCCACTATCAGCCATTGAAGGCATGACATTACGAGCTCCATCAAGTACCTTAAGTTCCTTTACATCATCAGTGAGATTGATTATCTTGGACATCTTTACGAGCCCGTACTTACGGCTACTTGTCCATCCATATCTGTAAGCAAGACCAAGCTTGCTGTTTACTTCTTCAAACCATATTTTGGATCCATTGATGTTCTTGTAGATATTATACTGAATACTATCTTCATCAGGACTCGAAATAAGACTTGCAGAGTTTACAAATACAAAAGGTTCCCACAGGATATTCCTATCCCCATCTTTTATGGAAATAAGGGTATAAGGACCTGTTGTATACTTAAAATCAGAGACCTTATCACTTGTTGCATACTGAAACACTGCATGATCAGCATTCTTGCGTCCTGCTGTAATTCCACCCTTGGACCATAGGAAGTTCCATATATCACTACTTGAAGTGATTGTCATAAAGAAGTCTTCCATCTGGTCATAATTTTCTATCTTGTAGAATAATTCTTCATCAAGGACAACAAAACTTTCCTTTATTTCTTTTTTCATTTAAATACTCCAACCAATACTGGGCTTACGCCTCTTTTTGCAACACAAAGAGAAAGTAATTCTATTCCTCTCTTTCCATGTGCATAGGAAACTTCGTAGAAACCTTTACTGAGCATTACCTGGCTTGCTGTTACCGTAACAATTTTTCCAGAAGTGCTTCTGCATTCAAAGCTGGCAGCATTTGTACCATTGAGCATAAGATTGATATTAGACTGAGAAACATCTTCTCCTTCTTTTCTAAAGGATCCTATAATGTCATAGATACCATTTTCTGTTACTTCAACAAGTACCTTCTCATCTTCTGTCATGATAAACTTTTCACCACAACTTACTTCTGAAGCATAAGAAGACTTTTCTTTATCATCGCCAACAGTAATATCTACAGGAGCAATGACCTTAGTCTCAATCAATGGACGAAGTTCTCTCTTTGATACTGGAGAGTCTAGGATAAAATTAAGTATATCCTTTACACAAAGCTGGAGTTCACCTAATGTAAGGTATCCATCCTTAAGCTTATCTTCCAGATCATCATTGAAGATGTTTTTCTCACCACCATCATTATCAACAACCATAAAGATATCATTGCGAGCCTTTAACATGCTGCTGATATTCTTTACAGAAGATTCGCCACCTTCGATACAGTTGTTTCCATCTGCCCACCAGTCTGTCATAACCATTCCAGTGAATCCCCACTGCTTGTGAAGAATCATATTTACCATGTCATAGTTACTTGCAGCCCAATGTCCGTTAATTGAATTATAGCTAGTCATTATTGACTTAAGGACTCTACCCTTTACGGCAATCTCAAATGGTTTCAGATATATCTGTCTCAAAGCGCGTTCAGATACAACACTGTTTGTATCACGACGCATTGTTTCCTGGCTGTTTACTGCAAAATGTTTGATTGTTGCATGAGCACCATATTTATTGATACCTTCAATCTGAACTTTTGCCATGATTCCAGTAAGGAAAGGATCTTCACTGAAATACTCAAAGTTACGTCCATTAAGAGGATTACGATGAATATTGATTCCAGGACCAAGCAATGCATCAATCTTATTTTCCTTGAGCTGAAGACCTTCACTTTCATAAAGATCCTTTACAAGTTCCAGGTTCCATGAACATGCAAGCTGAGTACCTATAGGCATGAGATCAGCTTCTTTTCCATTGTCCATGCGCACTCCACTTGGACCGTCAGAGCATCCTGCACAAGGAATCTTATAACTATGAAGGACCTCAGATGTTCCTCCAAAAGCAGCTGCAATACCAGGTGTTACTTTCTGGCTCTGCATACCTTCACCACGTACTATTGTTGCAAGTTCCTTAACATTAAGACGGGCAATAAAAGTATCAAGAAGATTGCGGTCTTTCTTTACATCATCAAAATCAATATCATGAGTATTTGGAATGCTGATAGCATTTGGAAGATTCTTGAGGATACGTTCTGCCATGTCAACTTTATTTACAGGAGAATCTTCATATGCTACTTCGTATGTTCCATCACTCTTCAATGCACCAAGAGTCAAACGTGGGAAAGATTTTGCTGGAGCACAGCACTGCTCAAGTTGCTCAATAATGATATCATCTTCAAAGCAAAGACAATCATCACCATTGACTTTGATTTTTGTAAGGTTAATGCTGTCATTTCCAACATACAACTCATATGATCCTTTCTGTATGTACCAGCAATAAGAAGTTTTCTTACCATCTGTATCATCATAGATTGCAAAATCTTTTGCATCCAAAGTAATAGTAAGAGTCTCCTTTGCTCCTGGAGCAAGTTCCTCAGTCTTTGCAAAACCTACGAGCTGAACAGAAGGAATCTTGACTGCACAGTCTTTGCATCCGTAATAAACCTGTACTATTTCTTTACCTGCGTAAAGGGCTCCCGTATTCTTTACATCAACAGTTACTGTTATCTTAGACTTATCTGTAACAGCTGTTGCACCAGAAATATCAAATGATGTATAAGACAATCCATAGCCAAATGGATAGAGGATTTTGTCTCTGGCAAAAGTATTGAAGTATCTATATCCAACAAAGACATCTTCCTTATAGATGTTTTCAAGCTTGCCAAATTCCTCTGTTGAAGGATAATCGTTTATATGACGGGCTATAGTATCTGTGAGCTTACCGCCAGGCACTGCCTTACCTGTAAGAATATTGGCACAAGCCCTACCAGCTTCTTGTCCACCCTGCCATGCATAAACTGCTGCCTTGATGTTCTTGAACTCATCTTCTTCAATCCATGAAGTATCCATGATACCACTTGTATTGAATACAATAATTACATCCTTAAAATATTTGCATACATTTCTGATATTATTTTTTTCTGCCTGTGTAAGATACCAGCTACCTTCTTCTGCAATATAATCCTTGTCTTCACCAGCAGTTCTGCCAATTACATATATTGCTTTGCTACTTACCTTGGAACATTCACTGGCAAGTTCTTCTGATACATCCATGTCAATCTGGCAGAAAGGCTCTCCAGCCCATACACCATGTCCATCATCAAAAGGATTATCATTTATAAACTGCTTATACAGCTTTGAAAGTGAATCATTAATCTTTATATCAGATAAGCAATCTGTAAGATTCGTAGAATATGGAAGATGAACAGAACCTCCTGAACCAGTTCCACATCTGTAAAAATCAAACTGGCAGCGTCCAAAAATACTTACGCTGTCTTCTCTTGTAAGTGGCAATACGTTGTCATTGTTTTTGAGTAGAACAATACCTTCTTCTGCACTCTTCAATATTTTTTCTGCAAAAGTCATTCAGTTATTCTCCAGGGGCAATTTATTTATTATGGGTATGAGTTTACTATAGGATTTAGAATATCAGTTATAATTTTTGTAAGAATTATATCAAAATAAGACTATTTATTTATTTTATGGTGAAAAATGCTATTTTTATTACCTTTTTTTTATTCATTTTATTTATATCTGCCTTATAATTCATAGTAAACCTACAATACCATGCCAAGCTATATAGCATTGCCGCTAATGCGGTGTTTTTATAGGAGTATTACATGAATAGATTTATCGGATTATGCCTTTTGGCTGGAGCATCTTTTGCGCCCCTTGCCCTTTCCGGCTGCAACCACAAAAGGGAAACATCACAGACTGACACTACATACAGCTTAGGAACATACACCGAAGAGGAACTTGTTTGGGAAGAAAACTTTGACGGAGACTCTCTCAACACAGATAACTGGAACTACGAGTTTCATGCTCCGGGATGGGTTAACAGTGAACTCCAGTCCTATGACGACAGTACAGAGAACACATACGTTAAGGACGGATATCTTATCATACAACCAATCAAGACAAAGAAAGATGACGGAAAATACGCATACACTTCAGGTCGCATAAATACAAAGAACAAGCATAACTTTAAGTACGGCCGCATCGAAGCTCGTATCAAAATGCCTAAAGGACAGGGATTCCTTCCTGCATTCTGGATGATGCCTGCAAATGAAGATAAATATGGTTCATGGCCTCGCTGCGGTGAAATTGATATCGCAGAGGTTTTAGGAAACCAGACAGACACTAACTACGGAACTTTGCATTTTGGACTTCCACACACACAGAAACAGGGATTTACAACTCTCCAGAAAGGAAACTTTGCAAAAGACTTTCATAATTATGCCGTTGAATGGGAACCTAGCGAAATAAGATTCTATGTAGACGGACAGTTATACTATGCCGTAGATGACTGGTTTACATCATTGCTTAACGCACAGCCAAAGAAATTCCCTGCTCCTTATGACCAGCCGTTCTACATCATTCTCAATGTCGCAGTAGGTGGTACTTGGCCAGGAAATCCTGATGACACGACAAAATTTGACGAATCCGCACAGATGAAAGTTGACTGGGTAAGAGTATACCAGAAGACATCATATGATGAAAACGTAACAAGAAAAGAAATTGTCATTGAACCTCCAAAAGCAGACAGCACAGGAAACTTTGTTGTAAATGATTCCACCGCCTGGGAGTTCTATACAGCAGGAAGCGGAAACGGTGCATTGTCCGTAAAGAATGGAGAACTTAATATCACATCAAAAAACTGTGGTGAACTTGAATACAGCGTTCAAGTTGTTCAGAGTAATTTCACGCTTGAAAGAGGTTGCAAATATAAGTACAGCTTTGATGCCTATGCAGATAAGGATCGTACTATCATCACAGGTATAACAGCTCCTGACTTCAACTATCAGCGTAGATTTGGCGATGTTAAGATTGACCTCACAAAGAAAAAGCAGCATTTTGAATATGAGTTCATGATGACAGAGGCCAGCGACCCTCACTGTCGCGTAGAATATAATCTTGGAGCTCAAGATTCCACAGCTGCAGTTCATATCTCAAACATAAGACTTGAGAAAATAAACTAAAAAAAACACGGAGCGCTTATAGGTAACCCGCTCCGTGTATTATTATAATTAAAAAAGTTTCTCTCTTTGCTTGGCCGGAAGACATGTTTTGTTTTCCGGTTTTCATTAATTTTCGGATAAGAACTTTCGATTGGAATATTTCATGCGATACTGCATGGGAGTCATTCCATAGTGTTTTTTGAATATCTTAGAAAAATAACTTTGTGAACAGTAGGCAAGGCTATCCGCAATCTCTGCATACGTCAGGTCAGAGTAACACAACATCTGACAAGCATTTTCCATCTGCCTCTCTTCGATGTATGTAACAATAGTCATGCCAGTTTCTTTCTTAAATAAAGCACTGAGATATTTATCGCTGATACCAAGATATTCCGACAGATCCCTCAGATGAATCTGCTCATTCAGATGGCTGTTAATATAATCGATGGCACTTCGTATATACGTACTTGAAGCAGAAGTCTTACGCAGATTACGCATCTTATCGGCAAAAGTAAATACCATTTCATGATGAAGACTCTTTATTTCATCGATATCACTGAGAATATCCATCCGGCGGATAAATACATCACTCAATGTATAGGCATCTTCTTTCTGCATTCCACCTTCTATACAAAATCTGGTTATAAAGGCTGTAGCAATTATGAAGTGATATTTTGCATTTCTCTCTCGATTTTCAGACAAAAGTCCCTGCCCTTCCACCAACAGCTGAGGATTACGTTCTTTTAGACTTTCAACGTCTCCCTGCCTCACAAGATCATAGAACCCCATCTCCTCTGAATACGGTATGTGAAGCTTTTTGAACTCATAAGAATCCTTTCGGGAACTTACATATTCATTTGAGATTGATGAAACAGGCTCCTTAGTTTCCATTACATTGCTCCTTAGGTCTACAACACATTATAAACTAAAAAAAAGAAAAAAGAAAATGCTTTTACAAGCCCCCATACATAAAAAAAGTCCCTGAGGAGTTATATCCCAGGGACTGTATATATATCAAAAAAAAGATAAAACTGGCAGTTACTTACTTTCGCACCAAAGGGCACTATCATCAGCGTAAGAGAGCTTGACTTCCGTGTTCGGAATGGGAACGGGTATTGCCTCTCCACTATGACCACCAGTATCTTTAATACCTGTTTAGTGAAAGACACTATATCAAAATCTTCTATATATGTCAATAAGATTGCTATTTTACACTCATAAAATAGCAATAAATTAAAAAAATATCGCAAAAAAACAATATCCAAAAGAAAAAAAAGGCTCTTATAATAAAACCCATCATGAATAGACAAGTATTTAATCCTTATTTACCTAGTTGGGAATATGTTCCAGATGGGGAACCCCACGTATTTGGCGACAGAGTATATGTATATGGATCGCATGATCTTTTTAACGGATGGGCTTTCTGTCTTGGAGACTATGTATGCTATTCGGCACCTGTAACAGATCTTACAGATTGGAAGTACGAAGGTGTTATCTACCAGATTAAGGATGACCCTATCAACTCCAACGGAAAAATGGTTCTATATGCTCCTGACGTAACAAGGGGACCTGACGGGCGTTACTACTTGTACTATGTTTATGACAAGATTGATATAGTATCAGTAGCTGTTTGCGACACTCCTGCTGGTAAATATAAGTTTTATGGGTATGTTCACTACAAAGATGGCACTATCCTGGGCCGTCGTGAAGGAGACGAAGCTCAATTTGACCCTGCAGTTCTTACAGAAGGTAACAAGGCATATCTTTATTCCGGATTCTGTGACAGATCAATGGTAAAACGTCATGGAGCTCAGTGTATTGTCCTGGGACCAGACATGGTGACAATTGAAGAAGACCCTAAGATTGTAATTCCTAGCTTTGCACATGCAAAAGGATCTGGCTTTGAAGGACACGAAATGTTTGAGGCTTCAAGCATAAGAAAGTTCAACGATACATATTACCTGGTATATTCTTCTGTACTGATGCACGAACTATGTTACGCAACAAGTAAATATCCTGACAAAAACTTCGTATATAGGGGTGCTATTGTCAGTAACTGTGATATTGGCATTGATTCTTATAAGCCAAAAGACATGCCTTCCGCCTCTGGAGGAAACAATCACGGTGGAATTGAATACATAAATGGCCAGTATTACATATTCTACCATCGCCAGACAAATGGTACCTGGTATAGCCGTCAGGGCTGTGCCGAAAAGATACAGATTCTTGAAGATGGTTCCATTCCTCAGGTAGAAATGACAAGTTGTGGCCTTAACGGAAAACCTCTTGAATCCCGAGGAGAATATTTTGCATATACTGCATGTAATCTTTTTGTGGAAAACTCTCCTTCTGTCTATGTAGACAGTCAGGTACGCATGCCTATGATTACACAGGACGGCCGTGATGGAGATAAGATTCCAGGTCATATAGCTTACATAAAAGATGGTACTGTAATAGGATTCAAATATTTTGACTTTAAGGACGTAAGCCGTATCTCCATAAAGTCCCGCGGATATCCAAGTGGAGCCTTTGAAGTCAGAACTTCCCTGACAGGACCTGTTCTTGCAACAATAAAGCTTGAAAACACAAATAACTGGGAATCTTTCAGTCAGGAAATCAAGATTGAGAATGGTACAAAGCCTCTTTACCTCACATTCAGAGGAAAAGGAACTGCAAACCTTCTCTCATTTACATTAGAGTAGTTTTCATCCAGAAGGCTGTCATATCCTGCAGCAATTTAGTTAGTTTTACTTACCGTATCCAAATAATATCAAGGTTTGGTACAATCAAGTTTAATCAAGTGATACGGTAATAGAGACTAACTAGACTGCTGCAGGATTTTTTTTATATCTTTGCTACAAATTCCTGGAGCCGACAACAGGCATCCTTTACATTGTCAAGGGAAGTTGCCAAATTGACACGTACAAAGTCTTTGCCTCCCAGGCCATACTGGTTTCCCCCTGAGATATAAAGTCCAGTATTTTCCCTGAGCTTTTCTGCAAAGGTACTTCCATCCATGCCCGAACTAGATATATCAAGCCATAGAAGATACGTAGCATCCCCATGGACAGCTTTATATCCGATAAGATTTTTACTTATAAAGTCTTCCATGTATCTACGATTTATGGCTATGTACTCCCTAAGTTCATCAAGCCACTCTCCACCTTTGTTAAAGGCAGCTACAGTAGCTTCCACTGCAAAGCAGTTAGGTTCTCCACATTCATCTGTATTTATGCCACGCCATACTTTATGCCGGAGATTGGCATCAGGAACAACCACAGCTGCAGTCTGGAAACCTGCCAGATTGAACGTCTTTGTCGGGGCACAGGCCATTATACAGTTATAACGGCATTCATCATTAATACTGATAAAAGGAACATAATCCTTGCCTGGAACAGTAAGGTCACAATGAATCTCATCGCTAAGTACAGTAACATTATGTATCTTACAAAGATGACCTATCTTTGCAAGAGTTTCCCTATCCCATATCTTACCCACAGGATTCTGAGGATTGCAAAGAATCAGCAACGATGTCTGAGGGTCCTTGAGTTTTGACTCAAGGTCATCAAAATCTATGGAATATTCCCCATTATCCCTATCATAAACAAGCTGGTTTTCAAGAGGATGACGACCATTATTTATGATGGAATTATAGAAAATATTATAAGTCGGCGTCATAAGAACCACATTCTCATTTGGAGTAGTGATTTTACGCACAATGCTCGAGATGGCAGGAACAATTCCAGTTACAAATACCAGCCAGTCCCCTTCTATCTCAAGTCCGTGACGGGTTTTCCACCAAGAGACATAACTGTTACGCCAATCATCATTGGTATCTGCATATCCAAATACCCCATGATTGCAACGATCAGTTACAGCTTGCCTGATTTCTGGAGCACACTCAAAGTCCATGTCAGCAACCCAAAGGGGAAGTTCTCCATCTTTTACATCCCATTTTATGGAATTGGTTGCTCTCCTGTCTTTTAGATTGTCAAAGTTATATTTCATATGGCGCTTGGATCTGATACTCCCAAAGTTTTCTTTCCAATCTTGTCACAGATGATATTAGTTGCATTTATGTCTATTTTTGTTTCATCAAGTATGAGTTCTTCGATTTCTTCAGCCTTGATAGTACCTGACAAAGGATTCTTGATACTTATGATTTTTCCATGTAATTCAGCATCAACATTACAAGCATATTCAAAGGCAAGGTCAGTGTTAATCAGAGTACAGTTCTTCATTGTAAGATTATTGATATAACAGAATCCCTGGTTACTTTCGATAGTACAGTTAACCAGAGTAATGTTCTTGCTGTTCCAGCCAAAATACTCTCCACAGATATATGAATCGTAAACTGTGACATTATCGCAGTTCCAGAAAGCATCTTTACTGATAAGCTTGGAATTATGTATTTCTACATTCTTGCATCCGTCAAAAGGATAGTTACCGATAAGTGTAAAATTATTAAGACAAATATTGGAACTGTTCATCGCAAAATAAGGGCCTTTTGCAGTCACGTTATCAGCTTTGACCCCATTACAATTCCAGAAAGTCTCTTCCGCATTTGAAAAAGTTACATTGTTAAGAACTACATTGGTGCACCTGCGGAATTCTTTAGGTGCTTCTACAATTACATTGTTGAGGGTAATGTTTGAGGTATACCAGATACCTGCTCTACCCATTTCAAATATTGTACTGTCATTGATAGTCACTCCATCCGAGTGCCATACAGGATACTTCCATCTGAATGAAGAATTGTTCAATTGTACATTATTGGAATGTTTCAATGGAGATTCCCCATCATCAAAAATACAGTTGTTAAGCTCCGCATCCTTAAGTCCATAAGCGGCTCTCTCGCCAGTAAGGCGTTCATTGTTAATTACTTTGCTCATTAAAAGTTCTTCCTCCATATGATTCTCTCCTGTACATATTTTAATTTAGTTACAATGCATATAGTAATAATAGTGCGCAATATAATTATACTAAAATAACAGAATAAATACAAATATTTTGTGATAAAAAAAACGTTATTTCCTGAAACTTCTTTGTGATTGCAGGGTTTAATAGTATATTAAATACTATGGATACAGAGTTAGTTTTACAAAAAGCAGCCGCAGACAATAGCAATATTCTTACAAATCCTTCAGAAATCATTCATACAGCAATGGAATTCCAGCAGCTTTTGATGTTGTACGAAGGTGGAATCAAGCAGCTTACAACAAAATTTGAGATTCTCGAAGAAGAATTCGAGAGCAGGCATGAACGCAATCCTATAAGTACCATTACAAGTCGCATAAAAGAACCTTTGAGTATCCTGGAAAAACTCGAGCGCATGGGACTAGCCGTCACTATAGATAACATGGTCAACAAACTTTATGATATTGCAGGTATACGCGTTACCTGTCCTTTTGTATCGGATGTATACCATGTAATGCAGATGATCCTGCAGCAAGATGATGTCACTCTCATACAACTCAAGGATTACATCAAGAATCCTAAGAAATCTGGATACAGGAGTCTCCATCTTATTGTCAAAGTCGGAGTATACTTCAGCGACCAGAAAAGGGAAATCCCGGTAGAAATACAGATACGTACAATCGCAATGGATTTCTGGGCAAGCCTTGAACACCAGCTTCACTACAAGAAGGACTACAAGATGCCGTCTGACATAGACAATGAACTCCGAAGTATTGCAGATACCATCACTAATACAGACTTGCGCATGCAGGAACTGGCAAAGAATATTCCGGGATTTGTAGACTACTCGGCAACTACTGAGAAAAAATGACCTTGAACCAGATTGATTTAGGACACATTCGGTACATTTAAGAATTTAAGAGCATTAAGACCGGCGATTTTTTCTTTGGCAGTGTCTGATATATCAAGCATCATAAATTTGGTTATCTCGTCATCCTGCCCCCACAGCGGAAAGTCTGAGCCAAAAAATATCCTGTCCTCGCCATAACATCTGATGAACTCAGCTGTCTTTTCCAAGCCGAGATACCCAATACTTGATGACATGTCAAAAAAGCAGTCTTCCTTACTGAGAACTTCCCTTGCCCTGTCAAAATCCTGCCAGCCACCAAAATGAGCCGCCACTACCCTAAGATGTGGAAACTTATGCAATATATTCCTCAATCTTATTGGACTGGACAAATCAGAGACAGGATCCCCGCAATGAAAAAGAATAGGTATTCCCTTTTCACTTAAATACTGATATGCATCAGACATTCTCTCATCATCCATAGGGAATCCCTGCTGGTCAGGATGAATCTTTACCCCATAAAGTCCATTGTCTGCAATGTAGTCAATTTCCTCGATAATATTGGTTTGCTGGGCATGAAGGGAGCCAAAACAAAAATACTCCTCATACTGATTGTTCTCTCCAATGACAAAATCATTTATTTTCCGTACCATTTCTGCTTTCTGAGCCACAGGTAGCACTACGAAATTACTTATTCTGGCTGCCTTACCAAAAATCAGTAGGTTTTCGGAAGAAGCAGGCCATTCCGCTCCTATTTCAAAAGTATCACTAAGATAACTCGTAGCTTTTCTGGCAATCTTATCCGGATATATATGAGTATGGAAATCTACAAAAATCATGACAAGATTATCTAAAAAAAGAGCCTTACAGGTCAAGTATGTCTTTGAGGACAGGGATTTCTTTATCCCATTGAAGACTTTTATGGATATTGGCGGTGTAAAAATTGAATACTGTCGATGTAAATTTAAAATCTCGTCGATGTAAAAAATAAATCTCGCCGATGTAAAAAAAATTATCCTAGGACAACTTAGAAGTTTTCCAGTGACTTTCGACAACTTTTTCCTAGACTTTTCATAACATTTGCAAGGAGAAATGACTGGAAACTTACTGTACTTTTGCACAAAAGCCAGTGAACTTTCCAGTTATAGTTCAATTTCTATCTCTCCCTCCCCTATACAAAATATTACCTATTTTTTTAGTTATAGTAAGATTAAGTATCAATTTTTGCCGAAGGTTTCTTTACTAGAAAATAACACACAGAGTATAATGCAAATACGTATATTTGGACTTGTTGGAAGATACTTTTTGGGAATTCCCATAACTAATAATGTTGTCTCTAAGAATTGTAATTTTTAGAGATGCCCATAAAAGAGAGTTTATTTAAATGATTGCCGAAAGTTTAGTAGAGACAAATCAAATTGAAACTGATTTGCTCAATCTCCTTAGCTCATATAAAGCGAGTAATCTCCATCACACCGGTTATATGGAAGAAATAAGCATATACGATATGGTGAAGATGGGTGACATTGAAGGTCTGTCCAAAGTGGAAGACCCTTTTATCAAAAGTGGAATGGGGATTTTATCCACTGACTATACACGAAATATAAGATACCATCTTATAATAGGGACTGCATTGATTTCGCGCTTTTGTATTGAGGGAGGTTTGTCCCCGGAGGAAGCCTCTTACACAAGCAAACAGTTTATAAAGATGGCAGACAACTGCAACAGTGTTCCGGAATTGGAACAGATTCATAGCGATATGCTCTTCACCTTTGCCCAAAAGATGAAGAACCTCAGGAAAATGCTGGCTTCTTCGTCTTATATCCGCAAAGCCATTGAATATATCAACGATCACCTGCACGAGCAGATACAGATGAAAAGTCTGTCTGAGTATGTAGGCTTGAGCGACAAATACTTGAGTTCCCTCTTCAAGAAAGAAACAAAAATGACGACTTTTGCCTATATTGAGAAAGCCCGTATCCAAAAGGCATGTACGTTGCTCCGTTATACAGATATGACATACGCTGAAATAGCAGATTCCTTGGCTTTCTGTTCCCACAGTTATTTTTCTTCTGTATTCAAGAGACACTGTAACATGACGCCTTTGCAGTACCGCTCTACATACAAGAGTCAGCATTTCATTGATCTGGACTCATAGAATGAGCATCATGAAATGAGTATCATTTCATGATGAAGGCTAATTCTTGTTACAGATCTTTACATCACCAGTTATGGTCTCGATATTAAACTTGCAGGTATTCTTGGTGCCGTTTTTTGCTTTCCACTCTTGATATGCTACTTTTGCAAGTTCTACCGGGACTTCTATCTTCCCTGTTGTGGTCTTTATCTTTGCTTCCCATTCTAAATCTTCAGGAAGGAAAACCAGGAGGTTTCCTTTTACGGATTCCACATTAAGCTTGCTTATCTTGTCACAGTCAATACTGGCATTACTGTCTATTAACTTTACATGGCAGTCACTGACAAAGGGAGCTTTAAGGGTAAAGTCCTTGCGTACCATATATGCATCCACCTTGAGAACATCACATGGAATATTTACCCTGGCAAAGCCTCCGATAGAATAAATTTTAAGATTCTTTATCTTTATTCCCTCTATGGTTGTAGCGGCGCATACAGTATTTATCTGTACTGTATTGATAGTCATGTCCTTGGGAATAAAGATTGTAAGCTTTTTTTCAAGGGTACTGTCAAAGGTATAACCACTCTTGCAGTATTTAATGTAAAGTGTATTGTCCTGAAACTTATACCTAAGGCTTTCGTCTGCAGCTACACTACGTGACAAGGTGCTGCCTGAAGTTTCGGCAATATACACACTATTTCCTTCATAATACTTCATGTTGATAGAGCCATTGTTCCAGTCTATATCAATGAATGATACTATCTTTTCATCAGGAAGTTCCACATTGCCTTCACCAGTCTGATAAGATTCTTCGTCCCCATATATATTCATTGTATAGTCTAATATCTTGCCGTTCTGGATAAGATAACCATCTGCAGCAAAACATTTTGAAACTAATGCAATTGCTACCAGCAATGCAAGAAAAATATTTTTTTTACTCATTTTTTATCCTTTGATTGATTATACGATTGAATACGGTTGATAAACAAGCCCTCTTTTTTTGATTTGACGATAGGGATATTTCAGACTTTTTTCCATATAAGTAATGAAATGTATTCCAAATTATTATAGTACACCTCTAAAAATTGCAATTTTTAGAGACTCAATATATAATAAAAGTTACGCATTTTTATATTTATAGAGGTAATTATGAGCAAATTTAATCGCGTATTCTGTATTGTTCTTGATTCACTTGGCATAGGAGAGGAACCTGATGCCGCAGATTACAACGACGTTGGTTCTGATACCCTGGGTCACATATCTGAAACTGTAAAAGAGTTCAATATACCTAATCTCCAGAAGCTTGGTCTTGCAAACCTTAAGCCTCTCAAGCAGGTTGCTCCTCAAGACAAGCCACTTGCATACTATGGAGCCCTTAGGGAAGCAAGCCGTGGCAAAGATACAATGACAGGCCACTGGGAAATGATGGGTCTCAAGACAACAAAACCTTTTGTTACTTTCACTGATACTGGTTTTCCTCCAGAGCTTATTGCTGAACTTGAAAAACGTACGGGACGCAAGATTATCGGTAACAAGTCATCTTCAGGTACAGTAATCCTGGATGAACTTGCTGAGGAAGAAATCAATGAAGGACATCTTATTGTCTATACTTCAGCTGACTCTGTTCTTCAGATTTGCGGTAATGAGGAAACAATGGGTGTTGAGACCCTATACAAGTACTGCGAAATTGCCAGAGAAATTACAATGAAAGATGAATGGAAAGTAGGACGCGTTATTGCACGCCCTTACACTGGCAAAAAGAAGGGAGAGTTCAAACGAACTGCCAACCGTCATGACTATGCTGTAAAGCCTTTTGGAACCACAGCCCTCAACGTGCTTAAAGACAATGGCTACGACATGATAAGTATCGGTAAGATCAATGATATCTTTGTTGGAGAAGGCGTAACAAAGGCAATTCATTCCGAAAGCAGTGTCAACGGAATGGAACAGACTATCGAAGAAGCTGGAAAAGACTTTAAAGGTTTATGTTTTGTAAACCTTGTTGATTTTGATGCTCTCTGGGGACACCGCCGTGATCCTATAGGTTATGCCAAGGAAATAGAAAAGTTTGACGTAAACCTTGGTGTACTCATGGAAAAAATGCGGGATGATGATTTACTTATCATTACAGCTGACCACGGTAATGACCCTACATTCCATGGTACTGACCATACAAGGGAAAAAGTTCCATTCATTCTCTATTCCAAGAGTCTCAAGGAACCTAAAGCTTTGGAAGAAGGTGAATGTTTCGGTAACATTGGTGCTACAATACTTGATAATTTCGGACTCAGCATGCCGGAAAATACTATAGGAAAAAGCATACTGGAACAGCTGATATAAAAAAGAGAACCCCAAAAATTGTTTCCAACTTTTGGGGTTCTCTTTTCATATACACAGTTACTGGAGTCTCTAAAAATCGCAATTTTTAGAGATGTCCTTATATAAATCTTATGATACCGACTCCAGCTATCATTATTAATACACCAAGTATCTTCTTGACAGTTATCTTTTTTATCTGACTCTCAAACATACCTGTCTGGTCTATTGCAAGACCTCCAATCGTACTTCCTGTAAGCATCAATATTACAGTAAGAGCGGTTCCGATTCTGCCTGCAAGGAAAATACTTGCATACACATATACAAGACCAGATATTCCACCAAACCACATCCACCATGAAGATTTCTGCTCTGCAACTATATGGAGTCCTTTGGTAACTATACAATAAACTACACATATGACAATAAGGGTCAAAGATCCCATTGTAAATGAAACTGTTGTCGCATAAGTTGCACTGCCAAGCAATGTTCCAAGTCTTCCATTTATGGCAGTCGATACAGAACCTACAGCTCCTGATGCTACTCCAAGAATCTGAAACAGGAGAGTTAGAGGATGCCACTTTTTCTCCGTATTTTCTGAATTTGCAGAATCTCCGCCAAATGTTGTCAGTACAACTCCTGTAAATACGACTGCAGCACCAACGATACGCCATAAATCCAGAGGGATAACGTCACTTTCAAACCAGCCAAAATTATCAATAAGAAGACTCATTATGATCTGTCCAAGGATTGGAAGGACAACTGTCTGCACTACTCCAAGCTTGAAGTTAAGTACGGTAACGACAGACATGAACACAACACCAAATACACCGCCCAAATATATCCATGCTCCATATCCGTCAAGTTTATTCAAGCCTATAGAAAAACTATGATTTTGAACAAGCACCATCACATAAAGAATAATAACGGATTCCACAAAAGAAATAAGGTTGGCATAAAAAGTGGAACCAGATTTTACTGCAAGCTTGGAATTCTGACATGTCTGAACAGGAAGCAGGAGTCCACAAATCACTCCCAAAATATAAAACATCAATTCACCTCGTATAAAAGACTTTTTAGAGCATCAACTCTATAAGGATTAACTTGTTCTCTCTCAAAAAATGAGGAGGGCCAGTATATCAGATTTAATTCAAATCGGCTAGTAAAAACTACTCAATAATAAAAGACGGGACATGATATTGATATACTGCATAGCTTATAACCAAAGCTGTAATGATTCCGGCAATTATATCACTGGGATAGTGAACACCAAGATATAACCTTGCAAAAGAAGTCAAAGACGCAATGATAACAAATGGCAAAGAAATATATATCGGCAACATGAAGACAAAAACAAAAGCGCAGGCAAAGGCCACCGCAGTATGCCCGCTAGGAAAGGAAGGATCCTTTGGCTTACGTGTGATGGGCACAATCTGAACAACGGCCTCAAAAGGTCTCTTTCTTCGGAAAATCTTTTTGAGGCCTATATTGATAATGATTGCAGTAGAAGCAGCTGCCAAAAAGGCTATATATCCTGCTTCCTTATACTTCCCGTGAAGAATCAATACGAGAGGACTCAAAAAGTAAAACCAGCCAAAGTTTGCCAGACAACTGAATATCTTGAAAAATACATTCCAAAACACATTACGCCTATTCTGCAGCTTCATCATTATGAGAACATCTTTGTTCATTATCCACTTTGGAACTTCCATACCACTGAGTTTATCAAATCCTCATACTTCAAATCAAGCGGGACAAAAAATTATTTGGTTGTCCCCTTGTCTATCTTAATATGAATAAAAGGAAGGTATACTCCTTTAGGGAAGTCCTTATACAAATCAGTCTTTACAATGCTTCTAAGTACATTTGCCGAACTGCGTTTGATTGCAGACTCGGGAATCTCTTTCCGCTTGTATGCTTTCAGAATATCCTTGTATGCACGTCTGGTACCTGGCATAATAAGGTCGTTTCCAGCTACGGCACACCTCCTGTTATCTGCTTTCTTTTTACCTGTGGCAAACCAATCTGTCATGACAAGTCCTTCAAAATTCCATTCATTACGAAGTACTTTTGTAAGAAGATCATGACTATTACATACATATTCTCCATTTACAAGGTTATAACTGGACATTACTGCTTCAGGATTACCTTCCCTTATTGCAATCTCAAAGCCTTTGAGATAAATCTCTCGTAAAGCTCTCTCAGACAAAACAGAATCATTATGCTGCCTGTTGTCTTCCTGATTGTTACAACAGAAGTGCTTGATAACTACAAAGTTACCAGGTGTACTTTGTACACCAAGAGTCATAGCGGCTGCCATTTTACCTGACAATACAGGATCCTCTGAATAATACTCAAAGTTTCTTCCGCAAAGAGGATTTCGATGGATATTAAGGGCAGGCGCCAGCCAGAAGTTGATACCGTACCTTGTCATCTCAGAACTAACAGCTTCCCCAACTTGTCTTACAAGCTCCACATTCCAACTCTGGGCCAGAGCTGTTCCAACAGGGAATGAGGTAACAAACTGATACAAAACCTTATCACGCTTTTCACTTCCAAAGATAAAAGGTTTTATAAAGGGAGGTATTGGGAGATACTTAAGAAAATCCATCATCGGATCAATCATCTTAAGCTTACCACGCTTTGTTTCAGCTGTACGCTTCTGGAGTCTTAATCCCGCAGGACCATCTGCCATGTTGATATTAGGGATTCCCTTGTACATAAGGTTGCCTGTGGTATTACCTACAGCACCTGGAGCCTCAAAATATTTCTTTCCTCCAAAGAAACCATTTCCAACAATAAGCTGCATCTTTTCATATATGTTGAGACGTTTGGAAACTTCATCTACTTCAGGGTCTGAATATATATTAGGAGGATAATAACTACAAAGTTCTTGTTCTATTGTCTCCCCGCAGATACTAAAGTGAGCCACAGAAGACGTATCTTCCACAGGGTTATCCCTATCCCTACGAAGTTCATACAGATTCTTATCCCTATGGGTAACAGATTCTGTCTTACGTACAACAGTATCTTTATCCAAGGAAATTACGCTTATGATTTGGGTATTACGGCTGGAATTTCCAAGGCGGAGTATATAATCACCGCCACTAAGCTCATATCCCTTTAATGTTTCACTATAACTGGCACAGCATTTTATATCAAATGTCAACTTAACTTCACAGTGTTCACCCGGTTGCAATACAGGAGTCTTGGCAAAGGCCATAAGGCTCTGATATTCTTTTCCCATGTC
Organism: Treponema sp.; assembly: GCA_045616545.1. Classification (GTDB taxonomy): domain Bacteria; phylum Spirochaetota; class Spirochaetia; order Treponematales; family Treponemataceae; genus Treponema_D. Next base: position 6,091 of record JAZLGX010000021.1, on the reverse strand, counting down.
TCCTTTTGGAGCACTGACATAAAGCTGTACAACTTCCTTTCCACTATAGGTATTTCCTATATTCTTTACTCTTGCACATACATTTACTTCAGAGCCATTAAGTAAAGTGTTTTCTTTCGTGATTTCAAACTCAGTATAAGAGAGTCCGTATCCAAACTCATACTTTGGATTGACACCAAAGCTGTCAAAGTATCTGTATCCAACAAAGATACCTTCCTTATAATAGGATTTCTTAAGGTCATGTCCCAAATAGCTATAATCAAGGCTATATGGAAACTGCGTATATTGTCTGGCCCACGTATCAACTGTCTTACCACTTGGACTGACATCACCCTTAAGGATTGAAGCAAGAGCAGCTCCACCCTGACAACCTTGCTGACAGAAATAAACTACAGCGTTTATGCCTTCTATTTCTTCTTCAAAGTTTAGGTCAAATGTACTTCCCGTATTGATGATAACAATAGTATTCTTGTACATTCTGGCACACAGAGCAATATTTTCTTTTTCTATGTTTGTTATGGAATAGTCTTTTTTATCAAGTTTGCGGTCACCACCCTCACCAGCCTGCCTTGCAACAACATATATACAAGTATCAGCTGCTGATTTTTCGATGTCTTCCTGAGTAATTTCACGACCTGTAGGAAGTCGATACGGATCACTCATCAAATTGACAAAATCAAACTTCAATAATTTATTCACAAACTGTTTTTTATATGCATTGATACCTTTTTTATGAAAATAAGCATAACTATCAAGCCAATCTTTTGTTGTAATTTCAAACCCCGCTGCTTCAAGGCCTTCCTTTATGTTTATTGAATGACGCTCATTAACTTCACCGGATCCGGATCCACCTTTTACTGTGGCAATGGCACCTGCACCATACAGGGCAATTTTCTTCGACTTTAATGGAAGACATCCATCATTCTTCAAAAGGACAATTCCCTCCAAAGCTGCATTATAAGAGACCTTGGAGTTTTGACTCTCCAATGGTGTTACTTCATCACTGTAAGCTGCCTTATTCTTTATAATATTAGCCATAACTACAAATATACTAAATTTCAATAAAAATGACCACAAAACTTGTATTAAGGTACCTATTCGATTAAAATACATACTCTATGAAAGCAATAGTATTTGACTTATATGATACGATCCTTATGGATGATTTTTTTGATTTTAACACAGGGCTGGAATATCTTCATGATCATTATTTTGCAGAAGAATGTTCTGTAGAAGATTTTCTGACTTTTGCAATGTCATTTATTCCCATGTATCAGGAACGTAATATAACAAACAAGGAAATAACATTTCTTAGAGATGAATATCAAGTATACTGTGATCAGCTTGAATATACTCCTGCTGAAAATCCTATGGAAATTGAGTACCAGGTAATGTGTGCAATGCAAAAAGAATCCATGCCAGAGTATATTCCGGCAGTATTAAATAGTCTCAAAGAAAAAGGCATCAATCTTTATCTCATGACTAACAGTATCTTCATGGCCCAAAGTCATAAACGGCTTCTTAAAGAATTTGGCATTGATAAATACTTTGAGAATCTTTTTTGCAGTGCTGATTTTGGAATGCGTAAGCCGGACAAAAGTTTCTTTACTTACGTAGCAAACCAGTTATATGCTGACGGAATCAAGAATGAAGATATTTTATTTGTAGGCAATGATTATGATACAGATGTAAAGCCAGCTATCGATGCAGGGTATAAGGCAGTCTGGCTTACAGCAGAGCAGAATGCAACAGAAGAGCATTCTGTACAGACGATAAAAAGTCTTACACATCTGATTCAGATAGATTGATTTACTATCTTCTTATCCCGGAGTAACTGCATACAAAGAAGTCTCCTGTAAAATTAAATTACAGCTTTATCCTTTATCTTGGAAATCTTTTATATTTTATGCTATATTCGTGAAATGTCGAAGTTAAAAGGATTCTATAAAACACTATTAGTAATAGCTTTGCCGATTATATTCCAAAACATGCTCCAGACACTGGTTAATATGCTGGACTCCATAATGGTAGGTCACCTTGGAGCAGTGGAATTGGCAGCTGTCGGCCTTGGCAACCAGATTTTCTTCCTGCTGAATATGGTTCTTTTTGGTATTTCATCCGGAGGATCGATATTCTTTGCTCAGTACTGGGGTAAACAAGATTTTGCCGGAATAAAGAAAACCATGGGAATCACTCTGACTATGTCTGTTGCTGTCTCCCTCGTATTTTTTCTTGGAGCAACAATTATCCCATCTGGTTTATTACATCTATATTCCAGTGATGCTGAAGTCATAAATTCAGGAAAATCGTATCTCCGATTAGTAGGATTCAGTTATCCGCTTATGGCAATAACTTTTGCACATCAGATTGCATTCCGTTCCACTGAACATGTAAACTTACCAATGATAAGTACAATGGCGGCTGTAATTCTAAATGGGCTCCTGAATTTTTTGCTTATTTTTGGTATAGGACCATTTCCAGAGATGGGTGTTAACGGAGCTGCAGTTGCAACTATCGTGTCCCGTGGTATTGAGCTTCTTATAACAGTCATTTATTCATACACTCATAAATATGAAGTTTGCGGAACCCTCAAAGAATATTTGACATTTGATTCAAGTTTCTTTGCCCGGTTCATAAAAGTGGCCATTCCAGTAATGGTTAATGAAACCTTATGGAGTCTTGGTATTTCTGTAGAAAATGGTATCTTCAGTCATGCCAGTACACAAGCAATAGCTGCATACAGCATCACAAGTACAATATCACAGCTAACATGGGTATTCTTCATCGGGGTTGGAAATGCAGCAGCAATTATTATAGGTAAGAGTATTGGGCAAAATAATGAAGCCATAGCTCATGATTATGCTCATCGGTTTGCCTGGTTTATGCCGACAATGGCTGTGTTTTTCGGAGGTTTATTATTTCCTCTAAGCAGACTTGTCCCTTTTATGTACAACGTTGAACCTGAAATAATTCATCAAGCTCAGCTTATGCTTATAGTTTTAATGTGTAGCTATCCCCTTAATGCCTTCAATATGTGCTTTATAGTTGGAATAAGTAGGGCTGGAGGAGATACAGTTTACAGTGCGATAAATGATATTATATGGCTATGGTTCATTGCCATACCTCTAGGATGCGTTGCAGCCTTTGTATTTCATTCACCTGCATGGGTAATTTACATGTGTCTGTGTATAGAACAGATATTCAAAGCCGCAGCCGGACTTATTCGTCTAAAAAGTGGTAAATGGTTGCATAATGTAACAGTCTAAAATAAAGCCGTATTTTACCTGTACAAAGGATAAAATACGGCTTTTTATTTAAATGTTATGGTTTACAGAAAATTATTCAGATTCTTCCAATACCTTCATTTCAAACCAGTTATATATCGCATCTATACGTGCATTGAATGATTTATTGGATCTATCTTCTACAAATGGAACATTCTGATATTTGGCCTTTCCAACAATATAAATATATAAATCATCACCTTCTTTGTACACTTCCACACAGATCTTGAAGTTACCACTTTTGATTCCTGTAATAAATCCAACTTTAACTGGCTCTGCAAGTGTAAAAGTTAATAACATTTGATCCGAAAGCTCTCTGTAGTTAACTCTATACATCAATGTTCCAAGAGAATTATCCAACTGCAAAAAATAATAATCTTTGTCATTAACATCTTCTAAAAGAGGATCCGGCAGGGCCTTTTTGCTCTTTGTATCATCAATAAAGGTAGACTCATGATACAAAGTCTGCCATTTTTTATCAGTATTTGAATAATACTGGATACCTTTCATCGAAGATAAGGACCGAAGTATTGCAGATATTTCCTGCATAGACTTATCTGTCGTTATTTTATAATATTTCTCGTTGACATAACTAGGAGTTCCATCTCCTTCCCACAGAGTATTTGCCTCTGCAAAAAGATTTGTCTCCTTAATTATATTGATATCAAAATCTGTATCTGCAGCAAAAACAGAAACAAAAAAAATAGATACAAATAAAATATTTACTAAAAATTTCTTATCCAAACACATATACTACCAATCGATATTTCATAATAACATAGATTCTAATCCATGATAATACTATATTTTGTACAAATTATAATATAAATTTTGGAGGATAAATCTCCAATATATAGAAAACTTTAGATATTTATGCTAGAATTTAAAAAAGTCGGAGTGAAAAAAAATGCTATTTATTCTATTTAATCCTCTTGCTAACAATAGTCATGGTATAGATGGAGTTGCTACAGTTAGAAACTTGTTTTCATCAGAACAAAATAAAGTCTATGATATAACAAAAATCAACGATATCAAAACGTTCTGCAAAGACACAGAGCCAGATGATACCATCGTTATCATTGGTGGCGATGGAACCTTAAATTATTTTATCAACAAAATTTATCCTGAAAAGATATATCGTAATATTCTTTACTACGCAGGTGGCTCTGGAAATGACTTTTCTAGGGATATATTGTTCTCTTCTACTCATGAATTCGAAAAAAATCTTATTCCCCTAAATATGTACATAGAACACCTTCCCGAAGTTCATGTACAAGGCCAAACAAAATACTTCATTAATGGAGTTGGATTTGGAATCGATGGATACTGCTGTGAACAAGGAGATATTGAAAGAGCAGCTAATGATGATGAGGTAGATTACACTTCCATTGCAGTTAAAGGGTTATTTGGTAAATTTAAACCTTGTAACGCAAAAGTTACAGTAGACGGAGAAGTCCGTGAATACGAATCTGTTTGGCTTGCTCCAACCATGTTGGGAAGATTCTATGGAGGAGGAATGCAGATTGCTCCAAACCAGGACCGCTTCAACAAAGAAAACAAAGTTACACTCATAGTTTGGCACACTAAAAATAAACTCAGAACCATCATAAACTTTCAGAAAATATTCAAGGGTACTCACATTACCAAAGATGATATGGTTGATGTGTTAACAGGCCATAACATTACAGTAGAATTTGATGTCCCACAAGCTATGCAAATTGACGGTGAAACCATAAGTAATGTAACAAAGTATACGGTTATTTATGAATAAAATGTAGAATTTACACAATCATTACGAGATTGCATATATTTGTAAAGAAAGCAACAGAAGTACTTCTTGTAGCTTGCACATCGGCACACACTTGCTTGCAATTTATCTACTTTCCCACCAAAGGGTTCCCTTTGGTGCGAATATACGCTTGTGCAGATGACTGTATATTGGAAAAAGAATCGATTTAAAATAAAAAAGCTGGCTAAATTGCTACGCACCTGCTTGCAATTTATCTACTTTCCCACCAAAGGGTACTCCTTTAGTGCTAATATAAGCTTGTGCAGATGACTGTGTATTGGAAATGGGAAATCGATTTAAAATAAAAAAAGCTGGCTAAATTGCTACGCACCTGCTTGCAATTTATCTACTTTCCCACCAAAGGGGTACCCTTTGGTGCTGGCATATGTACGTGCAGTTGACTGTGTATTGGAAATGGGAAATCGATTTAAAATAAAAAAAAGCTGGCTAAATTGCTACGCCTTGCTTGCAATTTATCTACTTCCCCACCAAAGGGTTCCCCTTTGGTGCTGGCACATGTATGTGCAGTTGACTGTGTATTGGAAATGGAAGTTTGTTTAAAATAAAAAAAAGCTGGCAGCTACCTACTTTCGCACCAAAGGGCACTATCATCGGCGTTAGAGAGCTTGACTTCCGTGTTCGGAATGGGAACGGGTATTGCCTCTCCACTATGGCCACCAGCATCATTATACATGCTCATGTCGTACTCAGCCTCAAGGACCCTAAAGCCCAGGCTGCCTCATACTCACTCTATAATCTTCAAAGGAAACAACTCACTTCTCTTAAGGAAACGATAATATGGTCAAGCACTCACGACTTATTAGTACTGCTCGGCTGAACACATCACTATGCTTATACCTGCAGCCTATCAACCAGATAGTCTCTCTGGAGTCTTCAGGAGGGTCATGCCCTCAGGGATGTCTCATCTTGAGGTGGGCTTCCCGCTTAGATGCTTTCAGCGGTTATCCCTTCCGAACTTAGATACCCAGCACTTACCCTTGGCAGGATAACTGGTAAA
>JAZLGX010000020.1:0-4843 GCA_045616545.1 Treponema sp. | reverse complement strand
GGGTCTCAAGTATGATGACTACCTTTTCTTCAAGAAGACACTTGAAGAAGGTGGGGCTCTCTCAAAGACAGTAATGTTCGTTCATACAGCTGCAGACCCAACTGTAGAATGCATGAAGATTCCTGATCTTTCACTTGCAGTAGCAGAGCAGTTTGCACTTCAGGGAAAGGATGTACTTGTACTTCTTACCGATATGACAAACTTTGCAGATTCAATGAAGGAAATTGCAATTACGCAGGAACAGGTTCCTTCAAACCGTGGTTATCCGGGAGATTTGTATTCTCAGCTTGCCAGCCGCTATGAGAAAGCTGTTGACTTTGCTGATCAGGGATCTATTACAGTATTGGCTGTAACTACAATGCCTGGTGATGATGTAACGCACCCAGTACCAGATAATACAGGATATATTACAGAGGGTCAGTATTATCTTAAGGGTGGACGTATCGAACCTTTTGGTTCTTTGTCACGTCTTAAACAGCAGGTAAATAATAAGACTCGTAAGGATCATCGTTCTCTTATGGATGCCATGATTCGTCTTTATGCTCAGTATAAGGACACACTTGAAAAGAAGTCTATGGGATTTACCATGTCATCATGGGATGAAAAACTCTTGAAGTATGGTGTACTTTTTGAGTCACAGATGATGGATTTAAGTGTAAACGTTCCTCTTGAAGAGGCATTGGATAATGGTTGGAAGATACTTAGCCAGTGTTTTGAAAAGTCAGAGACAGGTCTTAAGACAGAACTTATAGAACAGTTCTGGCCAAAGAACTAGCACTAGTAATAGAGGAAACTGAATGGCAAAGTTAAAGCTGACTAAAAATGAGCAGAAGGCACAGAAAGATGCGTTGAAGATGTATCAACGTTATCTTCCAACTCTTACGCTCAAGAAACAGCAGCTGCAGTCAGAGATTCGTACAATCGATGAAAAAGCCAAAGCAGTTAGAGCCGAAAAGGTTGCTCTGGAAGAAGATTTCCAGAAGTGGATATCTGTATTTGGTGAAAGCGAAGCCTTTAAGCCTGAAATGGTAACTGTAAAGAATATCAAGAAAGGTTGGGGGAATATAGCGGGTGTAAAGATTCCTATCTATGAGGGGGCTGATTTTGGTCGTGGTGATTATGACCTTTACTCTACACCTTTGTGGATAGATATGGCTGCAGACCGCATGGAAAAAGCTCTGGAACTTGATCTTCTGGCGGAAGTGCTAGATGAACAAGTAAGACTTCTTTCTCAGGAGTTGAGGACAACTACACAGAGAGTTAACCTTTTTGAAAAGGTTAAAATACCTGAAACCAAGGCAAATATCAAGAAAATTGGAATTTTCCTTGGAGATGAGCAGGTTGCTGCTGTTGTTAGGTCTAAGATTTCGAAGAAGAAACTCCAGAATGTAGCTGAAAATGGCAACGAGGAGGAAGACTGATGGCTATTGTTAAGATGAAGAAAGTTTCTCTCGTTGTACTTGATTCTACACGAAAGGAATCACTGGAAACTCTTAGAAAGATGGGAGTAGTTCATCTGGAGGAAGTAGAAGGTCAAGGCGAAGTTCTTGCTTCTTATAAGGAATCTTCTACTCAGACGGAAAAAGCTATTTCGATTCTTGAAGAAATAAAGCTTCCAAAGAAGCAACCTGTTACGCAGGTTAATCTTGAGTTGGAAGAATGCAAGGTTTTAGCAAAAAAGATTGTTGATCTTGTAGACTCAAAAAAGAGTCTGTATGATCGTATCAATCAAGATACTCAAGAATTGGAGCGTTTGTCTCCATGGGGTAGGGTAGAACCTGAAGAAATCTTGGGACTTCAGGATAAAGGAATATTCTTGTACATGTACGAGATTCCTGAAGATAAGTATTCTCTTATAGGTGAAGATGTAAAGACTATAGTAGTTAATACTTGTAACAAAGTGACAAGATTTGTTCATGTTGCTGAAAGTGAAGTCTATGATAGGCCTGTTGGAATTCCTGCAGAAGCATATGCAGTACCACTTCCTCAACTTTCTACAAAGGAACTGGAAGATGATATTGTAAAGGCGGAACGGGATATCTCTCTCATTGAACATGAGATTATAAGTGATAAGAAGTATACAAATGCTCTTAAAGCTTATAAGAAGAGTCTTAATTCTGATATAGAATTTGAGACAGTCTTTAGTGGAATGGGTAGAGATGAAAATACAGATTCAGTAAAGTTGGCGTGGATTACAGGATATATACCGGTCGATAAATCTAAGTTTTTTGTAGCTGAATGCAAGAAAAACGCTTGGGCATTTACGATGGATGATCCTGCTGATGATGATCCGGTACCGACAAAACTCAAGAACAATAAGCTTGTAAGTCTTATTTATCCGCTTACGGACTTTTTGGATGTTACACCAGGATATCATGAGTTTGATATTTCAGGTTGGTTCCTCCTGTTCTTCTGTATCTTCTTTGGAATGATATTTGGTGACGCCGGGTACGGCTGTATCATTACTGTTGCAGCACTTTTCCTTATGCTCAAAAGTGCCTTTAGCGGCAAGAAAGTGCAGCCTGTGTTTGGGCTTATGCTGATGCTTGGTTTCTGTACTATGGCATATGGAGCCTTTACTTGCTCTTGGTTTGGTATAGATATCAACAAGCTTCCTCAGTGGATGAGAGATATTTCTCTTGCACCAATATCAAAGGCAAAGTCACCTTTGGAAGCAGATACGAACCAGAAAATACTATGTTTCAGCCTTGCGCTGGTTCAGTTGAGTATTGCGCATATCATGCTTTTTGGTAGAGATATAAAATCTCTTAAGTGTCTTGCAGATTTTGGGGATCTTATAAAACTTTGGGGTATGTTCTATGTTGTAATGAACATGGTAGTAGATGCTGAAAAGTATCCACTCATGGGGTCGACAGCAGAAGGAATCCCAGTTGGACCTATTGCAATAGGATGTGTAGTTGTAGGTTTTATCCTGAGTTTTATATTTTCTAATTATGAAGGCAATGTGGGTAAATCAGTTCTAGAGAGTTGTAAGAATATTATTTCAGTTCTTCTTGGAGTAGTAAACGTATTCTCTGATATCGTATCCTACATCCGTCTTTGGGCTGTTGCACTTGCTGGAGCTGCCATAAGCGAGACCGTTAATTCTATGGCAGGACCAATGCTTGGAAAGTTTGCCTTGTTTATATTTGGCGTAATACTTCTTGTGTTTGGCCATGGTCTTAACAATATATTGAACCTTCTTTCTGTAATCGTTCATGGTGTACGTTTGAACACTCTTGAGTTCTCACAACACGCTGGCCTTACATGGAGTGGAACAAAGTATCGTCCTTTTAGCGAAGAGTGACGGTAATGTATAAGCTATGAGAGTAGCTTATGGTGGAAAGTTTTTCTGCCGATGAATAACGTATTTAAGATGAAAGAATTCATCTGTATTATTTAGATTTAATAACAACCTTTGAGAGAGAGTTGTTAAGGAGTAAATTATGAACTGGGGAATGATTGGTGCTGGTTTAGTTATGGGTATTGCTGCTATGGGTAGTGCAATCGGTATTGGAACTGCTGGACAGGGTGCTATTGGTGCTTGGAAGAGATGTTATCTCAATAACAAGCCTGCTCCATTCCTTTTGGTAGTTTTTGCTGGTGCTCCACTTACACAGACAATCTATGGATTCCTTCTTATGAATTCAATGAAGGGTAAAGTTGCAGGTGGTGCTATGGACCCACTCTTTGCTTTGGGCCTTGGTCTTGCTGCTGGTCTTGCAATGTGTATGTCTGCTATTGCACAGGGAAAGGCTGGTGCTGCAGGTAGTGATGCTTTAGGTGAAACAGGAAAAGGTTTTACCAACTACATCATGGTCGTAGGTCTTTGTGAAACTGTAGCTTTGTTTGCTATGGTATTTGGAATGATTGCTTAAGCAGTTTAGATAACATAACCTTTTTTGATTTACCCGTCTGTCTTGAACAGGCGGGTTTTTTGTTTCTTGAATATATATTTTCATAATGATAGACTGAAGACTTAGGAGGACAAAAAGTTTGTCATCAGATATAATATCGTTGTATGCGATTATGGTCTGTGTGCTTGTTCTTGTTGTCATGCAGCAGCATAGACATAGGAGGCATAGATGCATACTAAAAAACAAAAAAGCAAGAGGAGAATCAATAAAAATGACAGAACAGATGATCAGTGAATTTATTGGTAAGACTGTGATAATCCTTGCAGATGGTGATCTTTCGACATCAAAAGGCAAAGTTGTTGCCTGCCAGGATAACTGGATGAAAATCCAGAATAAGAAGGAAAAGGTAAACTTTGTTAACTTGGATTATGTAAAAAGTATTACAGTGGTAGATTGATATATTGTAAAAAACAGAAAACCCCTGCTCTTGTATACCAAAGCAGGGGTTTTCTGTTTTAAATCAAAAAAGATTTATTTGTTGTCAGCTTCAGCCAAAGCCTTGAGGAGAGCACGGTTAGCTGCAATGCGCTGACCTCTCTTCTTCATGTTAGCTTTTGTTGTTCTGTTAACAACTCTCTGTGGTCTGAAACGGTTTGCGAGTCTCATAAGGTACCTCAAAAATTAAAGTTAATCGATTAACAAGATAAAGTTAACGTAGGATATATAATACCAAAAAAGCAAACAAATTTAAAGCTATTTTGATACCCATTTTGATAAAAATAATATTTTTTATATAACGAATTACTTTGAAACGAACCTTTTTTTTGTGCATAGATCCTTTTTACGGTAAAGATGATAAAAATATAATATTATGTAATAAAAGGAAATAGGGGAATGTAGTGTATATAAAAGAATACAGTATGAGATAATATTTTACTGTAAAAAGTTTTTATTGGTAAATATTTCAATTTAATTTCGTAATTCCG
>JAZLGX010000019.1:0-130762 GCA_045616545.1 Treponema sp. | reverse complement strand
AATGGCTTTAATTTTTTCCATATGATATCTATTTTGCAAATTTTCCTCAGACGCCATGGTATTTTTATTTACTATGCTGTATTCTCTGCTCAACAAGGAGAAAAATTATGGTGGCATACGAGAGTCAAGAACAGAAAATATAAATACTTCAAATTGTGATTCTAAAGTGAAGGAAAATTTTGAAAAACCAAATTATCGATATGATTAACCTTTAGTATTCATTAGAGATTCATCTAAGATATTTATTGAACCTCTAATGAATGGAGCTTACTATGAAAATAAGATTTATAAAAAATTTTATTCTTACATCCATAACGTCTGTTTTTTTTATCAGTTGTTTAGGACCCGCATCCAATCGATCTCTTGATATATCTAAGATAGATGGAAGATATTATATAGACGGTACTGTTAATGGAATGACAGTACCATATTTACTAGATACAGGATATGCATATTCATCAATGTATTCTTCATATATAAAGGACCATTATGGTTCATTTGACAATGCGATAGCTAAATCTAAGGAAACAAATAATGTAAGATATATTGGCAATCAGAAATGCTATTTTGTACCTGAGACTATATGCTTTGACAATGATCAAAAGTATGAAGCTTCTTTATTGTCTAGATATGAAGAAAATGTAATCAATGAACCAGTTATTTTGGGTAGTGATTTTTTTACGAGTTATGAAAGTGTTACATTAGACTTTAGGAATAATAAGCTTATTCTTAATGATAAGCCTATATGCAACAAGGCAATCGATTTGCAATTAGATTACTACACAAAGCTGTTAAGTATACCGGTAATTATAGATGATAAGGAAGTCAACGCTATTATTGATACAGGTTTTCTGGGTGGGTGTTTAATGATGTTGGTTCCAACAACTACCACAAAAAAATGTATTGATAATCTCATGATATCAGATCAAAAATACAATCAAGTAAATTGCTATGATGCTTTTAATGAGTATGTATTACTTGGAGAGCAGGAGAGAATATATTTATCTGAGAACTACTTATTACCTATAGACTTTTTTTATGATAAGGTAATTCAGTTCGATTTTAGAGATATGGTATTCAGAATTAAATAGTTATTAATGCTAGTGTGGGTGCTGCAGCACCCACATGCCAGTTTTTTTTGTTGATGTTTACTGCTATTATATGGAAGAAAAATATGCGAAAAGATTAAATCTTAGCTATGCGATTTTTTTGACATGCTACTATTCTTGACTCTATGCTTTATATGTTGTTAGATATAGGGCATAGGAGTACAGGTCAATGAGTAAATATAAGAGAGTTCCCAAGAAAAAGAAAATCATTCTATCGATATTAGCTTTGGGAATATTTGGATTGATACTTTTGCTACAGTCCATGATGATTACTAACCAAGGTTATTCAGTTCCCCGTACACAAGTCAAGACTATTACTTATAATCAGGGTAAAAAAGATATCAACTATCTCTTCCGTAAACTTAAGAATAGTTATGCTTGCTATAAATACGAAAACGTAGATTATAAGCAGCTCAAGCAGGAAATGCTTGATGATTTAAAGGAAAAAACTGCTGCTAGTCCCATTACAAATCTGGAATTTGCTTCTTTTATTACTGATCATCTTAGAATTTTAAATAATGGACATTTTTGGATTCAGCTTAAGACTGATGAATCCAATTTCTATTCTGACGTGGTACAAGTACAGAGAATATTTTTTACTGACTGCTATTTTGAAAAGCATGATGAAAAGTTCTATCTGTTCCAAAAAGATGATACATGCACTGCAGAAGTAGGAAGCTGTTATAGGGGAGACGAGAGTTTATTATTCCCTTATCCATCCAAGGGTAAGAATATTTACCGCCTTGGAATATTATGTGTTGCAAAGAATGCTCCAGAGTTTGTTTCTGTCATGTTTGAAAGTTCAGATGTTGAGTACCAGGTGCCATGTAAATATTATCCATCTTATTATGACAATAAATTTCATTTTGATGTACAGGAGACGGATAGGTCTTTGTATTTCTGGATAACAAGTTATCTAAGGAATATATCTAGTTATGACAAATATCTTAAGGACCTTGGTAGGGCATCTAAAGATAAAGATTATATCATTGTAAACCTAAAGATGAACCATGGTGGTATGATGCCATATGGTATGGGATTCTTTTCGTATTTGCTTAGCGAAAATAATTTCAGAGCAAAGCTTAATCAGATAAGAAGTTTTGGTCCTGGAGGTCAAACCTGGGGTGGTGGTATTGTATTTAAGTCTCCGGTCAAAATTATTAAACGCATCACAGATACAGGTTTTAAGGGTAAGATCATAATATTGATTGATAAAGATACTGCATCTACTCCAGAGTTTGTCATCAAGGATCTTCGTGAGATAAAGAATCTTGACTTGACTGTTGTTGGAGAAAACTCTATGGGACTTGTAAAAAGTAATGCCGGTCTCATTCAATATATATTGCCAGAGTCAATGGTCTGTATTGGAATACCACATGCCACTGATATGAATATGAAGTATTCATATGATTATCAGGATGGACTTGGGATTGTGCCTGATGTATGGTCTACAGATGAGGATATAGAGGCAACAATAAGAAATCTTGTAGATGATGTTAAGATTTTGGATAAGATAACCTGGTAAAATATTTATCGGGTATATAAATAATATAGGAATAAATGAGGAATATGGATAATACATTAAGTACAGGAAAGTTATATAGTTGGACTCTGAAACTGGCTCTGCCGATAATGATTCAGAATCTTATAAGCACATTGGTCAGTACAGCTGATACGATCATGTTAGGCTATGTTGGGCAATCAGCTATGGCTGCTGCATCTCTTGCCAATCAATATACTTTTGTTCTTTTCTGTGCCTTCTATGGAATGGCGACAGGTACTTCAGTTCTATGTGCACAGTATTGGGGTAAAGGTGACCATTCTACTATCGAAAAACTTGTAGCTCTAGCACTACGGTTTGCACTGATATTCTCTGTGGTGTTTACTTTGGTTTCGTTTCTGTTTCCTACGGCTGTAATGAGGTTGTTTTCTAATAGTCCGGAAACTGTAGAAGTCGGAGCTAAATATTTGAGGGTCATATCACTTTCTTTTGTGTTTATGGCAATTTCGCAAGTATATTTAAGTGCTTTACGAAGTATTGGTAAAGTTGTATTTCCTTCGGTAGTAGTTATTGTATCGCTTTGTGTCAATGTTTTTTTTAATGCATCTTTCATTTTTGGATTGTTTGGATTACCTAAACTTGGAGTTGTAGGGGTTGCCCTTGGAACTGTACTAGCTCGTGTTACGGAAGTCATTCTTTGCGTGTGTTTTTCGTTCAAGAGTGAGGTGCAATTTAATATAAAGGCGATATTCCAGTCTGCAGGTGTTTTGACAAGGGATTTTCTGACAATAAGTATGCCTTCGATAGGTAATGACCTTATATGGAGCCTTGCAACCACTGTGTTTACAGTTATTCTGGGACATTTGGGTGATGATATAGTTGCTGCAAATGCTGTTGCTATGATGGTTGTTAATATTGGTGCAATAGCAATGCGTGGCTTTGCCAATGCTACAACTATCGTTATCGGTCAGACACTTGGTGCCAATCAAATTGAACAGACAAAAAAATATTCTGTCAAGCTTTTGTTACTTACTATTTATGTCGGTATTGCTGGTAGTATCATTATTATTGCTATGCGTCCATTTATCATGGCTTTTTATTCTGACAAACTTACAGAACAGGCTGTATCATTCCTTGGAATCATGATGTATATGACTACTTATCGTATGATAGGAGAAGGTATCAATACTTGTCTTATTTGCGGATGTTTTAGAGGTGGCGGAGACACAAAGTTTGGATTCTATACAGATACTATAATGATGTGGCTTGTTGCGATTCCTGTTATGGCAGCTGCAGCTTATATATTTAAGCTTTCGCCGATATGGGTATATTTTGCAATGACTTTGGACGAATACGAAAAAATGCCGATAGTATTTGCCCACTTCTTTAAGTTCAAGTGGATGAAAAATATTACAAGAACTAAAGGCGAGTTAAACTAGCTTAAAAGCTAGTTTAACTCTTCTGTGAATCTTTGAGCCACTTTAGTGGAGACATTCCGTATACGGATTTAAAGGCTCTGCTAAAGTGGAATTGACTCTCATAGCCTATTTCTTTTCCGATTTCTTCAATGCTTTTGCTTGTGAGCATAAGCATTTTGCATGCTTTTTCCATCCTGTAGTTTATGAGAAACTCCTGTGGAGTTTTTCCAAGATGCTCCTTAAATATACGGCCAAAGTAACATCGGTTGATGCCACATACATCAGCTATGTCTTCTATAGATATATCCTTGTTATAATTCTGCTCGATAAAAGTTATTGCTTCTTTTATATAATAATCCTGCATTGTATTCTTTTTGGCACTAAGGGTTCCTACGGAAGACTTGGCCATGTAATCCAAAAACAGATATAAGTGTCCAATTAGATTAAATGGAGTTTCTTCGTTATTATCTACAAGATATTTCATTTCCTGATACATCTTGAGACTGGTATCTTCATCTCTTGAATTAAAAATTGGGGTATCTACAGAGAATCCTGCAAGTGTAAGGCTTTCTTTTGCAATAAGACCGTCAAATTCAACCCAGATATATGACCATGGGTTCTTTTCATCTGCAATATATGTTGTGATTTGACCTGGAGAAATTAGAAATCCTTGTCCACCATGAAGTTCATATATATCATCAGTGTCATGACTGTTTCGGGAGTAGAATACACCTCTGCCCGAGATGATGTAATGAAACAAAAAGTGATTTCTTGTGGCTGGACCAAAAGAATGTCCCGGATCACATTCTTCACTACCAAATTGGTAAAGTCCTAAATCAATGAATCGTTCATTTTGAAATATTGTAAATGAGTTTCTCTTCATAAGTTACATCTATTATAAACTATAATATGCCATAATGCGACAATTTTATGCAAAAATAGATAAAAATACTTCAAAATGGCATAAAATTCGATATATCAAGATATGTCGCTACGGTATAGACCATGTTACACTTTTTATCATAATAACGGAGGAAGCTATGAAAAAAACAGCTCTTGCGCTGTCAGCAGTTATGGCAGCAGGTCTTGTAATGGTAGGATGTAATAAAAATACATCTGGCTCAAAGGTTGAAGTTCAGGTTGGTGGGGGGTATACAGCCAAAGAACTTAAGGTAAACATTTGGGATAACAATCAGAGAGAGGGTTTACAGAAAATCGCTGATGAATGGTCTAAGACTAGTGGTGTAAAAGCTACTATCGAAGTTGTTGACTGGGATAACTATTGGACACTTTTGGAAGCCGGAGCTTCTGGAGGTCAGATGCCTGATGTATTCTGGATGCATTCTAATACAGCAACTATTTATATGGAAAATGATCTTCTCTTGAATCTCAATCCATATCTTGAAAAGGATTCTTCTATTAATCTTAATGATTATTATGATGGAATCCGTAAACTTTATACACGTAAAGATGGTAATGTATATGCTTTGCCTAAAGATCACGATACTATTGCTATGATTTACAATAAGGCAATATTTGACCAGTATGGTGTAGATTATCCAACTGATAATTGGACATATGAAGATATGTATGCTGCTGCCAAAAAAATCACAGAGGGAAGTAAAGGTGATGTTTATGGATATGCAGTAAATACATCAAATAATCAGGATGGATGGTATAACTTTGTTTATGCTTATGGCGGACAGGTTATTACAGACAATCATAAGGGAACATCTATTGGGAGCAAAGAATCTAAGGCTGGTATGGAAATGATGCGCAAGATTCTTACAGTATCAGCTCCTCAGACTGTTGTAGCAGAAACAGGAACTGATTCTCTCTTTAAGTCTGGTAAGTGCGCAATGATTACTCAGGGTTCATGGATGATTAACTCATTCTACACAGCCGAAAACTCAAAGGATTATGCATGGGCAATGCTTCCTTACGCTGATGTTAATGGTAATGGAAAGTGTGAAAAGACAGAGCGCTGGTCTGCATACAATGGTCTTGGTTGGGCTGCAAGCCATAATACAAAAGATCCTAATGCAGCATATAGTCTTATTGCCTATTTCTGCAGTAAGGAAGGCCAGAAAGTTCAGGCTGATCTTGGTGTAACAATGGGTGGTATGCTTGGAGTTTCTGAGAACTTTGCCAACGCTTTTACAGGAATGGATGTAAGTGCATTTACAAAGATTGAAGAACAGGGAAGTCTTTACTTCCGCCCTTATACACGTAATACTCCTGTATGGGAAGATGCAATTCAGCAGACTGGTGCATTCCTTGATCCATGGCAGAATCCTTCTGATCCTGCTTTGATGGCTAAAGCTTGTGAAAATGCACAGGCTATCATCGAGAATGCTATTGCTAACGAATAAATAAAATTGAGGGGAGATGTAAAGGCTCCCCTTGATCCTTTTCTTTTTTTATAGGACTTAATGCATGGCTAAAAAGAAAAACAAAATGACTAAGGCTGCTAAAACAGAGGCTATTTGGGCTTATGCTTTTGTTGCGCCTACTATTATAGGACTTATAATTCTTAACTTTATACCAGCATTTAATACTCTCTATCAATCATTCTGCAAAACTGGAGATTTTGGTAAGGGTAATAAGTTTGTTGGTCTTGCCAACTATAAAGCTGTTTTTGGTAATTCCGAAGTATGGCAGTCACTTTTGAATACAATTAAATATGTGATTGTTGAAGTTCCCTTTGGTATTTTCATTGCTCTGATATTGGCTGTTCTTCTAACAAAAAAAATACATTTCAGGTCTATGTTCCGTACAATATTCTTTTTACCTATGGTTTGCGCTCCTGCAGCCGTTGCTATGGTATGGAGATGGCTTTATAACCAGCAGTTTGGTCTGCTTAATAATGTGTTACACACAAATATTGCCTGGATCTCTGATCCAAAAATTGCCTGGATCTCTGTTGGTGTTATTGGTTTATGGTCTGTAATCGGTTATAACATGGTTCTTTTTATTGGAGCTTTGCAAGAAATACCTGCAGATTACTATGAAGCTGCCACTATTGACGGAGCTAATGGTTTTTCGCAATTCTTTAATATTACAATACCTTTATTAAGTAAAACAACATTCTTTCTTGTACAAACTAGATTGATAGGTGCACTTACTGTATTTGATCTTATGTTCATGGTAATGAGTAAGACTAATGTTGCATTAAAGAGTGTTCAGTCTACAGTTTATCTGTTTTATCAATATGCATTTACTAACGGCAATAAGGGCTATGGTGCTGCTATTGTCATGCTTCTGGTTGCATTTATCATGCTTGTAACTCTCATTCTCCAGAAAATAGAGAAGCGTTTCTTTAATGATCGCTAACTTTCTGAAATAAAAAGGAGATTATTTTATGACTAGTTCAAAAACATCAGAAGTTATTGGAAGAACTGTGACATATGTAGTTCTTACATTGATGGCTGTTATAATGATTGTTCCATTTTTGTGGATGATTCTTACAGCTCTTAAAACAAATCAAGAATCTATTTCGGTTGATCCGTTTTATATATTGCCACATAATGGCTGGCATTGGGAAAACTTTGGTACGGTATGGAAAAGTTATAATTTCTTTATATTGTACAAAAATACTTTGTTGATGATATTTTTCCGTGTTATATGTGCTTGTCTTACTGCTACTATGGCAGGCTATGCATTTGCAAGATTGAGGTTTCCTGGAAAGAATTTCTTGTTCTCTCTTGTCCTAATCCAGATGATGATTCCAAGCCAGATATTTATTATTCCTCAGTATCTTATGGTTTCCAAGCTTCACTTGCTTAATACAACGGCAGGTCTTGTATTTCCTGGACTTGTAACCGCTTTTGGAACTTATCTTCTTAAAGTAGGATATGAAACACTGCCTAATGAACTTGAAGAAGCTGCCTGTATAGATGGTTGCAATATTGGTCAGAGATTTCTTCTCATTCTTATGCCTCTTACAAAAAGTTCTATGGTAAGTCTTGGTATATTTACATCACTCTTTGCCTTTAAGGATCTTATGTGGCCAATGATTGTATGTACCAATAGTATGACAACGACATTGTCTGCAGGCCTTGCCAAGATGCAGGGGCAGTATGGTTCAGAGTATCCTACAATGATGGCTGCTGCAGTAATTGCTGTTGTTCCTATGATTATAATCTATCTTATATTCCAGAAACAGTTTGTTGAAGGTATTGCAACAAGTGGTGGAAAGCTCTAATAAAAGGAAACTGTTAAATGATTCTAGTTAAAGATAATGTATTTACAATAAATACAAAGAATTCTACTTATCAATTTATGGCTGATAAGTATGATAACTTACTGCATTTATATTATGGACGTAGGACTGAAGGTGTAATGGAGTATCTCCTATGGTTTAAGGATTCTGGGTTTTCTGGTAATCCACCTTATGTTGACGGTAATAGGACTTATTCCATGGATTTTCTTCCGCAGGAATTTCCTTGTCGAGGAACAGGAGATTTTCGTAGTCCATGTTTTGATGTTAAGTATGAGGATACAAGCTGGGGTGTAGACTTGCACTTTAAGAGTTATAGGATAACAGCTGGTAAATATAATATTCCTAAATTACCTGCAGTATATGCTAATAACACAGATGAAGCAGAAACATTGGAAGTAATTCTTGAAGACGATATACGTGGTATTCAGGTAAAACTTTTGTATGGCGTATTTGAAGATCTTGATGTGATTACTCGTGCAGTTGCTGTTACTAATAAAGGTTCTGATATTTTTACTGTAGAAAAACTTCAAAGTTGTTGTGTTGATTTTGTAAGCGGTGATTTTGATATAGTAAGATTTTATGGACGTCATGCCCTTGAACGGAATATGGAACGTTCTGTTATTGGTCATGGAAGTACAGTTATACAGAGCCGACGTGGCGCTTCAAGTCACCAGTATAGCCCGTTTGTTGCAGTGTGTGATCATAATGCAACGGAAGAGAGTGGCAGTGCATATGGATTCAATTTTGTTTATTCTGGTGGCTTTAAGGCTGAAGCAGAAAAGGATCAATATATGCAGACTCGGGTACAGATGGGCCTTACTGATGAACAGCTCTCTTATCCTGTAAGTAAAGGTGAGACTTTCTATGCTCCTGAAGTGATAATGAGTTATTCTTCTATGGGATTTGGAGAACTGAGCCATAACTTCCATAAATGTATAAATAATAATATTGTACGCGGACAGTTTAAGAATGCAGTACGTCCAGTGCTTATCAATAGCTGGGAAGGCTGTTACTTTGACTTTAATGCTGATGCTATCATTAATCTTGCATCTGAAGCAAGTAAACTTGGAATTGACATGCTTGTAATGGATGATGGTTGGTTTGGTAAGAGGGATGATGATAACTCAGGACTAGGGGACTGGTTTGTTAACGAGAAGAAATTAGGTTGTTCTCTCAATGAAATGGTTGAGAAAATCAACGATCTTGGTCTTAAGTTTGGTATTTGGTTTGAACCTGAAATGGTAAATAAAGACAGTGATCTTTATCGATCTCATCCAGACTATGCTTTGTGTTACAAAGGCCGTGAACCTGTAACAAGTCGTAATCAACTTGTTCTTGATTTTAGTCGTAAGGAAGTTGTTGACAATATCTATGAACAGATGTGTGCTGTGCTTGATAGTGCCAATATAGAATATGTTAAGTGGGACTTTAACCGTAGTATTGCTGATGTATATTCATCTGATGCTATAAATCAAGGTAAAGTCTTATACGATTATGTATTGGGATTATACGATCTTCTTGAACGACTGACAACAAAGTATCCTGATGTACTGTTTGAGGGATGCTCTGGAGGAGGAGGAAGATTTGATTGCGGTATGCTATATTATACTCCTCAGATATGGCTTAGTGATAATACTGATGCAATTGATAGAACATATATTCAGTACGGATCTACATTTGGTTTCCCGTTGTCTGTAATGGGTAGCCATGTATCTATCTGTCCTAATCATCAGACAGGGCGTACTACTCCGTTGAAGACTCGTGGTGTAGTAGCAATGGCTGGTACATTTGGATATGAGCTTAACTTGTCTAAGATTACACAAGAAGATAAGGAAGAGATAAAGGAACAGGTAAAAGCCTTCAAGAAGAATGCTTCTCTTATTCATAGAGGTGATTACTACAGATTGTCTAATCCGTTTGATAAACCTCTTGTAGCTTGGGAAGTTGTAAGTGAAGATAAAAGTGAGTTTATCATGAGTTATGTTCTTAAAGAAACTCATGGTTATATACATTGTATGTACATAAGGCTCAGGGGGCTAGAAAATGGTGCTTTGTATCGAGAAGAATCGACTGGAAAGATTTATCCTGCAGATGCACTTATGGAAAGCGGTTATCCTGTTCATGATATAACATGTATATATCAGTCTGATATGTTGCGGTTTACAAGAATATAATGGATGCATGATGTAAAGCAGTAAGCCCTTTTGGATAAATATCCAGAAGGGCTTACTGCTTTTTGATTAACGGTTTGTCAACAGATATAAAAGGTTATAGAGCAAGTGATGATGATATTCCAAAAATAGGTTTGAATACATGATCAGAAATAGGTTTGTCAGCGTATGTTTTTCCCCGGTTTGTATACTCAATTCCGCTAAAAATTAACATTTTTAGATTTGAATTGGCAACCATTGTTGCATAAGTACCTAATTCGAGATTAAGTTTTAGCTGATAACTGTCTGTAAAATCCTGTTCCGATATATCACTGAAATTATTCTCCAATTCACTGAATATGCTGGATAATGCAAAAGAATTATTTTGATGATATATCGAAAAAATATAATCAAAATCAAGGCTGAATCTATAAAAATAAATCGGTAGAAATCCTTTTAAGCCTTTTTGAATGTCTATCTCAAACAAAGTTATATTTGTATTGCTGCTAAAAAGCTTATATCTGTCTGGAGTTATATTAAAGCTCACAGATACAGGAAAGTTGTAGCTGAATCCATTTATACAATCAATAGGAATTAATTTAGGTAGGTCAAAACCTACGCTTGGATATAAATTATGAAAATAAGTAGGATGTATAACATTTCCTTCTTCATATCCAAATGCGTTAAGTTTTGAGACTTCTCCAATAGAACCTACGATACCGTTTTCGTATGAAAGTTTTATCCACCAGTCAAAGTTTTCTCTATAGCCTTCTCCTGATGTTCCAGTTTTAAATCGTAGTTTTATTATATTTTGGTCAAAATAATAATTTGTATTGTCTTCCAAAAGATTATATATGGAATAGTTAAATAGATTTAGGAAATTTGAGCTGTCTTCTTTTAAGGAGACTTGTTTTCCGATAAAGAATGTATTGTGTTCTTCAAAACTAATTGTACTGTGTTTTCCAAGGTGAATAGTGTTCTTTATAGATAATTGATTTGCAAATTGCCTAAAACCATCATTGTCAAATATTGTATTATAACTCTCAAAAATACTGAGAGGCATGCCCCATGATCCTGAAGTTGATAAATATGTTTGCCCGAATTCTCCATAGTTTCCGACTGGATTCCATCCTGCTGCCAAAAAAGTATAGGCAGAATCCCATGGAGTAGTAAATACTATGGATCCTCCTGCAAGTGTAAAATCTATATTAGTTTGATGATTAGTCAAATCTACAGTAGGATTATAGGCTACACCTGGAATTACTGTTGCGTTTAAATTTGGATTATAATTTTTTGCGCTTAAGAGTAAATCGGATGTGAACTCTGATTCTTTTTGCTGAACAGATATAACTTTTGATATAGATTGTTGTGTAAGTTGTACCTTACTTAAATCTAATACTAGAAGTTTAGCATTGTCTACAAAATGACCTGTATACAAAACCTTTGATCCTGTAATTATAGGAGTATAGATACCACCTGATATGTCTTTATCAAGAGTAAGTAATGTGGCAGAGGTTTCGTTGTCTTCAATTATTGCAAGGCGTGGAAGAGTGTTTTTCAGACAGTAACTGAATGCAAGAGAATTATCTTCGTAATTATAACTTAAATCTCTTATATGAAAATCCTCTGGTAAAGAGTACTCAGTATATTCTTCGCCATCATATATACGTATGGAATACTTAACATCCTTTACATATATACATGCTACTTTCTGGTCTGTTGTTCCGTATGCATTTAAACTATATATAAGACTGTCTTTTGGAAGTTTTATTGATTGAGATAATGATAGGTTCTTGATATTACCTTTTTCAGTTATGTCTAACTTATAATAATTCAAATATACTTTCTGATCATCAAATTTTACAGCACATATGTATAAACCGTCATTTTTTTCAATGATTATTGGATCAGACACTCCATCAAGTTTTGTTTTAAATGTCTTTTTTGTTTTTGTATCATAGATCCATACAGTCTTTTTGATACCTGGATGATTAACGTCATATTTGTTAATTGTAATGTATCTGCTGCTATTATTTATGGTAAGAGTTGCTTTTCCTGTAATATCGATAAGCTTTTGTGATTTTGGTATGTTTTCTCCATCGTTTTTATTTATAATATAAGTGGTAGAGCTATTTTTGTCTTTATAAATAATGTGATGTTTGTTTTGATATAAGTTATTGTATAAACTGCCGTTTCTGTTTTTGATGTTTAGTTTTTTATTGTAATTGCTTTGATTAAAGTAATCATAAATAAATTCTTCGTCTAGGGGATTTTGATTGATTTCAAAAGTTTGTATGGATTGCGTAAATTCATTCCAAAGTTCTGTCATTGTTTTTCCATAAACTTTTTTTGCAGAAGTGTTTATATATGGAGAATGATCATTTACGAGACTATAATTAAATTCAACATATTTAGTCATGCCATATGTGTTCTGAAGATATTCAATAAAAGGAGCTCCCATACTGTACATAATGCCATTATAAAAGTTGTCATCATGGTTCCCCATTGAATCTTCCCATGACGGTAGCTGGTTCTGTATTTTTAATTGACGAATCTGATGTAAAAAGAAACCATCATTGAGTCTTCCGTATCCTCCTCTGCTTTCGCTTGCAACAGATGCTCCTTCGTTTATCATAGGAGTTATTTTGAGTGCTCCCATTGTAAGTCCGTCTGTATATAAATTCTGCATAAAGGCTGTAGTGTCGTTTGATAGATTCGATGTAATGATATGTGTGAGTTCATGTCTAAATACATCTAAATCTTCGTGTTTTAAAACCATTAGGGATTGATCTGGAAGTGAGTCAAAAAGGACAATGTGATTTTGTAGTACTTGAGATGCATAAGCATTGTATATCTGGCATTCCGGGGTAATCGTTACTGGAATATGAAGTTTTGGTGTAGTCTTGTATTCATCGCATATTTCCAAATATATCTTATCTGCATTTTCTGCTATTTGAGTTGCATATTCAGAACATGTTGCAGGAAAAATTATATCAAAATATTGAGTTTTAAAGTATTTAAGTTCCTTTTGCTCG
This sequence comes from Treponema sp., assembly GCA_045616545.1. GTDB lineage: Bacteria > Spirochaetota > Spirochaetia > Treponematales > Treponemataceae > Treponema_D. The sequence continues at coordinate 117,327 of JAZLGX010000019.1, read as the reverse complement.
GACATTAAACCTGTAAAACAGAAAACTGATAATATCTTGTAAAAAAATAAAGAAATTAAAATGCATTTTTTAGGGTTTATCATTTTGAGAAAGTTTCCTTCGCATCGACATACGTTTTAAAATGAAAAAAGAGATTTGTATTCTTGTGTTTTACAACTCTCCCTAATATGGCTCATTTACCAGTTGCAACTATAATAATTGTTAGGTAAACATGTTTTAACTATAGCGATAAAAATTATTTAGTGTCAATGAATTTTATGAAGTTTTTGCTTGAATATTTTGATAAAACATATATTTCTAGGTAGTTCATAGAATAAAAATAGTTGATATTTATTACTAGATAACAAGGATTTCTTCCTTGATGTATGTTTATATGTTGTGTATTATAACTTTGGAAAGGAGTTGTTATGCTGAAAATAGAAAATTATACAATGTGTTATAATGGAAAAACTAAAGCCTGTGATAATATAAGTCTTACTGTAGAGAATGGTGATATTTTTGGCTTTATTGGTCACAATGGGGCTGGAAAAAGTACCACAATAAAAGCTGTTGTAGGTGTTTTAGATTTTACTGAAGGTGAAATTACTATTGATGGGCATTCTGTAAAAAGAGACCCTATGGAGTGCAAAAAAATAACAGCTTACATTCCGGATAATCCTGATTTATATGAGCATCTTACAGGGTTACAGTATCTTAATTTTATTGCGGATGTATTTGAAATAAGTAAAAGTGATCGGTTGAGTCGTATTCATAAGTATGCTGAGATGTTTGAAATAGAAAAGTCTCTTGGGGATATGATTTCTTCTTATTCCCATGGTATGAAACAGAAAGTTGCTATAATAGGTGCTTTGATACATAATCCAAGACTGTTGGTTTTAGATGAGCCTTTTGTAGGTTTAGATCCAAAGGCTGCTCTTGTCTTAAAGACTCTCATGAAAGAAATTTGTGCTAACGGTGGATGTGTATTTTTTAGTACACATGTACTTGAGGTGGCTGAAAAACTTTGTAATAAGATTGCCATAATAAAGAACGGAAAGATAATAGTTTCTGGAAATACTCAAGAACTTACGAATGGCAAGAGTCTCGAAGATGTATTTATGGAGGTGGTAGAAGATGAAAAGTAGTATACTCCTAAGAAATCTTTTGCTATCAACAAGTTCCATTAATATGATAAAATATGAAAAAGACAAAAAAAAGAGGAAAAAACTTATAGGGCAGAATATTGGCTTATGTGTTTTATATCTTTTTGTCATGTTTATGTTCGTAGTGAGTACAGTTGGCTATTGTTTAAGCGATATGGCATATCATGTTCCAGCCCTTTGTGTTGTAAATATCACTGTGCTTACTTTTTTATTTACGGTACTAAAGACTAATGGATATCTTTTTGCATTTAAGGATTATGATATTCTTATGTCATTGCCGTTTTCTGTTAAACAAGTTGTTTCCTGTAAATTTCTTTACATGTATGTGCGTAATTTAATCTGGGCAATAATAATAATGATTCCGATGGAGATTGGTTATGGGATTTTTTGTAAGCCATCCTTTATTGTATATATAATATGGACAATTCTAGCTGTTATAGCTCCTTTGATTCCTATGGTTATTGCTTCTTTTATAGGCGTGTTGGTTGCTGGTATAAGTTCCAGGTTTAAGCACAAAAATATGCTGCAAACTATATTTACATTTATTATTGTTCTCTTTTGTTTTTTTAGCAGATTTGTACTAGAAAGCGTATTTAAAGATAGTGAATCAACAAGAGAGACAATGCAGAGCATATTTTATTTTACGGAAGTAATAAAACATGTGTATATACCTGTAGTCTGGTTTGAAAAAGCCATAGTTAAACTTAATGTCTTAAGTATGATACTTTTTGTTGGAGTATCTATCGTAGTTTATGAAGTTTCATTTATAATCATAAGTAGATATTACAAAAGTATAAACAGTCGTCTCATGGCAAATTCTGCTCATGTAGAGATAGATTTTGATAAGATAAAAGAGAAATCTGTAGCTCAGTCCATAGCATATAAGGAGTTTAAGCATTTTTTACACTCTACACCTTATGTCGTTAACATGGGGTTAGGTATGATATTGATAATGATATTTTCCATTGTCCTGCCTTTTGTTGGAATGGACTCTGTTCTTAGAGCTCTGACTCATGAAAGTCCACTGACTGCGCAAATGATGATACCTGCAGTGCCTATGATTGTGTTCTTTTTGCTGGGTATGACATCGTCAACAAGTGTATCTCCTTCTCTTGAGGGTAAGCAAATCTGGCTTATAGACAGTCTGCCAATAAGTAAAAGACAGTACTATAATGGTAAGATGTTATTCAATCTTTATATTATGCTTCCTTTCGCGATAATCGGTAATATTATATGTGCTTTGTCATGTGGAGCTTCTGCTTTAGCTGTAGCATTGTGTGTGTTCTGTGGTATCATACAAAGTTTTTATAATACAACTTGGGGCATGGTTCTTGGACTTAAGCATATCAAGACTGAATGGAATACGGAAATGGAAGTTATAAAACAAGGGTCTGCCTGTGTACTTTATATGCTTCCAAATATGTTTGTAACCATGATTCTTTGTGTTGGAGCTGTAATCCTTGGGTTATATATGAGACATGAATATGTAATTCTTATACTATGTGCTTTATATTCTGTGCCGGCCTTGCTTTCTTATGTATGGATTAAAAATAGGGAGCGAAAATAGTTTGCCATATCTCGTTATATATGGTAAATTTCATTCATTATGACAGACTATGAATTGATTAGTAAACAGATAAAAGCATTGGCTTCTGCCAGTAGTCATTATCTACCCCTATTAAGTAATGCATCGGCTTTACTTGCTCAATCTATGGAAAACCTTAATTGGGCAGGTTTTTACCTTATGAAAAATGGCTCTCTTATGTTGGGACCATTTCAGGGAAAAAGTGCTTGCGTGATAATTCCTGTAGGCAAGGGTGTATGCGGCTCTGCCGTTAAGGAAAATAAGACTCTTGTTATTGATGATGTTCACAAGTTTCCAGGTCATATAGCCTGTGACTGTGCCAGTAATTCTGAGATAGTAATTCCTCTTCATACCCCTAATGGGAATATATGGGGTGTTCTTGATATTGATAGTCCTGTATTTTCCAGGTTTACAGAGCATGACCGTTTAGGTCTTGAATCTTTTGTAGCGTCTCTTCTGGAGGTTGTTGATTATACTTCCCTAGGAGATCTATAGATAATATTTCATGGATAATTTTATGTTCAATAAGCATGATGTATCAAGAAACCAGTTTATGCTGGATGGTAAGTTTGCCAAAAGAGGATATGATTGGTGGTGGCATTCCTTTACGGCTGTTAACGATGCTACAGGTGAAGAAAAACCGTTCTTTATTGAATATTTTGTTTGTAATCCAGCTCTGGCAGAAGAAAAACCTGTTCTCGCTCAGAAGGAAGAAAACAAGGCAGTAGGTAAGAAACCTTCATATCTTATGGTTAAGGCTGGCTGCTGGTGTGAGGGAAAAGGTCAGCTCCACAGATTCTTTAGCCTTAATGATGTGCATATCCGTAAGGGCGCTCCATATTTTATAGAAGCAGGTGATTGCTATGCCTCTGAAACAGCTATACGTGGTAGTGTTCATGTATCTGGTGAAGATGCTATCTGTAATCCTGAATTTATGAGTAATGATGGCGATATGGAATGGAACCTTACTGTGGACAAGGAAATAGCCTTCAATGTAGGTTATGGTACAAGTCCTCTGTTCCGTAAACTAAAGGCCTTTGAGATGTATTGGCATGCTGAGGGTATAAAGACAAAGTATTCTGGTACTATCAAGTACAATGGTGAAAGTTATACTGTAACTCCTGAGTCAAGTTATGGATATGCAGACAAAAATTGGGGTAATGGTTTTACAAGTCCGTGGGTTTGGATGAGTTCATGCTGCCTTGTAAGCAATGTAACAGGTAAAAAACTTGAAAACTCTGCATTTGATATTGGCGGTGGGAAACCCAAGGTCTTTGGAATTTCGTTGGATAGAAGACTTTTGAGTGCATTCTGGTATGAAGGTAAGTGTTACGAATTCAATTTCAGTAAGTTTTGGACTGGCACCAGGACTTTGTTCTCTTACGAAGAAGATGAAGATGAGATTATCTGGCATGTAGATCAGTCCAATCGCAGGAATGTAGTAAGAGTAGAGGGTAGATGCAAGAAATATGATATGCTCTTTATAAATTACGAGGATCCTGATGGAAATAAGAAATTCAGTAAACTCTGGAATGGTGGAAATGGGACTGCTAATATTAAGCTTTACAGCAAGAAGGGTAAAAAACTTGAGCTGATTGATGATATTAATGCAACTCATATGGGTTGTGAATACGGAGAATTTGACTGGTAATGACCAGTTTCTAAAGAATGCTTATCATAATCTGATGGAAAAGGGAATCTGATATAGATGCAGATTCCCTTTTGTATTTACTTGTAATGTATAAGAGTGAATAATTATTGACTTATTTAGTCTAATATTCTACTATAAACTGCTATGACCGCTAACGAATTACGTTCCAAATACATTGAGTTTTTTAAGAGTAAAAATCACGTTGAGATTTCAGGACAGTCTTTGATTCCTGAAAATGATCCTTCTGTCCTGTTTACAACAGCAGGAATGCATCCTCTTGTTCCTTATCTTTTGGGGGAACCTCATCCTGCAGGAACTCGCCTCACTGACTATCAGAAGTGTGTACGTACAGGAGATATTGATGAAGTAGGAGATCCAAGCCATCTTACTTGTTTTGAGATGCTTGGTAACTGGTCTCTTGGAGACTATTTTAAGAAGGAATCTATTGCATTCAGTTATGAGTTCCTTACAAGTCCACAGTGGCTCGGACTTGATCCACGCAAGATTTCTGTAACTGTATTTGCTGGAGACGAAAGTGCTCCTCGTGATGAAGAAGCAGCGGGATACTGGAAAGAAAATGGAATGCCGGAGGATAAAATTGCTTATCTTCCTGCAAGTGATAACTGGTGGGCTGCAGGTCCAACAGGTCCTTGTGGTCCTGATACAGAGATTTTCTACTGGGTTGGCGAGGGATTACCTCCTGAAGGCTCAAACAAGGGTACAGATAGTGCCAACTGGATGGAAATCTGGAACAATGTATTTATGCAGTTCAATCGCATTGACGAAAAGACATTGGTTAAGCTTCCTAAGCAGAATGTTGATACAGGTATGGGACTTGAAAGAACTAACTGTATTCTTCAGGGTAAGACTTCTGTATATCTTACTGAAGTTTTCCAGCCAATTATCAATAAAATAGAAGAACTTGCTTCATATAAGTATGGTGATGATTCAGAAAAGGATAAGAGCGTACGTATCATCGCAGATCATGTACGTTCAGCTACATTCATCCTTGGTGACCAGAGAGGAGTAACTCCTGATAGAGTAGGAGCTGGTTATGTTCTTCGTCGTCTCATCCGCCGTGCTGTTCGTCATGGAATGAAGCTAGGTATTGATAAGTCATTCCTTGCTGAAGTTGCACAGATTGTAATTGATAACTTTAAGGTTGCTTATCCGGAATTGGAACAGAATCAGGCTAAAGTTCTCAAGGAACTTACTGCTGAGGAAGATAAATTCCGTCTTACACTCAAAAAGGGTGAGGCTGAATTCCAGAAGCTTTTGCCTAACCTTATGAAGAATCCTAAGAAGGTTATTTCTGGTAAGGTTGCATATAACCTTTATGAGACATACGGTTATCCTTTGGAATTAACTCAGGAACTTGGTGCAGAAAACGGTTTTACCGTTGATGTAGAAGGTTTTAAAGAAGCTGAAAAGAAACACCAGGATGCATCTCGTACTGTAGATGCTGGAAAGACAAAGGGTGGTCTTGCCGAACAGTCAGAAGCTGCAACAAAGTATCATACAGCTACTCACCTTTTGCAGCAGGCTCTTGTAAACGTGCTTGGCGATGAAGTTGCTCAGAAGGGGTCTAACATTACATCTGAACGCATGAGATTTGACTTTACTTTCAGTCGTCCAATGACTAAGGAAGAAGTTAAACAGGTAGAAGATATCGTTAATCAGAAGATTGATGAAGATCTTCCTGTTGATATGAGAGTAATGACTCTTGATGAGGCTAGGGCAGAAGGTGCTCGTGCTTTGTTCTCAAACAAGTATGGTGAAAGCGTTAAGGTGTATACTATTGGTCGCGATGTAAAGAACGACTGGTTTAGTAAGGAAGTATGTGGTGGTCCACACGTACAGCACACAGCACAGATTGGTAAGTTCAAGATTGAGAAAGAACAGTCTTCTAGTGCCGGTGTTCGTCGTATCAGAGCTACAATTTCCGGAGGTCTTCCATTAGACCCTCAGTGAGAGCATCTTAAAAAGATAATCTTAAAATCACGTATAATTTATACCCGGTCTGTAACTAATTGTAGACCGGGTTGTTTGTGAATTTAATAAACGAAAAATTAGAGGAAGTTTTATGAAGCGTCGTGTTTCTATTATAATTGCATTGCTGTTGACATTCACAGCATCTGTTTTTGCTCAAAGTGATCTTACTCCATTGGTTGTAGTTCAGTTGAACAAGAGTAATAAGGAAACTATTACCCTTAAGGCTCTTAAATCCAGGTCTGCTTTTATGCTTAAGCAGTACGAAGGATCAGGTGTTACATCTTTTACTGTTGAACAGAAGAAACAGATTCTTGATAATCTTATAAGCGAAAAACTTGTTTTGCAGAAAGCTGCGATGGAACAGGTTGTTACAACAGATTCTCAAGTAGATGCTGCTTTTTTAAATACTTTTGCACAACAGCTTGGTAGATCTGTTACTGAAGTCGAACTGAATGCAATTGTAAAGGAAAGTACAGGGATGACTCTTGATCAGTATATCCAAAGTGGTACTGGCATGACCATGGCTGAATATAAAGCTTACCTTAAGGCTCAGCTTACTGTACAGCAGTATGTTCTGACTAAAAAGCAGAATGAACTAGCAAGTGTTTCGGCAACAGATGCAGAAATCAGAAGTGCATATGATATGAACAAAGCTCAGTTTGTTCGCAACGATATGATGAAGATTTTTGTTATTGGGGTACCTAAATCTGTAGATTCTACCGATAAAACAATTACTGAGTATCGTAACAAATATGTTGCTAATCCAGCTATCGAAGAAGCTTTGAAAGTTTCTGGAGATAATGGAAAGAAATATCAGGCTGGAACAGCTGTTATTCCTAAAACACAAGCTGCAGCAGTTCAGCTCGGATTTACTATTAATCAGCTTTCTGATATGTTTAATATGAAGGAAGGTTACGTAAGTCCTGTTAATGAAACAGCAACAGATTATCAGTTTTATGCTGTATTAAAGAAGTACGACGCCAAGATGTTGGAACTGTCTGACGTATATCAGCCAGATACAACAATTACAGTATATGATTATATTCGTAGCACGTTGACAGCTCAGAAGCAGAACCAGTTCCTTATGAGTGCATCGCAGTCGCTTGCTGACGAATTAAATACTTCAGCCAATGTTGATTGGAAGAAATCTGAGGCTGAGCTTATAAAATTATTGAACTGGTAAGGAATAGCAATTGTCTAGACGTAAAGGTAGAATCCTGGCTTTTCAGGCACTTTATTCTTATGATGTGGGCGAGATGCCTTTAGATCAGCTTTTGAAGCTGGAATGGAACGATAATGAAGATTCTGACGATAATAGTCGGGATTTTGCACGTCTTTTGATTGGTGGTACAGTACAGCATATTGACGAGATTGATGCTACTATCAAGGGTCATCTGTCAGGTAAGTGGGAAATTGGGCGTGTTAACAAGGTTTCCCTTGCTATACTGAGATTGAGTGTATACTCTCTTATGTTCCAGAGTGATACACATCCTTCTATTGTCATTGATGAGGCAATAGATATTGCAAAAGAATACGGTGCTGATGATGCTTTTAAGTTCATCAATGCAGTATTGGATAACATCCGTAAGGACCTGAATCCAGGTGATGATAAAAACAAACAAGAATAAATTAAATTTACTTCTCGTTATGGCGGCACTAACTGTAGTGTCGCTTTTTGTTTCATGTTCGAAAATCGGTGTTACAAAGAGTTCTTCTTTTACCGCTGGTTTGGAACTTGTTGACGAGTGTATCGAGAATGGTGATGTAAAAAAAGCTGTCAGTTTACTCAAAAAAACAGTGCGAAGTGCATCAAGCGTATATGATAGAATTGGTGTCTATAATCGTTATATGACGCTAGGAGAAACGGAACTTGCAGAGAAAGTTTTGGTTAAGGCTTGCAAAAAGTTCCCGGATAATCTTGAAATCAACGCAGTTTATACCCATTTTTTGATTGCTAAGGATGATCTTGAAAAAGCCTTAGTAATCAGTAAGAAGCTTAGAGGTACTGATTATGAGTCACTTTATGCAGAAACTGTTCTTCGATTGACTTTGGAAAATAATCTTACAGCTGACGAAGTCTTTGATGGTAAGCGTATTAAGGAGACTAAAAAGAACAAGGCGGAACTGGATGAATTAAGGAGTCATGTATTCTATGATCCAAGATTTGTGGATATTTACATGACTAGCTATAAAATAAGCCATAATCCTATCTGGCAGGTAAATGCTGCTTCGTTGTTCCTTCATGATGGCAATTTAGAAAAAGCAGCTTCTTTTTATGATGGTGCTATATTAACTCCATTTCAGTCTTTATTCTGGGGAATGGCTTTGTATGACTGCGGTTATTACGCAAAAAGTCTTGAAGCGCTAAAACAGAGTGAGACTCTGGGGCTTAATGATAATGTAATGCTTACAAAGATTTTGGCTTTGCAGGCAGATAACTACCATATACTTGGTGACGATAAGTCAGGAAAAGACCTAAGAGCTTCTATCATTGCTATTAATAATGAGGACTTAAGCCCTGAAGTAGAAAAGATCCTTCCGCTTGTATATCTTAACGAATCCCGGTATGGGCATATTCATGAGGATTATGCACAGGAATATAGTGCGTTGATTGATCTCATCAATATTTATCCAGATTATGCGGAAGGTTTAAGTGGTCTTGCGTTATATGCGCTTAATCTTAGGAGTAGACCGCAAGAGGATAGATTATCTGCAGAATTGAGACAGTCTGGCCTCAGAACTCTTGAAATGGAAAAGGCGGATGCAGTTCCTGTTGTTCAGCTTACTGATATTCTTGATAAGTTGGATAACGCATTATATTTTGTTAATGCGACTGAGGAGCATGATAAGATTGCAAAAGCTAGTTCTTTTGTAATCCTTAGGCATAGGCTTAATGAAATTATTGATCCGTATTATTCTGATCGGCAGAATGTTTCTAGAGTCTGGAGTATGCTGGAAAACTATACGAACAATGGAATCTCTTATCCGGCAGATGTTGTAAGATACAGTTGCATTACACTTCTCAAGTATAATTTTGTTCAGGAAGCTAGAGATTTGTTTATGGGACATATCAAGTCTACATATGGTACAGATGATTTGGAAAAACTTACACTTTGGGAAAAAGAGTTTTATGGGTATTTCAGTATACTTGATAAGAACGCTGCTGATGGAATAGATGTCTATAAAGCAATTACAGATAAGTATTCTAGGGTCAATACCAATATGATAAGTAAGGAACAGCTTCAGAGTGTTATAAATGCATATGTAAATCTTGGTGTTATTTATAGCTCATTGGGAGATGATTCCTTGGCAAGAGAGTGTTATAACAATGCGTCGGCTATATGCTCTCAAAGTAATAAAAAAGCAGAAATCTTATGTAGACTGGCAGTAGCAGATGTGACTTTGGGTAATGTCAGTAGTGCTGTCAGGGAATTGAAATATGCTCTTACGTTAGATGATTCTCTAAATAAGGCAAGGATAATGCTGAAAAAATTGAATGCAGAAGAGTATTAGTTATTTGCTGTATAAAGCAAAATATTTATTGACGATAGAGCTATAGTTTTATTAAATTATTATAGAACAAAAAAAATAAAAGATTTTTTTGGAGGATTAACATGAAAGTTAGACCATTAGCAGACCGTGTATTGGTAAAGCAGGTTGCAGCAGAGACAAAATCAGCTGGAGGAATTATTATTCCTGAAACAGCACAGGAAAAGACAACTCAGGCAACTGTAGAGGCTGTAGGTCCTGGAACAAAAGACGAAGAAATCACTGTAAAAGTTGGAGATAAGATTCTTTACGACAAGTATGCCGGAACTAATATTAAAATTGACGGCGAAGATTATCTTATCCTTAAGAACGCAGATATTATCGCAGTAATCGAATAGTTAGACATATCTGTCATATATATATGATGTGGGACCATTGTACTCAGTTTGGTACAATGGTCTTTTGTTTTTATACAAAACTGGGTCAAAAAGACCCAAAGTATTTAGTAAAAGTAATCGGTGCGACATATAGACTCACTTTATTTTATTATCTAGAGCTTATTCCTATGCCTGATGAGCTTAAAGCCTGGAAATTGCAATTTTTAGAGGTTCTCCATACCTTGTTTTCATTTCTTTACAGATATTTTATCAAAAATCCCCAAAATATAAAAATTGGCACGGTAGTTGCTAAATATAAGATGTTAGTAACGAACTTTTTTTTGTTGGGAGATAAAGATGATTACAGTAAATGATGAAAATGTTTTGAATATGTATCTTAAAGAAATCAACAAGATTCCACTCCTTAGTCGTGAAGAAGAAATTGAACTCGCAATCAAAGCAAAAGCTGGAGATAAAGCAGCTAAAGATAAAATTGTAACAGCTAATTTGAGATTTGTCGTAAAAATAGCCAAGAAATATCAGAATCAGGGATTTGACCTGGTGGATCTTATCAGCGAAGGTAATATAGGTCTCATGAATGCCATTGATAGATTTGATGTAAATATGGGATATCACTTTATTTCTTACGCCGTATGGTGGATTCGTCAGTCAATTCTCAAGGCAATTTGTGAGCGTAGCCGTGCAATCCGATTGCCACTTAATAGAGCTAATGAACTTGTACAGATTGAAAAGGCTCGTAAATCTATAGGACATAATAAGAGTGAAGAAGAAGAAATTGTTGAAATAGGCAAGATCCTTGATATGCAGCCTCAGCATGTAAGGGAAATGCTTAACATTTCCAAAGAGATGGTAAGTCTTGATGCATACTTTGCAAATGATGAGTCAGCCAAGACAACAATAGGGGACACTCTTGAAGATGAGAGATTTGCCGGACCAGAGGAAGCAGCCATGACTTCAGCTCTCAAAGATGATATCAAAGATGTTCTGGAAACTCTCAAACCTAATGAAGCTAAGGTTATCCGTATGCGTTATGGACTCTCTGGTGCTAAGCCAATGTCTCTCAAAGAAGTTGGATCAGAGTGCAACCTTACCAAAGAACGTATCCGCCAAATCGAAAAGCACGCAATCGTTCGCATGCAGCAGCCAAGCCGTAGTTCAAGACTTGAAGCATATGTTGCTTAAGATTGCGACATCTTGATTCTTGAAAAAGCATCATAACGGGCTGCCATAAGGATTTCCTTATCGCGGCTTAAATCAGCAATATTTAATGTCAAATAGCCGGACTGGGCAGTTCCTGAGACTTCGCCCGGTCCTCTTAGTTTTAAATCTTCTTCTGCGATGACAAATCCGTTGTTGCTCTCATGTAATGCTTTCATTCTGGCAATTCCTGTCTCACTTATATTCTTGGAATAAATCAAGAAACAGTATGACTGCAAGTCACTTCGGCCGACTCGTCCTCTAAGCTGATGTAACTCAGCAAGTCCAAATCTATCAGCATGTTCAATTACAATACAAGTCGCATTTCCTACATCGACTCCTACTTCCACTACTGTTGTTGCTACAAGTATTTTTGTTTCGCCCTGACTAAAAGAATCCAGTATCCTGTGCTGCTCATCTTCGTCGACTTTGGAATGAACAAGGGCGCATTTGTATTCCGGATATATCCTGGTTGAGAGATATTCAAACATATCTCCAGCAGCTTTCAAGTCACTGGCTGCATCTTCGCTTCCAATCCTTGGATAGACAAAATATGCCTGATGTCCTGCCATAAGTTCTTTGCGGACAGCCTTATATACATTTTCTTCATGCCCCATGACGCTAAGATATGTCTTTATGCCTTTACGCCCCTGTGGCATAGTGTGTATAGTACTTATATCCAGGTCCCCAAAAGCTGTCAATGCCAAAGTCTGTGGAATCGGAGTTGCACTCATCATAAGAAGATCCGGACTGTGGGCAAAGGAATAACCGTCTCCTGTCTTTGTTTTTCGCCCTTTGGCAATGATAGATTCCCTTTGGGTCACTCCAAAACGATGTTGCTCATCTATTACTGCAAGCCCCAGGTTTTTATATGTGACATTTGTGCTGAATAATGCATGGGTGCCGATTACAATATCGATAGTTCCATCTTTTAGAGCATTTAAAAGTATCTCTCGACCTTTTGTTTTGACATTGCCTGTAAGAAAAGCTACCCTGACACCGATGGCTTGTAACGTTCGAGCTGCATTCTCTGCATGCTGTCTAGCCAGTAGCTCTGTTGGAGCAAGTAATGCACACTGACTTCCGTAATCAATGACGCGGAGGCATACAAAAAAACACACGAGAGTTTTTCCGCTTCCAACATCTCCCTGTAATAACCGCTGCATATTGAAAGGCTGACGGGATAGAGATGCCGGAGAGTTATTCATATCATTAAGCTCTTTCTGGCTTTTGTCTATATCCGCATTCATCTCCCTGATAGATTGCATCTGGTCTCTGGTAAGGTCAAATGTCAGGCGATCATACAAATCCTTTTGCTTTGGAGATAAAGAATTGATGAAAGACTCTTTTATCTGTTCAGAATTCTCATTTTGTTCCGGTGGAACCTCAAAGTAAGGGGCAGCAGACGGAGGTGCATTATCTGTCTTACCGTTAAACTCAAATACTGCCGTTTGTTGTAATGACGGAAGCTGCCCTCTGTGTTCTATGGCGCGAAGTGCCATCTTATATTCAAAGTTGTACAACTCTTCATATATGAGAGTATTACGGGCTATAGTAATGTCCGTAACATTTTTGGGTTGATGTATGAGGGTAATTGCTTCTGACTTTGAAATAAGATTCCGTTCCTTGATAAGTTCTGGAGGAATCTCATTGCTCAGTGTCTTTGCATATAGTTTTAGTGCTGTAGCGACAGTTTTCCTGAATGTTTTCTGAGTCAGACCTTCAGTCAAAGGATAAACAGGTAATATACCGCTGTCAGGCAAGGGAGAACCTATATAATCTGTCAGATTACCTTGTGATGATATTTTGATAGCTTCAAATGAAGTTGATTGAATCTCGCTGTATCGATATTCAAATTTACCTGTAACAAGAATTATGGCTCCCTCTGGCAGAGATTTTTCAAGGAAAGCTCTGTTGAAAGCAATCAGGTTTGCCTGTGCAGTACCATCTGTAATGCATATTTTCAGAGTCTTCATTTTGCCATAGCCAAACCACTCATGTTTGACTACCTGACATATTGTATGGACTTTGCTATATCTGTCAAAATCACGTATGGCTACACGTTCAGTCCTGTCTTCGTAGTCTTTGGGAAAAGTACTCAAAAGATCAGATACTGTAAAGATATTGAGCCTGGCAAACTGTTTGCATGCAGCAGGCCCAATTCCTGCGAGAGATTCCAATGGTTGTGCAATATCTGACAGATTCATTCGCTATAAAATCTAGAACGGAAGGTATGCAATAAAATTAGCCAGTCTTGTGATGGCAAATGTACCTGCTGCATTTACAAGGAAAAGGATTATTGAAGTTGCAATAAGAGCTGACTTGTATGTAATGCGGTTTTTGCCGACAAAAGGGCGTACTATGTTGTAAACTATTTTATATAGAGTTCTGTCCAGTGACTCCATCATAGGACTTGGGTAACTGTTTTTCTGGACAAGAAGAACAATCAGCCTCACTATAAGCAGAAGAATAATAAATCCAATTATGGAAGATATTATTGACCAGGCCATCTGTACAAGCATGCCTAAGAGCATACCGATTGTAATCTTTCCTCCATGGGAGAAATTATCCAATATGGTAGAGATTACACTTAGAAGACAGAGAGCCACTGCAGGGCTAAAATCAAAGCTACCGATAACAAGCCACCTTATCCCCCTAAACAAGTTGAGATAAGGGTCTGTTATGTTTGCAATAAATCTTGTAAAAGGACTGTAACTTAGAGACGGAATCCATGTAAGGATTATGCGCAGAAAACACAGGAAAGTATAGATGGATACTACAGAGCCTAATATTCTAAAAATGTAGTTCAATGGTGACATGTTTGTACTCCAAAAAATAATATATGGGCATCCCTAAAAATACTTTCAAGAGATGCCTGCAAGTTTTACTCCTTGAAATTACAAGGCTTAAAACATCGCTGTTCCCATATCAGTCATACCAGACTTCTTGTACCAGAGGTAAATCCTTGACCTGCTGGGTAAACTCCTCACTGTAAGGAGTCGTCATCTGGGCATTTGCTTTGATGATATAAGGATGATCTTTTACATCTATATGAAAATATACACAACAATTACCCTCAGCGCCAAATAAAAAGTCACGCAAAGGGTGAATTTCTTTTATAGACGAGAAACCTTCCTTAAGTTTGATGTGAATATTGCTTATGGACTTTGTCTGCAATGTTGCAATATCCTCCACACTGTCTACAAGAAAGCCTGCTTCCTCGCCTTCGTTGCCATCTCGAATATCAGGTTTACCTTTAAGGGCAAAGACCGACTCATCTTTTATTGTATTCTTACAGGTTTCCCATACTTTAGGGAAGAATGTAACGTCTATGCTGTCCTTAAAGTCAGCCAGCTTGGCAAAGGCCATCTGGTCTCCTTTCTTGGTCATTATTACCCGAAGATTCTGTATCATGCCGATGGCAACATAACTTTTGCCAGTATTCTTGAGGGCCCATGGATTTTTACCGCTGGCTTTAAGGGCATCCTTTTCGGCTTTGGAAATCTTGGCTTCTCTCATTATATTGTCGGAGTTTATTGTTGCGCAGTTAGTCATAACCTGACGGTAATCATCTAGAGGATGTCCTGAAACAAAGCAACCGATAAGTTCTCGTTCCATATTAAGCATATCCATCTTGGCCATCTCTTCGCACAATTCATACTTGAACTCTGCAAATTCCTGGATACCGGTACCTTCAAAGAGACTCATCTGTCCTGTATCAGAACCTTCATGTTTCTGCTTTTCCCATTCTATAGCCCGCTCATAATTGACTATGAGAGTTGCCCTGTTTTTGTCCAGCTTATCAAAGGCTCCTGTCTTGATGAGAACTTCGACAGCCTTTGTGTTAAGGGCAAACTTCGGTATCTTTCCTTCTTTCTTTTCTTCGTCTGTAAGTTCATCCTTGATAAATAGACAGCGCTCCAGGAAGTTTTCAAAGCTTGTAAAAGGGCCATTTGCGGTACGTTCCCTTACGATAGCTCTTGAAGCTCCTTCTCCCATACCTTTGATACCTTTGAAACCAAATACAATATGTCCATCTATAACATCAAATATTACATCAGACCTGTTGATGTCAGGAGGGTCAACAGGAATACCCATTCGGCGGGCTTCTTCTATATATCCCGGAAGTCCGTCTGTAGATGTGATTTCGTTAGTCAGGTTGGCTGCCATGAATTCAGCAGGATGATTTGCCTTGAGCCATCCAGTACGGTAAGCCAGTACAGAATATGCCGCAGCGTGGGACTTGTTGAAACCGTATCCGGCAAACGGAATCATGATTTCAAAGATGTCATCAGCATGTTCTTTTGTAAAGCCCATCTTTACGGCACCTTCTTCAAACTCCACTTTCTTTCCCATAAGGACTTCAGGTTTCTTTTTTCCCATGGCACGACGGAGCATATCTGCTCCACCAAGGGAGAATCCTGCAATCTTCTGGGAAACCTGCATAACCTGTTCCTGGTAAACCATTACACCATAGGTTTCTTTTAGAATGCCTTCAAGACATGGGTCTGGATAATGTACAGTCTCTGGCTTCCACTTACCGTTGATATAGTTAGGAATGTAATCCATAGGACCTGGACGGTAAAGTGCGTTCAAAGCTACAAGCTCTTCGAGACAGCGAGGCTTTGCCTGTCGGAGAATCTTTTGCATACCAGGAGATTCAAACTGGAATACAGCGACAGAATCACCACGGCAGAATAAGTCAAAAGTCTTTTCATCTGTTTCAGATACCTTTGCCGTTACAAATGGTTCCTGTCCGTCAGCCAGGTGTTTGTTTATTATGTTCTCTGCATATCGTATGAGAGAGAGAGTCTTAAGTCCCAGGTAGTCAAACTTGACAAGACCGCAAGGTTCAATGATGTCCATAGTGTATTGCACACCAACTTCCTTTGTGTTAGGGTCCATAAAGACTGGAGCCCAATCAGGAAGTGCTGTAAGTCCGATTACCATTCCGGAAGCATGAAGTCCGGTATTGCGGT
Source organism: Treponema sp. (assembly GCA_045616545.1). GTDB lineage: Bacteria > Spirochaetota > Spirochaetia > Treponematales > Treponemataceae > Treponema_D. The sequence goes on along the minus strand of JAZLGX010000019.1, from coordinate 100,894 downwards.
TACATCCCTCAAGCTTTTTGCATAATTCGAGCCAGCGGTCAAAAGTTGGTTTATCAAGGCCAATTGTTCCGGCAGGATCCTCTGATATAGGAATAAGCTGTCCTCCATCAGGGAACTTGTCTGTAGGAGGTTCCAGTGCGTTCTTTAGTTTTGCCTTTGGGCTGTCTGGTATACAGGACTTGACTTTGTTTACGATATTCAGAGGAATCTTTAGGACACGTCCCACATCTGCAAGACAGTTCTTAGGTTTGAGAGTACCAAATGTTACGATATGGCCAACCTGTGGATCCCCATACAAGTCTCTTGTGTGCTGGATAATCTCCTGTCTGAAGTCGAAGTCCATGTCTATATCAAAGTCCGGCATGGAAACACGCTCAGGGTTAAGGAATCGCTCAAAGATAAGTTTATACTTAAAAGGATCGATATCAGTAATCGTAAGACAATATGCTACAAGACTACCTGCTCCCGATCCTCGGCCAGGGCCTATAGGGTAATATGGTTTAGGAACATTGTTTACATTGTCCCAGGTAGATTTGGACCAGTTGATGAATTCCCATACGATGAGGAAGTATCCGCTGAATCCCATGCCGAATATGATGGCCAGTTCGTATTCACATCTCATGCGGATTTCAGGCGTAATCTCAGGATAGCGCTGGCGCAGACCTTTTTCTACCAGGTACCTCATGTAATCATCTTGATTCTTTGTGTAGTCATCATGTCTTTGAAACTCCTTTGGAAGCTCAAATCTCGGAAGACAACCTTTAAGTTCCTGAGTCTTGTATTGATGAATGGTAAGGTTGCACATATTTGCAATCTTAAGTGTATTGTCGTATGCTTCCGGTATCTCCGGGAAAAGCTTGCGCATTTCTTCTTCTGTCTTGAAGTACCATTCAGCCTGGCCTTCACCCATCCTGGCATGAGGTTCATCAAGGTTTTTCTTAAAGCTTATGCAGCGAAGTGCATCCTGAGCTTCTGCATCCTCTTTTTCCATGTAGTGGATATCGTTTGTTACTACAAGAGGAATATCGAGTTCACGTGCCAGAGCTATAAGCTTCTGGTTGGATTCCTTTTCTTCAGGCATGTCATGATCCTGGAGCTCAAAATAATAATGGTCAGGACCAAAGAGATTCTTGTATTTTAGGGCAGTTTCTCTGGCTTCGTCATATCTTTCTGCCAAAAGAAGCTGGGGAATCTCACCTTGGATACATGCTGTAAGACAGATAAGTCCTTCGTGGTATTTTTCCAAAAGCTCAAAATCTATTCGTGGACGGTTCCAGTGACCTTCTGTATAAGCTATTGAGTTAAGCCAGCTCATGTTCTTGTAGCCAGTCTCGTTTTCGCAGAGAAGGATAAGGTGAAAGTACCTGTTTCCCCTGCCATTTTTGCCGTAAGGAGAGCGGTTCTGTTCTTTATGGCTTCCATAAGCAACATAAAACTCGCATCCAACTATAGGATTTATACCGTTGGCATGACATATATGTTCAAAGTTAAGTACTCCAAACATGTTTCCATGGTCAGTGAGAGCCAGCGCCGGCATCCTGAGAGCTTTTGCCTTTGCTATAAGACTGTCAAGCTTACATGTACTGTCCAAAAGAGAATAGTCTGAGTGTACGTGCAAATGTACAAACTTACTTTCCGGAGTACCTTCCGGGGCGTCCGGAAATATATGAATATCTGCCATAGAGTTCCTCAAAAAACAATGAAAATCCCTTACATAATACCCTAAAATACTTATATAGTCACTTAAGGGTACCTCTAAAAATTGCTTTTTTTAGAGATGTCCTAAAATTGTATATGAAAATGATTTATTTAGTTGCATAATTCCAGTCTGATGAATTAATATTATATATATAAGCCGACATGACGTACTGTGTAAAAAATAAAAAAAACTTTATGTAATTTCTTTTTATTTTAAGAATTATGTACGATAATGTATAGTAACAAATTAAGTGAGGTAGATAATGAGCAACGTAGCTAATAATGCAAGATTTAAGGGAACAGAACATAATCTGGAAACAACCCTGATTAGTTTGGCTGGAGAAAAATCCGTGGCAGATATTACTGTTATGGAACTTTGTCAGGCAGCAGGAATCAACCGAAGTACTTTTTATGCACATTATGACAATATTACAGCGATGGGACATTCATTGCTCTCTTCAAAGTTTGAAGAAGTAAATGCAACATTTGCTTCTCAGCTAAAAAAGGCTACTGCACCAGCTTTGAAGAAGTCATTTAATGAGAATGTATCTCTCTTGCTTAAGGTTCTCAAGGAAAATAAAAAATTGTGTCTTGCATTCCTTGTTATCAATAGAGAGCTTGAGATCTATGACAAGTCATTTGATCTTATAATGAAATCCCTTGGTAAAGGAAAGCTTTCTACAAAGACAGCAGAGGATAAATATAAGACTGCCATACTTAAATTCACATTTTATACAGTATTGACAACATATCTTAAGAATAACTGCAAGGATAAAGATGATTTTGTTGCAGGTATTCTTGCTAAGCAGTTAGGTTAAGGTTTCTTTAGGGAATCCCTAATATTGCCTAAATCCCCGAGAAGTTCGGGGATTTTTTTTTTTGGTAAATTTGATTTTGTTATGGTGGATAATTTACAAAAACAGGGATATACTAATTAATAGGGAAGTGATCCCCCCTTGGGGATGGAGGTGATTTGATGAGAATAAACTGGATAAAGCGTTTGAGTCTTATAGCAGTACTGTGCACTCTTGTAACAGGATTCGTTTTTGCTGAGCCTTACGTTGTACCTGTAAAGAAATTCGAGTTTGAAGCGGTTACTAATACAGAATCTGTTATTATAAATTATAATGACGATGCTTATCTGTTTGTTTATGATACGCCTAATAAGACTTTCAGATATTTGATGTCAGAGGTTAAAAGTACATCTGATACAGGATATGAGTCTATTAGTTTTACTGGGACAGACCTTATCATGGGTAGTGAAGTTTTTGTAATGATTACAAAAAGCGAAAATTTCACGGATATACGTATAGGAAATAAGATCATAAAGTTCAAGGTTCTTCGTAAGTATTCTGTAGAATATGATGAAGAAGCTGCTGAATAGCGAATTTTATCAGGAACACTATTGGCATATCAGGAACTATATTGGCATTAGTGAGGAATAGAATCCTTTTTATTTTATGGGAACCATAATAATTTACAGTTGATGTAAGTCATTATGGTTCCCTTTTTTTTATGGATAATACTTATTGGAGCCTCTAAAAATTGCAATTTTTAGAGATGTCCTTATTATTTACAGATCTTTTCCTGGCACTCGTGGTAGAGGGCAGAAGTCTTTGCAACTACTTCTTCAGGGATACTCTTGATATTGGCATCTCCTGCAAGGTTGTTGTCCTTTAACCAGTCACGTACAAACTGCTTGTCATAACTTGCTGGGCTTGTACCTACCTTGTATTCTGCAAGGTTCCAGAAACGGCTTGAATCTGGAGTAAGAACTTCGTCACCAAGAACAAGATTTCCTTCTTCATCAAGACCAAATTCAAACTTTGTATCTGCAATGATGATTCCGTTCTTGTATGCATGTTCGTAGCATTTCTTGTAGATAGCAATAGCTGTCTGTTCAATTTTTGAACCAAGCTCTTCGCCAAGGTCATCTTTCATGTACTGGCATGTAACGTTGATATCGTGTCCTTCTGCAGCTTTTGTAGATGGAGTACAGATTGGTTCTTCAAGCTTTTCAGCCTGCTGATATTCTTTGTCAAAGCTGTGACCGAGGAAAGGTTCTCCCTTCTTGTATGCCTCGTACATTGAGCCAAACATATATCCTCTTACGATTACTTCGTAAGGAATCATCTTAAGTTTTTTTACGAGAATTGTTCTGCCTTCAAACTCAGGCTTCTGGAACTCTTCTGGCATATCCTTAAGATCTGAAGAAATCATGTGGTTCTTAACAAGGTCTTTTGTGTAATCAAACCAAAAGTTTGAGAGGGCATTAAGTACCTTACCCTTGTCTGTAATCATTGTTGGGAGAATTACATCAAATGCACTGATGCGGTCTGTAGTTACGATAACCATTCTTCCATCTTCAAGGTCGTAAACTTCACGTACCTTTCCACTGATAATCTTTTTCATAGTTTGCTCCTGAATAGAAACAGCCGTAGTTTTCGAAGGGGATATGCCATAAAAGGTCATACTTGAACTTCGGGTTAACTGCAGCAACGAGATTGATAGGGGGATTTTACTCCTTTATGTTAATCATTGCAATGGTCTTTGATAAATTGATGGATCAGGTCATATGCTATGGAGCCTTCTTTAGGAATGACCGGAAGATTATCCAAATCAAACCATTGTGCATCAGACAATTCAGATTCCTGCAGTACAATGTCCCCGCTTTTGTATTCAGCAAAAAATCCCAGCATCAGCTGGTCCGGGAAAGGCCATGGCTGGCTGTGACTATATCTTATGTTCTGTATCTCAAGACCAGTCTCTTCCTTGACTTCTCTCTGTACGCACTGTTCAAGGGATTCTCCGTGCTCCACAAATCCTGCAATACAGGAGTAGAAATCTGGTCTGAGCTTATTCTTTGCAAGAAGAATCTGGTTTCCTTTTGATATGAGTACGATAATTGCTGGCTCTATCCGTGGAAACAGCAGCTTGTTGCATCCGGTACATACAAGGGCTGTTTCCTGTGTATGATCGGAAAAAGGGGCGCCACAAGAAGGACAGTATTTGTAATATTGCCTTAGGGATAGAAATCCATGGGCTCTGGCTGCGTTTTGAGCAGTACAGCTCAGTGCTTTTGGTTCAGTTTTTGTTATCCAGAAATACTGTCGTAGCGGTATGTTCTTATATCCTTCCGGAATAGGAGCATCGTCAATTAATAGTAGTGCGTTTATGTCTTTGTCGGTACTATTCTCACTGTAAAAGTCCAGATACAAGTCTTCTTCTATATAATAGTCTACAAGATCAATACCCGGGAGGGAATTGTCATCATTGTTCTTGATAATTATATCTTTGCCAGTAAATATATAATTATATGTCGTATGTCTTGAAAGATGTCTGCTTTTTATTGCCATACTAAGATTATACAACCATAAAGCTTATAAAGTTAAGGAGCAAGGATGTTTTTACAGGTAAAAACAAGAATAAAATTACTGGAAGTCCTTACGGAAGGATTAGAAGTTCAGTGAGTTTTACCTGAAATCTCCTTGATAAAGTTGAGTAAAGTCTAAGAAAAAGTTGTCGTTTTGCTAAGAGAAATTATGACAAAGGCTAGGAAATATTTTTTTTACATCGACAGTATTCAAAATTTACATCGACGAGATTTATTTTTTACATCGACGATATTCAGTTTTTACATCGTCGAGATTCAGAAACTATATCAAGGAAACTTCCAAAGATTGCAATTTCTTAGAGTTGCCCCTTAATGATTATCCAAAAAAACATCATTTAATGCCAGATTATTGAATATACTTGCAATAAAAAATGGTTTATGATAATGTATGGCATGAAAGTAGCAATCTTTTTAGGTTCCAAATCAGATTCTGAAACCATGAAAAAGGCCGCCGAAGTCCTTAAGGATTTTGGTGTGGATTATAAGGCTTACATCTTGTCAGCCCATCGCGCTGGTGATCTGCTTGTAAAAACAATCAAAACAGTTGAAGAAGAAGGATGTGAGGTAATTATCGCTGGAGCGGGACTTAGTGCTGCTTTACCAGGTGTAATCGCCAGTCGTACAGTTTTGCCTGTAGTTGGTGTTCCTCTTGAATGTATCAACCCAGGAAAATCAAATGGTCTTGCTGGAATGGATGCACTCTTGTCTATTGTACAGATGCCACCACAGATTCCTGTGGCAACAGTTGGCATCAACAGTTCAAAAAATGCTGCATATTTGGCATTGCAAATCTTATCTATAAAATATCCAGAAATAAAGACAAAGTTAATTGAGTTCCGTAAAAAGCTTACTGCAGATGCCGAAGCAAACGGTTGTCATGATGTAGAACTTTAATAGCAGGGAATGTGAATATGGGCTGTGATAAGTTTCTTGTTGAAGAAGAAGAAGACAAACTTCGCGACGAATGTGGAGTTTTTGGTGTTTACCTGAATCCTGAAAAGCATAAGGAAGAAGGCGAAAAGGAATATGTAGCTTATTCTGCTGACTTCAATGCAGCTACCAGATGTTACTTTGGATTGTACAGTCTGCAGCATCGTGGCCAGGATAGTGCAGGTATTGCTGTAAGTAACGGTGAAGAAATCAGTATGCATAAAGCAATGGGTACTATTGCTGAAGTATTTGATACTGAAACTCTTACTTCCCTTAAAGGTCATATTGCCTGTGGACATGTACGTTATGCTACTGCAGGAAGTCAGATTATAGAGAATGCACAGCCAATGCTTGTAACTAGTAAGCTTGGTGGTATTGCAGTTGCCCATAACGGTCAGCTCATAAACTATGAACAGCTCCGTGAAATGCTGGAAGAAAGTGGTAGTACATTCAATTCTACAAGTGATACTGAAGTTATCGTAAAGCTTATTGCCAAAAGCTATAAGAAGGGACTTGAACGTGCTTTGACTGATACTATCCAGATGATAAAGGGTAGTTTTGCTCTCTGTGTTATGACTGAAAAATGTCTTATCGGTGCCCGAGATCCTAACGGTATACGTCCTCTTTGTCTTGGAAAGGTGGAAGATGGTTGGATCTTAGCCAGTGAAAGCTGTGCTATTGATGCTGTAAATGGTACTTATGTACGTGATATCGAACCTGGTGAAATCGTAATCATCAACGAAGATGGTGTTCTTTCCTTTGCATTTGGAGAGCATACTTCAAAACGTACCTGTATCTTTGAATATGTATATTTTGCCCGTCCTGATTCAATTATGGATGGAATCCCTGTTACCGAAGCTCGTGAGAGAATGGGTGCATGTCTTGCCCGTGAGAGTGGAGTTCCTGCTGATGTTGTAATTGGTGTTCCGGATTCTGGTCTTGGTGCTGCTCAAGGTTATGCCAAAGCTGCAGGAATTCCTTGCGCTGCAGGTATCGTAAAGAACAAGTATATTGGACGTACATTTATTGCTCCGACACAGCGTGAGCGTGAAAACATGGTTTTTGTTAAGCTTAATGCTGTAAAGAGTGTTGTTGATGGTAAACGTGTTGTTGTAATAGATGATTCTATTGTCCGTGGTACCACAAGTCGTCGTCTTGTACAGATATTACGTAGGGCTGGAGCTAAGGAAGTACACTTCCGTATTTCTTCTCCTCCTGTTAAGTTCCCTTGTTACTTTGGTATCAACACACCATCTCGTAATGAGCTTATCTCAAGCCAGCATAATGAGGAAGAAATCTGCAAGGAAATTGGTGCAGATACTCTTGCATTTATCAGTGCAGAAGGAATGCTTGAGGCTTGCCGCTCAATTAATCCAGAAAAATATGGATTCTGTAAAGGATGCTTTACAGGTGAATATCCAATGTCCGTTCCTGGTGAACTGAACGGAAAGAGACTTTAGTTTAGGTATTAGCCACTTTTCATAGGAGTTTTTATATGGCAAAGGTAGATTATAAGAAGGCCGGAGTAGATGTTAATGAAGGATACAAGGCTGTAGACAAGTACAAGAAAGAGTCTGAAAGAGCTCGTATCCCAGGTCAGCTTACAGAACTTGGAGCTTTTAACGGAATGTTTGCTGTTCCAAAAAAGATGGAAAACCCAGTTATGGTTTCAGGTACAGACGGAGTTGGAACAAAGCTTGATATCGCGTTCAAACTCGGTAAGTATGATACTGTAGGTATTGACTGTGTTGCTATGAGCGTAAACGATATTCTCTGCTCTGGTGTACAGACAAACTTCTTCCTTGATTACATTGCATGTGGAAAGCTTGATTCGAAAGTTGCTGCAGAACTTGTAAAGGGTGTAACAGATGGTTGTATCGAGACTGGTTGTGCTCTCCTTGGTGGTGAAACTGCAGAAATGCCTGACTTCTATGATGATGGAAAGTATGACCTTGCAGGATTTGGTGTTGGTGTAGTAGACAAGAAAGATATCATTGACGGATCAAAGATCAAGGAAAACGATGTTCTTATCGGTCTTTCTTCTACAGGTCCACACTCTAACGGTTATTCTCTTATCCGTAAGCTTGTTGAAGATTTTGACGAACCATACTATGAGAATGGAAAAAAGACAAAGCAGTCTATTGGTGAAGTATTGCTTACACCTACACGTATTTATGTACGCCCAGTAATGGAAGTACTCAAGAAGTACCGCTCAAGCGTACATGGTATGGTACACGTAACTGGTGGTGGATTCTATGAGAATGTTCCTCGTATGTTCCCACAGGCTAAGGAAGGCAAGAAGCAGCTTTGTGCAAAGATCTACGAAGGCAGCTGGGATGTTCCTGCTATCTTTGATGAACTTATCCGCCGTGGTGCTGATGAGAACAATGTATACAGCACATTCAATATGGGTATCGGATTTGTTCTTGCTGTAGACAAGAAAGATGCCAAGAAGATTCTTGATATGTTCAACAAGAATGCTTCTAAATATGCAAAGAAGGGTATCCCTGACATGAAGGCTTATGAAATTGGTTTTGTAGGTCATACAGACAAGCCTGTTAAGGGTAGCTTCAAGGGTAATAAGCAGATGACTCAGTTTATTGCAAACCCTTTTGCAGCTGAAGAAGACGAAGAATAGGCAGAAACATGAATATAGCTGTTCTTGTTAGTGGAGGCGGCACCAATCTTCAGGCTCTTATCGATTATGAGAAGAGCCTGGAAAGTAAAGGCTGTCCATACCATATTGCTCTTGTTGTATCCAATACTAAGAGTGCATATGCTCTGGAGCGTGCAAAGAATGCAGGTATAAGAGCTGAAATCCGCAGTCCTTTCAGTGTTTTGGGAAAGGAAGCTGCAGAAAAAGCTGACAGAGATACCAAGCGTATTGCTATTTCTGATGCAATATTGGATTTGTGTCATGAATGTAATATCGATGCCATAGTGCTTGCTGGGTATTTGTCAGTATTGGGTGGCAAGATTATCGATGAGTATGCCGGTAAGATCGTGAATCTGCATCCTGCTTTGCTCCCAAAGTTTGGTGGAGTAGGCATGTGGGGACACAATGTTCATGAGGCAGTGCTTGCCAGTGGCGAAAAGGAAAGTGGCTGCACAGTGCATCTTGTAGATGCTGGCTGTGATACAGGCAAGATTCTTGTACAAAAGAAGGTTCCTGTTATGCCAGGTGATACAGTAGATACTCTGTATGCGCGTATCGCTCCTGAAGAACATAAAGCTATGGTAGAAGGTGTATGCCTTTTAGCAGATATGCTTAAGTAATAAGAAATAAAAAAGGCTTTTGCTTGATTGCAAAAGCCTTTTTTATTGTGCAGTCTACCTGCACTTTATTCTCTTAATACTGTTGTTGATTTTGGCATGACGGTTATCTCTACACGTCGGTTTTGTGCTCGCCCGTCTGGAGTGCTGTTGTCTGCAATAGGTTTTGTTCCTCCGTAACCTTTATATGTAAACAGAGAAGATTCAAGTCCTTGATCTGTAAGGGCTTTTACTATTGATTTGGCACGCTGAATACTAAGGTTCATCTGTCCTTCAGGTTTATTTACGTCGGCTGTATGACCTTCTACCAGTACAGTATATTCTCCTGTTGCGAGGATTTCTTTAAGAGACTGGGCAATCTGAACGACACGCTCTGTTTCTGATGGCAGCAAGTTGTCAGAGTCTGCAATGAAGTTAAGGTTCTGCATTGTGATCTGAATACCTGCAGGTGCATCACTTACTGTTGTATTCGGAACTTTGTTCTGATACATGTAACGGCGCAGATGCTGATAGTTGAGATAGTAAGAACTGTTCTTTTGTGGGACGCTGACATTGTACAAAAGCTTATCTCTGTCCAGGATGATCACGACCTTGCCTTCTCTAAGAAGGTTCAGGTTAGCATCATTTGTAGTTATGCGGAGATAGTCTTCGTAGGAGATGATTGGGTCTACTCTGTTTACCCCGTATACTTTCTTTGCTGTAATCCATAATGGATCTTTTCCGACATATTCTATGTAGTCAGCAGGATCCTGGCTGTCGCCATACTTTACCATTCCTTTTTCTGTGACGATTGACGGATATACCATATTTCTTTCGTACATCAAATCCATCTTTTCGTTCCAGATCTTTGGGAAAATGGCTGGAGAAGCCTGATTTGAAATGAATTCCCCGTGGACTGGCAATAAACCTCTTGCGTCTATGATGATTCCGCTGTAGCTTCTTGTTGCTATGGTATCAATAGGCTTTGTCTGGGTGTAAGGTGTGTTATGCTTTACCAGGAGGCGACTTATATCACCTATATCTATAATTGATTCGGTCTTGAGTATGTTGCTTCCCTTGTCAAAATAAGCAGGGACTCTCTTGCTTTTTTCGATGATGTGGGTCATCTCTTCAAGAGTAATGGTTTCTTCCAATACTATCTCATTGAGAGTCTTGTTGTCGTCTACATACAGGCTTAGGAGAGGGTCCTTTATAAGGACAGGAAGGTTAGTCTCTATCTTATTTATCCCGGATACCTTGCCGCTTGGCATTACAATTTTTGCTTTTTTTGTATCCAATGTAACCTGGGACTTGAACTTTTTTGTTGTCCAATCTATGGAAGAAACGGAAGACATTATGGCTTCGTCCTTGGAAACATTTCCACTTGCCTTGGCTGCCATCTGGGCTTCGTATATATCTTCCGGACTGTACTCTATGTATGTTTGTGCTGTTATAAATGTATTTAATATAGCAAGGCTCAGGATCCCTGCTGCAAGTCTTTTTTTGTTCATATCTAGTTAAATATCGGCACTATAACCTTCTGGCCTATAGATAAAACCGCATTTTCCTTAATATTGTTGACCTGACACAGGTCTGTAACGGTAACACCGTATCTTCTTGATATTCCCCAAAGGGAGTCACCTTTTGTTACTGTATAGATAACTGCATCCATGACAGAATCTATATCCTTGAGTACAAGGACTGCATTCTCCCCGGTTCCTGCAGGAAGTCTCAGATCGTAGTGTTCTCCTGCCGGAGTGCAGTTTCGGAATAAGGCCGTATTCAGAAACTTTATGGTGTCTTCGTCTATTTCTGTAATCCTGGATATTTCTTTGAGGCTTACCATTCCGGACATTGTTACATAATCAAAGGGCTGGCTTTCCAGTTCTACTATGCATTTGTTTATGGCATCTATTTCGATAAGTCCATAGTATTCTGCGTTTTCTATAAGCTCAGCAATGGCAAGAAGTTTTGGGACATACTGGATTGTCTGATCCCGCAGTACCTTATGTTCCGCAATGTACCAGAAATCCTGTTCCTTGCTGTTTCGGAGAGCTTTGCGCATTGCTCCGTTACCGCAGTTGTATGCTGCAATAGCTATGGCCCAGTCTTCAAATATGTTGTAGTTATCCTTGAGCTTGAATATCGCTGCCTGAGTGGATTTCCATGGGTCCCTACGTTCATCATACCAGTTGTTCTTTTTTAGGAGAGGTGCCATGGAGTTTTCCATGAATTGCCACATCCCTGTTGCTCCTACCTTGGAAACTGCTGTAGGGGTGTAGCTAGACTCTACTATTGGAAGGTATTGAAGAATCATAGGCATCTCGTTTGCCTGAAGTTGTTCTATTATATATGGTCTGTATGGGATGCTGTTACTTAATACTTTGACGAGCCACTTCTGGCCATTTGGAGTGAGGTAGTAATTTATCCACTTTTGAGTCAAGGAATGGTCTAATCCTTCAAGGTCGAGTGACTTTTTGGGGATATCAGTTTGTTCCAGGGGTACGGAATCTGATTCCTGAGATAACTTTTCTAAATCATCTGGAGATTCTTCAGTCTGATCCTGTCCTGAGAGAAGCAGATTCATCTCAGGGTGCGAATCTTCATTTGTCTGGATGAAGGATGTTGTATCCTGTTTTGTTGTGGCAAATGCCAATGTGCCTGCCAAGAGCAGTGCTGAATGTAAAAAAATAGTCTTATAGTTTTTCACCAAAATATATTCCTGCCCACTCCCAGCGACCATGAATCTCAGGGTCTGCAGGGAAATTTACTTTTCTAAAATATAAATACCAGGTATTGATGTAAGTACTCCAACCCCAGGATCTGAGATAAGCCTCGTTAGGAGATGTTGATTTATCAAGATCCGAGTTATAGTGAATGCGGTTTCCTGTCATGAATGAGCGCATGGAAAAGTTTTCCTGCGCATTATTGTCTGTCTCTTCCTGTCGCCAGGACATTGCAAAGAAGTTGACTTTAGATTTATATCGGTCCAAAGCTCGCCAATTGTAATTGGAAATTGCAGTTTTTACAGCTGCGACAAGAGCATCAAGGCTTTCAAATGTCCAGTCTTTTGGAGAGTTGTTAAAGTCGATAAGCTGCTTTGCTGTAAGGTAGGCATTTGGAATCCCGGAAATCTGTATTACAGATGCATCATTCTGATTAAGGAACATAGTGAAACTTTTGAGGGCCTGGTCCCATTCCCCGGCGTTTTCATATTCCAGGGCAAGTCTGTAGTAGAGTTCAGTTGTGCTTATGTTTGCCGTAAAGCGATTTATCAGCTGGTTGAAGTAGTTTATTCTGTTGGAAGAGTTAGTGCTGATTTGGATAAGATGTTGTAAGCAAAGGAAATGTATGGATTTCCCCTGTACCAGAAGGTCATCGTAGTTATTCAGGATGCGCTCAAAGTAGTATTCTGCAACAGGCTTGGCATCTGACTCCAGGTAAGCATGTGCAGTCATCAGTAACCAGTAAGCGTTATAAGTGTCTTCCGGATGGTCGTCAACCCAAGATGTAAGGAACATTATCAGGGAATTATAGTCCTTTACGGAAAGCATGTTATTGGCAATCCTGTTGACTACGGCGTACTGGCTCTGGCTTGTCATTGTAGTGTTGTCCAGTAACTTGAATAGTTCCGCCTGGGTTTCCTTGTAAAGTTTTGAAGAAGGTCCTGTTGCTTTGGTATCTTTGGGTTTCAATGAACAGGAACAGAAAATGCATATATTTAATAGAAGAATAGCCTTAAATTTGAGACAGTTTGTCATGATAGAAATTGTATCAAAGCATTTTGTTATTGGCAAGAACTAAAAGTTGTTGTATCCTAAATAGGTTGCAGGAGTAAAAATATGGAAAAAAAAAATCGTTGTTTTAAGATTCCAAGGAGTAAATATACGCTGAAGGCTGATGTTTACCTGGCTATTGGTTTCATCTTTATGTTTTTTGGCGCATTCCTGCTGGTAAATAGCTTGACCGGGGCTGAGACATTTTTTACGACTCGTCCTGTTGTATCTTTGACAATGAGCATTGTCTTCTTGTTTTGTGCCATTGTCTTTACGGAGTCAGGAGCGTTTTTGTTTGTGGGATTAAGTACTCTTGTATTTGGGGTATTATCTCTTTTGATGGATTATTCGATAATAAATTTGACATTCAAAGAGTTGTGGCCTATCCAGGTAATTGGATGTGGTATTGCATTAATTCCATCCGGATTGTATACGCAGAAACGTATCCGTTCTATCTATCTTTTTCCAGCCCTTGCGCTTATAGTCTTGGGAATAATGTTCTTGCTCTTTTCTGTGCATGTCATAAAAGTTCCGTTTACAGTATTTATTGCAACTTGGTGGCCTGTAGCTATAATTGCTATAGGAGCGGTATTGGTTTCCTTGTTCTGGGTTCAAAAATCCCAGCATAGCAGAATTATACCCTACATGGAGGATGATTCTTTAGTTGATGGGGAGTAGGTTTAATGTCTAAAGTGGTAAGGTTGCTGCTATTGGCAGCGATATTTACCTCTACATTTATGTTGGTCTCATGTGCTTCTACGCCAAAAAATGCTTCGGAAAATATTTTTTCGGGCAATGGGACTGATATTCAAGTTAAACCTGTATCCCTGATGGTCAATACTGACAGGTCCTTCTTTGCTTCCATAGATAAGGAGATTATGACTTTGGTTCAGGATGGGTCTCCTTATAGTCTCCGTCAGGCTGCATCTATGCTTCATAAAAGTGATGTAACTCAATACACCAATGCAGAAGTTGTCCTGCTGAATATTATTTCACAGATATCATTGATAGTCTGGCCGTCTGTGCCGTTACGAATGGAAGTTCCTGAACTAAGGGAATCCAATCCCTATATGGGAGCTATAGAATCCTCCAAAAAAGGTATATTTGATACTAGTACAGGTAACTCAGATTTTTATTCCACATTGTTACCGGCGTTTGTTGTGTTTTCTCCTGTAGCAAAAGCTGAGTCTTATGACAGAGCTATTGATGTCGTAAAAAAAGCTCTTGAGATTCAGAAGACTTCCATTGTTGCAAATTATCTTATGGGATACATATATCAGAAAAAAGGTGAGTATGCTAAGTCTTTGGAATATTTTGCCTATGTATCGAGGGAAACCGACTCAGTATTTGAAGTAAATAATGCAATTGCCGTAAGTTATTACGGAAGTGGTCAGTATGAAAAAGCTCTTGCGGCATCTGAGTCTATACTGGCGTCTCGTAGTCAGGATACGGCACTGTTAAAGATCTGTGCAGAGTCCTGCTTTAAGCTTGCTGACCTGGAACGGGCTGAAGATTATGTTCTTAGGGTATTGCAGTTGGAACCTGCCAATATAGATTATGTACTTTTCCGCTCTGAAATCCTTATTACAAAGGGAGATTATGTCAGGGCATCGTCTTTGCTGGATGCTTATGGAAGAAGTAATCCGACAGGTCGTAAATACCTGCTCCTTAGGGCACAGATGCAGAAAAACTGGAATAAAAATAACAACTCGGCGGCAGAGACCTTGTCGCAGGCTTTGAAGTTGTATCCGAATGATAAAGAAATCCTTCTTTTTGCTGCGGAATTCTGTTCGTCAAATGATATGGATATCAACAGGAAGTCTGCCATTGATTATGCAAATGCTTATCTTGAAATAGACAGTCACAACCTGCGCGCCCTTACAGTCTGCGTGGATGAGCTTATAAAGAAAGGTGACTGGCTCAGTGCTTATTCTGTATGTCAGCCCCTTATGGGAAGAAATGATATCACAAATGAACTTGTATATGATTATATAGATATATGTCTGCATCTCAATAAGTCCAGTGAGGCTTGGTCCCGGATTTCCTCATTGTATGAATCTAATCCTGGTGATGAGGTTACGCAGCAGATGTATATACAGGTTCTTATAGCAACTAAACGAACTACTCAGGCTCTTGCTCTTATTAATGAGCTGTTGCCATCTGCCAATTCCAAGATGAAAAGCTTCCTGTATTATCAGAAAAGCTTCCTTGAAAAAAACGAGGAGGCTATCCTCGGAGATTTGCGCTCAAGCTTGACAGCAAACCCTAGGAATACAGATGTCCTTTATAGGATGTACCAGATATATTATGGCCGACAGGACTGGAAACGGGCTCAGTATTATCTGAAGCAGGTTGTGGCCCTGGAGCCAAAAAATCAGGATATCCTCAACAAAAATGAAGAACTTGATGCATTACTTGGAAAATAATTCTATCTACTAATCTTTCACTTGCATTGTGCTGTAAATCATGTTATCTTAAACTACTATATTTTAAAATAAGGAAGGATTATTTATATGGCACTTACTCCATTCTTTTTACAGTCTGCAGAAGCTGCAGCTGCAGGCAGTGGCTTAGGAATGCTTATTCCTTTAGTTCTCATTGTCATAATCATGTATTTCTTTATGATTAGACCTCAGAACAAGAAGCAGAAAGAAACTGAACAAATGCTTGCAGCCCTCAAGAAGGGTGACAAGGTAATTACTATTGGTGGTATCCATGGTGTAGTTAGTTCTACAAAAGATGATACTGTAGTAGTTAAGGTTGATGATGGTACAAAGATTGAATTCAATCGTACTGCTATTTCTACAGTAGTTACTGACAAGGCAGCTGATAAAGTAGAAGACGCATCAGCTGAAAAGAAATCGTTATTTGGCAAAAAATCTAAAAAAGAAAATAAAGATTCTGAGCAGACAACAGAGGCAGAAGCTGAAGTTAAGTCTGATGCAGAATAATTTGGAGAAGAAAAATGAATAAAAAGGGTCGTCTTTTTATTGTCATAGCTGCTCTTGCAATTTGTTTTGTATTCCTTTGGCCATCTATTAGCTGGTATGCTAATACACCAAAAGAAGACAAGGCATTGGCTTTGAGTTCTTTAGAGAATATTAAAGACTATGCAAGCGTAAAAGCTTCAGCTGACGTAAAAGAGCTTGTTTCTCAGGCAAAGTCAGATCCATCTGCTGTAGTTGGATCTGATCAGAAGTGGCTTGTAAAAGCTGCAAAGGCTAATTATAAGCTGATGGGAGAAAAACTTCCATCACCTCTTACTGTCTATGATGCACTTGCATCTTTTGATTCTCAGGCTGAACTTGTAGAAATCGTAGAAGCTCAGTACAGAAACAAGATTCTTAAGGACAAGAAAAACTATGCCAATTCAGTTAAGCTTGGTCTTGACTTGAGTGGTGGTATGAATGTTGTTGTAAAAGCAGACTTGGATGAAGTTCTTGCTAAATATGAAGGTACTGATGATGCTGAAACTGTAAAGAAAAACGCAATGGCTCAGGCTATTGAGACTCTCAGCAACCGCATTGACCGTTTTGGTTTAAGCTCTCCAACTGTTACACAGCAGGGTGAAGACCGTATCTATATCGAACTTCCTGGTGCTGCTGAAGTTGATCAGATCAACTCTATCATTCAGGGTGCAAGTATCCTTAATTTCCGTCTTGTTGACATGGATGCAACAAATAATTTTGACATCTATTACGCTGCTCATCAGGATAGTACATTTGATTCTCAGGGACGTCTCATTGATTCTACAGTTATACCAGAAGACTGCGAAGTTCTTGGTTATTATGTAACAGATGATTACGGACTTGATCAGAAATCTGGATATATCGTTGTAAAGAAAGAAGCTGCACTTGATGGTACACATATTAAGAATGCAGACGTTGGTGCTCAGGAAATCACTGGAAAGCCACAGGTAAGCTTTACTCTTGACCTTGAAGGAGCAAAGATTTTTGGTGACTTTACAGGTGCACATGTAGGAGAAAATCTTGCTATTGTTTCTGATGGTAAGGTAAGATCTTCTGCTCGTATCAACGAAGCTATTACAGGTGGTCAGGTTGCAATTACAGGATTTGGAGCTACAGAAGCTCAGAACCTTAAGAAGGTTCTCCAGTCAGCACCTCTTGATGCAAAACTTACTGTAGAAAGTCAGCAGGTTATCGGAGCATCTTTGGGTGAGCAGGCTATCCATCAGGGTATGCTTGCTATTGGTGTAGGTATCATTGCAATCATGATCTTCATGCTTATCTTCTATAAGGGTGCAGGTGTAAATGCATGTATAGCTCAGATTTTGAACTTCTATATAATGTTCAGTATCTTGAGTGCTTTCAATCTTACTGTAACATTGCCAATGATAGCAGGTATGATCCTTACTATCGGTATGGCTGTTGATGCCAACGTTATTATCTTTGAGCGTATCAAGGAAGAACGTGCTCTCGGAAAGGACAGAGCTGCTTCTGTTTCTGCAGGTTTTGATAATGCATTCTGGGCAATCATGGACTCTAATATCACGACATTTATTGCTGCAGTGTTCATGTCTCAGCTTGGTTCTGGTTCTATCCAGGGATTTGCATATTCTCTTGCTATTGGTGTAGTATCAACATTGTTCACTTCTTTGTTTGTATCACGTCTTATTTTTGACTTTAATACAGAACAGGTACACAAGGAAAAGATTAGCATCGGTTGGAGGATTAAGTAATGAAAACAGTTAAAAATTTCAGTAAGGCATTCCTCGCTTGTGCTATCGTTAGTGCTGTAATTATTGTTTCAGGTATTGTCGCAATCTTTACAAGAGGTATTAACTTTGGTATTGATTTTAGACCAGGTCTTATCGAAGAAGTTCGTATTGCTCCTACAGCTATCGAACTTACATATAATGGTTCTGCATCAGTAAGCATTGATACAAGCAATGTAGGACTTGATGTAGTAATCAGCGGTACAGGTGCTGAGAACGAAACAAAATCATTTACATTCGGAAAGAATCCTACTGTAGCAGCCCTTGCAGCTGCATTGAATGAGATTGAAGGTGTAAATGCTAAGGTTGTATCTTCTTCAACAGCTGATTCTTATGGTATATTTACAAACTCAGCCGTAACTTCCCGTCTTAGTTCGGACAATCCATATCGTCTGTATACTTCTGAATATTCCAGTTCTGTTACTGTAGATAATATCCGCGCTGCCCTCGAAGGTCAGAATGTTCAGGTTAAGGAAATGGGAAGTGTAGATGACAGAAGTTTCCAGATAAGGTGTGGACTTGATGAAGAATCTACAAGTCAGTCTTTGCAGAGTGCAATTACAACAGCTTTACAGAATAAGTTTGGTGCCGACAAAGTAGCTATTGTAAAAACAGACTTCGTAGGATCACAGCTTTCTTCTTCTTTGATGAAAAAGTCTATCTTGCTTGGACTTGCAACTATTTTCTTGATTTGGCTTTATGCAACAATTCGTTTCCACTGGGATTTTGCCCTTGGTTCAATTATAGCTCTTTTGCATGACTGTCTTATCATGTTTACATTTATCTCATGGTTCCAGATTGAGTTTAGTACAACAACTTTGGCTGCTGTATTGACAATCTTTGGTTATTCGATAAATGCAACTGTAGTTATCTTGGACCGCGTAAGATACAATATCAAGCGTATTGACACTAAGAATTTCAATGAGATCTTGAATGCATCTTTGACAGATACATTGAACCGTTCTATCATTACAACTATTACAACATTGTTTGCTAGTATTTCCCTCCTTGTATTTACAACAGGAAGTATTCATGACTTTGCAGTTGTTTTGACAGTTGGTCTCCTCTCAGGATGTTATTCATCAATGTTCATCTCATCAGGATTTATCAGCGCTGTTCGTCGCAACTGGATTGGCGGCGAAGGTGTTGTTGCCTAATATATTGTAATAAATTACAATGACTGAAGACTTCAGATATTGGAAAAAAACTCCAAAATCTGAAGTCTTTTTTTTATATTCAAAAAGCATTATAATGCTCTCATGACCGTAATAAAAGCCAGTGTTTTAGGATATTGTATGGGAGTCAAAAGGGCTGTAGAGACTGCAGTTAAGGCTCTGGAGGAAAATCAGAAGTCTGGACTTCAAAGGACAGTGTATACTTTGGGACCTCTTATACATAATCCGACAGTTCTGCATGAATTGGAACAGAAAGGTTTACAAATCCTGGATCATAAAGATATTTCGCAGCTACCTGATAATTCTGTTGTAATTATCCGTGCTCATGGGACAACTCCCGAAGTCATGTCAGAACTTATGGACAGAGGTGTTGAGATTATAGACTGTACGTGTCCAAAAGTTCTTTTATCTCAGAAACGTGCCATGCAATCTACTCTTGAAGGAAACAATCTGATTATAGCAGGGGACAGGAATCATGGCGAAGTAATCGGAATAGAAGGTCATGCAGTGTTTGCCTGTACAGTTATACAGAACGCTAGCGAAGCAGAACAGATTACATTAAAAGAAAATAACGTGCTTATTGCACAGACAACATTCAGTCCTAGTGAGTTTGCAAAGATTACGCAAATCCTGGAGTCCAAGAAAACATCGAGTCAGACCATTACTGTATACAATTCCATATGTTCTGCGACACAGGAACGCCAGAAAGCTTTGGATGAGCTTGACGGCAAGGTAGAAGGAATTGTTGTTATCGGTGGAAAAAACTCTGCAAATACAAGAAGATTATACGAAAAGGCGTGTTTTTTTTGTCCCAAAGTTGTTTTAATAGAAGACGAATCCGAACTTCCGGAAGAATTCTGTAGTTTGAAAAGCGTTGGGATAACTGCCGGGGCAAGTACACCTGATGTTACTATCAGACATGTTGAGGAAAAACTATTAGGAAAGTAAAATAATAAAGAAATTGCATTTTTTAGAGACTTTATAAAATGGGTTTTTGATATACAACATATGAGGTTGTATATTTTAGATATAACGCATTCATAAAACAGGGGGAATTTATTTTATGAAAAACAAGCTTATTCTGGCTTTAACAGCTTTGTTAGCTTTAACAGCCAGTTGTTATGCATTTACGCCTGTATTTGGAGGGGAAAATCTATACACTCTTACAAGTCCAGAACTTTTATCAGGTTCGGGGTCAGCTACAGGTGGTCCAATCTTTAGATCAGTACCAGCAAGTATCGTATTGAATCCTGCAATTCCGGCAAGAGAACAGCAGAATACTCTTAATTTAAGCTATCTTGCAATGATTGATACCAAAAAGCCTACTGCAAATGCAGAAGTATTTGGTACAGGTATACAGCTAGGTGCTACCATACCTACAAATCTTTTTGTTTATTCAGGTACTATTCAGTGGATTATGGCTCCGTTTGAGAGAATGAATCTTGGTAACACAATAAACATGCATTTAGGTGCCAGCAAGAATATCAACGATCATCTTGATGTTGGTCTTAATATTTATGCCGGATATTTTGGTGGTAAAAAATATGGCCATGACTGGAACATCGGAGCAGACGTAGGTATACTTTATCTCCTTGATGACATTGGTGTTATCAAAGAACCTCGTCTCGGAATTTCTGTTGTCAATCTTGGTAAGCCAGTAACAAACTGTGAAGTATACAATGTAAAGGGAACAACAGAAGGTTCTACTTATCCTGGAATCCTTACTCCAAAAGTAGGATTCTCTTCACTGTTCGTTAAGAATTCAGATGTAAAAGCTGGGTTCAGTACCGATTTTTCATTCCCTACTTGCAAAAATATCGTTGCAGACTTGGCTGTCGGCTTTGAATACAAGGATATGGTTGACGTAGACATCGCTTGGGAAGCTTTGGATTTGGTAGAGTATCTCAATGGTGCTAAAATTAAGTGGCCAAGCCTTGGAGTAAACCTTAAGTTTACGATTAATACAGGAAAGATCGCTAAGATAAGCAATGACTGGGAAAAGAGCGAGATCTGTCCAAGCGTTGCTGCTACTAATCTTTACTCAGGAATTGTAGCAGTTGCTGCAGGTGCATCTATCGAGCTTGGTCTCCAGGATTCTACAGCTCCTGAGATCATTGTTTGGAATGGTGAAGGTCTAGAATCAGAGACAGCAGAATAAAACAGGGAGCCAGTATGAAGAAAACAACTAAAGCTATTGCTTTATCAATATTATTTGGTGTTGCAGCGTTGACACCGGCTC
This sequence comes from Treponema sp., assembly GCA_045616545.1. Classification (GTDB taxonomy): domain Bacteria; phylum Spirochaetota; class Spirochaetia; order Treponematales; family Treponemataceae; genus Treponema_D. The sequence goes on along the minus strand of JAZLGX010000019.1, from coordinate 79,695 downwards.
TTGCCGAAAAGTCACCTGTATATATTTCTCCTGACCATAACGGTGTGCAGGATGCCCTTGTAGTTCCTTTGCAGATAAAGGATAAGCGCTTTATCAAGATGTGGAGCTTTACTATCTATGATGAACAGGGTAATGAAGTCTGCGTTATTGGAAACAAAGAAAAGCGTCCAGAAAGTTTCTCGTTCAAATCTTTCTTTAAGGCTCTTCTTACTCCAAAGACAGGAGTAGATATTCCTTCGGAAGTTATGTGGAATGGTACAGCAGATGATAAGGGTGCCGAAGCTGGATATACAAAAGGTGCTGTAGTTCCTGATGGAACATACTATTACCAGTTCAGTGCTTCTGATGATAATGATAACGAAGCCAAGACATCCAAGATGGTAGTCATCGTAGACAGTACCCCTCCTGAGATTAATCTGAAGCAGATTGCCGAAGGTGATAAGACTTTTGGTGAAGGAGCTAAGTCTACTCTTAAGATTGTACAGAATGGTAGCGAAGAAGATCTCTGGTATGCCTCTGTAAACAATGCATATGGCAGTGCTGTAAAGACATTCAGATTTGAACACTCTGAACCTCTGGAAATTGTCTGGGACGGTACTGACGATCAGGGTGGAATCGTAAGTGATGGTGTATATTCTTATTCAATCACATCAACTGATAGAGCCGGAAATACAAGCGAAAATGCAATTATTTCCAATATCATCTATTCTGGCGAAAAACCAAAGGTAAATCTTACTATTGCAGGTTCAAAATACTTCTCTCCAAAAGCAAAGAAAGTTGAGAATCAGAAGCTCAAACTTAATGTACAGATTGATAAGCCATCAAGTTCAGTAAACTCTCTTGTAGCATGGACTGTAGATATTCGTGATACAAAAGGCAATACTGTATACACATATAAAGGTGACAGCAATCCTCCAAGTGTAATTGAGTTTGACGGAAGTTGTGAAAATGGCGAAGCAATTGCAGACGGACAGTATACAGCCCGTGTTACAGCAGAATATCTCAATGGATATAAGCCTGTTGTTGACAGTCCTTCATTTGTTCTCGATACAACAGTTCCAGAGCCTGCTCTCAATGTTAAGGATAAATACTTTAACGGTTCTTCTAACCTTGTCATCAACCAGAAGTACCTTGATATCGACAAAGATGCTGAATACAAGGGAAAGAAGGAATGGGTTGGTCATATTGTAAAAGCTGATGACAGTACAAGTGTACGAACATTTGAGTTTGGTGAATCAATTCCTGATACTGTATTATGGAATGGACTTGATGATGCCGGTAATTTCTGTGCAGACGGAAATTATGTTTATGTACTTACAAGCACAAAGCCTTCCGGAATTACAAGTGAGACAAAAACTGCAAGCTTTACCCTCAATACAGAGGATACAGAACTTCGTGTTGCTGTAAGCCCAACAGCATTCAGTCCATACAGTGGCAAACAGAATGTAATCTTTACTCCATATGTAAAAGCTGCTACCGGTCTTAAATCATATACATTTACTGTAATGGATGCTAAGGGTGTACCAGTATACCGAGTATCTCAGTCAAACGAATCTGGAGTCGCTCTTCCAGCAACATTCAAGTGGGATGGTCTTACAAAGCTTGAAGACAGTGAAGGGGCAAGATGTGAAGACGGATCTTATACTGCAAGACTTGATACTGTAGAAAAGAGCGGAACTTCCGGAAGTGCTGTTACACAGGCATTCATACTGGATAGTGTTGCTCCTTCCGTAGATATTTCTGCAGATTATGCTGTATTCTCTCCAGATGGAATAAGCAGCAGACAGATTCTTCCTGTAAAGGTAACAAACTGTTCAACAGAAACGAAGTGGACAGCCACAATCAGTCGTGACAGTAAGACAGTGAGAACATTTACCTGGCAGGATGGCAAGGCTCAGAACTTTAACTGGGACGGAACAGACGAAAGCGGAAATAAGGCTCCAAATGGTACTTATACAATAACTGTAAGCAGTACAGATGCTGCCGGCAATACAGGAAGCTCTATGATTCAGAACATTGTCCTGGATGCAAGAGAAGTAAAAGCTTATGTTACAGCAGAAAGTGACGGATTTAGCCCTAACGGGGATGGATTCAAGGATGCACAGGTACTTAATATCCGTACAACACTCAACGAAGGTATCGAAACCTGGAGCCTTGCAATCATTGATGAAAAGGGTAACTCAGTTCGTAGCTGGAACCAGAATGATAGCAAAGATCTTCCTTCTCAGTTTACATGGGCAGGAGATGCTGTTGATGCCAAAGGCAAGTCTTATGTAGCCAACGGTAAATATTACGCAAAACTCAATATCAAGTATACTAAGGGTAATGAAGTAAGTTCAGACAGCTCAACATTTATCTGTACTGCAGATGCTCCGTCTATCAAGGTTCAGACAGCACCTTTGTACTTCAGTCCTGATGATGACGGTATAGATGATGACCTCTTTGTCAAGCTTAGTTGCAGTACTCTTGCCAATGTAAAGCTCTGGAGCTTTACAATCTTTGACCGCAATGGTAATCCATTCTGGAAGACAAGCGGAAAGAACTCCATCACAGACAGAATTATCTGGGATGGATACGGAACAAATGGTGAACTTGTACAGTCTGCCGAAGATTATCCTTATGAGTTTAGTGTAACAGATGATCTTGGAATGACATCTACAGTTACAGGTGTAATATCTACAGACGTTCTTGTTGTACGTGATGGTGATTATCTTAAGATGCAGGTTCCTGCAATCATATTCCGTCCTAACGCAGCTGACTTTAACCTTACAGAATACAATAAGAATGGTTCTGTAAAATCTACAGGTATTACAAAGGAACAGCTTGAGAACAATAACCGCGTTCTTAAACGTGTTGCAGAGATCCTCAAGAAGTTTGGTAATTACGATGTTCTTATCGTAGGTCACGCCAACTCTATAAGTGGAAGTCCTAAAGAAGATACAGAAAAAGGTTGGTGGGGTGATCCTGCACAGCCTCTCAGTAAGGAAAGAGCTGAGTTTGTAAAGAAACAGCTTATAAAGTACGGTATTATGGCAAGCAGACTTAGTACAGACGGTAAGGGTACCGCTGAAATGGTTGCTCCATATAACAACAAAAACGAAAGCTGGAAGAATAGACGTGTAGAGTTTATTCTCATCAAAAAATAGCTCTTAGCTTGCTAAAGAAGCTTACAAACTAAAAAAATTGACTAAAGTCCCGGGGAAACTCGGGACTTTCTGTTTTAAAGAACAGTTTGCTTTCTGAAGTTATATTAAAATGTATTTAAAAATATCAGAATAGTCCTCCTGATTTTACTGCTTTACACGAGGTAACGTCTATCTGATAGATGGTCCTAGTGGATGCGAAAAGTCTTGATTTTAGTATGAGTAGGAGAATTTTGGACAAGCTTCTGTATAGTGGAGATAACACCAAGATTGTAATACTGGTTACCCATGACGAGGAAATCAAGAAGTATGTGAAGGAAAAAGGTTCTAAAGTTGTTGTACTTTAGTAGACTTTGTTTAGTAAATAAATATTAATTAACAGAGTGAATAAACATTTGTTAACTTAGTAAATAAACATTTATTTATAAAGTTAATAAATGTTATTTTACTTTGTTAATAAAGCTTATTTAGTAAGTGAATATATATTTATTTATGCGGTAAAGAGTTCATGTTGTGCTCACAAAATAACTAAAATCTACAAAAAAAAATACTAAAATATGTGGTTTTATAGGAATAGTGTATTAGACTTTATACCATAGGAGTTTAAAAATACCGATGGATCGAAAGCAAATTACTATTCCTGACCCACCAATGATTACCAGAATATTCAACTGGGTTATATATTTATCACCAGCTCCCTTGTCTATAATGTTTTATGCAAATAATGGGATGTTAAGCATCAAGGAATTCTTTGTTGCCTTGTTTTCTCCCATTTCTATGACATATGCTCTTTTTTATATAGCCTGCTGTGTCTTTATGTCCAAGTTTTTCTTTAAGAAGCTTAGGTCTTGGGATGGGCAGGAAGAAAGTGTTGACTCTCTCAATACTCTTGCAAATCTCTTTTGTACTCTCAATATTGGTGCTCCGGTAGCTAATAGTATTCTGTTTCCCTTAGTTATCAACGTTGCAGCAGTAAAGCTGAATTTTCCTAATTATGAGCTTGTTCCTGCCATGATTATATTCAGTGGTATTACTTTTATGGCAAGTCTATGGGCTTATATCATATGGGACGAAAGTTATGAGCCTTGGCTTAGTTTCTTGCCGTTCCGTCGCAAGAATATGACTATGGACCTTCTTGGCCGCTATGTAATGGTATATGGCTTTAGTGTTATCGGGCTTGTATTTGTAACTTGTGCACCTATGTTCCTTAAGTGTCACGAAGGTATACCTACAAAGATTATATTTAGGAAAAATGTACTTTTTGCAGTTATCATAGGTTATGCCAGCGGATGTTTTAATTTTGTTTTTATGACACGAAGTGTCGTGAATCGCCTTGGGACAATAGGAAATCTTGCAGCGGAACTTGCCAAGGGTAATTTTAGGGCAGATAACTGTAAGATTGTAAGCCGTGAAAATATAGGTGTCCTTGTAGGAAATGTTAATGATTTTTATGACTCTGTAAAGGTTTTGCTTAAGGAAGTCAGTTCTACTATAAACGTTACAAGCAAAGTTGCTGGGGAGTTGTCTCAGGATATGCAGGAGACTGCAGCCAGTGTAACACAGATTGTCGGTAACGTCGGTTCTGTTAGGGACGAGATGGTCACTCAGAGTGCCGGAGTAGAAGATGCAGCTTCCGCTACAGAGCAAATTATAGGTAATATCTATAAACTTAATGGAGTCGTTGAGACACAAAGTGCAGGTGTAGAAGAAAGTTCTGCAGCTGTACGACAGATGGTAGCTAACATACAGAGCGTAACTGACATTCTTCGGAAAAACGCCGAGGCTGTTAATCAGTTAAGTTCTGCATCTGAACTTGGTCATCAAAAAGTTGAGACTGCAGTAGGGATGGTTCAGAGAGTATTAGCTGATTCTTCCGGATTATTAGAGGCCAGCTCTGTAATCCAGAATATCGCCGAGCAGACTAATCTCTTGGCAATGAATGCTGCCATCGAAGCCGCCCACGCCGGAGAATCCGGTAAAGGGTTTGCCGTTGTTGCTGACGAAATACGTAAGCTTGCAGAACAGAGTAATACTCAGGGTAAGAATATTACTGCCAGTCTGCAACAGCTTGACGAAGTCATCGGAGGTGTTGCTGACAGCACCAAGGAACTGCAGAAACAGTTTGGCATTATATTCGACCTGACAAAGACCGTAAGACAGCAGGAAGAATATGTCATGAGTGCTATGCAGGAGCAGAATGAAGGTAGTGTTCAGGTCCTTGAAGCTATGAAGGAAATTAATGAAGCTACAGACAACGTAAAAATTAGCAGTGAGGAAATGGTAACCAGCGGTCAGAGAGTAGCCGAAGAAATGCGACATCTTCGTTCTACTACTGATAAAGTTAGTGAAACAATTTCTCAGATTGTCAGCGGAACTGATAGGATTCAGACTGCTATCAGCAGTGTAAATTCCAATTCAGAAAAGAACAGCCAAAGTATACAACAGGTGGTTACCTGTATGGAGCGTTTTAAAGTGTAAAAAGTAACTTGATTGGTGGAGGGGTAAAATTAAATGTTAAAAAGTTGGGCAGTTCAGCCTGCAGTAGAAGAAGAGGCAACTCTTCGTGTCTATGCAGACAGACCTATGCTTATGAATATGAAAAAGTTTGAGTTTAAACATTTTTTTGAATGTTGTCTCAACGTGTGTGTTTTGGATGGTGTATGGCTTTGTATCAGTGGGGGAACTGAGGAGAGCCCTGAATATACATTGACTGAATACAAACGAAGTTATGGCAATACGGAAGCTTTTTGGGAACGGCTTGTAACTAAAAAAAGTTATCCAAGCTGGACAGCAGCTTATAAGGAATTTAAGCACAGGGTTGTTTTTCTAGAAAAGTTTTACAAGGCGAACGGAATTGACCGCAAGCGTGTTGGTATTGGGTTTTAATATTTAGTTTTTTTTCTAGATGGAAAGAGTAAAGATCCTTAGGAATCAAGGCGATTTAGGGATTTTTGCTCTTTTTTTTTGTTTTTTCTTTTTTGTGTCTTAATATATATAATGCCAGCTTTTATGTTGTTATTTGTGTCAATGTTGGCGCATCACTAATACTTTAGGAGAACAGAGATGTCTAAGAAAAATAAGGTGTACAAGAAGGCCAAACGCAAAGCTGTAAGTCCATGGAAGGGACTTGCTATTTTTTCGGGAATAATGACTCTGATTTTTATTCCTATCGCTACTGTTGTAGGTATTTTTAATAATACTTTTGCCGCTTTTGTCGGTGGCTCCTTTTGGAAGCTCAAGAATGAAAATCCTTCCGTAGTTTATTATGAGTGTGATTTTGATAGCAATCAGGAGATGATTGATTATGGTCTGGATTTATGTAGAAGGGTAGAAGCAGAAGGTGCTTCGCTCCTTTTGAATCATGGTGGAGCCTTACCTCTTAATCGTGGTTCTAATGTAAGCTTGTTCAGTACTAGTAGCGTAAATCTTGTCTATGGTGGAACTGGCTCTGGTAACATAGATGCTTCGACTGCCGATAATCTTAAGTCTGCCCTCGAAAAAGAAGGATTCTCTGTTAACCCTGATTTATGGAATTTTTATTTAAGCGAAGAATGTAAGCCTTATTATAGGAATAAGGCAGGCACTGTAAGCCTTGCATCTGCTGTTGTTACGGAAGTTCCTTGGAGGTTATACAGTGATGACCTTGTAAACGGTTTTTCTTCTTATGGAGACGCTGCTATTGTTGTATTTAGCCGTATTGGTGGTGAAGGTGCTGACCTTGAGTATAAGGATGTTAACTATCTTGCATTAAGCGAAGATGAAGCCCTGATGCTCAAGAATGTTTCTTATCTGAAGGATAAGGGAGTGTTTAAGAAGCTTATTGTCCTCATAAACACGGCTAATCCTTTACAGATGGACTTCCTTAAGGATAGCTCTTATGCTATAGACAGTGTACTGTGGATTGGAGATGTAGGTATCTCAGGTATCAATGCTGTTGCTTCGATTATTGCTGGTACAGTTAATCCTTCTGGATGTCTTGTTGATACTTATTGTTATGATAACTATTCCAGTCCTGCAATGAAGAATTTTATTCCGACTCTCTATTCTGGTGATATTACCGGTGTTTCCAAGAATGCTGATAGCTATATGATATATCAGGAAGGTATCTATGTCGGCTATAAGTATTATGAAACACGATATGAAGACTTTGTAATGGGAACTGGAAATGCAGGTTCTTATGACTATAATCATGATGTTGCATTCCCTTTTGGCTATGGACTTTCTTATACGGACTTTGAGTTTTCGGATTTCAAGGTTGTTACGAATACAAAGAATGAGAGTCTCTATGCATCTGTAAAAGTAACAAATACTGGAAAAAAATATTCTGGTAAGAAGACTGTGCAGATATATTTCCAGGCTCCTTATACTGGCTATGATATTACAAATCATATCGAAAAAGCCTCTGTAAATCTTATTGGATTTGGTAAGACTTCAATTCTTGCTCCTGGCGCTAGTGAAGTAGTTACTGTAAAAGTAAATATAAAGGATATGGCAAGTTATGATGCTTATGGTGAAGGAACATACATCATTGAGCCTGGAGAATATTACCTGACTGCTGCAGAAAATGCCCATCAGGCTGTAAATAATATTCTTTCTGCCAAAGGATTTGACCCAATATCTACAAATGGCCGCATGGATGTGGACGGTGATTCCAGCTTAGTAAGTAAATATTACAATGGAAGTTTTGATAGAGCTACTTTCTCTGTAAGTGATAATGGGACAAAGATACAGAATCAGCTCAGTTCTGCTGATTTCAATTTGTACGAGGGAAATGGTGGTCAGCATATCAACTATCTGACTAGAAGCAATTGGGGAGAATCGTTCCCTACCGAAATCGTAAAGATCGAGATTACAGAGAAGCTTAAAGCTGATCTTAAAGAGGTGTTGTATAATGCTGCTTCTTATCCTGAGGCTGAGATGCCTGTAATGAATGCCCGTAATGGGGTAAATCTTTATGATCTTATGGGAAAGAAATATGACGATCCTCTGTGGGATAAACTTTTGGATGAGCTTAGTTTCCATGAGATGGTTGTTCTTATCGGTGATTCTTTCCATTGGACAATGCCAGTCAACTCGATAAATGCTCCTGGAAGTCGTGATGAAAATGGACCTCAAGGCCTTACAGCTTCTCTTCTGCAGTCTGACAAGACAAAACTTAAGGCTACTGCCTTTACTTCAGAAGATGTAATGGCTGCTACTTTTAATACTCTTATCATGACTGAGATAGGGCGTGTTATAGGTAATAACTGTGTTGCTGCAAACATTATGTGTCTTTACGGTCCTGGCAATAATATTCATCGTACTCCGTATGGAGGACGTAACTTTGAGTATTACTCAGAAGATGGATACCTTTCCGGTATTATGAGTGCTTACGAGGTAAAGGCTATTGAAGATAAAGGTGTTCATGTAGTGATGAAGCATTTTGCGCTCAATGACTGCGAACAGGACCGACTTGGTCTTGGGGTATGGCTTACTGAGCAGACTGCCCGCGAACTTTATCTCAAGGCTTTCCAAGCTCCGTTTGAGATGGGAAATGCCGGTGTCATGGTTGCCTACACAAGATTTGGACCAACCTGGTCTGGTGCTCATAAGGGGCTTATGTCAGGTATTCTCCGAGGAGAATGGGGTAGTACAGGTCTTAATATAACTGATAACGTTCTCGTAAAATATGTTAATGGTGTAGATGCGATGATGGCTGGAGGTGTTTCTACTTTTGATGCCATGATGCCTTATGTTACACAGCAACTTCCTAAATACAAGAAAGATGCTGTTATTGTAAATGCCATGAGGGATGCCTGTCATCATACTTTGTATTCTCTTGCTAATTCTGTTGCAATGAATGGAATCGATGGAGATACAATCGTAAGATACAGACATCTTGTTATTGAGGATTTTACTGTAACCATGGCATGGATATTTGCTATTTTGTTTGTATTGTCATTGACGCTGGCAATACGTAAATATCGCAAATTTCGCAAAACATATACTTATAGTGAATAATTAATGATACGAAAGACTCAACTTATAATGAAGGACTGGTTGTTTACCGGTCCGGACAAAAAAACAGTTACTCTTGATTTGCCCCATACCTGGAATAATTTAGATGGACAGGATGGGGGAAATGACTATTATCGTGGATGTTGTATATACGAAAAGACTGTAGACTGTCCCGAGTTTGACCGGGACACGGAACGAATATATCTTGAATTTGATGGAGCAAGTAATTCGGCGAACGTTATATTCAACGGTTCCAGTCTCTGTATGCATGAAAATGGCTTCTCGACTTTCCGTATGGATGTTACTGACTTACTGAAAGAGAAGAATATCATAAAAGTTCTTGTGGATAACAGCGTCAATGATCGGATTTATCCCCAGAAGGCGGATTTTACGTTTTATGGAGGTATATATCGGGATGTAAAGTTCCTGAAGGTATGTAAGACTCATTTTGACCTGGATTATTTTGGAGGTAGCGGATTAAAGATATCTCCTACAGTTGTTCACGAAATAGGAGTTGTCAGAGTTGAATCTTATCTTGATCGTAAGCTGGATGGTTCAAAATATTTTGTGAAGACTGTCATCCTGGATGATCAGGATAATGTTGTTGTAAGTTCTTATGATAAGGTTGTAGGACAAAGATGTGATGCTGTTCTGCAGATAAAGAATCCTCATTTATGGAATGGTGTAAAGGATCCTTATCTATATAAAGTACATGTTTATCTGACTTGTGAAGAGAATATTTATGATGAGATAGAATGTAACTTTGGCATAAGAACTTTTAGTATAAGTCCTTCGTCTGGGTTTTATCTTAATGGCAAGAAATATCCCCTCCATGGTGTAAGTCGTCATCAGGACCGTAAAGATGTCGGCAATGCAATTACTCGTGAGATGATGGATGAGGATATGGCTCTTATACGGGAGATCGGGGCGAACACTGTTCGTCTGGCACATTACCAGCATAGTCAGTATTTTTATGATCTGTGTGACAAGTATGGCATAGTTGTCTGGGCAGAGATTCCGTATATTTCTGCTCATCTTATCAACGGGGATTATAATACTGAGCTTCAGATGAAGGAGCTTATTGCTCAGAATATAAACCATCCGAGTATTGTGACTTGGGGAATTTCTAATGAAATTACTATATCATCCAAGAATCGAAAACAGATGAGGAATAATCACCGTAGGTTACAGGGACTGTGCAAGGTCATGGATCCTTCAAGACCTACTACTATGGCCTGTTATGCTGTGTGCAGCCCGTTCAATCGTGTAACAAAAATAACGGATCTTATTAACTGGAATCTTTATCTTGGGTGGTATGTGCCGATTCTTGCTCTTAATGATATTCTTATGCCGCTGTATCATATTCTTCATCCTTTCCAGCCTTTTGGTTATTCAGAATATGGGGCAGAAGGTATGCCTAACCTTCATAGTTCCAGGCCAAAGCGGGGTGACCACACTGAGGAGTATCAGGCTAAATACCACGAATATATGCTCAAGTGTTTTAAGCGTCATCCTTATGTATGGGCTACTTATGTGTGGAATATGTTTGACTTTGCCGCAGATTCCCGTAATCAGGGTGGAGAGCCTGGTATGAATCATAAGGGATTAGTTACATTTGACCGTAAAGTCAAGAAGGATAGCTTTTATGTATACAAGGCCTTCTGGTCTGATGAACCTTTCGTCCATATTTGTGGTAAGCGATATGAATATAGATTGGAGCGATATTCTGAGCTGAAAGTGTATACAAATCAAAAATATGTTGATGTATATGTAAATGGCAAGAAAATTGCTTCTGGTCAAAACCGCAAGATATATAAGTTTGTCTTTGAACTTACAAAGTCTGCTCAGGTGCAGGTATTTGCGGGAAATAATCGAGAGAAGCTTGAATGTGTTGATACGGCTCAGTTCTATAAGACAAATATTTTCTTGGAGCAGTACAAACTTATCAAGAGCAAAAGTGATAACTGGGTTTAAGAGTCAGGAGGTGTTTAGCCAGTGGAAAATGAAAATACCAGTGTTAATAAGGCAAAGCTTTACCAGCTTGTTTTGTTTCCTTTTAACAATGGAGCGACGAATGTTTATTATGTCCTGACAATGAGCTTTATTGCCTATTATGCTAATGGAGTTTTGGGCCTTGCTCTTATGTTTGCAACTACAATGGTAACTGTGATGCGTGTCTTTGATGCCGTTACCGATCCCATTATCGGAGCAATAATAGACCGTACTAACGGGCGATTTGGTAAATTCAGGCCATTTATGATTTTGGGCAACCTTATAATGATAGTTGCCTCTGTTCTTCTATACTTTGGTATCCGGCTAGTAGGTTCTGATTTTATGGTATTGCGATATGTTCTGTTTGTGCTTTTCTATATGCTTTACGTTATCGGTTATACGTTTCAGACTGCGTGTACAAGATCCGGACAGACTTGCCTTACAAATGACCCAAACCAAAGGCCTCTTTTTACAGTCTTTAATACTGTAGCAAGTATTCTTGGCATGGGATTGGTACAGTTTCTTGCTCCAATTATTGCAAGGTCCCACGGGGGATATAACAGTGCTGCTTTTTTTAATATTCTTATACCGCTGTCCATTGTTGTTTCCATAGTACTGACTCTACTTGCTGTTGTTGGTATATGGGAGAAGGATAACAGTAGATACTTTGGAGTAACAGGAAATACTGTCCAAAAAGTAAAATTTTCGGAATATGTAACGATTTTCAAGGAAAATAAGGAACTTCAGCGGCTCATGGTTGCAGGAGCTGGTTGTAAACTTGCCTTTGCCATTGCAACAAACATGACAGTTCTATGTATGCTTTATGGATCGATGATGGGTGATTATAATGGACTGTACCTTCCAATGATGATAATTGGGTATGTGTTCAGTGCACCTTTCTTTCTTATGACTATACGTACCAGCCAGAAGTATGGACAAAAGTATTCTCTTATGCTGTTTACAGCTGTCGCTCTTGTCATGTATGTAGGAGTTCTTGTGCTGCTTTGTTTGTGGCATAAGGATGTTGCCAATGTCAATCTTAGCCTGAAGAACATAAATCTCTATACAGTAATCTTTATCTTTATGTTTGGAGTGGGTTACGGGGCTTATTATGCTACTGCAGATATGAGCATTCCTATGGTTGCCGACTGCTCTGATTATGAGACTTTTAGAAGCGGTAAGTATGTGCCGGGGATTATGGGAACTCTTTTTAGCCTTGTAGATAAGCTTGTAAGTTCTTTGGGGTCGACTATAGTTGGGTTTGCGGTGGCTCTGATTGGAATAAAGACTCTTCCGGATGGAAATACTCCTTACGCAGTTGGAATGAAATCTGTTGTTATCATATTGTTTTGTATCGTTCCTATGGTGGCGTGGGGATGTTCTCTGATTGCCATGAGGGGATATAAGCTTACTGGTAAGCGAATGAAAGAGATACAATCTATAAATTCTGCAAGAAAAGCTAGTATACTAGCTGGCAAAACACTTGAAGAAGCCATGAAAATGTATCAAAATATAGGTGATGTTCCGGAGAAATATAATGTTCTGTCGGAATAAAAAAGATACAGATATGTCACCTTATTGTTTGAAATAAGGTGCACGTGAGGGGCATTTTTATGGAAATGACATTGCGTTGGTACGGCTCAAAGTTCGATACAGTTACCTTAAAGCAGATAAGACAGATTCCTGGTGTAACAGGTGTAATTACAACTTTATATGATACTGCACCTGGTGAATTGTGGCAGCAGGATAGGATTCATGCACTTAAGGAAGAAGTTGCAGCTTCTGGGCTTCATATTTCAGGTATTGAAAGTGTAAACATCAGTGATGATATAAAAACTGCTGGTAAAGACAGAGATTTGCACATAGAAAATTATATAAAGACTTTGGAGAATCTTGGAAAGGAAGATATCCATATGGTCTGCTATAATTTTATGCCTGTATTTGACTGGACTCGTACGGAACTTGCTCGTAGACGTCCTGATGGTTCTACTGTACTTGCATATACACAGGAAGCTGTTGATGCTCTTGATCCTGAGAAGATGTTTGCTTCTATCAAGGGTGAGATGAATGGTACTGTAATGCCTGGTTGGGAACCTGAGCGTATGGCTCGCGTTAAGGAACTTTTTGAGACATATAAGGACATTGATGATGAGGCTTTATTTGCTAACCTCAAGTATTTCCTCGAGGCAGTAATGCCTGTATGTGATAAATATGATATCAATATGGCAATCCATCCGGATGATCCTGCATGGAGTGTTTTTGGTTTACCTCGTATTATCATCAATAAAGAGAATATCCTCCGTATGATGAAGATGGTAGATAATCCTCATAATGGTGTTACATTCTGTTCTGGTTCGTATGGAACAAACCTTGAGAATAATCTTCCTGATATGATTAGAAGCCTGAAGGGAAGAGTTCACTTTGCTCACGTACGCAACTTGAAGTTCCATTCTCAGCAGAATTTTGAAGAAGCTGCACATTTGTCATCTGATGGTAGCTTTGATATGTACGAAATTATGAAGGCTTTGTATGATATTGGCTTTGAAGGTCCGATTCGTCCTGATCACGGAAGAATGATTTGGGATGAAGTTGCTATGCCAGGTTATGGTTTGTATGACAGAGCTCTTGGAGCTACATACCTTAACGGTTTGTGGGAAGCTATTGATAAGAATGCTAGAAGAAGCCACTAAGTAAAAAAAGTGATAGGCTGATATGCCTATCACTTTTTTTATAGGCTATTTATTCTGTCCAAAATATTTGAGATTATCGCCTTCGAGAGCAGCGAACTTTGTAAAGCCATTCTGTTCCAGATTGTTGAGCTGCTGTCCTGTCTTTTTGTGTCGTCTGATTATAGAAACATTGTAGTCGCTTCTTAACTCATTTGCCTTTGCCATTACTTTTGTAAATGGAACTGTATCATCATACAGAAGGGCAAATTTTTCTTTTGCATCAGGGATTTTGTATCCTGTTGTCAGCAAAATATCACAAATTCGTTCAAAACCTATTGAGAATCCAACTGCAGGAACGCTCTGGCCTAGGAATTTACCAATCATGTTATCGTATCTTCCGCCTCCACCAACAGCTCCTGAGAATTGTGGACATGAAATTTCAAATACCATTCCAGTGTAATATCCCTGACCGCGAACAAGATTTGGGCTGTACTTTACGGTATATGTACCATTTGAGATTTCTGTAGCTGCTGCAAGTACATATTTAAGATCATCTGCAATAGAAGGGTCTGCACATTTACCTGATACAGCATCAAGAGTTATTGTGTCCTGTTTGATGAAACTTACAAGATTTTCAATAGCTTGTGCAGAGAAACTCTTTTCCTGAAGTTCTTTTTCAATTCCGTCAGCACCAATTTTATCCAACTTGTCAAAAGTTATACATACGCTGTCGATATCTTCCTTTGCAAATCCTATATTCTCAAGCATTCCTCTTAGAATGCGTCTGTCATTGATGTTGATTGTAAAATCTTTGAAACCGATAGCAATCATTGCTTTTGCAGTTACATCAATGAGTTCTACTTCGGCATTAGGGGAGTTATCACCGAGAATATCGATATCACACTGTACAAATTCGCGAAGTCTTCCTTTTTGAGGGCGTTCTGCGCGATATACTCTATCTGTCTGTATTGTCTTGAATGGGGTTGGTAGAGATTCCTTGTTTGCTGCATAGAAACGGGAGAGTGGCAATGTAAGGTCGTAGCGAAGCCCCATGTCTGATAATGAAGAGGCAGTTGGATGTTCTTCTTCCAGTGCTTTGTCCAGTTTATCGCCTCTTTTTAATACTTTAAAAATCAGATTCAGATTGTCTCCTCCATCTGATTTATCCAAGTTTTCGCTGTCTTCAAGTATTGGGGTTGATATGCGTTCAAAACCTGCACTGCGGTATGTTTCAAGGATTTTACCCTGAACATAATCTCTAATTCTTTGTTCCTGTGGGAGAATATCCCTCATGCCTTTTAATGCGTTACTCTTCATAGTAAGTGGAATATTATCGTATATTTGTAATTAATACAATAAACCCGTGATTTAAAGAACTTAGGAATTTTTAATAAATTTTTACATTTTGATATTGACCAAAATATAAAAATTATATATTATCTAATCATCGAGCAATAAAAGCTTGCTCCCTTAGCTCAGTCGGTAGAGCAACGGACTGTTAATCCGTGTGTCGCTGGTTCAAGCCCAGCAGGGGGCGTAGACAAAAAAAGGACTGGATTTTATCCAGTCCTTTTTTTGTCTTCATTTTTTTTTCTAAACTGCCTGTTGTATTATTTCAAATAATTATACATTTTCCTGCATTTGTTTTGTATTTTTATTGACGATTCCGCTTTTATTGATTACATTAGTATATAAGTATTGTTTTGCATGCAAATGTGTGCATTTTATTATCAGCCCTGGAGAACTAATATGAATTTGGATTTAGTGAAAAACTTCGATGATGCTTGTAAAATGGCAAAAGCTATTAGTGAACTTCCATCGCTTACTGATGCAGAGTATGGAAGAATTTTTGAACATGTCTCAAATGGAGATATGGTAACTACAATAAGAACTATTCAGCATGCATACAGTATGATTCAAAAGGAGCAGGTTCTGAAAGAATCTGAGCCAAATGAATCTGAAACAGATAAGAATCAGTCTATAGCCTGATTTGCTTTGCTTAGAAGAAAAAAGTTTTGGATACTGAATTAGAAAATCGTCTGATTAAACTTGCATCTTTATATGAAACTAAGGATTTTTTGATAAATGATCCAAGTCAATTCATGCACAATTATACTGATACAGTTAACCAGGAGTTGGCTGCATTTATAGCTGCTAATCTTGCTTTTGGACGACGGGATCAGATTCTTGTGCATGTTTCGTATATCTTGGATTTATGTGGCCCCGATATATCACAGTGGATAATAGAGCAAAAGTATCGTGACGTATTTGTATGTGGGAAAAAATCTTTCTATCGTATGTTTACACACGATTCCATGGTTCTCTTCTTTGATACTATTAGAAATATGCTGCTGCAAGATGGAAGTATTGGTTCTTATGTCAGAAAATCTTGGGAAAGTTGCAAAGACACTACAGATATTGTCTATGGATATACAGGTAAGCCTCTGTTATGTCATGTAATATCAGATATGTTTGATAAAGAATGTAATTTGATTCCGCATACAAAAGAAAGCTCATCAAAGAAACTGAATATGTTTTTGAGGTGGATGGTTCGCTCAAATTCTCCAGTTGATCTTGGACTTTGGACATGGTATGACAAAAGAGATTTACTTATGCCATTGGATACCCATGTAATGCAGGAATCCACTAAATTTGGGTTGATAGAGTCTTCTTCAACTGGAAAGGTAAAAAGTGCATCCTTGAAGACAGCAGTGGCTTTGACTGATATCTTGAGAGATGTGTTTCCAGAAGATCCTGTTAAGGGAGATTTTGCACTTTTTGGACTTGGAGTTGCAAAGCAATAAAAAAGGGAAAATATGAGTGATAGTAAATCTGAAAATGTTAAGGTAATAAAAAATAATATAAAAGTAGGTAAACTTCTTGTATTGTTGGGAGGTGCATGTTCCATCTTATGCTTGTTTGAAGGAATATTTGCGCCTACTATTGTGTATAGTTTCTGTGGATTTGGACTTTCGGTCTTATTTATTGCATTTGCAGTTTTTTCATGGGTGTATACATCTCATCAGAGAATTGAGTATACAGATAAGGTTATATGCATAAAAAACTGGAATAAAGAAAATGAAATAAACATAAGTAGCCTTGAGTCTATAGCTATTAACGTTTCTAATTATAATGGCCACTCAATTCTCAACTGGTACTTTGACACTAATAATAAAGAAAGATATCAGGTTGAGATTGACTATGATTTAAACAGCAAAGAAATCAAAAATTTTGTTTCTGATTTACAGATGGCTAACCCAGATCTGGAGCTTTCCTACACAGAAAATGAATATCGATCTGGGGTATGTTGCTGATAAAAGTTTATAAAGTTTGTGTTTCGAGTTTTTTGATTGGGTTTGCAATCATATAATAAATGATGTATGAGATACTGCTTAAAAACCAGGTAATCGGGTAAACCCAGTTGACAACCATTATTGATTTAAAATATATGGCTGAAACAGTAAGAATAGAAACTCTGACTATGCACCAGAATATCAGCATTATGACCATAGGTACTATTGATTTACCTTCACCGCGTAGTACGCTTGCCATTGCATGAGAAAAAGCTAGAAGACAGTAAAACAATGCAACTGTCCTAGATCTTTGTACTCCAAAATCTACTGCTTCGGGATTGCTGTCAAATGCTCTTATAAGCTGGGGAGCAAATCCTGCTACGATAAATCCTATAAGTTCTGCAAGTATTACACAACATAAGGTTCCAAAGAGAGAGCCCTTTCGTACTCTATTATAGTCTCTTGCACCCATATTTTGTCCGATGAATGTTGTCAGGGCCATATTGAAGCTTGTTATAGGTAAAAAAGCAAACCCTTCGATACGGGAATATGCACCGTGCCCTGCCATTGCCATAGGTCCATATATATTGATATTTGATTGAACTAAAGAGTTTGCAAATCCTATTACAGAGTTCTGAACTCCAGCAGGAAGTCCATACTTCAATATTCTTCTAAGCATCTCTCTGTCGAACCTGATTTTCCTAAGCTCTACTTTGTAGCTTTCAGTTGTTTTCATAAGAAGATTGAGACAAAGTAGGGCACTTATAAATTGGGATGTAATTGTTGCCAAGGCAGCCGCTCCAACTCCAAAATGAAAAAGTCCCATCAGTATAAGATCCAGAACAATGTTAATGATGGATGAAAATATCAGGAAGTATAGAGGATGTTTTGAATCTCCAGCAGCTCTTAATATACCGACAAAAATGTTGTACATGACAAATCCAGTGGATCCTGTAAAACATATCCTGAAATATGTTACAGATTCGGCCATTACTTCTTCTGGTGTTTTTAAAAGCCTCAAAATAAGAGGGGATAAAGTAAGTCCCATTATGGTCAGAATTACAGAAAAGGTTAGGCCTACTGCCACTGTAGTGTGTACAGCTCGTTCTGTTGCTTTGTCGTCTTTTGCTCCAATACAGTTGGATATGACTATACCAGCTCCAACAGATACTCCTATGAAAAAGCCAATGAACAAAAATTGAATGTTACCAGAAGAAGAAACTGCTGCAAGTGCAGTAGACCCCAGAATGTTTCCTACAATGAGGGAGTCCGCCGTGTTATATAGCTGTTGAAACAGGTTTCCAACAAAAATAGGAAAGGCAAAGGCTAGCATTCTGCCGGCTATGGAACCCTCTGTCATAAGTTTTGTATTAGATTTCATTTAAATACTCCTGGGTAGTCATCATTGATACATGTAATGGGCAGAGTCCTGATAATATGAGTTCTGTAGCTTGTTCCTTTGGTCTGTCCAACCCTGAAACTCCATCAGTAAGGTAAATAGTATATATTCCTTTATCTATCAATGCAAGGACTGTGCTCAGTACACAGCATTCTGCAACGACTCCGGTAATTATGACTCTCTCTGCTTTTTGACAGGCTTCAAGAACTTCCGGAATCTCCAGGGAAGAATAAACTCCTTTGGTATACAGGGGGTATTCCTTTAATGGCTCTTTTAGCTCATCAATCATTTCGTTTGCATAAGAGTCGTTATTGACGTCATGATATTTTATGTTATAGTTTTTCCAAACTCCGAACGGATTCTCCTGCGGAAGGTATCTAGTGAATATTACATCATTTTTTGTCGTGGATTTATATTTCTTGATTATTGAGAGTATATTTTGTGCAGCTTTTGGTGTATCAAGGCAAGCCCATTTTTGGCCTGCCTTGTATACGTTCTGCATATCAATGACTAGAAGCAAATCATTTGTGTGCATTTAGGACCCCATTTTATTAGTAATCTGTCTGAATGCTTAAGGACATCGCATTTAGACAGGATGGGGTCAATTATATCAGTTTGATAGAAGAGCGTTAAGAGATTTTACGAATTCTACAGGATCTTTGATTTCAGCACCACTTACAAGAAGAGCCTGATCAAGAAGAACTTCGCTGACTTTAGCAATGTAGTCATCTGCAACATCACCTTCAAGTTTCTTTACAAACGGATGGTCTGCATTGATTTCGAGAATAGGTTTGAGCATATCTCCTGTTCCTTGTCCCATAGCTTTCATCATGCGTTCCATCTGAATAGATGGATCATTTTCATCAATTACTACACAACAAGGAGAGTCTGAAAGACGTTTACTGAGTACAACATCCTTTACTCTTTCGCCAAGAGCTTTCTTTATCTTTTCCTGAACAGGTTTGAATGCTTCTTCCTTTTTCTTTGTTTCTTCTTTGTCTACTCCAAGTTCTTCATCGCTACCTGCACGGTTTACTGCCTTGAGTTCGTAATCCTTGTACTTGCCATATGAAGGAATAACGATGTCATCGATATCATCTGCCATGATGAGTACTTCAAAACCTTTGTTCTTATAGGCTTCGAGAAGAGGTGAAGAGCGGAGATTCTTTTCATCACTACCAGTGATATAGTAGATTGCTTTCTGGTCTTCCTTCATTCTGCTTACATAGTCAGCAAAGCTTGTCCAGTTGTCATCTCCTGTACCAGATTCGTGAGTACTCTTAAATCTTACGATTTCTGATATTTCTCCACGATTTGCAAAGTCTGTGTATAGACCTTCCTTTAATGGACGGTTGTAACTTGATACAAACTTGTTCCATTTTTCAATCTTTGCTTTTTCATCTTCTGTAGCTTCTGCATTCTTCTTGGCTTTGTCTGCATCTTCACCGAGTTTCTTGAATTCTGCAAGAAGTTTCTTTACAGACTGTGTCTTGATTGTCTCGAGAATGCGGTTCTGCTGGAGAATTTCACGGCTAACATTAAGAGGTAAATCTTCGGAATCGATTACACCACGGATAAAACGCAAATATGAAGGGAGAAGTTCTCTGTCATCGTCTGTAATGAATACACGTTTAACATAGAGTTTAACTCCACTCTTGTAATCAGCCTGGTACATATCGAAAGGAGCAAACTGTGGAACATAGAAAAGTGTTGTGTATTCCTGTGTTCCTTCGGCATGTGTATGAAGGTACATAAGAGGATCGCTTCCGTCATGTCCAATGGACTTGTAGAAGTCATTGTAATCTTCAGCTTTTAGTTCACTCTTGCTTTTCTTCCAAATTGCAGAAGCAGAGTTACACTGTTCAACCTTCTTTTCTGTTCCTTCAGCTTTTCCATCTTTGTTGTACTTAGTCTGTTCCCAGTGGAGATAAATAGGGAAGGCAATGTGATTGGAGTATTTCTTGATAAGTTCATCAATCTTCCAGTGACTTGCATATTCTTTAGAGTCATCATTAAGATGGATCTCGATAGCACTACCTACAGTTTCTGTCTTGTCAAAACCATAAAGACAATATTCCATAGATGCAGTTGTAAGTTCTTCAATCTCGTATGCATTTGTTCCGTCAGATGTCCAGTGCCATACTTTGCCATCTCCACCTGCCTTACGAGTATATACATCAATCTTGGATGCTGCCATGAAAGCTGAATAGAAACCAACACCAAACTGACCGATAAGGTCTGAGTTAGGGTTTCCACTCTGACTGAGCTGTTCGATAAATGCCTTTGTTCCGGATCTTGCAATTGTACCTAAGTTGTCTGTAAGATCCTTTTCGTCCATACCGATACCACAGTCCTGGATAGTAAGGATGCTTTTTTCTTCGTTAAAAGTAATGTCAATGCGTGGATTGAAAACCAAAGACTTGAAGTTGTCATCTGATACAGTAAGATACTTTAACTTGTCCAAAGCATCTGAAGCATTAGAAACAATCTCTCTAAGGAAAATGTCTTTGTTGGAATACATTGAATGAATGATTAATTTAAGAAGCTGGTTTACTTCTGTCTGAAACTGATATTTAGCCATCTTTATCTACCTTCTGTCTAAAATAACGTGTAATAGTAGATAATATAATAAAAAAAGAAATGTAAGGCAAAGAAAAAAGAAAAAAATACTGGCATGCAGGAAAATTAGGAGGAGAAAACCTGCATCCCAGTACTTAAGAAGAATATGAAACAATAGTTACATAATCTACGATATGAATATATATCAAATATTACAAAAAACCAATATTATTTTAAATAAATAACAAAAAATTACGTTAAACAATGATAATAAAATTACTATTGTTATAAAAATAGGTTATTTCTTCCAAAAAGATGGAGAAAAGAATATTATGATTGTAAAGAACTCAAGTCTTCCTGCAATCATGACCAAATCATACCACCATTTAACAGGGTTTGGGAGCCAACCGAAATTACATGAGGGTCCAAGTAAATTAAATCCAGGACCAATATTTCCGGCCATTGTCAAAGCTCCTGTGAACGATGTCAGTATATCTATGTTAAAAAGGCACGCAAAAAAAGTTGTTGCGGCAATTACAACTACATATGTAAAAAAGAATGCAGTTACATTAAAAGTCAAATCTTTGCGTCCAACGCGCTGATTTATTCTTATGAGGAACTTTCCGTGAGGATGCAGTAGTTTGAGAAATTCGTTATGGAGCTGCTTACTCATTATTATCCATCGGATTACTTTAACTCCACCTGCAGTTGAGCCACTTGATCCTCCGATGAAGAATAATGCAAGTAATATGGCTTGGCTGGCTGGTTTCCATGTAGTAAAGTCTGCATTAGCAAATCCTGCCGTAGAAAGCACTGATAATGACTGGAATGACGAATATCGGAAAGCCTTGAATATGTTTCCGTATCTGGAAGATTCAATTATGGCAATGGTTATAGAAGAAAATAAAACTATCGTTATATAACCTTTAAGCTCAGAATTATCACGTATCTCTGAAAATTTCCTGGTAATTGCATAGTAGTAGAGGGAAAAGTTAATTCCAGCCATAAACATGAATGCTATGATTATCCAGTCTATTGCTGCAGAATTATAAGCCCCGATGCTGGAATTTTTTGAAGAGAAGCCACCGGTGCCAAGGGTGCTGAATGAATGTGACAAAGCATCAATAAAATCCATTCCGGCCAGACGCAAAAAAATTGTTTCCAGAACTGTGAGGCCTAGGTACATGAACCATAGTATCTTGGCTGTGGTAGCTATTTTTGGGGTAAGCTTACCTTTTTCTGGACCTGTAGTTTCTGCCTTAATAAGTTGGAATCCTCCTACACCAAGAATTGGTAGAAGAGCAACTGTAAGGGCGACTATTCCCATACCTCCAAGCCAATGAGTCTGACACCTCCATAGATTGATGCTTCTTGGGAGTGTTTCTATTTCAGAAAGAATTGTAGAACCTGTTGTGGTGAATCCGGAAACACTTTCAAATATTGCATCTGTAAAGTCAGGTATAGCACCACTAAAATATAAAGGTATGGCTCCAAATAAACTTACTGTGGCCCATGCAACAGCAACAACAACATATCCGCTTCGCGCTGATAGAGTTGTTTTCCTGTGTTTTCCGGTAAGCAGGGCAGTGATAGAAAGAATCAGGCTTACCAGCATAGGAATTATGAATGACGGCAAAACCCAGAATTCATCGCATGATATGGCAACTCCTATTGGAATTATATATGTTGCTCCAACGATTCCTAAAAGCAAAAATACTATTCTTATCACTGTAAAAGTCATTTATTTGGTTTCCTAATTTTTTCCGCTGAAGTTTTCCATGATTTTTTTGTCCCCGGTAGGTTCAATAAGGACTATATGGTCTCCGACTGTCAGAGGAGTGTTTCCATTTGGAAGTTCGTAATTTATAGATCCCGGTTTTTTTATCAGCAAAATAAGAAAATGTCCGGGACTTGCAATATCTTTAAGAGGTTTGCCTACGTATTTACTGTTAGCTGGCAGGTCAAATTCAACAATTTCAAAGTCACCATTACATATTGTATGGATTCCTGTAACACTTTTTCCTCGTAAATGACTTAAAATTGAGTCAACAACAGAGTCTCTCAATGGAACTGCAACATCAACTCCTAGTTTTCTTGCGATTTCAGCAAATGCTGCATGGGAAACAAGGGAAATTGTTTTTTCAACACCCAAGGATTGCAAATATGAAGATACAACCATATTCATTTCATGGTTACTGGTTGCAGTTATGACCAGATCGAATTTCCCAAGACCTTCTTCCTGGATAAAGCCATCATCAGTAATATCTGCACAGAATACCTTACTGGATGGATATCTGGCACTGGCCTGAGTTACCAAATCAGAATCACTGTCAATAATAACAAAATCTTGGGCAATCTTTTTATAGCCACCAAATATTTTCCTAAAGAACGAGGTCTTTGTTTTTTCCATAAGGTGATCAGCTACGATAGTACCGATTCTTCCGGCTCCGACGAGTGCAACTTTTTTCAGGGAGTCTAATTTTGCACCGCAAAGCTCCAGTAATTCCTTTACGTCATTCTTGCTAGTCAAGACACCTATCCTGTTACCGGCATGAATTATTGTTTCACCAGATGGAAGAGAGGAACCGTGATCTTCTGTCTCTACGAATACAACAATGACTTTGCAGTTAGTAAGGGAACGTATATTTTTTAGGGCAATACCGTCGATTTTACTGCCTTTTTCTACCGAAAGGGCTGTAAGTTCGTATTCATCATTGCCAAATGTCACCACATCACTTACAGCTCCATGTTCTACAGCTCTGACAATGGCTTCCGCTGCCTCTACGTCAGGGTTAATCATGTAATCTATACCGTATAGAGGTCTGTGATTTCCTGCAAAGGTTTCGGAATGGTGTTTTGCGGCAGCTTCGGTGTTAACATAATATGCATAATTTCGCACCCGGGCTATCTTCAGTATATTAGGGTATACTGCATCAACAAGAGAACATGTTATCATGTTGATTTCGTCATTGTCGGTAACGGTTACAAGAGCATCTGCAGTAGCAAGACCCCTGCTTTCCAGTTCCTGGAGATTATTTCCGTCGGCCTCTACAACTTCGCAGTCAAGTCGATTGGATGCATGCCTGGCAATTTCAGGGTCGTTTTCAAATAGAATTACGTTGTTTTTTTCGTTGATGAGTCGTCTTGCAAGTTGTGTACCAGTGAAGCCGGCTCCTACTATAAAAATGTTCATTAATTAGAGTATAACATAAGCCTTTTATTGTATCTATTGAAATACGCATTTTGCTTTAAGGCAATTCTAATAAAAGGCTTAGGATTTCTATTTGAGGGAACTTCTAGAAATTGCAATTTGTAGAGGTCCCCTCAATAAGTATCAGCTTTCTTCGTCGAGTTTGGAAAGGCGGGATTTTTTATTCTTTGTTACATATATGGCACTGATAATGGCAGCTGTAATGATTACTGCTGCTATTATTTCCCATATACTGTTTGTAACCATTGTTCTTCCGATAACCAGGAGCCAGCCTTGTAAATAAGTCAAATTGGCAACATCAAATCCAAGAGTTTCCAAAACTCCGGAAATAAGACTCATATATAATTCATTAAAGAATACATATATACCTGTCATGACAAACAATGTATTGGCAAATGTTCCAAAAGCCGATGCCACACAAGCTGATACAACCTTAGGCATGTGAGGTATATTACTGAAACCTTTGTTTACAGCCCATGTTACTACCGCAATTAACATACGAGGTACAATAGATACCATTGGATTAAGGAAGAAAGGACTTCCTCCTCCCATGGCATTCTGGATGAGGCTGAATAAACCAAAAATAAAACCTACCCCTATTCCTGGAACAAGACCTGCAATAAGTGTCGTGAGGATAACAGGGATGTGCATAATTGTTACACTCAGGGTTCCAATCGGGATAAACCCAAACCCAGTGAGTCCGAGTACAACTGTGAGAGCTCCAAAAGCTCCGGTGATAGCAATTTTGTAATTACGCTGTCTGTTTTTTTCGTTCATAATAGGGGTAAATTACATTATTAATGAAAAAAAGTAAACCTATATTGGCATATTTTTGGTTGACATTACAGTTTTTTTTTAGAAATTTTACTTACTGAGCCACTCAATCAATGCTGTACAGTCTGCATTTAACTGTTCATCAGTTATATTTGAACCATTCGCCAGGCTAAGCATGGCCTTTAATGCTCCTGTGACTTCTTTTGGGAGAACCTTTTTTATCTCGCCTGGAAGTTCTCTCAGGTTCAGTGGAACTACTTCGTCCTCACTGATGACTTCAAGATATTGAAGGATTTCTACAACAAGTAATCTTGCTGTAAGTTTTGCAGTTTCTCTTGATGAAGGATCGGTTAATGCCTTGATGTCCTGTACAAGTTCAGATGTTTCTGGATCTAATTTCTTACTCATAACCGAGATTATAGCGTGTTGGGGCTAATAAAAAAAGACCCTTGCAGTAGAATTGGAAATTAGATACTGCAGGAGTCTTTTTTCTGTTAAGTTGTTATATTACAGGGCATCTTCGCATGCTATAAGATCAACTCCTGTATGGAGAATATCCTTTATAAGCACATCTCCGGCATGAAGAGGAGCTTTTACTGTAAGTCTCCTTACTTCCTGCATGCAGTCCAAAAGTTTAGCCTTTGGAACTTCGCCTGCGGTCTTTGCACTGACTACAGACCTGTTGCTTCCTGCGACAGCAACTGTACAGGTAAGCGTTCTCTCAGGGTTTGTGAGTTCTTTCCTGGCATAAGTATCACCTCGGTTACATGTATTCCCTGTCACAATAAAGGAAGCCGGATCTGAGGTTGGCATTGATACTTCCAGAGCACAGCCCATTGGACAAATGATACATGTAAGATGTTTAAGGTCTGATTCGTTTTCCTGTCTTTCCATATTAGTCTATTGCGTCCTCCGGCATTTCTATTGATACAGTTACGTTTTGCATACATGATCTGAGTTTTGCAAGCTCTTTCGCTTTCAGATAGATTGTCTGCATTTCTCCTGGCCTTACAATACGTTTTTTCTGTTGTGCAATCAGGTTGTTTCCAGAATAAACTGCAACAGTAATGCTTTTATATACATCCGTAGAACGGAACATGAGCATTACCGTTTCATCTTCCCTGGTAGAGTCGTCTATATTAATCTGCTGTGGTACAGTATAGCGTACTCTGTTGCCTGGTGTTACGGAAAGGATATGAAGATTCTGATGTTGGTCCTTTGGTGACTCCATTGCCTTTACATAATCTGCGGCACATTTTCCCGCCAGAAGACTTTCTTCCGTAACGTAGTCTACAAGGTCATGTACGTGTACTGAGTTACCGCAAGCAAATATACCTGGAATCGAAGTTTCCATGTACTGGTTTACGCTTGGGCCTGATGTGATGCTGTCTATTGATACACCTGCGGCAATGCTTACTTCATTTTCAGGTATGAGACCTACACTTAAAAGTACAGTATCACACTCAATGAATTCTTCAGTCCCAGGAATAGGGCGTCTGTGATCATCTACTGCTGCTATGGTAACCCCTGTAACCCTGTCCGTGCCATGAATCTGCACGATTGTTGTAGATAATTTCAGGGGAATGTCAAAGTTATAAAGACACTGTGTCATGTTGCGGGCAAGGCCTGCAGAGTAATTCATTATCTCACAGACAACTTTTACTTCAGCACCTTCCAATGTAAGACGACGGGCCATGATAAGACCAATATCACCAGATCCTAATATCACAACTTTTTTGCCAGGAAGATAACCGTCTATGTTTACAAATCTTTGAGCACTTCCTGCTGTAAAGATTCCTGCAGGTCTGCTTCCTGGAATGACAAGTGCTCCTCTTGTGCGTTCTCTACAACCCATTGCAAGTGCAACTGTCTTTGTCCTTAAATACATCAGTCCATCTGTGGAGTTAATAGCGATTACAGTATGCAGAGGTTCTCCTTTTTGAATCTCAAGTACCATCGTGTTTACTTTTGTCTCTACATTAAGTTCTTCTGCCTGCTTTACAAATCGCGAAGCATACTCAGGACCTGTAAGTTCCTCTCCGAAATGGTGCAGGCCAAATCCATTGTGAATACATTGAAGGAGAATACCTCCGGCTCTATTGTCTCTCTCAAGTACAAGAACATCTTTAAGTCCGTTTTGCTTTGCTGCTATGGCAGCAGCAAGACCTGCGGGGCCTCCTCCCACAACTATCAAATCATATATCCTTTCACTCATTACATGTTCTCCTAATAAACCGACGTGTCATGCCTTTTTGGCAACATCAGGGACGGTAGGGCGGGTCTTGCTGTCAAGAATGTAAGATGTACCACCTTTTTTTGTTACGCTGATCATTGGAATACCAAGTTCCCGACTGATAATTTCTGTAACTCGAGGCGCACAGAATCCGGATTGACATCTTCCCATTCCTGCTCTGGTTCTTCGTTTGACCCCATCAAGGTCAACAGCCCCCAGAGCTCTTTTGATGCTCATGACAATTTCACCTTCAGTAATCATCTCGCAGCGGCAGATGATTTGACCAAATCTTGAATCCCGGGCGATTAGTTTTGCCTTTTCCTCTTTGGATGCTCTCCTGAAAGATGGGATACCTTCACGTTCCTCGATAAAGATTTCTTTTCTCTCGAGATTGAGTCCGGCATTTTTTAGTATCTCTGTGACACCTTCTGCAATGGCAGGTGCAGATGTTAGTCCAGGAGAACAGATTCCGCCTACGTTTATAAAGCCTTTGACAGTCTTGTCTTCTTCGATGATAAAGTCATCTACAGGTTTTAATTCTCCATTCTCATTCTTTTCATAAGCCATGGCACGAATACCTGCAAATGAATTTATTATGTTACGTCGTGGAATATCTGTTACGGATAACGATGCCGTGTTTAATATGGAGGCTTGAGAAGTGGATGTTGTACCAGTGTAATCCCTAGTCTTCTCGTCTTCGCTTTCGGCACTAGGTCCGATGAGAATGTTTCCGTCAACAGTCTGTGTGACAAGTATTCCCTTACCCAAAGCTGTAGGAGTCTGGAATAGTACATGGTTTACGAGACTTTTGCAGTTGCTGTCCAATAGACAGTACTCTCCACGTCTCTGGACGATAGTAAAATCTCTGGCTCCTGCCATCCGGCTCACTTTGTCAGCAGCAAGCCCTGCTGCATTGACTACATAGCTTGCTGTAATAGTTCCCTTGCTGGTTTCCAGTAAGAATAGATTGTCTTCAGTCCTTGTAATCTCATGAACCATTGTGTCACGCATAAATGTAACACCATTTATGACAGCACTTTCAGCAAATG
This sequence comes from Treponema sp., assembly GCA_045616545.1. Classification (GTDB taxonomy): domain Bacteria; phylum Spirochaetota; class Spirochaetia; order Treponematales; family Treponemataceae; genus Treponema_D. The sequence continues at coordinate 51,376 of JAZLGX010000019.1, read as the reverse complement.
CCCATGTAGCCTGATATGGGGAAATTATTCCTGCAGTCTTTGCGTAAAGTGCTCCTATTACATTCTCGTTGATGTTAGGTTCCAGAACTCTTACCTGTTCCTGATTGAGAATAGCCATATCTTTTACGCCATTCTTGAGTCCTCTTTGGTAGAGGGTGTTTATCTTTTCTATTCCGCTTTCATCAAAGGCAAGTACAAGGGAACCTATCGGGTTAAAATCAAAATTTAATTTTTGGGCAAGCTCTGGAAACAATGCTGCTCCACGCACATTGTATTTTGCCATCAATGTATTTGGTTCAGGATCATAGCCTGCGTGGATGATTCCGGAGTTTGCCTTGCTTGTCCCACAGCTTACATCGTTTTCCTTATCCAGCATACAGACGTTGATTTTGTATTTTGATAATTCCCTTGCAATGCATGCGCCAGAAATTCCTGCGCCTATTATAGCAACATCGTATTTGGCCTTGCTCATAATCAGATATCTTCCTCAGCTGGTTTTGCCCAGCTCTTACTTCTCTCTACAGCTTTCTTCCATAGTGAATAAAGGGTATGTCTCTTTTCACTGCTCATTCCTGGAGTAAAGATCTTGTCAACTTTCCAGTTGTCCAAGATTTCTCCGGTGTCTTTCCATATTCCTACAGCAAGACCTGCACAGAAAGCTGCTCCCAATGCAGTCGTCTCAACGTTCTTTGGCCTGAATATAGGTTTGTTCAGGATGTCAGACTGAAACTGCATCATTACGTCGCTGACACTTGCTCCTCCATCGACTTTTACTTCCTTGATGGATAAGCCGGTATCTTCTGTCATACATACAAGCATGTCTTTTACTTGATAACTTATGGCTTCGATAGTAGCTCTACAGATGTGAGCTTTGTTTACACCGCGCGTAAGACCTACGAGGATACCTCTGGCATATGGATCCCAATATGGTGTTCCGAGCCCTGTGAAAGCAGGAACAAGGACACAACCATTGGAGTCCTGTACTGTTTCTGCAAGAGAGTCACATTCCCGGGCAGTACGTATTATTCCAAGCTGATCCCTGAGCCACTTGATTGTAGCTCCACCCATGAATACACTTCCTTCCAATGCGTACTGAACTTTTCCATTCAATCCGATAGCAATCGTTGTCAAAAGATTCTTGGAGTCAATAGGTTTTTCACCTGTATTCATCAACATGAAGCATCCTGTTCCATATGTTGTCTTGACTGCCCCAGGTTCAAAGCATCCCTGCCCAAACAATGCTGCCTGCTGATCTCCTATACATGATGCAATAGGAATCTCAAAGCCGCAGATTTCCCGGTCTGTGGTGCCGTATATGCAGGAGGAGTCCTTTACTTCAGGGAGCAGGCATCTTGGAATGTTGAACAGGTCAAGGAGTTCTTCATCCCACTGCAGTGTGTGGATATTAAACAACATGGTCCTGCAGGCATTTGTGGGATCAGTCACATGAACTTTTCCGCCTGTAAGTTTCCAGACAAGCCATGTGTCTATCGTACCGGCAAGGATTTCTCCTTCTTCTGCTTTTATGCGTAGTCCCGGAATATTATCCAAAAGCCATTTGATCTTGGTTGCACTGAAGTAAGCGTCAGGGATAAGACCTGTCTTTTCCTGAATCATTTTACTTTTTCCATCTTTGATGAGCTGTTCAGTCATTTGAGCTGTTCGGCGGCATTGCCATACAATAGCATGATAAACAGGCTTCCCAGTTTTTTTATCCCAGAGTACTATGGTTTCTCGTTGATTTGTTATGCCGATTGCGGCAACCTGTGCTTCTGTAACTTTTGCCTGACGCAGAACTTCCTGCATTACTGTAAGCTGACACAGAAAAAGTTCATTTGCGTCATGCTCAACCCATCCTGGTTCCGGAAAATATTGTGTGAATTCCTGCTGTCCGGAAGCTACTTTCTGTGCATTTGCATTGAATAAGATAGCACGAGACGATGTTGTTCCTTGATCAAGTGCAAGAATGTATTTTTTCTTGGTATTTGACATTCCTAACTACCACCTTTTATGAGTAAATTAGTTTATTGCTTTGAGAAATTATATCATGGGAATTTTATTATGGGGAAATGATTTTTTTTCTAAAAGAAGCTGATTCTGCAAAAAAGACAAAGTACATGCTATCAGCGTGAGAAGATAAAAAAACACGTAATGAAAAACTTCATTACGTGTCCAAAAAACTAGAGAATAGATTGCTGCATCAGGCAAGGCAGCTCAAGCTTCATGCTTGTCTTACTGCACAAGGCAGTGATGAAGGGACGCCCTAAAAGAACCGTATCCACTCCATAACTTTGGGCTGTAAGGATATCTTCTTTGGTCCTGATGCCTCCATCAATCCACAGCCTGTCGCAATATCCTGAAAGCTCCTTGTAATGTTCCTTCAGGAACATTGCAGTGCTTCCTTTCCTTGTCTCGACACGACCTCCATGGTTGGATATGTATATGATATCAGGTCTGACTTCCTTGCACAGCTGGATATCTTCCATGGTGAAGACACCTTTGATTGCCAAAGGTTTATTATGGAGCGCAAGATATTCCTTTATCTTAATGAGCTGTGTGGTCGTCTTTTTTTCGAGGTGTACAAGGTCCCTCATGGTGACAATGTTATAGCTGTCAATATCGATGCCAAAGATTTCTGCAACATCCATTGCCTTTTCCATGCGATGGTATATTTTTTCATCAGGATAAGGCTTAATGAAAACAGCACTCTTTGTGTCAGAATCTGTCTTTTGCAGTTCCCTGACAGCTTCGATTCCATATTCAAGCTTGAAGTCAGGAGTTCCGTCTCCAATACTCAGTTTGTAACCGGCACCTGCAGCAAACTTCATCATATCAAAGTAATATTGTTTCTCGTCATCGTATCCGATGTTCTCTACTGCTCCTGTAATAGGGGCAAGCCGGACATCAATCCTGATTTCAGTTTCTTCAGGATCGAGATTTTCTATGTTGCTCCAGTCCAGGCAGTTATAGATAAAGTTTGCACTCTTATCTGGTCCCCCCATGCCGGGCATTTCTCCAATGCAGCCTGTTCCTTTACACACAGGACAAAAATGACATTTAAAGGCCATGGTCTCTAATCTCCAAAACATGTACCAAGTTCCTTGGCACATATAATCATCGGATCGTTTATATCGATATGTTTAACTTTTCCGGCTATTTCTTCCAGAGGTACTCCCACAAGTTTGCCGTTTTTCATGGCAACAAGCTTGCCAAAGTCTCCTCGGGCCAGAAAATGAGCAGCTTCGTTGCCAAGCTGGGTTGCAAGAAGCCTGTCGTATGGACTTGGAGTTCCGCCACGCTGTAAGTACCCCAGGACAGTTACCCTGGATTCAAGTCCGGTAGCCTGCTCAAGTTCCTTTGCGACTCTGTAGGCTATGGAGTAAGGCATTGCAGCCCTTGCTTTTTTGAATGCTTTCTTTTCGAGGAGGGCTTCTTCCTTGCTTTTTGCACCTTCAGCCACGATTATGATGGAAAAGTTCTTGCCGGCGTCTCTTCGTTCCCGGACTTTCTTGGCTACAGACATTATGTCATAAGGAATCTCAGGAATAAGAATTACATCTCCACCGGCGGCAATTCCTGCATATAACCCAAGCCAGCCAGTCTTATGGCCCATTACTTCTATGACCATTATCCTGCTGTGGCTGTGAGCTGTGGAATGAATCCTGTCTATTGCATCTGCTGCAACTTCAACTGCAGTATGAAACCCAAAGGTAACATCTGTCTTTACAATATCATTGTCGATGGTTTTTGGCAGGCCGATAACATTAAGTCCCGACTGCTGGAGAAGACTTGCCGTTGTATTTGTTCCGTTTCCTCCGATGCATACTACTGCATCCAGATTCCACTTCTTGTAGTTTTCTTTTATGGCTTCTATAGGTAAAAGCCCTGTTACAGGGTCTGGTTCAGGATTTTTGAAGGGTTTTTCGCGGGAGGTTCCCAATATGGTACCGCCTACAGTCAAAAGTCCTGATAAATCTTCTGTATCTAAAGGACTCATGTCTCCTTTGATAAACCCTCTATATCCGTTATGGATAGCAATAGCTTCCATGCCGTACTGTGCTTTGGCTGTCCTGCATACAGACCTGATGGCTGCATTTAATCCCGGGGCATCTCCACCGCTGGTAAGAATACCAAACCTTTTTACCTTAGAATCTTCCATACAAATATTATAACAGACAAATATTGCGGAGGTAAATACTCAAATTTTTACACTTATACAAAAGGATTTCAACTAGTATGAAGTCGTTACACGACGGCAAAGCAACTTGTTACACGACGGTAAAACAAGTCGTTACACGACGGTAAAACATGTTGTTACACGACGGTAAAACAAGTCGTTACACGACGGTAAAACATGTTGTTACACGACGGTAAAACATGTTGTTACATCGCCGTGTAACAAGTTGTTACTAAACGCGGCAAAACAAGTTGTTACTAAACACGGTAAAACAAGTTGTTACTGAAAGTTATAGGTCTGTACTGATGACTGTGGCGTCGGAGTCTCCTGATACTGTTACATCTGCAGGAGGAGATTTTTTCCTTGATTTTTTTGTGCCTGAGGATGTTTTGCCCGTAGAATTCTTTGGTACTGCAAGAAATCCGAAGAGACTTCCGGCCAGTCCTGCAATCAAGTTTATCAAGGCTGTCACAAGGCGTGCTGAGAAATTAAGGGTAGTTCCATCTGTAGATGACGAAAGAATATCCCGTAGTATAAAAGCTAGTATTACAAGGACCCAGCTAAGCAGGATCTGTTTTTTCTGGAATGCATCAAGAGAGGACAGGAATATCATAAGGAGAATGACGCTGAGATAACCTGCGAGAGGTGTAAATCCTATACATGCGGTGAGGACTCCAGAAATAAGGGAAGTAACTGAAGCCATGAGGAGGAGAATCGGGCCTCCATATTTTTCTTCCAGAGGCACGGCCAATATATTCATGAACATAAGGTTGATGAACAGTGCAGAAATATCTCGCTCGGCAAATACATGTAATATCAAGGCAAAATAGTCTTTGACAGATTTGAAGTCAAATGGGATTTCTCCTTTACCGGCCTTGCAGATAAGTAAATTATTATTCAGAAAGCCTTTCAGAACATAATTATCCAGCAAAAATACAAATACGCATACAAATGTAAATGTCAATGTAAAAGGTGCATTGTACGAAATCTTGAAACCAGTTTTTTTAGCCATACATAGATTATAAAATCTGGATTTATGTTTGTAAAGAATAGTTTTTATGGTATATTAACCCCTATGGAACAATTTGATAGTGAATATGGTGTAAACATAAAAGATAGAATCATCATTGAACCACCAAAGAAATATAACGTGGTTTTGCTGAATGATGATTTTACGACAATGGATTTTGTTGTTGCCGTTTTAGTTAAAATTTTCCATCACACGGTTCCTTCTGCAGAGGCAATTATGGAGAATATCCATAAGAATGGCAAAGGAATTGCTGGAACCTATTCAAAAGATATTGCCATGACTAAAAAAGGCGCAGTGTCTGTATGGGCCAAGGAAATGGGTTATCCGTTGAGATGTGAAGTAGAAGAGGCCTAATAAGGGTAATATTATGAGATATAATCAGGAACTTGAACAGATATTTGGAGAGGCAGTGGATGATACTCTCAAGCGCAGAAGTGAATATTTGACTCCGGAATCATTACTGCTATCTAGTCTGCATTATTTTACAGTAAGTACATTCTTCAAGGAACTTGAATGTGATATAGAAGCTCTTGCATATGAGCTGGATTCATATCTGGAAAATTATGTTGATAAAGTATCTTCAAGGCAAAAACCGGAAGAGACCGCAGGATTTATAAATATGCTCAAGAATTCAACTGCATCATGTCTGGCTGCCGAGAAAGAATTCTGTACGATATTCGATCTTATCCTGGCAATTTATGATGATGAAGCGTTGTATGCTTCGACTTTGCTCAGGAAAAAAGGTATTGAGCGTATTGAAATGCTTGAGACTATTACCAAATTGGAACCCTTTTTTTATGACGGTTATTATCTTGCTGAAGGTATTACTGAAATGGAAGAAGAATCGCCTTCAGAAGATGACTCTGAAAGTTTCCTGGGTAAATATGCGGTAAATATTAATCGACAGATTGAGGAATCAAGCGATCAGGTTTTGCCTGTAGTGGGAAGAGAAGAGGAATTGGATAGGACAATACAGGTCTTGTGCAGGTTCAAGAAAAATAATCCTATACATGTTGGTGAAGCCGGTGTTGGTAAGACTTCTCTCATATATGGATTGGCTTCCATGATTTGCCAGGACAAGGTTCCGGAGCAGCTCAAAGGTTTTACAGTGTATTCTCTTGATATGGGGTCTCTTCTTGCCGGTACAAAGTATCGTGGTGATTTTGAAGAGAGATTCAAAAAACTCATAAATATTCTGCAGCGAAAAGAAAAGATCATTATATATATAGATGAAATCCATCAGATACTGGGAGCCGGAAATGTTAACGGAGGCTCCATAGATGCAGCGTCTCTTCTGAAACCTGCGTTGGTTACAGGAAAACTCAAGGTCATAGGTTCCACGACATACGAGGAATTTAACCGTGTGTTCGAAAAGGATAAGGCACTTGTAAGAAGGTTCCAGAGAATTGATGTTCCTGAACCTTCGAGGGACGAAGCTATAAAGATGCTTGAGTCTAACAAGCCTTATTATGAGGCTCATCATAAAGTCAGCTATTCCAAGGATGCTGTTGCCAGCTGTGTGGACCTATCTATTCAATATATGACTGATAGGAGACTCCCGGACAAGGCTTTTGACCTTATGGATGAAAGTGGTGTGTATGCAAGGCTTCATTCAAAGAAATCAGATCGAAAGGCAAATGTTACAGTGAATACTGTCCGTAAAGTTGCATCGAAGATTGCAGGAGTTCCTGTAGAGAACGTCAATACAGACGAAAAAGAGAAGCTCAGGAGCCTGGAGTCTCAGCTGGAATCAAGAATCTTTGGACAGAATCAGGCTGTAAAAGCTGTTTGCTCTGCAGTAAAGAAAGCTAGGGCTGGATTCCGTAACATGGAAAAGCCTGAGGGAATATTCTTGTTTGTAGGTCCTACCGGTGTTGGTAAGACTGAGCTGACTAAGGTTTTGAGTGAACTTTTGGGCGAAAAGCTCTTGAGATATGATATGAGTGAGTACCAGGAAAAACATACTGTGAGTCGTCTGATTGGTTCTCCTCCAGGATATGTAGGATTTGAAGATGGAGGGCTTCTTACAAGTGATATCAGGAATAATCCTCATTCAGTGGTACTTTTTGATGAAATCGAAAAAGCCCATTCAGATATCTATAATATTCTCCTTCAGGTTATGGATTACGGATTTTTGACTGATAACAAGGGATGTAAAGCTGATTTCAGAAATACGATAATTATCATGACAAGTAATGCCGGTGCCAGGGATATGGAAAAGGGTTCTGTGGGATTTGAGGTTTCTGTCTCAAAGAAAAATGATGATGCAACTTTGATGGCTGCTGTGGAACAGGCTTTTAGTCCAGAGTTCCGCAATAGGTTGGATGCGGTCATTCCTTTTGCTCATTTGAGCCGTGATATCATAAATGATATAGTCCGAAGTGAAATCGGCAAAATAGCAAATCGTCTCCTGACCAAGAAGATTACTTTGTCCTATTCTGATGATGTTGTGGACTTTATAGCATCAGAGGGATATAGCAAGGAATACGGGGCCCGTAATATTGCCAGAAAAGCTGAAGAGCTGATAGCTTCTCCTCTTGTTGATGAAGTATTGTTTGGAAAATTGTCAGAAGGTGGAAATGTTGAGGCCTTCGTAAAGGGTGATGTAATTGGCTTTAAGTATTGATCCCGACCTTATATATGAGTTTCCAGAGCCTGGACAGGAAATCCCATATGACAATATATGCTGTGTAACATCTGACATAGAAATGCAGGTTTTATACTCGGCATATATGCAGGGAGTCTTTCCATGGTTTGATGAGGATAGCGGGGAGCCTGTAGTATGGTATAGTCCCAATCCCCGCTTTTGCCTTCAGATGAAGGAACTTCATGTTCCCAAGAGCATTGATAAGTTCCTGAAGTCTACTCCATATAAATACACTATGGACCGGGATTTTGAGAACGTAATACTTAACTGTCGCAACATGAACCGTAAGGATCAGGAAGGAACATGGATCGGGCAGAAAATAATAGATTCTTACCTGGAGTTTCACTATCAGGGGTATGCCCATAGCGTAGAAGTGTGGCATGACGGTAATCTCGTGGGAGGATTGTATGGCGTACTCCTTGGCAGTGTGTTTTGTGGCGAGTCTATGTTTACTATCGAAAGTGACAGTGCCAAGAGTGCTTTTGTGATTTTTGCAAGGGCCTTTGAGAAGTGTGGCGGTATGCTTATAGATAGTCAGGTATATACGGATAATATCGCAAGATACGGGGCCAAAAACATAAGCCGGGATGCTTTCCTGCGTCTGGAAAGGGAATATCTTCCCAAAAAGCTCAAGCAGGACCTGAAGGCTGTTTTTGAGGCAGATGCCCGCATCATCGAAGAAAACTCTGCAAGAAGACGATCTTGCTTATAAAAAAAAGGTTCCGTTTACCGGAACCTTCTTTTTTATATTCTGTGCATTTCTGTAAAAACTTTTTCGTTCATTACATTGACTTCAATGCCGATTGCCGTAGCTTCTGCTACAAGATCCTTTCTCATTCCGTCAATATCAATGTCTGCATTGCTCAAATCTACCATCATCATCATAACGAAGTTACCGCTCAAGATTGTCTGAGTGATATCTGCTATGTTTATCGAATGTTTTGCAAGGTATGCGGAAACCTTTGCAATGATGCCAACCTTATCGCCACCAACTACTGTTACAATTGCTTTCATACCGTCATTGTAGCGAAACTTGTATATAATTGCAATACATGTATAAATATGCAGAATAGTATATTTTTTGCTTTTTTTTCTCAATTTCGTGATATAGAATTTGTCTTAATTCTATAAATCTTGTATAGTATTATGATATGGGTGGCGAAAAAAAGCGTATCGCGGTTGTAATGGATTCCTTTGAATCAGAGCACAACTTGAAGTATTGCGAAGGAATAAAAGCTTATTTTGAACAAAGCCAGGATGAAGTTGTTTTTTTTCAGTGTGGAGTATTGGGCTCGACGGAAAAAAGCTATGAATATCAGAATCTGGCTGTTACCTCACTTATCAACTCTTTGAAATTTGACGGGCTTATATTCATTGCGGATTGTCAGCTTCAGTATTTTAGTACGGAGCAGCTCTATTCCTTCCTGAAGTCTTTTGACCCCCTCCCTGTTGTTTGTCTTGGGTATCCTTTCCCTGATTTTGGCTCGGTGATATCAAGTTCCAAGAAAGGTTATTCTGATTTGCTGGATAATCTCATTGTAAATAAAGAATGTCGCAAATTCCTTATTGTGGAACTTGAAGATAACTCCTATGAGCAGTATGAGCGCCGTAATTGTATTATCAACGTACTGAAAAAGCATGACATAAAGGATTACGATATATGTCATGTCCAAAAAGTATTTGTTCATCTTAAGGCAAATACCTGCATCAAAGCTTATGACGAATCCAATGACATATCACAGTTTGATGCCATCATCGCTTTGAATGATGATTTGGCTAAATGTATAATAGATTATGTCAATTCAAAGGGACTTGTGGTTCCGGAAGATATCATTGTGACAGGCTATGATGATATACCTCAGTCATGCCTTACTAATCCTACCATTACTACAATCAATCATGATATGGAAAAGCAAGGATACGAAGCTGCCGTATCTGTGTGTGATATTGTAGGGCATGTAGCTTCTGCTACCTGTAAGACTGTGACTTCTTATGTTGTGTTCAGGCAGTCAACAGGTGATGTACCTCTTTGGGATAAGAGTGGGAACGGCATAAATATAGAAAGGAAAGAGGTTCTGCCTAAAATCGGTAATGTAGAAAACGCCGTGGCGCAATGGTATACAAAACGTACCCAGTTTGATAGGCTCATAAAGCTTTTTAACAATATGCAGGATGAGCTGAATCTGGAAGAGTTACGTAAGAACCTTTCCAATTACATGCAAAGCTTTGATATTAAGGCTGCGGCTATCTGTTTGTTTGAACAACCAGTCCTTACTGATAGGTTTGAATATTTTCCTTTGCCGTCGCAGGCTTATTTGTATGATGCCTTTGACTTGAATTGTGGATATCAGTATACAGACTATAAAAATAAAATGTCATTTAATCCGAGAATCTCCATGCTTCCGGAAAATATTCCCCTGAATATTGATGGCATGTATATTACATCGCTTTATAACAATTCTGTCATTTATGGATATGTGATGTTCAGGTTTGGTGAACATGATATGGTTATCTATAGCCTTATATGCAAAATGCTGTCATCAAATATTGCACAGAGCCATTTGCTTACGGCCAAAGAAGCGGAACGGGAAGACTTGAAGCGTAAGTATACAATGGCAAACCTTGTATCGGTAACAGATGAGCTTACGGGGCTTCTTAACCGGCGTGGGTTTATGGATATCGGACAGAATAATCTGGATCTTCTCTCAAAGACTAGTCAGAAAGGAATGGTTCTGTATATCGATATAGATGGTCTTAAGAAAATCAATGATACATATGGACACGCGGCAGGTGATAGAGCCATTCAGGTAGAAGCAGAGATATTGCAGCGATGTTTCAGGAAGAATGATATCATCGGCAGGTTGGGTGGAGATGAATTTGGTATTGTTGCTCCAAATCTGACTGAAGCAAGTCTTGAAAAGATCAAGTCCAAGATAGAAAAATCCTGTCAATTCTTTAATAAACGTAATACTGGCAGCTTTATGCTTTCAATGAGCATTGGAAATGTCTCTTTTGGTGAGGAAGATGATTCCAAGGAGTTATATGCTCTTATGAACAAGGCTGACTCTGTTTTATATAGTGAAAAGACCAAAAAACACAAAATAATCGAAAACTAAGGTTATTGACAACTTTTTGACATTCCGACATAATTTGTCATAATAGATTTGTAGTGAGGTATTTATTATGGCAAAGAAATATGCTTTCTTATTCCCAGGACAGGGAGCTCAGGCCCCTGGTATGATTAAAGATGTAGCTGAAGCTTATCCTTGTGCAAAAAAAGTAATTGATGATGTTACTGCAATCACAGGAGTTGATATGGCAAAGCTCTTGTGGGAAACAGATCAGGCAGAATTGAGCCGCAGTGACAATAGCCAGCTTGCAATTACTACAGCTTCTATTGCCTTGATGGCAGTGTTAAAAGAAAAAGGAATCGAACCAAGTGCCGCTATGGGATTCAGTTTAGGAGAATTCCCTGCATTGTATGCTGCTGGTGTACTTTCGTTTGAAGATGTTATAAAAGTTGTTCGCCAGCGTGGTCTTATCATGCAGAAAGTCTGTGAAGAAATTGCTGCTGAGAATGCTGGTCATGCACCAGGAATGAGTGCAATCATTGGACTCCCTCCAGAAAAAGTAAAGGAAGCTGTTGCTGATGTAAAAGATGCATATGCTGCCAACCTCAATTCAGTTAAGCAGACAGTAATCAGTGGTACAGAAGCAGGTCTTGCAGCTGCAGAAGAAGCTTGTAAAGCTGCTGGAGCCCGCCGTGCAGTAAGATTAAGTGTAGCTGGACCTTTCCATAGTCCTTTGATGCAGAAAGCTGCAGATGAGTTTGAAAAGGTACTCTCAGATGTAAATTTTGCAGATCCAAAACTTCCATTGTTCAGTAACGTTACTGGTAAGCAGGCTGCAACAGGAGCTGAAGTAAAGGCTTCGGCTGTCCTTCATCTTACACATTCTGTTATGTGGACAGATGAAGAAGCTGTATTGGCTGATATGATCAAAAATGACAGTGACAATGAATGGGTAGTTCTTGAACCAGGTCCTGGAAAAGTTCTTTCTGGACTCTGGAGTCAGACAGAATTTGGAGCAACTCTTGCAGCTGCCCCAGTTAACTCAATCGAAACTCTTGATGCACTCAATGCATAATTAGCGCCGAGTCTAGAGCCTTGGAACTGCAAGGCTTTAAACGTCGCATTTTCAAAGTTGTCTCTAAAAAATGCATTTTTAGAGACTCTATTAAGATTAGGAAGAAACTTTATGTTGAAGAATAAAAAAGCCCTTGTAACAGGATCATCTCGTGGTATTGGTCGTAAGATCGCAGAAGTATTTCTTGCAAATGGTGCAGAAGTATGGGGTATGTGTACAAAAGAAAGTGCAGGTAAGGCTGAACTCGAAGCTCTTGCTGCAGAACATGGAACAGCTTTCCATGAGTTTTATGCAGATGCAGGTAATGCAGAAGCTCTTACTGCCGCTGTAAAGACAGCTCTTGGTGAAGCCGGTGGATTTGATGTTCTTGTAAATAATGCAGGTATTACCCGTGATACTCTCAGCTTTAGGATGAAAAAGGAAGACTGGGATAGTGTTATTGCAGTAAACCTTACATCAGCATTCCTTGTTTGTCAGATTATATCAAATGATATGATCCGTAAGAGAAGTGGCTCTATCATTAACATGGCAAGTATCGTTGGTATCCATGGTGGTGCAGGTCAGGTAAATTACTCTGCAAGTAAAGGTGGACTCATTGCTTATTCCAAGTCTCTCAGCAAGGAAGTTGGTAGCCGTGGTGTGCGTGTTAACTGTATTGCTCCAGGATTCATCGAGACAGACATGACAAATGCTGTAAAAGAAGATATCCGTAAGACATGGGTAGAAGGCATTCCATTGAAGCGTGCCGGAACAACAGAAGATGTTGCTAATGCTGCATTGTTCCTTGCCAGTGACATGAGTACATATATTACAGGACAGGTACTTGGTGTAGACGGCGGAATGGGCTGCTAGAATATATAAATTGCATAGTACAAAAGACACAAAAATCAATAGATAAGTATCAGGAGACGAAAGATGCGTAGAGTTGTAGTAACAGGAATGGGATGTGTATCACCTGTAGGAAATAGTGTAGAAGAAACTTGGAAGTCAATCAAAGAAGGCAAGAGTGGTATTGCCAATATCACACGTTATGATACAACACCTTTTAAGGTAAAGTATGCTGCAGAAGTAAAGAACTTCGAAGCTGACAACTATATGGATGGAAAAGCTGCCCGCAAGATGGCTTATTACTGTAAATATGCAGTTGCAGCTGCAAAAATGGCTCTTGATGATTCAGAGCTTATGGGTAAGGCAGAAATCCTTGAAGATACAGCAATCTATCTTGGTGTAGGTATCGGAGGTCTTGAAGTAACAGAATCAAGCATGAAGGATTACTTTAAGTCTGACATGAAGCGTATGCCACCAATGACAATTCCAGAGCTCATTCCTAACGAAGGAGCTGGTAACATCAGTATGCTCTTTGGTCTCCATGGTGCAACTCACACTGTTGCTACTGCATGTGCTTCTGGTACAGATGCTATCGGAGATGCACTCGATGTAATCCGCGCAGGTAGATATGATGTTGTACTTGCCGGTGGTGCAGAAAGTGCAATGCATGGATTTGCTTCCCTCGGATTCCAGATGCTCCAGGCATTAAGTTCTAAGTTTACAGATGATCCAACAAAGGCAAGCCGTCCATTTGATAAGGATAGAGACGGATTTATCATGGGAGAAGGTTCTACAATTCTCGTACTTGAGGAACTTGAACACGCAAAGGCTCGTGGTGCAAAGATTTATGCAGAAGTTGCAGGATATGGTTCTTCTAGTGACGGATATCACCTTACAGCACCTAATCCAGACGGAAGATGTGGTGCAAAGGCTATGACAATGGCTCTCAAAGATGCTGGAATGAAGCCAGAAGACATTGTTTACTACAATGCACATGGTACTTCTACTCATCTTAATGATTCTGGAGAAACAAAGATGCTCCACCTTGCATTTGGTGAGGCTGCCAAGAACCTTCACATCTCTTCTACAAAGAGTATGACAGGACACTGTCTTGGTAACGCAGGTTCTCTTGAAGCAATGATTTGTGTAAAGGCTATCCAGGACGGATATGTACCTGCTACAATTAACCTTGATAACGTAGATGTTGAAGGTGGTTGTGATTTGGATTATACTCCAAACAAAGGTATTGATATGGAAGTAAAGACTGCTATGAGCGGAAACTTTGGTTTCGGTGGTCATAACGGTATTCTTATTTTCAAGAAATATGAGGAGTAGTATGGCATTTACAGATATCGAAAGCTTGTTGCCACACAGAAGTCCATTTTTGTTTGTAGATACAATCGAAAGTTATGACGAGAATGGCTGTGTATGTACACGCAAGTTTACAGAAGATGACTTTTTCTTTAAGGGACACTTTCCTGAGTATCCGGTAGTACCAGGAGTAATCCTTATTGAAACAATGGCACAGGGAGGCGGAGCAGCCTTGAGCCTTCAGAAGAAGTTCAAGGAAGGAAGCTTGTTTTTCCTTGCTACAGTAAACAACGTTAAGTTTAAGCATCAGGTACGTCCTGGAGATACAGTACGCATGGAAGTAACAAACAAGCGTGCAACTTCAAATATGGTTGTTCAGAGTGGAAAAGCTTATGTAGGCGATACACTTTGTGCCCAGGCAGAATGGATGTGCCTTGTAGGTTCCGGCGACAAACAGTAAGAGAATCTTATAAATAAGATAATCTTATAAATAAGATAACTTATAAATAAAAAGGGATGCACTTCATCACATGTGAAGTGCATCCCTTTTTTGTTTTCAGGATTAAGGACATCTCTAAAGATACTTTTTAGAGATTCCATTAATTTTATGAGTTTGAGTCAGCCAGCTGGTTTATCTTAAACTGAACCCTTACTGTAACAGTTGTTCCATTGTTTTTCTTGCTGACAACCGAAATAGATCCGTCCATCATTTCAACATAACTCTTTGTGATGGCCATTCCGAGTCCTGTACCTTCGCTGATAGGAGCTTCCATGTGACGTTCTTTTTCAAAAGGTTCAAATAAGTGTGGCATAAACTCAGGACTTATTCCCACACCTCTATCCTTGACTGTAAACTCATAGCTGGCATAACCTTTTTTGTGGCTCTTTGTTTCGGCTGCAATGAGTGTTACTATACCGCCATTCTGGGTGAATTTAATGGCATTACTCAGGATATTCAGGAGAACCTGCTCGATTTTGTGCTTGTCACATATTACATCGATGTGCTTTAGCTCAGATGTTTCCATCTGGAAATTAAGCTTTTTGGATTTAAGACTAGGTTGCAGCATCTTGAATATGTTGTCAAGAAGAGTCATGATATTGATTTCCGTTGAAGTAATACTTATCTTGCCGTTTTCCAGCTGACTCATATCCAGTACGCTGTTGATGATGCCCAAAAGGTGTTTGGAGCCTGCAAGGATCTTGTCCAGGTAATCTTTTGTAGCCCATTTGTCGTCAATAGTAGACTGAGCCATTGTGCTGAATGCGATAACTGCATTAATTGGAGTCCTGATATCATGGGAAATATTGTTGAGGAAGACAGTCTTTGCCATGTTGGCACTTTGTGCTTCCTGTAATGCTGCTTCGATGATTTCGGTCTGCTGCTGCTGAGTTGCCATAGATATCTCAAGCCTGCGCTTGATGATAGCCATCCAGATAAAGTCTCCTACAAGAACGATGATAAGGAGAACTGCAACACTTATGGCAAGGCGGGTAACATCAATTCGTTCTTCAAATGCTGTTACAGCGATGGATCCGATGACAAACCAGCCTTTACCGTCGAGACTTGTATAGCAGAACATTGTATCTTCTCCGGACTTATCCTTGTAGAACAAAAGTCCCTGCTTGGTAGAGTAGACTTTGGTATGCAAATCGTATCGTGAAATCTCTGACAAGTGATTGTGCTTTGTTATGAAGGTAAAGAAGTTATTATTGTCAAATTTCTCATCCCGTATGATGAAGTTACCATAACTGTCACACAAAATTATGGAAAGGCCTTCTCTTGCGGTCTGAAAATTAAGGGTTTCATATAGGTTCTTGATATCAATCAGGTTAAGAAGGGTATATACTTTATTTGTGCCATCGTCCGTAACGTAAAGCTTTGTGTAGAGGGCGATAGACTTCTTTTTGTCATAAGGGTTCTGAAACTCTGGAGTGTACTGTATGTATGTGGAAGGAGAAATAGCCTTGCTTATAAAAAGATTACGGAGATTGATATCAGTCATTGAGTACGAAACCTGAACAAAAGGTTCCACACTGCTATTGAGTATCTGCCAGCCTTTACCTGTTTCATCTATAAGTTGTATTGTCTGAGTCTGGGATGACAGTGAATCATGAATAAACTCAAGTAATTCCTGGGTAGAAAGAGTATGGGTAGAACAGTAGTGCTTTATATCCTGTATTTTGTCGTTCTTGGAGTTGATATAGCATTCTGCTGTAAGAGTTGTAGAATTTACTATATGCTTTACATCTTCCAGGTTTTTTTGACCTATAGAGCTGTTATAATTATTGTTGTACCTGATAAGAGCTAAGAAGAGCGCAAAAAATATAAAGAGATTGGCAAGAATCATTATGATCATGGAACCATAACGTTTAAAGTTCTTAGAAATATTCATGTATACTCCGATGTTTTTAACTATTTTATAACAAATTTATGATATAAACAATTGAAAAATGCCGATATTACTTTTTGCTTGACTATATCCGACTTATAGTACATAATTCCTTTATTATGAAGAACGAACACAGACGGAGTGAGCGTTATGATGATATAGGCAGAGTAGATGCCCATCAGATATGCGCTTTACCCGGGGTTCTGGATGATATCAGCCTTACTGGCTGTAAAGTTCATTTCCCGATACCAGTAAATCTTGATATGGAAAGGGATTTTGAGCTTAAAATCAGACCCGCTTACAGATCTGCAAAGGGTTCATTAAGTCTCTTGTGCCATCCAGAGTGGAAAAAAAGCAATGGAACTCAGACTCATATAGGGTTTTCTATCCTACGGTCTCCAAACACAAGGGAATTACACTCTTATATTGACGTACTCAAAGAGAAGAACTTTGATGCGTCTGACATTTCTAATCTTATAATTACCTCAGCGGTAACTTTTGTTTCATGAGTACATCAATCGAAAATCTAGAAGGGATGGCATTTCTTCCTTTTGAGGAAATGAAGGATATGATGCTGTCTGAATTTATGCGACGGTTTGGCACAGATGTGTCCAAAGTAAAGTACTATGGGGATCTAGTGTACTTTGATGAATATCCTGATAAGACAAAGATTCCTTATTGGTGCCGGACAGCCATGGTTGAACCATTTATCCTGCATTTTGATTCGATAGGGGAAGCTGCGGGAGTTCTTAAAGGTATACAGCGTAACTGGGCTCCATATCAGTTTACGTGTTTTCGCCGTGCTAATCTGATTCAGGAAAAGCTTCCTTATGTAAACTTGAAAAAACGAAACTTTCCTGTAGAGATACCTCATAGTGATATAGGTCTGTATACACTGCTGGATGATCACACTCTTATAGCTTCTGCAAAGACTACAAGTTGTGTGCCGGGAGGAGCCATAATCTTTAATGAAGATCACGAAAATCCTCCAAGCAGGGCTTATCTTAAAATTCAAGAAAGTCTCAGCTTGTGTCATCATTACTTTGGTATAGACTTTCCTCATGCAGGACAGAGATGTTTTGAAGCAGGTGCATGTCCTGGCGGATGGACATGGGTAATTGCAGGACTTGGTGCTGAAGTATTTGCCGTAGATAGGGCTCCTTTGGCAGATAGCCTCATGAACAATCCACTTGTTACATTCCAGGCTCATGATGCCTTTACGTTTAAGCCGGAAGAACTGGGAGACTTTGACTGGATATTCAGTGATGTTATCTGTTATCCAGAACGTCTCTTAGGATGGATTAAGATGTGGTTGGACAGCGGAAAGACAAAGAACATGATCTGTACAATCAAGATGCAGGGTGACATAGATTGGGATCTTATCAAGGAGTTTGAAGCTATTCCTGATAGTAAGATTGTGCACCTAAATTATAATAAGCATGAACTTACCTTTATGCATGTAGGTAAATAATCAAAAGCTAATCTGTAAGTATAACCAGAGACCGTTCTAAAAAAAAAGAACGGTCTTTTTTATTCCGATGCTTGTCAATCAGAGAATTTGGCTGATTATCATCACTAAAAAAGTATGATAGAATAAAGCGATATGCATATGCAGCAGGAAAGAAAATTACCAATAGGTATACAGGATTTTGAAAAACTACGAACAAATAGATTTGTTTATGTTGATAAGACAGAATTTGTTTATCAGCTTGTACAGAATGCTCATCCGTATTTTTTGTCTCGTCCAAGACGTTTTGGTAAAAGCCTATTGATTTCAACATTGGAAGCATATTTTTTAGGTAAAAAAGATTTGTTCAAAGGGCTTGCAATTGAAAAGCTTGAAACTGAATGGAATGAATATCCTGTTTTGAAGATAAGTTTTGGGGCAGGAAACTTTGTTGATACAAAAGGTCTTGTTGCCAAATTAGATTTTATCGTCAGTCGTTATGAGGAAGACTTCGAAATTGAGAAGAAATCTGAGGACTTTGCGGTTCGGTTTTCAAATATAATTGAGCGTCTATACAAAAAGACTGGAAAACAGGTTGTAATCCTGATTGATGAATATGATAAACCTATTCTTGATGCTCTTTACACGCCTAGCGAAGATGAAAACAGGAATATTCTGAGAAGTTTTTACAGTCCGCTTAAGGATTATGATTATTGCATTAAGTTTCTTTTTATTACAGGAATCACAAAAGTTTCTCATGTAAATATTTTTAGTGGATTGAATCAGCTGGATGATATAAGTCTCAATAGAAAATATTATTCTATTTGTGGAATTTCAGAAACAGAATTGAATCAATATTTTGAAGGCGAAATTGAAACCCTTGCCGAAAGACAGGAAATGTCTGTTGAAGAAACAAAGATGAAGCTTGCTCAGTTGTATGATGGATATCATTTTACCCACGATGTGGAAGGTGTTTATAATCCATTCTGCCTTTTGAAGTGTTTCAGTGAAACTGACTTTGGTTCATATTGGTTTGAAAGTGGAACTCCAACATTCCTTGTAAGGACTTTACAGAATCAGCCGATGCAACTTACATCAATTTTGAATGGACGCCAGGCAACTGAAAATCAGTTCAAGGATTATGATCCTGATAGTCACAATATGCTTCCTGTAATTTATCAAAGCGGTTATTTGACTATCAAAGATTTTAGCAAAGAAGACCGTATTTATACATTGAACTTTCCGAATAAGGAAATTGAGAACGGATTTCTAAATGTTGTATTGAATAAATTTATCCAAGTTCCTGATGATGATACAGGGCTTGCAATCTGGAACCTGAAAGAAGCTCTTAGAAAATCTGACATTGATAAAGCTCTTGCAATTATAAAAGCAGGAATTGCAGATCTTCCTACAATTATAAAGAAGAATCAGTGTGAGAATTATTATGAATCAATAACTCATATCATGTTCCGTATGACTGGATTCAATGTTGTTTCTGAATTACAGTCTGTTGCCGGCAGGAGTGATATTATAGTGACTCTGGATAATGATGTCTTTATCTTTGAACTGAAAATGGATTATGGAAAATCATTTGATGAAGTTGCTGATAATGCTTTAAGTCAGATTGACCTTAATGGATATTCAGATAGATTTGCAGTAAGTGGAAAATTAATGCATAAGATTGCTGTAGTATTTGCAAGTGATGCAACTGGAATGGTTGGATGGAAAATCGATAGTTAATATATAGAGACCGTTCTAAAAAAAAGAACGGTCTTTTTTATTCCAAAATAATGTTTCCTTATTACCTCATGTACTTTTGTTTAAAAGTACATGAACTTTTGGTTCATAGTTCAGTTACTTTATGGTATAAACCTCACAAGGTTCTGACTGATAGCTCACGAGGTTTACACTAATAGTTCACAAGGTTTATACCTCAAAGTTCATGAGCTTTACCCCTATAACCTCGTGAACTTTGCACCTACAAGTAGCTGAACTTTCACCCCATGACATGCTGAGGTTTGAGAATGGGGGTGGGAAGGGATTATTTGACTGTGGTTTGTTTAGCAAAGTACCATGCTGTTTCTTGGCGGAACGAAGTTACAATAAAGTTCTCAATCTCTTTTATGCTTTTATAACTTGTGTTTTTTTGCGTTGTGTAAATATTTCCTGTATGTTGAAGAATTTCTTCTACTTTGCTTAAATCTATAGATGTGTCTTTATTTATATATACTTCGGGAATTGTTTTGTTTATTGTTTCGTGAAGAATATTGTGATTTAGGTATTTAATATATTTAGGGTCAGTTTTGAATGAATTAAAAGAATTGTCATTTTTATCGTTGTTAAGTTCTTCCAAAGTAAACGAAAGAAGTCTGGTGTTATGCGTTGTATTGAAAATTATTGTCGTGATAAAAGTTTTATTTATCTGATACTCTTGCATTTGAATGATAAAGCATTCTTTTGATGAATTAAGATGGGTCTCGAATAAAATCCATGATCCATTCATGAAAGTAAATCTTTTTGAATAAATATCAGACTTGTTCTGAACACTTTTGAGCCAGTTCCTTGTTTCTGGAGTTATATAGGGAGATTGTATCTTCCATTTGCAGAAGTTATTCCAAATGAGTGAAATATCTGTTTCGTTTGTCATTGATAATTCTACTCTGTAAGTAATCATGATTAGCCTCCAAATTCAATTGTATATGTTTGACACCCATATGTATTCAGATTTTCCCTTCATATAATTCATTTCCCGAATACTTATAATTGTCTTGTTCATAAGGTTTTTTCGCGAGAAAATTTAAAAAACTATGGATTATAATCCATAGTAGATTGAATTCAATCTACTAAAAGTCGTCTTCGCTTCGCTCGACGACTTTTAGCCTAACTTTAGTGCATGGAGATTAGATTATGAGAACTTGTTATTGGTGGGTATGTACAAAATGCGGGATAAGAGTTCCAAAATGTACTTGTCCTGATATCTGGTGGAGAGATAAAAATAGTGGATTAAGGGGATGCCCTTATGAAGATTATAGTGAAGGTCATGATTGGGTAAAAGATGGTGTCGCACGAGGATGATTTTATGAGAATTGAAAAGCAGTTGTGTTGAGATTATATTTGATTCAAATTGTGGAGATGTTTATGAAAAAGAAGATACAAGATGTTATTCCTGGCGAAATTGTTTCTATTAAAGCTGTAATTGCATGTCTGGAATCTATTGAAAATAATACTAAGATAAGACTTAATTTTATAGATGATTGCGGAAATTGCTTTGTAGCAAAAAAGGATACTGAAATTACTGTCGAGGAAGATTAGTTTTTTTATGTTGGAACATGTTGTATGACTTAATGAACGATTGATTGAAGAATATAAAAAAAGAAATATGATTGTTAGTAGTCTGAAGTGCTGTCGGTAAATGTTAGAATGCTCAATTTTAACATTTACCTATATCCAAAAAAAATCAATGGAAGGAAAACTCCTTTAAGAATGCTTATAATGTATTTTATTTGATGATACCTGTCAGTTCTAATGATAGTACTAAAAAATTAGAACTGAATTTATAATTAGTAAGTGAGAGCGTGTATGGAAGTTTTTTTAACAGAATGATGTTGAGATAAATATAAATTTAGAAGGATTGGATGTAAGTAATACTACGTATACTAGTGATGATATATTCAATGCATGATAATTAGGTTGTGTTTTAGGGTAGGTAAAAATAAAATTTATTAGATTAATGTTTACATTCCATATCGAAATAAGAGAAATTACGTCTGAGCAGTTGTAAGTATTTAATAGAATCTATTCTGAATCTATTGGTGTAGTAAAAAATGCACAGGTTGAATCGTTAAAAGTACTTGATCTGACATATGAGATACTGATTAAGAGGTTGTTTATATGAGAATATGTAGTATATGTAAAAGAAAAATGAAGTGGCATGAAGCTATGGTTTGTGATGCTTTTAATCGGGAAAATATGATATGCCTTGAATGTTCGAATTCGCGTGAACAAAGACGTGAGCGTAATAAACGATTTGGTGAAATTCTTGTTGGGGGATATAGTGAATTGATTAATTCTTTGGGATCTTATGTAAATTCATGCGATGATGAGTACGATGATGACGACGATGATGAGTACGATGATGAAGATGACGACGATGAGTATGATGATGAAGATGATGGCGAAAACGATAGTGATTTGTTAGTTGTCGTAGATAATGCAGAAAGTCTCATTAAGAATCGACTTCGTGAAAAGACAACAAAAGCCTGTTATGAATCATTGAAGGAAGATGTGAATAGACGATATGAGTCTTCATTTTCTACAAGTTTTCAGAATTATATAACGAGATTAGCCTTACTCCTTGATGAAGTTGTAAATAAAGATATGTCTTCAACTCATAATTATATAGCTGCTATAAACTATATTTGCATTACAATTTTAGAAGATCCGAATCTTTATAAAAATTTGAAGAAAATTAATGTTGCGGGAAACTCTGTTAAACATTCGACGGGTAATGTGTCTGTTGATATCAGTAGCTTTATGAGTTATTTCAATGTAATGATAGATAGTATAATATCCAAGACAGGTATTCAATCTTTTAGAATTTGTCATATTTACGTAATAAAGAAAAAGAAGAAATATTACTCTGGTGTAAATACTGTTGAAAAACGGCTACAGAAGTTAAAGCGACTGTATGATGAAGGAATTGTAGATAAATCCGAATATCAGCAGAAAAGAAAAGAAATACTTTCAGATTTCTGATGCTTTAAGGTATCTTTTTTTGAATGTCAAGTACTAAATAAAAGATTATAGCTAATGGATTATATAGAGTTATTAAACGGGTGAAGAATCTTTTAATTGTAGAAATGCTTATGGAAAGCAATATAAAATGGCAATCTTGGTGAAATTATTGTTATAAAAGCTGTACTCGCGAGTCTAGAGTCCATCGAAAATAATACTAAGATAAGGCTCAATTTTTTAGATAATTGGCAACTTAGCAGATTAAGTGCCTAATTAGATGGAATGTAAAAAATCCCTGTCAAAGTGTGCCAAACTATCCCGTGCTTGTGGTGATCCAATGCACGGGAATACTGGTTCTTGTTTCTATTCCAGTCTGTAAGGGGTTGCCTGATATACGTAGTAGTTTAGCCAGTTGGAATAGAACAGATGGGCTGTACTTCTCCATGTTGATATTACTGGTTTTTGAGGATCATTGTCCGTAAAGTAGTTTACTGGTATATGAGGATTAAGGCCTTTGTGTAAATCCCTGAAATATTCATTTGCCAATGTCTCTGGATCGTATTCCAGGTGGCCTGTCATGAATATTGATCTGTTGTCCTTAGATTTAATTAAGGTTGCTTCTGTTGCAGGGTTGTCTGCAAGAAGTACAAGCTGGTCATTGTCTTTTATGTCCTGACTTGAGATTGTTGTATATCGTGATGTAGGAACAGGGAAATAGTCATCAAATCCTCTCATAAGAGGTTCGTGAGGTTCATGCATTTTGGAGTAATATATTCCCGAAAACTTTTCTTTTACGGAATATTTATCTATGCCATAAAGGTGGTACAGACCTGCCATGCTTCCCCAGCATATATAAAGGGTACAGAATACATTCTGTTTAGCCCAGTCCATTATCTTGCACATTTCGTCCCAGTAGTCAACTTCTTCGAAAGCAAGCTGCTCTACAGGGGCTCCTGTGATAATCATACCGTCATATTTGTTCTTATATAGTTCATCACTTGATATATAGAACCTTTTTAAGTGAGAATCATCGGTGTTTTTGGATATGTGTCCTTTTATCTGTACAAGAGAAATGTCAATTTGCAGTGGAGTATTGGACAAAAGCCTCAAAAGCTGTGTTTCCGTTACTTCTTTGGTTGGCATAAGGTTAAGAATTGCAATCTTTAATGGACGGATATCCTGGGACTGAGCTCTTTCCTCCGTCATCACAAATATATTTTCTTTTTCAAGTGTACTTCTTGCAGGTAAATCTTCATCAATTTTTATAGGCATTCCTAGACCTCATGTTTTTTTCTACTATCCTAAAATTATAGCAAAAACACTTTTTATTTGCTATACTATAAAGATATGAGTATGAAAGTAGATAGAAAAGCAGCTGTAAAAAAACTTCGAACCCTCGTTTTGGGAACAAAAGGGGATGTAGAGCCTTTTAAGGCGACACTGGAAGAGAAATTTGGAAGTGTATTTTTACCTAATCAGGTAGAGCTGTATGAAAAGGAGTATGGACAGGTCAAATGTGACCTTCTGGTTCCTGATGTTTATTCGTCTCACAAGATTATACTTTATATTCATGGAGGTTCCTTTGTCGGAGGCTCCAGAGCTAGTTACAGGAGTTTTTGTGCCAGTCTGGCTAATGAGTCGTCTTGCCGGGTTGTTGTTCCTGAATTTCGCCTTGCGCCGACAAATCCTTTCCCTGCCAGTATAGATGACCTTGTAAGTGTGTTCCGTGTTCTTTATGCAGAGAATCAGGTTCTGTCTGAGCTGGAACAACGAAATACTGGCGGCAGAAAATATGAACCTCAGATTGTTATTGCCGCAGATGGTAGTGGAGCAAGTCTTGCTATGGCACTTATATTCAAGATTAAGGACTTGTATATTAATGGAGTCCGGAATATTGTGTTTTTTTCTCCTTGGCTTGACTTGTCCGGGGAATGTAAGCTTATAGCTGACAAGCGGTGTTCTGATGAGGTTCTTACAGGGGCTGAAATGCATCGTGCCGTAGATTTGTATACTTTTGCATCCAACATATCCAATCCTCTTGTTTCTGCACTAAGGGCTGATGATGAGGCTTTCAAGGGGCTTCCTCCGTTTTATATACAGCTTGGGGAAAAGGAAATCCTTAAACAGCAGGCAGAAGAACTAAAGGAAAAGCTGGATAAGGCTGGAGTTGAATGTATAGTGGATGTCTGGGAAAATATGATGTTTATGTTCCAGATGGCAGATGAATATTTGCGGGAGTCACATCTTGCTGTAGAAAAAGTTGGAGATTATATATCAAAAAGAGATGCCCTCAATAATGAGGAAGAGGAAGAGAGACAGAAGATTTTACGTAAGAATGATATTGTAGTGTGAGGTCTTGGAATGGAATTACTTTCACCAGCTGGTAATGTTGACAAACTTGAGTATTGTTATACTTATGGTGCAGATGCTGCCTATATCGGGCTTAAGAACTTTTCGCTTAGGGTCAAGGCAGATAACTTTTACGAAGATGAATATAAAAGAGTTGTGGAGCTTAAGAACAGGTTTCCTGGCAAAAGGCTTCATTGTGCCCTTAATATTTCATTTCATAACAGTGAAATAGATCGCTTTATCGAGAATATTCCTTATTTCAAGGAGTATCCTATTGATGCGTTTATCGTTCAGGATCTTGGAATCGTTCCGATTATACAAAAGAACTTCCCCGAGGCAGAACTTCATCTGTCTACACAGGCAAGCTGTATGAACCGGGAAGCTGTCAAAATGTACAAGTCTCTTGGGTTTAAGCGTGTTGTCATGGGACGGGAAGCTAGTCTCAAGGAAATCAAAGAAATAAAAGATGCTGTTCCGGATATGGAGATAGAGGCCTTTGTTCATGGAGCTATGTGTATTGCCTATTCCGGTCGCTGTCTTATGAGTGCATATCTTAATGGTCGCAGCGCTCAAAGTGGTTTCTGTTCTCATACCTGCCGCTGGGATTATGATGTTCTTGTAGACAATACTTCTATCGGGCATGAATACGACAGTCCTTATAGTAAGGAATCCCGCCAGATTGCCCAAAGTGGTGCTATGGTGTTAAGGGAACACAAGAGACCTGATGAATATTTCCCTGTTTATGAGGGTGAAAACTTTACTGCCGTACTTAGTAGTAAAGACCTCTGCATGATAGATCATCTTAAGGATTTTAGGGATGCTGGAGTTGATAGCCTTAAGATAGAAGGTCGCATGAAGAGTGTTTATTATGTTGCGATGATTACTCGTGCATACCGTAAAGCTCTCGATGCCCTGGAAGGCAAGATTACTCAAAAAGAAGCAGAACCTTTTGTTGATATGTTATATGAAGTTAGTCATCGTCCTTATGGAACTGGCTTTTATTATAACAGGAGTGAGGCTGATGTTACTGTAAGTGGAGCCAGTGATTCTCCTTATGAACTTGCAGCAGAGATTGGAGCTGAACTTTCTTCTGAAGAGATGCAGGATATTCTCAAGAGAGGAGCAGATCTTAATAAAAAGCTTACAGATGAATATAACAGTCTTTGTGAACCTGCTCAGAAAGCTTGGGATGAGCGTTGTAAGAATGATCCTGATCGCCATCTTGCAACTGTAACGGAAATAGATGGATATAGAATGTATAATCTGAAAGCTCTTAATATGATAAAAAAAGATACTGAACTTGAGCTTGTTACTCCGGATATTGTTGCATCAAAGGTAAATAATGCCGATTTTAAACTTGTTAATCCTAAGACTGGAGAAGTTTATAACTGGGTATGTGATGGACATCCATGTGTCATATACACAAATATGAAATTATCTCAGGGCAATATGCTTAGATCCAAGGATAATTCTTATGTTGAGGGTCAGTTCAGAGATACTGGCAGATAAATGTCAAAAAAGGGGGGAGGCGGTTTTGGATAAGAATTTTGAAGATGATATTGTAGATCTTGATCAGCATAAGCTTATAGACAAGTTTTTTGCAGTGTATGGAGATAACTATACCAGTGAAGACGAAGTCAAGATTCGTGAAGCATGGACTTATCTTAATTCCAAAACTGACGAACTTAAACGTTGGTGCGGTAAGCCGTATTATCTCCATCCAATGAGAGTTGCCTGTATTCTGGCTGAGACAAAACTTGGTGCTGATGCCATTATTGCAGGTTTCTTTCATAACATACTTGATGTTGATAATGACTGTCTTGGTGAAATCGAAGAAAAGTTTGGAAAAGATGTTGCCAATATCTGTAATGGTACTGCAAAAATAACTAATCTCAAGATAGAGAGCAAATCTCTCCAGGAAGCTGATAATATCCGAAAGATGCTTTTTGCTATGGTGGATGATATCCGTGTTATTCTTGTAAAGCTGGCTGATCGTCTTGATCGTATGCGCAATCTCAAGAATGTAAGCGAAGAAGCACAAAAAGCTGTTGCTAAGGAAGTAATAGATGTCTGGTGTCCACTTGCAAGCCGTCTTGGTATGTCGGATGTAAAGAGCGAGATGGAAGATTTGAGCCTCAAGTACAGTAATCCGGAAGCTTTCCAGCAGATAAAGTCCATTGTTGCCCAAAAAAAAGCAGAACGTGGTGAGTATCTTGATAAGGCTGTGCGTAGTATTTATACAGCCACTGAGAAGGCTGGTATTAGTGTCAGCATAAAGAGCCGTGCCAAGCATTTTTATTCCATATATCAGAAGATGCGCAAGAGAAATAAGGAACCTGGAGAGTTATATGATCTTCTGGCTTTGCGTATCATCTGTGTAGAACCTGCGGACTGTTATGCTCTGGTTGGTATTGTTCACGGTCTCTGGAAACCTATGGAAGGAAGGTTTAAAGATTATATTGCTATGCCTAAGGCTAACGGATATCAGTCTCTTCATACGACTGTAATGTGTGAAGGAAAACCTCTGGAGATTCAAATTCGTACTCAGGACATGCATAATGTTGCTGAACATGGGGTAGCCAGTCACTGGTTATACAAGAAAGGTACTAATCATGATATGGTTAAGGCAGAGGATCTCAGTATTATCAATCAGCTTAGGGAGCTTCGTGATGAGCATCTTACTGACGAAAACTTCTTCAATGAACTAAAGAATGAGCTTTTGGGAGATTCTATTTATGTGTTTACTCCTAAAGGTGATGTAAAAGAACTTCCTGCGGGAGCCAATGCCATAGACTTTGCCTATGCCATACATTCTGGAATTGGAGAAAAGCTGGTTGCAGCCAAAGCTGACGGTAAGATTATATCTCTTACAGCTCCTCTAAAAAATACTCAGATAATAGAGGTAATGACAAATCCTCAGGCTCATCCTACCCAAGGACAGCTTAAGGCTGTAAAGACTTCCAAGGCAAGGCAGAAAATCCATTCCTGGCTTACAGAGAATGATCCTACTTTTGTCGATAAAGATGCTGAAGAAAAGCGGGCTGCGGAAATAATTGCCAATACATTGCACTCCAAACAGGTGGCAGAGGAAAAGCGTCGTAAGAGAGAATCAAAAAAAACTACTCACGTAACTAATTATACGGGTAGGATTCGAATAGGAAATACAACTAACTTCCTTATTACGATAGCCCAGTGCTGTAAACCTAAGCCAGGGGATCCTATAGTTGGCTATGTATCCAGAAGCAGAGGTATTACTGTTCATACAGCGGATTGTCTTACATTCTTGCGTATACCGGATATTGAGCATCGTAGTGTGGAAGTTGAGTGGGATAAGTCTGATGCGGTAAGTAAGAAGACTCAGAAAGAAAAAGAGATTTTGGAAGCCAATAAAGAAAAAAGCAAGCGTATTCAGGAAGAAAAAACTAAATACGCCAAGCAGAGATAACTGATATTTATTTATATCCGATTGTATCTCGCAGTTGCCCCTCCAAATCAAGGAAAATTTCTGTGTTTTTGAAGCCGGTTGCATCAAATATATACTGAGTTTTTATGGCATTATACTCTCCGCTTTCTACAATAAGTACTCCATCTGGGGCAAGATGTTGGTAGGCTTGGGGTACAAGATTGCGGATAATGCCGAGACCATCGTTGTCTCCAGTAGGATTTCCCATTATATCTATATCTCCATTCAGGGCAAGAACAGGTTCGTTCCTTCCATCTATCAGAAGCTCTAGTGTCTGATCGTAAGGTATGTAGGGAGGATTTGAAATAATCAAGTCAAATGTTCCACCGATATTCAGAAAGAGATTTGTACGGACAAACTTGATTTTGGAGAGAGCAACTGGAGACAGTATACGTCGGGCATTTTCTCTTGCAATGTCCAAGGCTTTTTCGCTTATATCTGCCATTATAATAGAAGGAAATTGCTCAGGATTTATTATGTTACGGGATTCTATTTCGGCTGCGATACTTATTGCAACACAACCACTTCCTGTACACATATCGCAGATTGTCATTATGGAAGCTGATTTAGCTTTTGATTTGGATTCAATTATTTCAAGGGCTTTCTCGACTAGTAACTCTGTATCTGGTTTTGGAATAAGGACATCGGGTGTAACGTAAAAGTTTCTTCCATAAAATTCCTTGGTTCCTGTAATGTATGCAATGGGTAATCCTGTTTTTCTCATGTTGAGATATGATTTAAATATAGATATCTGCTCTTCAGATAATGTGTCTTCCCGGTGAAACATAAGATGTGTCTTGTCGCAGTTAAGAATTGTCTGTAAAAGACAGTCTACGTCCAGATTTGGAGATGGAGAACTACTTAATTCTTTGCGTCCATGAAGTTGTGCTTCTCTGATATTCATAAGTTACCTTTCGAGATAGAATTAAAAAAGGTCTGCAAATGCAGACCTCCTTTGCTGGTTGGGGACAGTTTTTAGTCTCCAATCTCCTTGAACTGTTCTTCCTTAGCGTATACGTTAAGAGCATCAAGCATGTCATCCATATCTCCAGCCATAAAGCTAGGAAGATTATGCTGACTGAAGTTAATGCGGTGATCAGTTACACGGTCTTGAGGGTAGTTATAAGTACGGATCTTTTCGGATCTGTCTCCGTTTCCTACCATTGCACGACGAGAAGCTGAACGTTCTGCATCAAGTTTTGACTGTTCAAGGTCAAAAAGTCTTGCTCTAAGTACGGACCAAGCTTTTTCCTTATTCTTAATCTGTGATTTCTGATCCTGCTGGATAACAACTATACCTGTAGGTATATGAGTAAGACGTACTGCAGAGTCAGTTGTGTTTACACACTGTCCACCTGGACCTCCGGCACGCATAACGTCTACACGTACATCTCCAGGATTAATCTTGATATCAGCTTCTTCAGCTTCCGGAAGAACTGCAACTGTTACTGTAGAAGTCTGAATACGACCCTGGCTTTCTGTAGCAGGAACACGCTGTACACGGTGAACTCCACTTTCCCAGCGAAGTGTTCCGTAAACAAATTTACCTATGATGGATGTTACAATCTTGTTGAAACCACCAACTTCTGTTTCCTGAACTTCCATAGTTTCATATTTCCAGCCTTTACGTTCGCAAAGGTGGCAATACATTTCCCATACATCGCGGACAAAGAGACTTGCTTCGTCTCCACCGGCAGCACTTCGGATTTCGAGAATAATGTTCTTTTCGTCAAGAGGATCAGGCGGAATAAGCTTTAACTTGATGGTTTCTTCCATCTTTGGCTTCTGTTCTTCGAGTTCCTTAAGTTCCTCGCGGGCCAGTTCCTTCATATCGTGGTCTTCTTCTTCGGTGATAAGAACTGTATCGTCTTCGATACCCTTTAGTATCTGCTTGTACTGTGCGTATAAATCCATAAGGTCAGACAGATACTGATTTTCGCGCATTGTATCCTTGTATTTTTTCTGGTCTTTTACCAGATCAGGATCGGCAATAAGTTTGCTGACTTCTTCATAGCGCTTAGAAAGGTCTTCTAGTTTCTTGATCAAATCCATAGTAGAAGCATTGTATAAAAAAAATTAATAATATTCAATTATCTCTAAAATCAAATATTAAAAAGATTTAGATTATTCTTTATAATTATCAGTGTTGATTTGAGAGTTAGGGGGTATGGAATCTTCCAAAAATCAGTGTATGGATTTTTAGATGAATAACAAAATATTATCCATAATATAACAAGTAATTTTTGATATAAAAAAAAAGATATTGTATAGTTATCTTTTATGCGGAGGAAAAAAATGCTAAAAGTAAAAATGTCATCGGGGAGATTGTTGGTGGGTATGGCATTGATGACAATCCTGGCTTTACCTCTATCAGCACAAGATAGTCTGGATTTAAGTATAGATGATGCTGTTAATCTTGCTGTGGAAGGAAATCTAAGCCTTAAGCAGAGTCAAGTCGAGCTTAATGCTGCTAGGAGAGCCAATAATTTTTCATGGAACTCAATAAGTCCTAATATTAGTGCTGGTGTAAGTTTTACAGATAATCTCTTAAATGACGTAACAAGCTTAAGTTTGAGTGGTTCCGTGGGAATTAACTTAACTCCTTCGCTTTATACAACGATACGTAATGCAGCTTTAAGCTATGAGCAGTCGGAACTTACATACGAAAAAGCTTTACGAACAATAGAACTTAATGTTCGCAAAGCTTATTACAAAATTTTGTATGATATCGAGAATGTTAATCTTAAGCAAAGAAATTTGGAGACAGCTAAAAGACAATATAATTCCAATCGAACAAAGTATAACAGTGGAAGCCTTTCTAGATTGGATGTATTATCTGCTCAGGTAAATTATCAAAATGCGGAAGTATCTCTGCAGGAAGCAAAAAACTTATATGAAAGTGATCTTGTAAATTTACGGCAGACTTTAGGGCTTGCTCTTGATCAAGAAATAACACTTACAGGTAGTCTGGCTGATATTCTTAGTATTAAGGAGATAACTCTGGAAGGTATTGAAATAGTTTCCAGTAACATACAATCTCTGACAATTCAGCTGGAAACTGCCCGAAACGCTCTGCTTGCTACTAGATTTAGTGCTTGGGGTCCAACTTTTTCTGCTAGATATAATTATAATGCTTCTGTAACAAACAAGAAGTATGACAACCCCGGGACATTGACTCTTTCAGCTAATATACCGCTGGATGGTTATCTTCCTTGGTCAACAGGAGCTCAGAGTATACAAAAACAAAAAGACACCATAAAAAAACTGCAACTTCAGATAGATGATGCCAAAACATCCTATGATATAAGTGTTAACAATTATCTGACACAGATTAACCAATACATGGAACTTATCAAGCTTAGACAGGCAAATATCGAAGTTGCTCAGCAGAGTTATGATATGACCCTTGATGCATATAATCGAGGTGTCAAAGATATTATGAGTCTTCAGAATTCTGCTGATAATCTTAATCAGGCAAAAGTTAATCTTATGTCTCAGGCATACACATTGATATGTAGTATTCTTGATTTGGAAAATACGGTAGGGGTACCGTTTGGTTCTTTAGGTAAATAGGATATATTGTCTTTCACAATGAAACTGCTAATGTGGAAGTTTATAGGAGGATATCATGAAAAAACGAGAAGTAATAACAACAGTTGCAATTGTCGTTCTTTGTATTGCAGTAATTGCATTGACAGCAGCCTTAGTCTATACAAGAAATAAAGCAAAGAAAAATTTTGGGTTTCCAGGTGGATTTGGTGGAATGGGAGGCCAGCAAAATGCTGTTTCTGTAAAAACACAGGTTGCAGAAGCTGTTACTCTTAGGGATTATGTCAATACTAATGGAGAAATTGAAACACAGAGGTCTGTTGATGTGTTTCCATCTATTTCCGGTAAAGTTGTGGATGTAAAGGTATCTCTAGGTTCTGCAGTTAAGGCTGGAGAAGTTATTGCTTACATTGATCCTAGTCAACCTGGAATTGAATATGCAAAAAGCCCTGTTATAGCACCAATTACCGGGACGATAACAAAGAGTACTGTAAAGCCTGGTACACAGGTAAATGCTTCTACTGTAATTGCTGTGATTGGAGATGTAAAGAATCTTCAGGTATCTGCAAAAGTCCCTGAAAGGTATGTCGCTGCATTAAAGCCAGGATTAAAAGCAGAAATTGTACTAGAGGCATATCCGGAAGATATATTTATGGCTACAGTAACGAAGGTATCTCCTGTTGTTGATAGTGCTTCCCGTACAAAGACTGTTATACTTAACTTTGATAGAGGGGATAGTCGAATCAATGCCGGTATGTTTGCAAAAGTTAAGCTTTATACATGGGATTATAGTGGTTATCCCGCTGTTCCAGAGTCCTGCATAGTGGAAAAAGGTAATAAAAAGTATATATACATTGTCAATGATGATGATACTGTACATCAAAGTGAAGTATCGACTGGTAATGTTGTAGATAATAAGATACAGCTTTTGAGTGGGGTGGATGAAGGAGAAACTGTAGTAATAGAAGGTATGAGAGTATTAAGCGAAGGTGCCAGAATTATTGATATTACAAAAGGGGACTTGAGTCAGAAAAAACAGGGAAAAGGAGAAAAGTAATAATGTTAAGCGAAAAAACATTACAGCATCCAATACTTATCCTTATGATATTTACCATGCTGGGGTTTATAGGAGCCTTTAGCCTTGGTAATACATCTGTTAGTATGATGCCTGATACTGAAAATCCATTTTTATCAGTTAGTGCTTCTTATGCTAATGCTGGCCCTGAGTCAGTAGAAAAATCTGTTACAACTCCTATTGAGAATGCTCTTGTCAGCGTAAGTAATCTTGAAAATATGACTTCCTCTTCCTACGAAGGAGGTTGTTCGGTTTCTTTATCCTTTGCATATGGAACAGATCTTGATGAAGTTACAAACGAAGTCCGGGAAAAGCTTGATCGTGTTACAAGACAGTTGCCTGATGGTGTAACTCCTACAATCAGAAAGTTCAGTGGGAATAATTCTCCTATCATGCGTATTGCTCTCAGAGGAAACCGGACTGTCGATGACCTTTATGCAATCGCTCAGAATAATATAATTGATATTCTTGAACAAGCTGAGGGGGTAGCTGAGGCTTCCGCTTCTGGTGGTAAAGCAGCTATTGTTCGTGTCGAACTGGAGCAGAATCGTCTTGCAGCTTATGGCCTTACAATTTCAGGTATAGCAAGTCAACTTAGAAGTCAGAATATCGAGCTTGGTGGTGGTACAATAACAGAAGGAAAAACAGATTATTCCATTCGTACTACTGGTGAATATCAAAATCTGCAAGAAATAAAAGATACTGTTGTAATGACAGTAAATGGATATGGTGTAAAGGTAAGTGATCTTGGAAGAGTATATCTTGGTCACTCAGAAGCCACTAATGAAGTTTATATCAATGGTGAGCCTGGGGTGTATATATCTGTTTCCAAGCAGTCAGGTACGAACTCTGTAAAAGTTGCAAATGAGGTTTACAAAAAGATTGATCAGCTTAAACAAACTCTTCCAAGTGATGTAACTCTTTCTATAATTTCAGATGAAACTGAATCAATAAGAGATACAATCAAGACTCTTGTTGTATCTGGCCTACAGGGATTAGGACTTGCGATAATAATATTGTTTGTCTTTTTGTGTTCAATTAAGAGTACAATAATAATTGGTATCAGCATTCCTCTATCAATGATTATTACACTTCTTGCAATGAATGTTGCTGGAATTTCACTTAATATGATGACATTGACAGGTTTGATTCTTGGTGTAGGTATGATAGTTGATGCATCAATCGTTATGATAGACAATATTTATGCATATCGCAGTCGTGGTGCAAAACCTAATATATCAGCAATACTTGGAAGTCAGGAAATGATGATGTCCGTTGTATCTGGTAACCTGACAACAATATGTGTATTTGTTCCATTCATCATTTTTATCAATGAACTTGGCTTTATGGGACAGATGTTCAAGGAAATTATCTTTACTATTGTAATTGCCCTTTTGTCATCTTTGTTTGTAGCTATTTTTCTTGTTCCTGTTCTCGCTGGATATTTCTTGCCTCTGACCAATCGTAATGAAAAACCGCTAAAGAGCAACTTTTTTATCGTATTATATGGGGCCTTTAATAAGGCTCAAGATGGAATAAGGTTTGTTTATGGAAAAGTCTTAAAAACTGCTTTGAAGTACAGATTTGCATCTGTCTTTATATGTGTTACTCTCCTTGCTGTTTCTGTGCTGATTTATACAACTCTTGGACAAGCTATGATCACAGGAGGTCGCGATGACAGTGTAACATTGAGAATTACGCTTCCTGTAGGAACAACTTTTGAGGAAACTGCATCTATTGTTTATCAGTTTCAAGATATAATCGAAGAAGAGATTGAAGGCTACAGTACTCTCATTACAACTGTTGGCGGAGGTAGAGGTTCTTCTAATTCAGGTAACATACAGATTCAGCTGCCTGTTGCCAGCGAGCAAATTGATTCTGCCCAGACAATACAAAGTAAGCTTAGAAAACATTTTGCGGGATATACTGATGTAACGTTTAGCTTTGGACGTGGTATGAGACAGCAACTTTCTGGAGATGACTTTGTTCTTGTAGTGAGTTCTGATACATTAGATAGTTCCATGGCAACGGCAAAAGTTCTTTGTGAAATCCTTGAGAATATGAATGAAGTTGGTGAACCTTCGATGGATGTAACAGAAGGACTCCCTCAGGTTGAAATAGAAATAGATCGTCAGAGAGCATATGATTTTGGTGTAAATGTAAATACTGTTGCAAGTGAAATCAGGGCATCAATTCAAGGTACTTCTGCGACTACTTACAGAAAAGATGGACAGGATTATGCTGTATATGTAATGTTACGACCAGAGGACAGACAGAATATATTGGACTTGGACCAGATTTTTGTGCGCGGTACTAATGGTATGGTTAGTGTA
Organism: Treponema sp.; assembly: GCA_045616545.1. Taxonomy (GTDB): domain Bacteria; phylum Spirochaetota; class Spirochaetia; order Treponematales; family Treponemataceae; genus Treponema_D. The sequence continues at coordinate 15,897 of JAZLGX010000019.1, read as the reverse complement.
GCTAACTTTGCAAAGGTAACAAAAGGTTATGGACCTGTCAGTATTTATCATGATAACAGAAAACGTATTGTAGAAGTAAAGGCAGGTAATCTCACAGACCTTAATAACAATATAGTTGAAGACCGCATTAAAGAAGCAATTGCCAGTAATTACATTATTCCTGATGGAGTTTCTGTTACATATGAAGGTTCATGGAAAAGTATGCAGGAGCAGAACAGGATTATCTACAAGATAATATTGTTAGCTGTAATTCTTGTATTTGCAGTTATGGCTGCAACTTATGAAAGTTTTAAAGCGCCGATAATCAATATTACGACTATACCGTTTTTGATCATCGGTGTTGTATTCATTTACAAGATTACTGGGCAAGCTATTTCTTTGATGTCGTATGTCGGTGTGATTATGCTTGTTGGTATTGTAGTAAATAACGGTATTATTCTTGTTGATTATACAAATCTTCTTGTTGAAAGAGGTGTTTCTCTGCTAGATGCCTGTTATCAGGCAGGCTGTAGTCGTCTTCGTCCGGTACTTATGACAACTTTAACTACTATTCTCGGTATGATACCAATGTGCTTTGCTTCCAGCGGTAGCGCCAGTATGGTTCAACCTATTGGTGTCGCAGTAGTCGGAGGTTTGACTAGTTCGACTTTTATTACATTGTTTTTTATTCCTGTTTTGTACAGTCTTATCATGCGTAATAAAGGGAAAAGGAAACATAGTCGCATTGAGATAAAAGTGGAGGAATAGATAGAATGCTTCGTATAGAAATTTTTAGCAATAAATCAGTTGAAGAAGATATTACTGAAGCTTTGGAAGAATATGTACCTAACATCATGTACACAAAAGTTCCTCTTGCGTATGGAAGAGGGGAAAATGACTATAAGCTAGGAACTACTACGTGGCCAGAAACAAATTTTATTCTTGTGAGTTATATAGAAGATAAAGATCTCGATGCGGTCAAATCTGTGATAAGAGCTGTCAAAATTAAATTTAAGAATGAAGGAATAAAACTTTTTGTGATAAAGGCAGAAGAAATATGATAAAATCCCCTTATGGAGTGACTCTGTAAGGGGATTTTTGAATCTACTCAAACTTTGCTATTTCTTTTTGGCATAATTGGTCGCAGATTTCGTTATATTTAATGCCGGCGTGCCCTTTTACCCAGTTCCATTGCACATCTAGTTGTGAATAGTATGTATCTAGCTCTATCCACAGCTCCTTATTAAGAACGGGCTTTTTTGCAGCTGTTTTCCATCCGTTTTTTTTCCAGTTTGTTATCCAACTTGTGATGCCGTTCTTTACATATTGGCTATCGCTGTAGACTTTTACAGTTCTGGATTTTAGTGTTTCTGTTTTAGCAATATATTTCAATGCATTTATGGCGGCACTAAGTTCCATACGGTTATTTGTTGTCTGTGCTTCGCCTCCGCTTAGTTCAGTTACATCTTTATCATCAATGATTACAGATCCCCAACCTCCTGGACCAGGATTGCCATGACAACCTCCATCGGTATAAACAACTAAAGGGGCTAGAGATGTAACCGGAGTATTGATATCTTGAGTTTGAAATAAGTCTAATTGATTTTTGTTTTCAGTAGTCATGAAAGCAAGTATACGTTAAAAGTACATAAATTTAAATACAAAAAACCCATAAGTCATCGATATGGCAGAAATGGACTTATGGGTAAAAACGCACACAATGTCAATGTAGAACTACTTTTTCATAATTAATACATCCATTATTAAATAAAAAAAGTAAAGGTATGACATTTTCTTTGTGGCTGTGTAAGGAGAATACCTGCCATACCTTTACTTTATATTCAAGGTAACTAGAAGTAAGTTAAGCATAACTAACTCCTATGGTTAATATAGACTAACTTTTGGAATTAATCAATAGCTTAGGCTAACTATTTACAAAAAAAAGCACATCCAGAAATAAATCCTCTTTATAACTGGGTGTGCTCTAATTCAATAAAAAAAATGTGAGTGTTGTTTAATTATTGCTTCCATCCAGTATATTTATCACATTCCAAAATTGTTTTTGCATTTGCAATACGCTCTGCTGTAGGAGATTCTGTTTTATCTAGGGCATATTCCATACCTAGTTCCTTATATTTAATAACACCAAGACCATGATACGGAAGAATTTCAACACGCTTTACATTGTGCAATGTACGAATGAAATCTCTTGTCTGGGTGAGGTATTCATCATTATCTGTAATTCCAGGTGTAAGAACATGTCGGATCCATATAGGTTTATTTATTTCATCAAGATACCGGAACATATCGATGATGTTTTTTCCTGATTTACCTGTAAGTTTGATGTGTTCTTCTTCATTGATATGTTTTATGTCCATCAGAAGAGTGTCTGTTACGTTCATAAGTTGTTTAAACTTTTCAAACCATTCTCCTTCTCTAGTAAAGCAAGCACCGCTTGTATCAATACAGGTATTAATGCCTTTTTCTTTGGCTTTAGTAAATAGTTCTAGCAGGAAATCAAGCTGGAACAGAGGTTCTCCTCCACTTACTGTAATACCGCCTTTTGTGCCCCAGTAACTTCTGCATGTAAGAGCTTCGCTTATAAGCTCTTCTGCTGAATAAACAGTTCCCTTTGACATATCCCAAGTGTCAGGGTTATGACAAAACTTACAGCGTAAAGGACAACCTGCAAAAAAAATGATAAAACGAGATCCTGGACCATCTGCACATCCAAAAGATTCAAGCTTAGATATATATCCCTTTGACATAAAATACCTCAAAAAAAGTGACTAAAAAGCAAAAAAAAAGTCATTGCAGACGATAGTCACCTGCAATGACTTTTATACTCTTAGCTTTTAGTTATAGCTAGAAGTCTATAACTAGAGAGCTGCGTGGCAAGTACGAGCAATAACGTCGTCCTGCTGTTCCTTTGTAAGGTTGATGAAGCGAACTGCATAACCTGATACACGAACTGTAAAGTTAGCATATTCTGGCTTTTCAGGGTGAGCCTGACAGTCCTTAAGCTTTTCAACTCCAAATACGTTTACGTTGAGGTGGTGAGCACCTGTGTGTCCAGATTCTGGACCCATATCAAAGTATCCGTCAAGAATGTTCACAAGGTTAGCAATCTGTTCATCCTTATCGTGTCCAAGAGCACTTGGGTTGATTGTCTGTGTGTTAGAGATTCCATCCAAAGCAAAGTGGTATGGAAGCTTAGCAACAGAGTTAAGAGACTTGATGAGACCCTTTGTTTCTGCACCGTAAGATGGGTTAGCACCTGGTGAGAATGGAGCTCCTGCTGGACGTCCGTTAGGAAGAGCACCTGTAGCCTTACCATATACAACGTTAGAAGTAATTGTAAGGATAGATGTAGATGGAATAGAATTGCGATATGTTGGGTGCTTGCGAATCATGTTCATGAATGTCTTCAAGAGCCATACTGCAATGTCATCTGCACGGTCATCATCCTGTCCGTAGCGTGGGAAGTCTCCTTCTACCTTGAAGTCCTTAACAAGTGTAACTGTATCAACAACATTACCAGCCTTGTCCTTTACTTCTACAGTCTCGCGTTCTACGTGTACTTTTGCATACTTCATTGCAGAGAGAGAATCAACAACATGGCTGAAACCTGCAATACCTGTAGCAAATGAGCGTTCGATATCTGTATCTTCGAGAGCAAGTTCTGCTGCTTCATAGTAGTACTTGTCGTGCATGTAATGAATAGCGTTGAGAACGTTTACGTAAACATCAGCCAGCCATTCAAGCATTGCAACGTACTTCTGTTCAACTACCTTGTAGTTAGAAGCGTCGATTGTATCGAATGTGATTGGTTCATAATTAGGTCCAATCTGAATTCCCTTCTTGAGACCTTCATCTTTACCACCGTTGAATGCGTAGAGAAGAGCCTTAGCAAGGTTAGCACGAGCTCCGAAGAACTGCATTTCCTTACCAGTCTTTGTAGCTGATACACAACAACAGATAGAGTAGTCATCACCCCAAACTGGACGCATAACATCATCGTTCTCATACTGGATAGAAGATGTATCGATAGAAATCTTTGCGCAGTAGCGGCGGAAGTTTTCTGGAAGTCTCTTAGCATAGAGAACTGTCATGTTAGGTTCTGGAGAAGGACCCATATTTTCAAGTGTATGGAGGAAACGGTAGTCGTTCTTTGTTACCATAGAACGTCCGTCCTGTCCAAGACCACCAACTTCGAGAGTAGCCCAAATTGGGTCACCAGAGAAGAGCTGGTTGTATGATTCGATACGAGCAAAACGTACCATGCGGAGCTTCATTACGAAGTGGTCAACAAGTTCCTGAGCCTGAGCTTCTGTAATGATTCCAGCTTTAAGATCACGTTCGATGTAGATGTCAAGGAATGTTGATACACGACCAACTGACATAGCAGCACCGTTCTGTGTCTTGATAGCAGCAAGGTAACCGAAATAAAGCCACTGTACTGCTTCTTTAGCTGTTTTAGCTGGCTTAGAAATATCATAGCCATAAAGAGCAGCCATTTCTTTCATTCCCTTGAGGGCTTTGATCTGGTCTGTTACTTCTTCACGGAGGCGGATAACTTCTTCTGTCATTGTTCCGTCACCGATGTTAGCAAAATCAGCCTGCTTGAAAGCGATAAGAGCGTCAATACCGTAAAGAGCTACACGGCGGTAGTCACCAACGATACGTCCACGTCCATATGTATCAGGCAAACCTGTTAAGATGTGAGCTGAACGAACTGCACGGTGTTCTGGTGTGTAAACATCAAATACACCCTGATTGTGTGTCTTGTGGTATTCTGTAAATACTCTCTTGAGTTCAGGATTAACCTTGTAACCGTACATTTCACAAGCCTGTACAGCCATGTTGATTCCACCATAAGGCATGAAAGCTCTCTTCAATGGCTTGTCTGTCTGAAGACCTACAACCTGTTCGAGTTCCTTTCCTTCTGGACAAATATATCCTGCTGGATGAGCTGTGAGACTTGTTACAATCTCTGTATCCATATCAAGAACACCAGTTCTTTCTTTTCCGTCAAGACCTACAGAAACCTTGTTATGTTCTTCCTTCTGTAATCTCTGGAGCTCTGCAAAGAGCTTATTTGTAGCATCTGTTGGACCTACGAGGAACTTTTCATCACCTTCATAAGGTGTGTAGTTGTTCTGGATGAAGTCACGGACATTAACTTCTTCTGTCCACAAACGACCCTTAAAACCATTCCATTCTTCTTTCTGGATCATATAAAACCTCTTAAACTAAAGTAAGTTATTTAACGATAATCAAATGACCACATACATAATAATCCTTTAATAAAAGAATTTCAACATATATAGCAAAAAACACTAAGTATTGCAGTCGTTTTATATAATCAAACTATTGATAAATTAAGATTTTAGCCCTTTTTTAAGTAGTAATTCGATACAAATCTTCTTCCCTTGGTTTATAATATATGTGCATAAAGATCACTTATGTATGGGGGGAGATTAATAAATGTTCAAAAAGCAATTTAGTTTTGCATCTGGTTTAAATTCAGATCTTATTGTGGACCATCGGATTCAAAACTCCTGTATACCATCTGTTAATAGCTTTTATAATGGCGGATGGTTCTTGAATGAAGCTTCTAGGTGTGACTATGGGAATTCGTATATTTCCACTGATTGGGGAATATATGTAAATTCGGATAAATCTGAAAACTATGCGTTGACATCAAAAATCAAAGTCAGCAGTTGGGGGCTTTATAAAGTTACAGTAAGAATCTATGCTCAGGATACAGTAGAGGGGATGAATCTCTATACTAATCTTAGAGCTTTTGTAGATTATGACTGTAAACTAGAAAAAGGTTCGGAATATATAAAATCTTTCTATGTCAATGTTACTCCGTATATCATTGCTCATACTAACAGTATGCAGGAAGAGAAAATTATATTTGTTTCTGTTACAGGAAAAAATGCCGGATTATCTGAAATAACTGTAGAACAGGTAGAAAGTACAGATATTGATAAACTGTGTACTATCTGGGTTGCCGGAGATTCTACATTGACGGATCAGAGTGCTATCAGTCCTTATAATCAGAAGTTTAGCTGTGGAGGATGGGCTCAGATGTTAAGTTTGTACGTCAAGGATGCTGCTGTATGTAATTTGGCTCACTCGGGTATGACGACAACTTGCTTTAGGGAAGATGGCCATTACAAGATTATACAGGATAATATTCGTAAAGGTGATTTTGTTATTATACAGTTTGGACATAATGATCAAAAAAGAAGATATCTATCACCATTTACAGGATATCTTACAAACCTAAAGCGTTATGTGGATGAAATAACTAGTTATGGAGCTTATCCTGTGATTGTTTCCCCTATAAGCAGGATTCCATTGAAAGATGGCAAAGAGACTTATTCCTTACTTAGTGGTTATGAACTTGCATGTTCGTATTTAGCTGATACGATGAATATTCAGTTTATCAATCTGCACAAAAAATCGTTTGAATATTGGAATAGTTGTGCTGATCCTCATGATTTTTTTGTACGTGGAGATGTTACTCATACGAATGATACTGGTGCTTTGCTTTTGGCATCAATGTTTGTACATGAAGTTATGGCCCAAAAACAGACTCCATTGAGCAGCTATATGCAAGAAAATTCAAGTTACGAAGTAAAGGAATGCTGCAGTAATTCTCCTGCCCCTGAGATTCGCGAAGGGTCGATTTTTGATATACCGTTACCATATCTTGATATTAAGGATAGTGAATATCTTGATAGTGTGACTAAGGCGTTTAGAAGAGGTTTGTTAGACCCTTGTATTTTATATATACATCCTGAAAAATATTTATCCAGAGCTGAATTCCTTATGGTATTATGCAAAGCAATAAATATTGCTCCTGTTCATCCGTATAGCGGGTGGTTTTATGATATGGATAAGATTGAATGGTACAGTGGTTTTGTCGAAGTATGTCTTCAGAATAATCTTATAGATAGTAGAACCGTAAATCAGAGGATGTTTAGACCTGATGAAAATCTTTTGTATAGAGATTTATGTGTTTTTACAGTGCGAGCGTTATCGGATAAAAATAGTCGCAAAGATCTTAATGAGATTTATTGCATAAATAAAGCTATCGAACTTGGAATCATACCTAATAATGTAAACCCTGATAAAGCTGTTGTAAGAGGAGGAATATATCAGAGTCTTGTTGTTCTTATGGATAATTTGAGTTTTTTACCAAATAAAACCGCATTGGCAATAGAAAATCATCCTGTACTATAGATATGCCGGATTTAATAATGCTGCTTTTGTTCCGACAATCAAAGTATATATACTTTGTATGATTCAGTGATAATTGGGATAAAAGGCAGTATGAAAAACATAGATGTACTAAAAAGATTTGACTTAAGCGGTAGGTATGAAGTAACTCTGTCCAGTGGAAATCGATATAAAGCTTATCTACCTGGTACTCTTGAAGAAAATAGAATTGGTGGAAAGGATGTAAAACTAGATAAATGGCACCCTGATGCCGATTTGGATGATTTAATTGGCAGAGATATAATTACAACAAGATTTACAAGACGATTTGTTTACAGTGGAAAAGCATGGTACAAGAGAGCCTTTTGTGTTAATGAAGATGATTTGTACGAGTTGACTACGACTGGAAAACAAAGGGCTTTTATTTATGTCGAACGAAGCCGTAAACTGGATTTATATGTCAATGATGAGAAAGTACCTCCCTTTATTGAAGGTACATTAAGTACTGCTTATGTCTTTGAAGTAACAGAGGTTCTGAAAAAAGAGAATGTCATTGCTTTTTGTGTAGATAATAATTATCAGGATTGGCCTGCTGATTCTATAAAATATTCAAGTCAGGGAACTAATGAGACACAAACTAATTGGAATGGAGTTCTTGGTCGAATAGAGTTTTTTATAACTAGACCGGCAGTAATTACAAATGTAAGTGTTTACCCAGGTAGTAATTGGGTAGATGTCAGAGTTGATGTAGACAGTCTCATTAATTATCAGGATGTGATAACTTTAGAGTCCTATGCTTTTGCTGAAGAGTGTGTAGAAGCACAAAAAGTTGCTGGAGGAAGCAATACATATTATTTTAATCATATTCCTCTGAAGAGTGATGTATTACTTTGGGATGAATACCAAGGAAATATGTATAGTATAAAGGTTTATGGTAATGAATTGGACTCATATACTACAAATTTTGGTATACGAACATTTAGTAATAAGAGATTAAGTTATTTTACACTTAATGACAGGCGTGTTTTTCTCAGGGGGGAAACGAATTGTGCTGTATTCCCTGAAACAGGGTATGTCCCCCTTGATAAATGGGAATGGTTTAGGCTTCTTGAAGTTTATAAAGATTATGGAATCAACTTTATAAGGTTTCATTCATATTGCCCTCCGGATGCTGCGTTTGAGGTCTGTGATACTCTTGGTATAATGGCTCAAGTTGAGCTTAGCTGTTGGAATCCGCACACATGTCTTGAGACTGCAAGTGAAAACGACTATTACATGAAAGAGGTTGTGGCTATACTTCATTCTTATGCAAATCATCCAAGTTTTGTAATGCTTAGCCTTGGAAACGAAAGTGGATGCAGTGATGAAGGGCTTTCTAATATGCATATGATAATGGATGTATGTCGCAATATTGATAGCACAAGGTTATATACCTGTGCTTCAAATGCTTTTTATGGGAAAAAAGGTGCAGATAGCAAAAGTGATTTCTATACAGCAAGTAATTACAGAGAAGATATGCTTCGGGGATGTTCTGCTTCGATGGCTGGGTTTATCAATAATGTTTACCCTAATAGTCGAAATAATTATGACAGTGTATTGGAAATAATAAAAAAAGAATATGACAGACCTGTAATGAGTTTTGAAGTAGGTCAATACCAGTGTCTTCCAAGTTTTGAAGAAATTGGTGAATTCCGGGGAATAACAATACCTGATAATTACAGATATGTTGAAAAACGAGCTAAGGACAGAGGTCTTGATAGAGATTGGGATGAGCGTGTCAATGCAAGTCTTGCTTTGAGTTCATTATGCTATCGTGAAGAAATAGAAGCTGCTCTTCGTACTCGAGATATGGGAGGTTTATGCCTTCTTGGACTTCAGGATTTCCCAGGACAGGGAACAGCTGTAGTTGGATTTGTTAATAGTCATGGAAGAGTCAAACCTTATTTTAAGGCCGAACCATCAGTGATAAATAAACAGTTTAGTTCGGTTGTTCCTTTATTATTAATGGATAAATATGTGTACACAAACCAAGAGAGTCTCCATTTTATAGTTCAAGTCGCTAATTATGGCAGGGAAGATATCTGTGACAAAGTAAATGTATATCTCAAAAAAAATGGCTCGATTATTGATTATAAAGGTTTTGGAAGATTCAATGCAGAGCAGGGAGTCTTGTCTGATTTGTGTGAAGGATATTTTGATTTATATTCTAAAGATGCTCCTTGTGCATATACAATAGAGCTGGAAATAGGAGGGTATACAAATAGCTATAATATATGGGTATATGAAGATAATGTCCCTGAGTATAAAGCTGGAGAAACATATGGAAATGTACGTATTACTTCTTCTTATAATGAATCTATAATACTTGCGGCAAAAGGTTATAAAGTTCTTGTTTGTCCTGATGCAACTGAAGATAATTTCAAAGGATCAATAAAATCTGAATTTAGTACTGATTTTTGGTCAAAGATTACATTCAAGAGTCAGAGCGGATATATGGGGCTTATTGCTGATAGAAAACATAGGATATTCAGAGAGTTCCCTACGGAAAGCTATGCTGACTGGCAATGGTGGGCTCTGACTAAAAATGCCAGAGCCGCTAAACTTCAGGATGGGTTTACACCTATTGTAAAGGCAATTGACAGTTACGTGCAAGTTGATAATTTGTATTTTATAGCGGAGAAAGATAATACTGTGATTACAAGCCTAGGACTTTTGCAAAAACAGCAATATGTCGAAGTTCGTTCGCTAATCAAAGGTATTATAGATTATCTTAATGGTCTTTAATTTATTGCCCCTCAATAGATCAGATGAACGGCATATCTATTGTAATTACACAGTATATGTCGTTATGTCTGTCATGTATTGTAGCTGCGATGCTATCTCTCAGCTGGTCTTCTGAAAGCTCGCAGTCAAGTGGTCTGAGTATATCAAATATAAGGTTGGAATGAGTTATCCCAGGAGTTATTCTTACATCATGTACACTCAGTCGTTTATCTATGGCTTCTATGATGGATTGAATTTCTTCTTTTAATTCTTTAAGTCTTGGGTTCTTGGTATCAATAGGATCCATGTGAATTGTTGCCCAACAGTTAAATTTTGTTGCCAGAGATACTTCTGCAATATCAATTACATCATGCAATGCAAAAACATCTTGATCTCCAGGTACTTCAGCATGGAGAGATATAATTTTTCTTCCTGGACCATAATCATGAACAATAAGATCATGGATGCCACATATAGGTTTATGGGCTAAAACTTCTTTTTCAATCTCGTGAACAAATTCTTTTTCCGGTGGAAGTCCAAGTAAAGGATCCAATGTTTCTTTTGCAGCTTCGCGACCAGCATTTAAGATAAAGAAGGATACAATTAAACCTCCGATTCCATCTACTGGAAGAGATGTCCATTGGCCTATAATTAAGGCTGTAAGCGCAACTCCTGTACTGAGGACGTCTCCAAAACTGTCTTTTGCTGTGGCATCAAGAGCAGGTGAGTTTATTTTTTTGCTTATAGAATGATTATAAAAGTACATATAGAATTTTACTGCTATAGCTGCGATCATTATTATAATTGAAAGAATAGTGCATTCTGTAGGTTCTGGTGTTATGATAGCTCTTATTGAAGATGTGAGGAGTTCAACCCCCATCAGTAGAATTATGGCAGAAACTATGAGACCTGATATATATTCCATACGTCCATGTCCAAACGGATGATTTTTGTCCGGTTGTCTAGCACCTAACTTAAATCCAATTATTGTACAAACACTGCTAGCTGCGTCGGATAAGTTATTAAGAGCATCAGCTGTAAGTGCAACAGATCCACTTATGGCTCCTGCAATAAACTTAAATATTGATAAAAGTATATTGAGAAAAATACCAAAAGCCGAGCACAGTACTCCATATGCTGTACGTATTTCTGGTTTTGAATAGTTTTTGTAGTCCTTTATAAAAAGTTTTGAAAGTAAAGTAATCATATCATGATTATAACGAATAACTTTAATAAAATCATGGTTGCTAAAAATAAAAGAGGTCACAATTTGTGGCTACAATTGTGACCTCAAGATGGAGAACTCTATGACTTAAGAGTATCCTAAAAAGAATAGTTTCAGGATACTCTAATTCAAACATGTTATTTGCGTGTATTAGCAGGGAGTTTTGTTGTTTTGCCTTCTTTATATGCCTTTAGACGAGCTTCTTTGATTTCGCGATAACCGGCATCGTCATATTCCTTTGAGTACTGGTCATAAAGTTTTTCAAAGTCACTTGGATTACATTTGATGAGTTTTACAAAGTATTCCTGGTACTTGCTGAAGAGAGAAGCATTGTATTCGCTTTCCTCATCAATAGATACTGCAAAAATAGGATCTGTATATGCACGTCCCTCTGCTGCTGTTTTCTTTGTTTCCTGATATGCCTTTATCATATCATCTGTAAAGTCCTGTGGGAGGTTCTGAGGTGCAATAGATTTAATAGAGTCTTCACCTGTCTTTCTTGCTTTTGATGCAGCAACAATACACCACATATCAACGTTATCATTGTGGTTCATCATTTCTTCTTTTCCTGAACCTTCGAGGTTTATCATTAATGGATAACCCTGGCTATCGGTATCTGTATAGTTGATTCCTTTGATTCCATACTGCATGCTGAATAATGTATCTTCCTGGCACATCCATTCCATGTACATCCATGCAGCCTTTAGCTGATCCTGATTAGCAAGAGAACTGAATCCAACAATCATTCCGAAAGGATTATCTGCACGTGCTTGTACTACTTTTATTGCATCACCATCTACAGATGTTGATCCCTTTGCAAGTGCAAGTTCTGCTCCTGGATTATTCTTATAGAAAGCATTCAGCCATTCTACTGTAGGACTCATATAATATCCATAACTATATGTCTTTCCGTTGATAAAGTCTGTCTTTGCCTGGCTGCCGTCGAGGTCAAGTTCAAATTCTTTTGTAAGATATCCTTTGTTGTACTCCGCATTAAGCCTTTTGAGCATTCTTTTTGTTGGTGTCCAAGATAAGCTTGCTGTTCCAAGAGATGAGTTCATTACCCATTCTTCTTCGTCAGCAGGGAAATCTCTATAACTGAAGTTATCTACATAAGGAGAAGTAGGAATTCCAAATCCAACAGGAGCTCTGTCTGTGAGTTTTGCAGCAATGATTTTATCCATTGCGTCACAATATTCTGCGTAATTATCAGGTACATGGTCATAGCCTACTTTACGTAGCCAGTCCATACGTACATAAGTCCAGAAAGTATATCCAGTGTTATAGTATGGTCGTTCTGAAAGGACAAAGTAATCTTCGCCATTAACTTTTGTATATCCCAACTGATTATTATTAACCATCTTTTGGTAATATGTTGGAGCAACATGTTTGAATGCATTAAGATCTATTGTTTGCATTGCTCCATCATTAGCCCACTGTGTTACCTTTGGATAGTCGTATTCCATGAGGATAGTTGGTGTATCTCCAGCAGCTATGAGCATGGAGTATTTTGTCATTACATCTCCTCGTGGAATAGGTACATACTGTACTGTAATATTATATTTGTCACCAAAGTTTGTCTGCACCCATTTTGTCCAGTAATTGTTGTCTACTGCAGGATAACCTGCTTTTCCACGGTCATACACTGGTACTTTGATAGTTACGTTTTGGTCAAAGGCTTTCCATCCAGCTATACCTTCAGCACCGTTCAAATCCATCTTGCCTGCCGAAGTCGTTTCTTTTGATTTTCCTCCACAGCTTGCAAGTAAACCTGCTGCCAGCAGTGCAAATACACTGGCACACACATTTTTAGTGATTTTCTTCATATATATATTCCTCCTAATATGAATCTCTGATAAATCTCATTGCTAAAATCAAATTGATGGGGATTAATTAACCTTTGACAGCTCCAATCATTACACCTTTGACAAAGTATTTTTGAACAAAAGGATAAATGAGCATTATAGGTATTGTTGCAAACATGACAGCTGCTGCTTGAAGTACTTCAGGGGTAGTGTCTGCTGCAGTTGCTTCAGATATTGAAACAGACTGGTCGGCAGATGTTAAAACCATGAGACTAAGCAGATATTGTATTATATGCTTGCTTTTTGTTGTTATATAATATTTGCTATCTTGGAATGCATTCCATCTACCTACGGCAAGGAATAAAGCAATAGTTGCAAGTATCGGTTTAGATAAAGGAAGTACTATCTTCCATATGATTTGGAAATTATTTGCTCCATCAAGATAGGCTGATTCTTCCAAGCTGTCAGGTATAGATGATGAATAATAATTTTTCATTATAAGGAAATTATATGGGCTGAATATCAATGGCAGAATCAAAACCCACATGTTATTAAGTAAATGTAAATCTTTCATGAGAAGGTAGGATGGAATTAATCCAGCACCGAAGTACATTGTAAACATTATGATAAATGTGAACACAGATCTGCCTCTAAGTCTTTTTCGAGAAAGAGGATATGCGGCCATAACGGTACTTGCTAAACCTAATACTGTAAATATAACGGTTACAAGAACAGAGTAGCGCATTGAGTGTGTGAGCTGCCCATCCATGAATATCTGTCTGTATGCCTCAAGTGTTATTTGTTTTGGAAGAAGATATACGCTCTTGGATAATACAGCTTCATTACTGCTTATAGATTTGCTTATAAGGTGAATGAAAGGAATTATACATGTTAAACATAGTATCGTAATAAATAGAACAATCAATACATCTGTTATAATGTTACTGGTTTTACGAGCTTCGGCTTTACCGCCAAATGATCTTGCCTTTTCTTTTTCAGCCATGATTACTACTCCCTTTTTTAGATTAAACCATCTTCGCCAAGTTTCTTTGCGATACGGTCTGTTATAATTACCATGAGAAGTCCAACTAGAGATGCAAATAGGTCGACACATGTTGCCCTTGAGAAGTTACCTCCTGCAAGACCTTTTTCATAAGAATAGATGGCAAGCTGATACTGGAATTCTTTTACGTTTACGTTTCCCATTGCATATAATCGCTCGTAACTAGAGCCCATAATACGTCCAAGATTCATTATTAACATAGTAACAACGGTTCCTTTAATACCTGGTAAAGTAATATGAATTAGACGTTGGAACCGATTAGCTCCGTCTATCATTGCAGCTTCATATAGCTGTTCATCAATATTTGTTATAGCTGCAAGATATATGATGGATCCCCATCCCATAGTCTGCCATACATTGATTGCAATATAAGTCACTGCCCAATGAAATTTTTCGGTCAAGAAAGGTATTCCTTCGTTAACAATACCATTATTTACACAGAATATATTGACAAGTCCAGTTTCTGTTTTGAATAACGTGAGAGAAACCGAGCCGATTATTACCCACGAAAGAAAGTGTGGTAAATAAAGGATTGTCTGACTTACTTTCTTGAATGCAGTGAATCTGAGTTCGTTCAAGAGGAGAGCCAGAATAACCGGCATTGGAAATCCAAAGATTAAGTCAAGAAAATTGAATATCAAAGAATTTTTCAATGCACGATGAAAGTCGGCATCCTTGAAAACTTTGATGAATGTACCGAATCCAACCCATTTGCTTCCCGAATATCCTTTTGCAGGCTTATAGTCCATAAAAGCCATTCTGATTCCCGGATATGCGGCATACTTAAAAATAATAGTGAGAGCAAGAGGTACTACTAGCAACAAATATAATTGCCAGTCTCTTCTGAACGATGTTTTTAGGCTTCTTGTATAGCTCATTATGCTTTAAAACTCCGATTGAATAATTAAAATGTGATATCAAATTACTTAAATCTGTAACACTTTAATAATATGCTAACATGAGTGTTTTGATTTGTAAAGTTTAATTTTTTGAGTTTAATATCACTTTAAAGTAAGCGTCTAATTATCACCACCTAAAATTAATCAAATTTACATAATAGAATGGTCTCCAGAAGGGAGGCCATTTTGAATTTATTCGAAACTAAAGCAAAAAGAGAACTCTGGCTAGACAGAGTTGCAGCATCAAATCTGTCCATAGATAATTTTTGCGAACTAAATCACATCAAAAAAGAAACAATCACAAAAGCCATTGATGAGAAAATGTCATCATACAGGGATCAGAATCCACCTAAACAACCTGCAGTAAAAATTTCAGATTTTGTTGAAGTAGAAGCTGCTACAAAACCAGTAATCGAGAAGTTTCAGATTATTGATGATGAACCATGCTACGAAAAGCCTGCAGAAATGATAATCGTAAAACTTGGAAAGGCAGTTATTGAACTACCTTCTACAATAGGAAAAGGACAGTTACAGACAATCTTAAAGGCGGTGATTGAGTTATGAAATTTGACTTAACAAACACAAGAATATTCCTTAGACCAGGAGTAACAGATCTAAGAATCTCAACAGATGAACTTTTACATTTAATAAAAAACATTATGGAAAAAGATCCGTTAAGTGGGGCTGTATTCCTGTTCTGTAACAAACGTAGGAATATCTTAAAAGCAATATGGTGGGATAAAACCGGATTCTGGACAGCGCAAAAGAAACTTGAAAAGCATAGATGGCCATGGCCAAAAAACAAAGAATCTGTAAATGAAATCAATTCAAGACAGATGGCAATGTTGTTAACTGGAATTGACTTTACAAAGATGCATGAAGAACTTCATTTCGAGAAATTTGCGTGATATAATGGAATAACCAAACAAA
>JAZLGX010000018.1:0-213126 GCA_045616545.1 Treponema sp. | reverse complement strand
TAGTTTGCTTCCATTCACCAACAATTGTCATTATCATACACATAGTTTCAGAAATTCACAGATAGTACCACAACCATATAAAATATCATGATGATTGAAACATATTAAATATGAACAATCATAGTCCGTTACATAGAATTCAAATCCATATGTTTCAGATAATATATAGTCAAGATCAATTTCTGAGTTAATTTTAAACATGACATTTTCATCAATTCTATTAAAGAAAAGTATACATTTTCCTCTAACCATTTTTTTTAACAATTTCCATGCATTTACATCAGAAATAGACATATACTCTAATAAATCTTCCCACAAAAAATCCGATTTTTTTTTGTTTCTGCAGAACTTTTCACTTATCTTTTGCCTAATTACATTACATTCTTGACTATCTATTTCTTCGATTTTTAATTCAGTATATTTGATTGCTTCATAAATATTTTCTTTTATATTAAACATATCTGATTATTCCTATCTGTAATATGGCAACAACAAATATATTCCCGATCACGTTTGTCACCACAGATGTTAAAATTAATCAATTTGAGAGACCTCTTGTCATGATATTAACAAGAGAGTCTATTAAATCATTAACCTTTCTTGAGGTCCTTTTATTCTATTATTGTCTTTTACTTAGGAAGGATAAGATATAAATGATACGACATCTAATGGGGAAAAATATTTTATCATAAGTTTTATCTCCTAAACAAAATTTGAACTTTATTTATTGATCAAAACTATTTACTGATAAAATCACAATGATATGATAGATATTAGACCATATCATTAACACTTTTTTTTGTCAATCTTGAGTTTCGACGCAATCAAAATTTAGATACTGGACTCTAGGATTCATTAGCAGGGAAACAACTATTCCAAGATATATAAAAGGCGAAAACGCTATCCTGTTATCATTTTGACTTAATAGCTTCTCCTTCTCAAAAGCTCACATACTTTATACCTATTTACACAGTATCTTTCATCGTCTATCACAGTAGCTTTTTGCTACTTTCTCAGTATGTTTTATAGTTTTTTACTGTGCACATTCATAAAAGTAAACAGTACTTTTAAAATTTTACTGTTTACTTTAAAAAAAATACTGGATACTTTTTAAAAAAAACTGGATACTTTTTTTAAAATACTGGATACTTTTTTAAAAGAACTGGATACTTTTTGCGGTTTTACCCAAGCAAAAAGACAAAATCTCCTAGGCAAAATACTGAAAGTTCAGTATCTTGTACCTAAAAGTCAGTGAGGAAATCCTAAAAATTGTAAGAATAGAACCTAAAAGAGCGCCGTTAAGCGCAGAATGAGTTTATGAAAGATTAATACCACCGCACAGAGCAATGCGATGGCTTAGAAGTTAGTAAAGTTTCCAAAGAATCCCGAAGCAGATGCATCTTCTTTATGCTTTGTAAGATGACTTACATCACCTAACATCTGCACTCTAAAAAAGACTTTCCCAGGCAATCTTTCCTCAGCACCCAATACAGTAACTGATGTAGGAGCAACAAAGAATCCCTGCCATAACTGAACAGGACTAAGACCTGTAAGATGAGATATCAAAGTAAACATTACTCCAAGATGACATGTAAAAACAAGATTAGTTTCGTCCAGGTCTTTCTGGTGCGGAATAAGATGTTCTTCATGGCTATATGGCTCTGAAATATGAGGCGTACAAGTATATACCGGTTTTGTCTCGATTTTACGACTATAACCGTATTTCAAAAGGACTTCATCCAGGCCGTTACATACATCTTTGTAATGAGATTTGTAATCACCACTCCTATAGACATCTGCATCATACCAGTTATCTTTGTCAAAAAAAATCTTGTTATCAAAGTAATAATCGGGAAGCCAGTCCCAGCCACCACGCTCATTACCTGTTACAGGATCCTTTACTCTAAAGTCAAACTCTTTGAGCCAAGGCTTGACTTCATATGTCCTGCCAAGTTTTTCCATGGCTGGTTTTAAGGTATCCTGAGCCCTTCCATATGGAGAGCAGTAAAAATCTTTTATGTTCCATCCAGCAATACGATCCGCCAGATATTCAGCTTCTATCTTTCCTTTAGCTGTAACAGTATTGTTTGCATAATCCGGATCCCCGTGTCTGATAAAAATCAAGTGCATGGTGTTATGATTACCTCCGTCTTTCCTTTGGACAAATTCTTGATAAAATAAGCAAAATCCTGCGCTTCGCTGGCATAGATATCTCCTTCAGCCATTACTGAAGAAGTATATTCTTCAGTAAGGCGAGATATATTGTATGATGGATAACTACGTTTTATTGACTCATACAAGGAGTAATCCGCATCAAACAGGAAATGAACTTTTTCAACAAGCTCTTCGGTCTTTACTTTTGCAAGCACCTGTTTGGCACTGTCTCCATACGCATGGACAAGTCCTCCAGTCCCAAGCAGGGTTCCGCCAAAGTATCTTGTCACTGTCAAAAGTATATTCGTGATGCCAGTTCCTTTCAGGACATCTAGCACAGGTCGTCCAGCAGTCCCAGATGGCTCACCATCATCACTCATGCCACAAGTTTCACCAGCTTTTCCAACGATAAAGGCATGAACTACATGAGTTGCATCAAAGTATTGTTCCTTGATCTCATGTAGCTTATTACGAGCTTCAGCCTGATTTGTAACAACAAAAGTTTCAGCAATGAATCTGGAATTCTTTATTATAAGCTCTGCTCTTTCTTCTTCAAGTAGAACTTTCATCAGACTTCCTCTGTATCCTGAGAGTTTACATCTATAAGCAAAGTTTCAGGATTATCGTTGATACTTTGATCTGTCAATACTTCAGCTTCATCAGACTCAAATTCTCTCTTAATGATATCAACTTTTGTAAAGTAATACAAAGGTACTGAAACATACATGTTAACAATTGCCTTGAGCTCACAGATAAATCCAGTGATACTCAACATAAATATTATAAAAGACAATCCAGGTTGCTGTGATAGACTTGACGGAATAAGACTATTCATAACATTGACAACTATAGCAACAATAAGATTTATTCCACCACAATAAAACATAAATCCAACAGCATGAAAATAATTACTGATCATCAGCTTAAAACTGAGGCTAAATGCCTTACCTATCTTTATAGATGGATTTAAATAAATAATTATGTTTACAAAAGCAAACGGACTTATAAAAATAAACAGAAGGATAAACGCTATCAAACCAAGATAGATAGCTAATAACTCTGGATTTGTAGTCATCAATGGAAGAATACTATCCCTGAATATTACCATGAGGACAGACAATAAAATAATGACAAATGAATAAATAGCGGTGAATATCAGCGATGACAAAAATACTTTCTTTGTATTTTCCCTAAAACCGATAAACATAAAACCGATTGTCACATATTTTCGTTCCACAAGCCTTGTAATAAGGACACATAATCCATAATTAAGCATGTTGACTAAAACATTGGCACCAGCCATCAGTATCAAAGATACTACTGTAAATGCAATTTCCGAAAAGCCACCAGGCATTTCCTGGACAAGAGGTACAACCATAGGAACAACAGCAAAATGTATAGATAAAGGCTTGCATGAATGTAAACAGCAGAACTGAAAACATTGCTTTGCCCATATGGCGTCTTGTGCATTGATTCAAATAAACATGCATATATTTATAGTCTGGTTTTCTTTGTTTATCCTTCATTTATATTTCCTAGCCTAAAATAATTGACCTTCTACAGCAGTTTCTTGTACTTCTACGCTGTCAACTTCTCGAGTTGCAAGGCGAACTCCACCAGCCTTCAACCCCTTTTCCTCAAAATTGCCGGCATTGAACGTTTCGTCCTCAATCTTTACTCTTGGCTTTTTTGTGTAATGAAGTGTAAAATCAAATGATTCCCTTGTATCAACATGGAGCACTTCCATTCCATCAGGAGCAAGACTATAATCTCGGTTCATTATCCATCCTGAAATACGGCATCTCTTTATGGAACAAAGCTTGGTCTTTGGATCCCTGTATATTACAGTAAAGAGAATCTTGGAAATAATCTCTTTTTCTGCATAATTACAATACCACATTCCTGAATCGACAAAAAGTTTATCAGGTACATCCTGTACAGTATAATAACCGGACTTACGTAGAATAAAGATTCGGTCGATACTTTTTACTTTGAAGAGCTCTTTACCGCCACTAACCTTTATACCAAGATATCCCTTATCATCATATCGCAAAGGAATATCTCTCTTTGCAACTTCCTTTACATCAACACTGGTAAAGGTTGTTACTTCTGTATGACGAACCAAATCTTCTTCGCTAAATTTTTTGAGCATTCCCTCAAGGTATTCGATAGCACAATCAGTAAGATGCTTTAACCTGCGATTGATTTCCTTTAATCTTGCATTTATTGCCTTAACCTGATCATGATTCTTATTTATATCAAACAATGAGATTCTTCTGATTGGAATCTTGAGCAAAGTCTCAACATCTTCATCAGTTACATCCCTTACAAGCTCATCCTTAAAGTTCTTGAAACCGTTCTTAACTGCTTTGTTTACATCCTCAGCAGTTTTCATTGTCTCTATCTTTTTATAAATACGTTCCTCAATAAAGATGCGTTCCAGAGTCCTTGCATGAAGTTCCTCTGTTAACTTTCCTCTTTCGTATTCAAGCTCATCCTTGATAATACCAGTAAGCTTCTTTGCATAATACTTTACGATTTCTGTTGCTGTCATTACAACCGGGAAATTATCCTTGATGACAAGCATTGAACAACTTATGGATTTTTCACAGTCAGTATATGCGTACAAAGCCTTCTCTACATCTTTGGCATAAACACCACGAGGAAGTTTAATTTCTATATGACAATGGTCTGTAGTATAATCTTCGATGGCTGATATTTTTATCTTTCCGTTTCTATAGGCTTTTTCAATAGAATTCATGAGACTTTCAGAAGTTGAATCAACAGGAAGTTCTGTGATGACAATCTTCTTTTCGTCACTCATATCAAATTTGGCACGAGTAATTATTGTTCCATTGCCATCCTTATAATTTGATACGTCTATTAATCCTCCTGTAGGTACATCAGGATAAATCTCAAACTCCTCCCCTCTAAGAGTTTTTATTTCTGCTTCGAGAACTTCTCGCAAGTTATAAGGAAGGATTTTTGTTGACATACCAACGGCAATACCTTCAGCACCAATTACAAGTGCTACAGGAATCTTTGCTCTAAATACCTGTGGTTCCTGGTTACGACCATCATAACTGTCAACATACTTTGTAATGTTAGGATTATATAAAAAATCTTTTGCAATCGAGTGGACACGACATTCTATATAACGGGGTGCAGATGCTTCATCCCCTGTATACATGTTACCAAAGTTTCCCTGTCTGTCGATGAATATTCCCTTGTTGGCAAGAACAACAAGTGCAGCACCTATAGAAGCGTCACCATGAGGGTGAAACTTCATGCACTCTCCTACAACTCCGGCAACCTTATGGAATCTACCATCATCAATCTTAAATAAGGTATGCATAATTCGTCGCTGTACAGGCTTCAATCCATCTTCAAGATCAGGGATAGCTCTGTCTCGGATTACATAACTTGCGTATTCTATAAAATTCTTATCAAATAAGTTCTTAACATATGCCATTATATTTTTATTCCTTATGCGTCAACATTCTCTAAAAGGTGGCTTTCAATAAAGCTTCGTCTGTTTGGAGTATTCTTTCCCATATAGAATGCAAGTATCTCAGGAATTGCCTTAAGCTGACTTATTTCTACAGGTGTAAGGTGCATTGTCTCCGGATTGATGAACGGTTCAAACTCCTTAGGACTGATTTCTCCAAGTCCCTTGAATCGAGTAGTTTCGGCTGATTTTCCAAGCTTATCAAGAGCTGCATCACGTTCCTGTTCAGAATAGCAATAGATATTTTCTTTCTTGTTACGCACACGGAACAATGGTGTCTCAAGAATATATACCCTGCCAGAGGTAACGAGCTCTTCAAAGTATCCCAAGAAAAATGTCATCACAAGATTACGAATATGGAAACCATCATTATCGGCATCAGTTGCGATAATAATCTTAGAGTACTTCAAGTTTTCGACATCAGTTTCTATACCCAAAGCCATCATAAGCTGGTACAGCTCATCATTCTTGTATATTTCGCTCTGCTTCTTGCCATACATGTTTTCAGGCTTACCCCTCAAGCTAAATATAGCCTGGGTATTAGCATTGCGGGAATGAGTCATTGTTCCAGATGCAGAATCTCCCTCAGTGATAAATATCATTGAGTCTTCTCCCTTTACCCCATCCTGAACATGGAACTTACAATCCTTAAGCTTTGGAATACGTATGCTTATTTTTTTAGCAGCTTCCTTGGCTTCCTTTTTGACTGCACTAAGTTGAGTACGTAGCTTTTCGTTGGCTTCTATTTTTTCCCTTATCTTACGGGCAGCTTCACTATTACGATGCAACCAGTCATCTAATCCTGATTGGACTTCACTTACAATCCACTGTCTTACATCTGTATTACCAAGCTTATTTTTTGTCTGGCTCTCAAACATTGGATCTTTTACTTTTACAAGAACTGCGGCAGTCAAACCTTCTCGTACATCCTCACTCTTGAAGCTTGTATTAAAGAATTCATTTATTCCCTTTACAAAACCTTCTTTGAATGCATTTAAGTGTGTACCTCCATCAGCTGTGTACTGACCATTTACAAATGAAAAATGATTTTCACCATAAGCATTTGTATGAGTAAAGGCAAACTTCAATCGGTCTCCAGTATATGTTCCTATAGGATATAACCCTGTATCACCGATTTCTTTGCTAAGAAGATCAAAAAGACCATTTTCACTGTGGAACTCTACACCATTAAGTCTTATTGTAAGACCGGAGTTTAAATATACGTAATTCCAGATTCGCTTTTCTACAAACTCCATATTAAAGTTGTACTTACCAAAGATCTCAACATCAGGTACAAATTCAAAAAAAGTACCATCAGGCTGCTTTTCTTTTAATGCACCAGTACGGTTGTTTATAATTTTTCCTTTCTGGAAAACAGCTTCAGTACATTTTCCGTCTCGGACAGAGATAACTCTGAAATATGAAGACAAAGCATTGACAGCTTTGGTACCAACTCCATTCATACCAACACTAAACTGGAATACTTCATCATCATACTTTGCACCGGTATTGATTTCACTTACACATTCAATTACTTTTCCGAGAGGAATACCTCGTCCGTAATCGCGTACCTTCACATGATTATCTTTGACAATCACATCGATACGGTTTCCGTGTCCCATAATATATTCGTCAATTGAGTTATCAATAATTTCTTTCAGAAGAACATATATACCGTCATTCTGATTGCTTCCGTCACCAAGACGACCTATGTACATACCACTACGAAGACGAATATGTTCAAGAGCATCAAGATGTTTTATCTGATTTTCATCATATGCTTTTGTTTTCTTTGTATCTTTATTTTCCATATCAGTAATTTTTTTGGCGGCTTTAATATTTGTATTGTCGACTTCCAGCTTAACTTCTATTGGATTCAGTGGGATTGGAGCAATATCATCTATGACATTGTCATAAAGAGATGTTGCAGTTACACTCATATCAGAAACACTTGTATCTGTAGCCGATTCGATAACAGTCTCAGGAATGGCAACAGATTTTGTTGGTTCCTTATCAGCTAAAGCTTTTACAGATTGAGTTTTTTTGGTTACAGTGCTTGATTTAGCAGAGACTTTTGCAGCAGCTTTAGTTGCTGGAACTTTTATTTCTGCAGTCTTCTTGCTACTGGCAGTTGTCTTCTTAACTGTGGTAGTTGTTTTTTTACTAGCAGCAGTTGTTTTCTTAACTGTAGCAGTTGTCTTTTTTGCTGTTGATTTTACAGAAGCTTTTGCAGCGGATTTTTTTTCAGAGACTTTAGCAGCTGTCTTTGCAGTTGATTTCGCTGTACTCTTTGTTTTTGCTGCAGTAGATTTACTTGCTAATGATTTCTTTTCTGCAGTCTTTTTAGTTGCAGTTGTTTTTGCTGCAGCTTTTTTTGTTGATTGTGTTGATTTTGCAGCTTTTTTTGTAGCAGTTGTTTTTGATTTTACAGATTTAACGGCCATAGCCCTTTATTATATAGATTGTATAGATTTATGTCTACAAACTTTATTTTTCAATACCAATTCAATTGAATCCACTGAAATATCTCCATTATATCTTTATAAAATAAAAAAATAGTATCTATTTTTATAATATTTTACCTATTTTGATTTTTCTATTTTGGCTTTTTTCAATTTTTAATCTATAATAGTATCAAGGAGAATTGTTTATGTTTAAAGACTTAAGGATTGAAAGAGATTCAACACCTATTTTGGATTCTAATCTTAGCACCCCGGAACTTATGCTTGCCAATTTTATATCTAAAGAAAGTGACAAATCTGATTTCTCTACAACAGAAATATATGACATTCTCCAAACTAAGATTGTAGGTCTGCCTAAAGAAAACATAGATAATGCATATCTTAGAACTGTTACTTTGGCAGTTTTTATCAAGAGTTGCAAACTTTTCTTGATATCCAAAGAAGAGCCTGTATTACGTCAAACAGATGATATTCAAAAATGGATAAAAGATCGGAAACGAAACAAGATAGATTCTGTAAGAACATCGATTCTCTCAAACAAGAGCTGTGATTATACAGAAGAAAGCATCTCTTTTTTGAAGGTGTACCTTTTGGGAAGTGAAAAAACTTCCTTTACAGCGTCAGAACTTAAAGCCATTCTCTCAGATGTAAAGAGCGAGTACGCAACAGAAGTCACCGTAGACTATTATTACATGGATAAGCTATGCCAGAAAATGTACACCGAATTAGGCTGCCTTTACTATCTAAAAAAAGATACGATACTAAAGGCAGTCAATGAACAAGACTGGCATATAAACATGAACAAATAACTTAATGTCTTGCAGGAGCAAACATCTGTTGCAACTGCTGTCTTCTAGATTTTATTCTGATAGGATTAGATATCAAATCATAATCTAGTTTTACTCCAAACAGTATATGATTTACTACCGGAATGTTCTTCAGCCATTCGTATAGCACAAGTCCACCTCCATAACCAAAGACAGCTGATATGATATATAACATGTTCACATCAACATATGGCGCAACACTTATCAAAAGTTTGTCAGCTAGAATAAGAGGGAATACATGAGTTACATAGAGTCCAAAACTAGCTTTACTCATATAGGAAGTAAAATCATTTCTGAAGTTCAGGCAATACTGACTGCATCCCAAAATTCCCAGAATCATCATCCAGGCGGACAAAATACATTCAGGCTGCCCCAATACCGGCTGGATAAAATAATAAACACCATAGTACTCTCTTATGTACATTACAGTAAGAAATACTCCAAGAGCAAGACAGGTTGGGCCAATCTTTTTGACACTGGCAAGGACATTATCACAAGAGAAAATATAATACCCAGCCAAAAATGCAACTGTATAAACACCAAACCTATACATTTCAACACTAGGAACATTAAGAATCTGAGAACTTCCCCATATAGGCAGGACAAGGAATATCAAGACAACGACATTAACAGTGTGAGGCATCTTTGTAAAAAATTTTCTCACTCTGTCTCTCTTATCGATACCAGTCAATATATACAGTATTGAACTGGTAAACATCAATACATGAAGGAACCAAAACTGTCCTATGCCCAAAAACAGATAAACAAAATATCTAGCAGCTACCGGTATAGAATTCAATACTGGATATTGATCAAAAAGAAGATATCCATTAAGCCACCAGAACAATGCAATACCAAGAGTTGAAGGGATGATAAGTTTCTGAAACCTTTCTTTGATAAATATTTTTCGACCCTTTGATTTTATGCTGTAGTACGAGCAAATGCCAGAAACAACAAAGAGAAGCATCATGAACCACTGATAGACACTGTACTGAAAAATACTGGCAAAAGTTATCGGATACTTTCCGTCTGAATCCATTCCTGGTATTCTACTGGTAAAAGTTGGTGCCGTTCCAACATTATTGTAGTAAAAAAAAACATGGAAAATGACAACCATCATTATGACAATCCATCTGATATTGTCCAAAAAATACTTTCGCCCATCTGGAGCCGGCAATAAATTTTTCATATAAATAACCTCCATAAAATAACTTTATTAATAGAGATTACTTTTTATTATTTTATACTAATGTTTTTTATCTATGAAAATTATACGAGAGGATTTTTCCTTTGTCAACGATTTTTATCATATAAATTTCACCATATTCTTCATTTTTTGTAACTTTTATTATATTTCTCTAAAATATCAAGCATTTTCTTCTTAGAAAGGCTACTAAAAACACAAATATTTGACAAAACAGCAAAAGGAGTGGATAATTAAATATATGGATGAGATTGAAACTTTTTTACAAAATGCAGACTTTATCTGGAACAGTATATTGCAACCAGGTGCAAGAGATAATTCGGATCAAGATAGATTTATGTCCTCACTTAGCGATGCTATATCTTATTTGGACAAACTGAAGCTCGAAGACATAAAATTTTTATGCAGCCAATATGATGTTGCTGATAAAATATCAATGATAATTGATTTAAAGGATTATGTTTACAAATCACTAAAGGATGAGTGGGAAAACACTCTATTCTAGCTATAAAAATAATAAAGGACATAATAAGGACATCTTGTTATGTCCTTTATTTATTTTAAAACTAAAACACCCTCTGGAGTTTTAGTAACCAGAGAGTGTTTTATATTCTAAAAATCTAGCTAACCGTCTTATTTCAAAGATGCACTTATGCGTTCAAGAACCTTCTTACGATCCAAAGGTTTTACGATGTAATTTTTTGCACCAGTAAGCAAAGATTTCTTTACAAGCTCTTCTTTACCAAGGGCACTAACCATTACTACACGTGCATTCTTATCAAATGCCATAATCTGTTCTAGAGCAGTAATACCGTCCATACGTGGCATAGTGATATCCATGGTAACAAGATCAACATTAGGACAAAGTTCCTTGTATTTGTCTACGCCTTCTTTACCATCGGCTGCGGTAGCAACAATTTCATAACCGTCGCTTGAAAGAATCTGTGTCAACTGTTTTGCAACAAACATGGAATCATCTACAACGAGAACACGATATTTACTTCCATCATCCTTGAGTCCCTCTGGCGGACGCTCATTAATTGTTGGAAAATCCTGTTTTGTCTTCATATTTATGCTCCTTAACTATTGCGTTCGCGAATTGCGACGTTGACTTCTATTTTACCATAGTCAGTGATAAGAGGAACAATCAGAGCCTCTACGTTCTCATCAGTTCCACCTAAAGCTGCAATTTCCATCTTTTCTCCAGCAAACAAAGCTGGTGGTGTAAGGTCAAACTTAAAACCAAGCTCATGAAGCTTAGTTACAGCCTGCGCTGTAATCAAGTTTGCCAACTCGCTGATTGTTGCCTTTACAAGATCATCAAACTCTGTCAATTCATCAAAGTTCATTGCAGAAGCAACTTTCAATGCAGTTTCAAAAGTCATATCAAATAAAACACGACCTTCAACATCGCCGGCAAGACCTACAAGTGCGGCAACACCCATAACAGGCATCGCCGTAGATTTCAGGTACAGGTCACCTCTTTTCACATCGGCGCCCCCCAATACTTCCTTGAGCACTTTGTATGAAGTCTCTACGAACGGGTTAATGTACTCGACTCTCATTAATATCCCCCTAGATAGTATCCGATTCTAATAATTATTGTTTTGCATAGACAGTCAATGATCCAGTTTCTTTGGCAGACCAGCCATCAATTGCTATATTCTCATTTTCACCTACAATAATTACACCGTTACCCTTCATCTTCTCTTTGAACTCACCAAGCAAAGCTTGCTGAGAAGTTTCCGGAATGAAGGAAAGTAAATCACGGGCAAATACAATATCCAAATCAGGAAGATTATTGGTGTTTGCACAGTCATGATACTCAAACATTACTGAATCTTTAATTTCCTTATTGAACGTGTATTCACCAGAAGTAGTTTTGGTAACGTAAGGCTGATACCAATCTGCACTAGCTTCTTCGCTTATAGTCATAAGAGTTGCATTAGATACACTAAGCAAATCAACATCATGAGCATAAACCCTGATCCGCGCAGACGGATAACGCTTTTTAAGGATACAGGCCAAAGAATATGACTCATAACCCTTTCCGCAACCTGGATTCCATACCACAATATTTTTTGCTGGATTATCCGGCAAAGAATTATATACAGCAGTAGCATAATCTTCTTTCCACCAAGTACCAGTGTATGGTGAATAGAAAGGTTTAAGGAATGCATCTGCATCAGCTTGAGTCTGGAGCTGAGTATTCTCCTGACCTCGCTCACCAACCCATTCAGAATAACGATTAGCAGTCCAGTTCTCGGTAATAGAATTGACTGTAAACTTATTCAGATTCTTCAGCGAATCAGAAATAAATCCTAAATCTACCTGCTGAGCCTGGATTTCAGCCGCATCAGGTATCACTACATCAATATTTACTGAAGTTTTTTTTGCAGCTTCTTCCTGCTCAAATGCTACAGCAGCTTCTCGCCTCCGCTCTATCTGAGCTTTAGCATTGGCAACAAACTCCTTTTCTTCCTCAGGACTTCTGACCCCAAAAATCTTGTCAATATCCAAGAGAACATAGAGCCTTCTTTCTGCCTCAACAACTCCGTAGATATATTTTATGTTAATATCACCGAACAATGGATGAGGTGGTTGTATCGTACTTTTCTGAACACCAACAACCTTATCTATTGCATCTACTACAACACCAAAATACTGCTCACCAACATTTACTATAAGCATGTTTTCCAGTGCATTCTCATCACGCTCCGGAACTTTTATGTTAAAGAACAACCTGATATCTATAATAGGTATAATCTCACCACGAAGGTTATACACACCAAGAACAAAAGGTAATGTATTTGGTACATAAGTAAAGTGTCCTGCCTTAGCAATCTCCTTTACATTCATGATATCTATGGCATAATCTTTTCCTGCAAGAGAAAAAGTAACCATCTTATAGTCTACGATACTAGTCTTCTTCTTTTCCTCTTCCAGCTGATCAGTGGTAAGGTCCGACTGAGACTCTTCTGTTGTTACTGCAAGCACATTAAGTTTTTCGTTAATTGTAGACATATTTACTTACCCTCTGATTGAAGCTCTTATTGCCTCTTCTTCGCGAAGCTGCTGAGCATCTATTTCCTGTTTAACACCAAGTTCCAAAAGCTGGCTTACATCAATGATGAGCGATACTGAACCATCACCCAAAATCGAAGCTCCGGCAATACCTGGGGAAGTAGTAAACTGATCACGTAACGGCTTAATTACGACATCTTCCTCTCCAATTAAGGCATCTACCATAACACCAATTTTCTTCTCTTGAGATCCTACTATTACTATAAAGCAGTAATCGTTTTCTGTCGTGGTTTTTATACCAAAAAGTCTGTTCAATCTCAAAATTGAGATAACTTCATTACGAACATTAAGGACTTCATAGTTATCAATTGTATTGATACTATTTCTCTTAACACGCTGGCTCTCAATAACGTTTGTAATTGGAATTGAGTAAACCTCTTTACCAACACGAACAAGCAGACCCTGGATAATTGCAAGTGTAAGAGGCAGGCGAATACTAAACTTAGATCCTTTACCCATCTCAGATGTGACATTGATAGAACCTTTTAGCTTTTCTACCATTGTTTTTACAACATCCAGACCTACACCTCGACCAGAAACGTTACTGATCTTATCACTGGTTGAGAAACCAGGAAGGAATATAAGGTTATAAGCATCCTGATTTGTAAGAATCTTATTTGGACTGATAAGTCCCTTCTTTATAGCCTTTTCCTTAACCTTCTCTACATTAATACCTTCACCGTCATCGATAATATCGATAACAATCATGTTACCTTCGTTTGATGCCTTAAGGATAACTGTTCCAGTCTCATCCTTTCCCTGAGATTTACGAACATCAGGAGGCTCAACTCCGTGGTCAACAGAATTACGAACACAGTGCATGATTGGATCCAAAAGATCATCAACAACTGTCTTATCAAGTTCTGTCTCTTCTCCTTCGATAACAAGATTAACTTTACGACCAAGAT
This sequence comes from Treponema sp., assembly GCA_045616545.1. GTDB lineage: Bacteria > Spirochaetota > Spirochaetia > Treponematales > Treponemataceae > Treponema_D. Next base: position 198,979 of record JAZLGX010000018.1, on the reverse strand, counting down.
CACGACACAAATCACGAACAACACGAGGGAATCGATTGAATATAGTTCCGATAGGAACCATACGAATCTTCATTACACCTTCCTGAAGTTCACTTGCAATACGACCAAGGTTCTGCGTAGAAGAACGCAGCTTACTTGATGTAAGTTTGAAATCATTTTCAAATGAATCAAACCATCCAGACATTCCGCCGTACTCATCAGTAAGCTTCTGTCGTGCATCCTTTACGGAACTTGTATTCTGCTGCACATCTTCAAGATATTTTGCAATATCTTCCCAAAGTCTGTGCTGTCTCTCTTTGTAACCTACATTCAAAGTCTGTAACTGAACCTGAAGATCTGCCATATGAAGACCAGTCTGGTTAAATGCAGCTTTTGTAATAACAGTTTCAGATACGAGATTCATAAGGTTATCAACGCGCTTAGAATCTACACGAAGGATAGAACCTGCAGCATTACTTGCAGCTTTAGCATTTGCAGCTGGAGCTGCCTTTTTAGGTGCAGCAGCTGCTGCTGGTTCTGTACTTGCAGGAGCAGCAGCAGCTTGTTCAGCAACAGGTGTTGGAGCAGCTGGAGCTGCTTGCTGAACATGGGCTACCTGAACAGGCTGTACAGGTGCGGCAGCTGCAACAGGGGCTGCTTGCTGAACTGGAGCTACTGCTGGTTGTGGTTTTGGAGCTGTAGCTGCAATAGGTCCTGTAATCAACTGTGCATCATCTGAAATAGTTACATCTATTAAGAATGCAGTATCTTCCAATTCTGCAGCTGTAGAATTAGATGCAATATAGTAAACTACCTGAGGATGGAACTCATCTTCGTAAAGAGCTTCAAAATCTGGAACAGTCTTAAGAACTGTTCCACAATTTTTGAGTGCAGCAAAAACCTGAATTCCACCTACACTGTTCATAGGATTTGACTCATCAAAAGTAACATTGATAGTCCAAAGCTTGAATCCTTCTGGACAAGCTTGCTTTAATTCCTGATAATCATCCTCACTCAAAGGTGGTAACGGAGGCATTCCGTTATCAGATGAAGGAGCAGAAACAGGGGCAGCTTCACTTGGAGGTGGTGTCACAGGAGCAGCAGGGGCTGCACCAATCATTCCACTTGGAAGCGAAACAGGAGCTCCGCCACTTTTCTTAGAATTCTTGGCAGGAATGTATGACTTAATCTGTGTTACGATAGGAGCAACATCCTCCTGGTAAACAGATCCATTGCTTCTTGCTTCGAGCATTGCCTTGATAACATCAATGGAAGAAAGCAACACATCCACAATAGGTCCACTTACTGTAACAAGATTGCCACGAAGAGCATCTAATAAATCTTCCACATCGTGACAGAAAGTTGCCAGCTCAGTCATCTCAACTGTAGCAGAACCACCTTTTAAAGTATGTGCGGCACGGAAGATCTCATCAATAGCGTCATGATTCGACGGATCATTTTCTATAACGAGAATATTACTCTCAAGAGTATCTACCTGCTGTTCAGCTTCGGCAAAGAAGTCTTTGAGAAGTTCCTCATTGTTTGCGTCAAGATAATCACTCATACCTCTTATTCTAACCCGTTTAATTCACTAGTCAAGGTAAATGAAAAAAAATATCTTTGATTTTTAGTTTTACAGTATATAAATTTGCACTCAAATCATAGTTTTTTTGACTACTACAAATGTAAAAACCGAAGTCCAATACTGCTATTATTTATCATAATCCTTACCGATAATATAATGTGTTATTGCATTTTTTTGGGAGGATCATTTGAAAAAAATTATCACCGGATTGATTATATCTTTATTTGCAATACCCTTTGCCTCCGCATTTGAAATGCCATTCTTTAATGGATACACTGGTCTTCTTGGAAGCCTCAACAACAATGAGCTGACAGGACAAATGATGATGTCCGGCCAAGTTGATTTTTCAAGCAAACTTTTACTTAGAAGTGGATTCTATATCCAGACCCAGAATCTATCCAACAAACAGATTTTTTCAAATGCCACAAATCCTAACTCTTTTTTTACTCTCGAAGAGATATCTGCAACATATAAGTTTTCACTTGGCAATACAGCCAATTATGCAGCAGTATTCATAGGTAATTACGAACCAATAGGGTCCAGTATTTTCCTGCAGAGACAATTTGGAGTAAAATCAATAGCCTCAAGTCTAACAGAAAGTTGGCACGGACTTAATGGCGCTTCGATATATAAAATGGATGGAAAAGGAGCTGCTTATACAATAAAGGTAAACCAAACTCTTGCTCTAGGAACATATATATATGGTACAAAAGACGAAACATTAGATTGTATAAATACAGATATCCGTGCTGGAGGCGTATTTGACAAAGTAGTATTCGATTCTATTTTTGGATTCGGATTTCCGATGGAAAGAACTCTTAATGACGAAAAAGTCCTTCTACTTGTCCGTACACTCACAATGCACGGAGGAGCTTCTGTATTAATAGGAAACAGTTACGATAATTCGCTCTTCATACAAGCCGGAGTCAGAAACATATTCTTTGATGCCAAAAAGAGTTCAACTACGAAAAAAAACGATATATCAAACATATATTTATTTATTGAACCAAGATTTGTTGTAGAAGTAGCTCAACTTGATTTAGCATTCTTCATGCTTCCAGTTGATAATATGAAAGATATGTTGTATCTGAGCATAATACCGGAAAAATATCCTGGATCCAAATTCTCAGTGGGAAATAATATAGGAATCACATCAAGTCAATTTACATTCGGGAGCGTATCTTTTAAATGTGGAATACACTTCTCCACACTGATTACCGATGTTAATTTCAAGATATTGGCAGAAAATCCTGTCAATATTTTTAAGTGGAAGTACGATATTTTGATGACACCTTTTATAAATGTCAATCTTTTGGGAGGCTCTTTAGCAAGTTCACTTAACTTAAACTTTCTTGATTTGATAAAAGGACCGACCCAGGCTATAAAGCTAAACATCGGCTTCAGTACTCAACTATAAAAAAAAGCATCTTTACAGTCCACATCATAAATGCAATCTGTAAAGATGCTATACAATCATACTTAATGCAAAGTCAATTTACAAATTAAACGAAGCTAATCTCTTACAAGCTTCTTCGATATCTGCCCTATGACCAAAACAACTGAACCTGATATAGCTTTCTCCAGAAGGACCAAATCCACTTCCTGGTGTTGTAACAACATGGCATTCATCCAGTATTCTATCGAATATATCCCAGCTCTTGTATCCTTCAAACTTGACCCAAAGATATGGTGAATCTCCAGTATAATAAACTTTTACTCCCTTATCTGCAAAATTACTTCCTGTAAGAGTTTTCTGCATTATCTTCGCATTCTCAAGATAATAGTTTACAAGACCTGTTGTTTCTTCAATTCCTTCTTCATCTAAGGCTGCAAGTCCACCATGCTGTACAATATTACTTGCTCCATTAAACAGAGTTGTCATCACACGATTCCAGTCTTGTTTTACAGAAGTACCATCGGCAAACTTCAAGCTTGAAGGAACAACAGACCAACCAAGTCGAACTCCGGTAAATCCAGCAAGCTTAGAGAATGAGTTTATCTCTATCGCACAATCACGTGCACCTTCTATTTCATAAATTGTCTTAGGAATATTATCATTTCTAATAAATGAGAAATATGCTGCATCATAAATTATGATACAGCCATTAGCCTTAGCATAATCAACAAGAGATTTCAATTGTTCTCGTGTACTGGCAGCACCTGTAGGATTATTTGGACTACAGAAGTATATAAGGGAATTCTTCTTTATTAAAGACAAATCAGGGAAGAAATCATTTTCTGCTGTACAAGGAAGATATGTTACACCTTCATATCCTGAACCATTACTTGCTCCACAAGCTCCAACAATAACAGAACCATCAACATATACAGGATATGCAGGGTCCTGTACAGCTATAGGAGTCTTTGCTCCAAACAATGTTTGGATACGAGATATATCACATTTAGCTCCATCAGAAATAAAAACTTCATCACTGGATGCCAACCCTTTATAAAGAACATCAGCTATCTTATTTCTTAATTCATCCAGCCCCTGTTCATCTCCATAACCACTATACCCCTCAGGTGTTCCAAGAGATGCAGCATAATCTACCATAGCCTTAGTTATATGAGGAGTAAGAGGCTCGGTTGTATTACCAATTCCTAGGCTTATGATTTTAGCCTCAGGATGCTTTGCTTGGTATTCTCTTCTTCTTTTTGCAACTTCAGGGAAAAGGTATCCAGCTGTAAGATTTGCAAAACCTTGGTTGCGTTCAATCATAAAAACCTCATTAAAAATAAATATTTATACATTTATAATAGCGAAAAGAGGTTAAAATTGCAATCCTAAAGAGTTACCTTTACCTACTTCTTTTTTCCTTCCCATCATAAGGTAATGTTAGAACAAATTCTGCATATTTTTCGACTTCACTTTCGACAGTTATTTTTCCATGATGAGCATTTGCTATAGTCTGAGCTATAGATAAACCGAGACCATATCCACCTGTATTTCTATCTCTGGAAGAATCAATCCTGTAAAACCTGTTGAATATTTTATCTTTGAACTCAGGTTCTATACCATGACCAGTATTATAAACCCTGACATGACATTTATTATTATCCCTCTCAAGGCGAATCCTGATTAATGCTCCTTTTTCAGAATTTTTGATTGCATTATCAACAAGAATAATAACGACTTGCTTTATCTTGGATTCATCTCCGTTTACTATTACAGGCTCATCTGGAATACCTGCAAGAACAAGAAACTTTTCCTGCTCAAAAGCTATACTTTCAAATGGCAGAACAGATAACGTAACAGCTTTAGCCAAATCAAACGGAAGCATTTCTACATTCATTCTTCCGGCATCAGTTTTAGCCAAGGTAAGCATATCAAGAACAAGTCTGCTCATACGCTCATTTTCAGTTTTTATATATCCTAACCATTTATTCTCAGGATCATCTTGAAGAAGAACTTCGACATTTGCATCAATCACAGCAATTGGAGTCTTTAGTTCATGACTAGCATCTGCAATAAAACGTTTTTGCTGGTCAAAAGCCAGTTCAACAGGTCTGATAGCCCACCTGGACAATATCAACGATACGATAAAAATAACAGTAAAGCTGACAATAAACATAAATACTGAGACTATGGCAAATCTATGTTGCTGCCTCATTTCCAGTTCCCTATCAAGAATCACAAGCAAATACCCATCATCAGTTTTCTTATAACTATATCCATAAGAAAGGTAGACACCTGTAGTCTCATCTAGACTCAATATTTTTTTTACAAGAGCTTTTTTATAGTCATCTGTATAAGCATTAGAGAAATTTTTTAATGTACGGACAATAGAATTGCTGTCATCCAACTCTACGAGGTAATAATTTCTGAATCCACCGGAAAAGGCACTGAACGGAAGAGCACTTTCGATTATTTTTCTATATCGCAGAGTAGGCCCTGATTTTTTCGGACACTCGAGGTCCTTAAATCTAAAAGTAGGATCAAGTGCACCTACATTATCAAAAACAGGTCCTTTCCTGCTGTGTCCTAATTTTACCAACGAGATATTCTTATCATTAAGTATACTATCCATGAATACGACAGATTCATGATAATTGGATATGTACAAATATAGATTAAGAGATCCTATAAGTATCGCCAGGACAAAAGCTAAAACAAGCATAAAACTTAGAGTAAGCTTTCGTCTCAGGCTATTAAAAACATCTGATTTCATAACAGATTTAGTCTTTTACTATATCTTCAAGAGAATATCCGATTCCCCGTGCTGTTCTTATCTGGGTTGAAACTTTCAATGTTTCAAGCTTCTTACGGATAAATGATATATAAACTTCAACATTGTTATACTCTGCATCACTATCTCCACCCCAGATTTTTTCAATAATCCTCTCTTTCTTTATAATCTGATGTGGATTTTCAAACAGAAGATCAACTATCTGGAACTCTTTTAAAGATAACTTAACAGCTTCTCCGCCAACTTTCTGAAGTTCACAGTTATTCTTATTTAGGATAAGATCTCCTACTGTAATAACATCTTCCTTTACATCACCCTTGCGTCTTGTAAGAGCTCGGATACGAGCCAAAAGTTCATCAGTGCTGAAAGGTTTTGTCATGTAATCATCAGCGCCACAATCCAACCCCTTTACTTTATCACTTACATCATCCTTAGCTGTAAGGAGAAGAACAGGAACCTGATTCTTTTCTTCACGCAGAGTTTTTAGGATACTTATGCCATCCATACCAGGAAGCATAATATCAAGAATAATAGCATCGTAAATACCGCCTTGAGCATATTTAAGCCCCTCAGGACCAGTATAAACAGCATCCACCCCATAACGATTTTTCTGAAAAATCTCAACTAAAGCCTGTGAAAGGCGTACTTCATCTTCAACTAATAAAATTCTCATAAATCTAGTATACACAACAAAAGAAAAGAAATCTTAAAAAAAAATAACTTACTGTTATATATTAATATAATTTTTATAATATTTTAAATAATTGTTCAATATATTGATGTCTGACAACCATCACAGAGCAATGAGCACTTCCTATGATTTCTGCATCCTGGGCCTTAACAACATCATGGGTAAGTGTAGTCAAAGAGGAACTTTCAGAAGATCCTCCAAGAAGTATAAGATCAGCCTTATATGCATCCGCTGACGAGATTACTTCAGCCCATACAGATCCGAATCTTAGCTCAGTTTCAATTTCTATACCTTTGTTCCGAGCTAAACGTTTTGCATATTCAAGATTTTTTTTCCCATCATCATTCAAACTGTGTTCTGTATCTTTTGCCTCATCATCATAAAAAACCCTGGACAATGTAAGGTGTTTTATAGTAGCTGTATCTACAACATAAACAACTTTAACGCTACACTTATATTGCTTTGCCATCATTATAGAATACATAACAGCTCTCAAAGATGATGGAGAACCGTTGAATGCAACCAACACTTTCTGAAATAAAGGTTTTAACATTTTGATTCCTTTTTATGTTTGAGAGCCTTAAGTACAAAGATGTTTTCCCTTTCTCTCTCTTCCAAAACACTTTCAATATATTTTATCGTCTCTACATCCTGTGGAATAACCATCTTATCCAAGGCATTTACACGACGTTGAGTTTTCTTGACTTCCATAGCTAATCTCCAGACTATATTCCTTATACTTGCCATCTGAGTTATCAATGTCAATAATTCAAAGAAATCTGCCATTACTTCATCACTATCAGGATAAGAGCCAAGAAATGAAGAAAATAATTCTCTTTGAGGAAGGATAACATCCACTGATGTAAAATTTATTCCCCCAAGAGATACATTTTTTTCAGTCAGATTAAAATCGTACTCAACTCCATGAGCAATCCGTTCGACCCTATCACTACCCAATGCCATAAGCATATTTTTTAGAGCAGGATAAGCTTTACCAATACACTTATCTATATCCTCTTCCAAAATTTTTACTTTATCTACAAGTCTCATAAGTTCCATTACAAGGATTTCTCTTTTTTGCTCTAAAAGATCATATCCTTCAGTACTTATTGAAAGCTGTTCCTTAAGAGAAAGCAAATTAGATTTTGTAGGAGCAACATTAAGTTTAGCCATACACTAATCCTTAGGTAAATATTTATCTATCATTTCATCTTTTATACGGTAAAGTTCTTCTCTCGGAAGAATCTTAAGGAGCGACCATCCAAGATCAAGAGTTTCCTCTATTGACCTATTTTCGTATTCCCCCTGAGTAAAGAACTTTTCCTCCAACTCATTTCCAAACTTAAGATAAGTCCTATCAAGTGGTGATAACTCCTCTTCTCCAATAATCGAGGCAAGACTACGTATACTTTTGACTTTTGAGTAACTGGCAAAAATTTGACTTGAAACTGCAGCATGATCTTCTCTTGTCATTCCTGCGCCAATACCATCCTTCATAAGTCTGCTCAAACTTGGAAGTCCACTGACAGGAGGATAAATTCCTTTGCTAAAAAGTTCTCGACCAAGAACAATCTGTCCTTCCGTAATATATCCAGTCAAATCAGGAATAGGATGACTTATATCATCATTTGGCATCGAAAGAATCGGAATTTGCGTAATAGAACCTGAACTACCTTGAACTTTACCTGCTCTCTCATATAACTCAGCCAAATTTGAATACAAATATCCAGGATATCCTTTACGACCAGGAACTTCTCCTCGGGTAGTAGAAATTTCTCGAAGAGCTTCGCAATAGTTTGTCATATCTGTCATAACAACAAGTACATGCATATTACATTCAAATGCAAGATATTCCGCTGCTGTCAACGCACACCGAGGAGTAATTATTCGTTCAATAGATGGAGCATCAGCCAGACTTTGGAACATGACAACTTTACTCAAAACACCTGATTCCTCAAATGTGTTCTTAAAAAACTGGGCAACATCGTACTTTATTCCCATACCTGCAAACACCATAACAAATTCTTCGTCTTCATTACGGATTTTTGCTTGGCGAATGATCTGAGCTGCCAATCTGTTGTGAGGTAAACCACTACCAGAAAATATTGGAAGTTTCTGCCCTCGTATGAGAGTATTCATTCCATCAATGGAACTTATTCCAGTCTGTATAAAATCCCGGGGATAAATACGAGCATATGGATTCATTGGATTACCATTTACATTTATCTTTTTGTCAAAAACGATAGATGGATATCCATCAATAGGCTCCCCAAGTCCATTGAATATTCGTCCTAGAAGGCCTTTTCCCACTTTTAGTTCTAGAGGGGTATCAAGAAACTCCACAGATGTATCTTCAAGATCAAGACCGGTTGTACTACCAAATATCTGAACAATTGCATTATCCCGACTAAGATCTATGATACGACCTGTTTTCTTCTCTCCATTCTTATCTCTTACATAGACAACTTCATCATAAAAAGAGTTCTTTGTGGCTTTTACTGCAACAATAGGACCATCTACCTCAAGAAGTCCTGAATACTCAATACCTTTCATATAATTGTATCCCTACGGTACATCCGTTCAAGATCATTCATCTGATCTTCCAAATGTGATTTTATTATTTCAAGTTTTTCCAGACGGTCGTTCTCAACAGTACCTTTTGCTCGAACTATTTCTGTACGAACAGGCAATTCCATTATTTTGGCAAGCGGACATCCAGATTTTATCGCTAATCGAGATCGTTCGAAATATTCCATTATCAAAAGAAGCAATTGAATCTGCTTTGCACTGACAGAATAGGCATCTATCTTATCAAAAGCATCCTGTTGTAAAAAACCATTCTTAATCATCTCACATATACAAAGCACAAGCCTGTCATTGTCAGGAAGCGCGTCAGCTCCGATGAGACGAACAATTTGCTGTAATCGGTTTTCCTTCTTTAGAAGTTCAAGTGCTCTAAGTCTCACAGAAGACCAACGCGGGTCAACTTTATCCCACCATTGTTTTATTTCTTCTGCATATTCACTATAGCTATCTATCCATCCTATTGCAGGATAATGACGGGCATTAGCAAGCTCTCTATCCAAAGCCCAAAAGCATCTGATAAATCTTTTGGTATGCTGAGTCACAGGTTCAGAAAAGTCCCCACCTGGAGGTGAAACAGCGCCAATAACAGAAACAGAACCATATTTACCATTAAGCGTATTGACTCGACCTGCTCTCTCATAGAATTCAGCAAGGCGGGTAGGAAGATATGCCGGAAATCCTTCTTCAGCAGGCATTTCTTCCATGCGACCACTCAACTCACGTAAAGCCTCAGCCCATCTGGAAGTCGAATCAGCCATAATGGCAACATGCATTCCCATATCACGATAATATTCAGCCAACGTAATACCTGAGTACAAAGAAACCTCACGAGCTGCGACAGGCATATTGGACGTATTAGCAATTAATATTGTACGTTCCATTAAAGAACGTCCTGTACGTGGATCTATAAGTTTAGGGAAATCTGTAAGAACATCTGTCATCTCATTACCACGTTCTCCACATCCAATATAAACAATAAGATCTGCATCACACCATTTTGCTACAGCATGCTGAGTCATAGTCTTACCTGTACCAAATCCACCAGGGATAGCTGCAGCACCTCCTTTAGAAAGAGGAAAAAACACATCGATAACTCTAAGACCTGTAACTAAAGGCTCTGAAACTTCTAGTTTTTGAGAAAACGGGCGAGGCTTTCTCAGAGGCCAATAATGTGCCATCTGTATTTTTTCATTCAACTCAGTTGTAGCCACAACTTCATCTATAGTGTAATCACCTTCAGATACCAAAGACTTTAACACCTTTCCTTTTATATATGGAGGAACCATTATTTTATGATTAATAGATCCAGTTTCCTGTACAGAACCAAGAATTAATCCAGGACTAACAGAATCCCCTTCTTTGAGTACTGGAACAAAATGCCATTTTCGTTCATTATCTATAGGCTCCGATCTCTGACCAGGAAGAAGAAATGCGCCACCATCATCATACATCTCCTTAAGGGGGCGTTGAATTCCATCATAAATGGTTCCTACAAGACCTGGACCTAGTTTTAAGGAAAGAGGTCTTTCATTACTTACAACATCTTCTCCTATCTGCATTCCAGTCGTATCTTCATAAACCTGTATTGTTGCAGAACCTTTGCTTAATCGGATTATTTCTCCAATAAGCTTCTTCTTTCCAACATCAACTACGTCATAAAGACCACATTGATCAAGTCCTTCTGCGTAAACAATAGGACCACTTATACGGGTAATTTTACCGCTCTTCATTCTGGTAACCTCCCGCCAAATAGAGCCATAGCAAGCTGTTTCTTGCTGCTCTCAAGCATTTCCCTCACTATAAGGTTAATAGTAAAACGACAGACAAGAGAACCATCATCAGCTTTAAGTATAATTCCCTCCCTACGATCAAATCCCTCTACATCTTCATCAAGCAATGTATTAGAGTTAAGCTCCTCAACAGATTTAATCATATTCCCCAGTTCATCATTAAGTATTACTGCAACTGATTCTTTGGTAAAACCAGCACAATATGCACTAAACTCCCTAGTCTTAAAATCAGACATTGCTTTACGTATATAAGGCCGTAAAAAATCCAGTTTTTGCTCTGCCGTACAACTATTAAAATATTGGTTCATTGCCTCCACTATCTTTCTATTGATGAAAGAAACAAGATACCGTTGTTTTTCAAGAGGAACAGAAGATCTCATATTCGATTCGTAATAAGCAATCCTGTTATTCATCTGATCAACGGCATTCAACCTAGCCTCTTCAAGTTGTGAGTCTATTTCTTCAAGTAAAATCTTCGATTTAGCTTTGGCATCCAAAGCTATTTTTTCAGCTTTTCTTTGACATTCCAAACGAATCTCATTATCAATAGCTTCTGTAGAACGCAATTCTTCCATATATTTACTTCTTTATACCTGCATACTAAACTTGTATTCCTACTGCTTCTCTGATGCTCTCAGTAAGAGTCTTATGACCTTGTATATGACCAGAGAGACAAGGAATTTCAACAATCAACGGAGCAATTCCTCTCATCTGATGACTTTTTATCTCATCTTCAAGCATATCAGAAACATCTTCCGTAAGAATGAGAATTTTAGGTCTATCACTACCAACACTAACAGAACTTGTTAGTCGTCTGAAAGCGTCTTGAGCTTCAGTCTTGCTATTAACAGCCTGACCTTTTACTCCAGCAAGCATAAACCCCAAGACGATTTCTCGTTCACCAATTACAAAGTATTCCAATAAGATACCTTTTACTTCACATAAATATAATCAATACAGCGACTATAAAGCCCCAAAGACAAATACCTTCTGCAAGACCGACAAAAGGTAATGCCTTACCACTAAGTTCTGCATTCTCACTCATTGCACCCATGGCTGCAGCACCAATTTTTCCAACAGCCATTGCACCACCTATGCAGGCTATTCCTACAGCCAAAGCTGCTGCCAAATATTTTACGGCACCAGTAAGATCAGGAGCACTCTGTTCCACCACAGTTTCATCTTGAGAAGAACTCTCTGTACTACTAGCAAAAAGCCCTGTAACACAAAGACAAAGCAACATACTTACAACCACAAAAATCTTCTTGTTCATTTCAATCACCTCTATTGACGAAATATATATAGTCATCAGGCATTCACACCATATCTGATGCTAAACGGTTTGAATTCTCTTCCTGTTTCAGAAAAGAACTTACTAAAAAATTCATAATACTGCAGACGTACAACCTGAATTGCAACAATCATTCCTTCAAGAGCTATAATTATCGCATTACCAAAAATGCTGATTGCAATTCCTCCTGCACCACCAACTAGTCCTACCATCATATGGATGATATAACTTAATATTGCATGAGAAAGAGCAAAGGCTCCAACACGTAAAAAACTTACAGTATTTGATATATACGATGAAATTACTTCAATGATTTCCACTATAGCTGCAATAATTGCACTTAAAAGTCCATTTTCAAGCACAGGACTCTCTTTATCAATGATTCTCTGTATAGGTTCACTAAAAGCTGTAATTATAAGAGTCAAACCAAGTATAATCCAATCAAACATAAAAGGCCCTAAACCAAGCAACGCAACCCGTAATGCAAAGAAAATGAGATACCAGAAAAACAATGCTCCACTAATTCCATTTTTGCCAAATAAAGCACGGCTTTTACGCTTAAGAGAGAAATTATTGATAATATTTATAATGAGACCAATACTATTTATAATAAAGCCAATACCAACTGTAAATCCAAAGAATATGAACATATTCTTGATTGATTCACTGGAACCATCTGGCATAACCTCAAGAATCTGATCTCTACTTTCGCCAAAGAGACCTGTCACCGCCCGACTAAACGGAGCAAGAATCTCTGCATTAGCAAAAACTTCACCAGTCAAGATTCCCATAATCGTACTACTAATACCGATACAGACAAATACAGGACCAAACTTTTCCCAGCCCATAAGTTTAAATTTCTTGACACACATCAGTATTCCTATAATCAAGAATACCAGACCTTGCCCAGCATCTCCAAACATTATGCCAAAGAGAATAGTAAAGAAAATTGCAACAAATGGTGTTGGATCAACAGTACCATAGAGTGGAGCTCCATAACTGAATATCATTCTCTCAAAGTTTGCAACAACCTTACCATGCTTCAATTCAACCGGGACTTTTTCTTTACCGTTAATGACATCTCGAACTTCTTCTGGAAGAAAAACCCTTGCAGCACATCGTCCTTCCGTCATTTCATCAAGATTCTTTATAACCTCTCCAGATATATACGCCGGAATCCACCCTGAAATTCTATATACATATTCAGTTGATTCCAACTTGCTCTCTACATCAAACAGTTGCATGCCAACAGAATATCGCTCCAATAGGTGTATAATAGAATCCTTATGAGTCAAGGCATAATTTTTTCGCTCAATCCTTATTTCTTCAAGCATTGAAAGAGCCTTGTCACTTTCGTCCTTAAGGTTACCAAGAACATCATCAGGAATTCCTCTAAAATCTTTTGGAACCTCAAGTTCTACGAATCCAACCTTTTTTAGTTCACTATCAACAGCTACTTTGGATTTCTTAGAGCACGCTATCATAATACGATTATCATTATCCCCTAACCTAGCAACAATAGCCCTAAATCCAAGTTCTTCCTTCAAGGTCTCAAAAGAACCATCAGAAATCTTTCCAATACGAAGAATAAGAAAAGTCATAGATTCCAATTGATCATAACTAACTTTCAAGTTTGAAAAGGCAAGTGCCTCTTTATATGTTTCTTCAAGATGCTTGTAATTTTCATTTGCTGACAATTCATTATCATGAAGCGTTTTTACTCTTTCGATAATTTCTCTAGCCAAACATCTTTCATCATCAGAAGGAATGTCTATTGCTTCCGTATAATCTGTAACAGGATCTATTTCCAAGGTAACCCTGCACTTTTCCAACTCATCAAATGTTTCTTTATACACATTTTCTGATTCAGCACTTAATTTATCCAAATCCTGCTGAAACTGGAACTCCCCGAGTTTTCCTAGATATTTGAGTACTTGATGGATATCGTCTTTATAAACCATCAGCTCAATCAGACGCATCGCTGTAGTCTTAGCCATTTGTAACCTCCGAGACCCCAGCCTTTTCCATAGCCAAATTCTGGCTTATGTTTAGACAGAGACTTTCGCAAACCGTTCGTATATTATCAAGTTCGTTCTGCTTAATTATGTAGTAGCATATCAATGGACATTCCGTAAAAGGATATTGATGATACAGCCGCTTTGCTTTGTGTACATATAACTTCTGATAAGAATTATATATCCACCTTGGATCTACATTCCACACAACACCATCTTCATGTGGATTTAACAAGCTGCTGTACCTCCATTTACTCCATTTATCATAGTCATCCAATTCCCAATCAAGCATTTTGATAGCTTGCATAGCTATGACATCGTCTTTACTTCTGGAGGAATCTGTATAGGCCAAATGAGAAGCAATAGCTTCCCTATCCATCAAATAATAAATTCTCAATCTAAGAGCCCACAAAATATTATCAATGGAATATTTTTCAGTAAACAAAGACAATACATCACTACGACATTCACTGCTTAGATGATCAAAACTTTCCCACAACTCTGCAATATATTGATTATCCAGTCGATAACAAAAATCTTTTTGCTCATGAACAGAAGGAATCCTGTCATACCAGCACAAAACATTTTGTTTCGTAATGTCAGCAATGCGAGGCCATTTTTTGTAATCAATAATGTTATATGGGCTTATATCAGTTAATTCAGGACACTTGTTTTCATCAAAGGCTAGAGAAGCGCCTATATTCTTGAGATTTTCATAGTCATAATAATGAATTAATGTTTTTACAACAGGATTGAGAGTAGAATAATTCTGGGCAAGCTTAATAAAACCAGATATAAAATTATCACGGGCGCGTTTCTCAAGCTCCATTGCAAGCATTTTTTCTGTCAGGACAGGGACTTCATCCTTAAAAAGCAAAGCCCAAAGCTCACTCACCGACCTGACCTCAAAAAGTTTTACAGCATTGTGAGAAACATAACTTTTTGAAAGCATCCCACTTACTCTGGCATAAACATAGGATGCGGCAGCACTTTTTTCCATAGACATAGAATCAACCTGCTATATATGACTCTATAAATCTATCAAAAGCCACTTGATCAATATCAAGACTTTCAAGACTTGCTTTATAAGTCTCTACAGTCTCATCATGTTCAGCCTTTATCGATTTTCTAGCATCGGATTCCTGCTTTTCCAGTTCTGCAACAATAACAGCATATCTATCTGAAAAATCCTTTTGACACCTGGCTTTTACTCTAGTAATCTCTTCATCAGCCTTTTTTTGGGCATCTAAAAGGACTGCAGTTGATTCTGCCTCAATTTCCAAAAGATGCTGTATAATATCTGCTTCTTCTGACATATGTCTCTCTCCTGCTATAATTATAACACACAATATCAAAAGAAAACAAAAAAAAGAGGGTAAGAAAAAATTCTTACCCTATATTTAGTAAAAATATGTTAAATTCTACTATTTACTCGACGTCATCAAGCCAATTTCCTGCAGCAGTCGCACCTGTATCAGTTGAGTCAGCACTCTGCTCCAAAGCTGCAGCACTTAAATCAACTCTCTTTGTTGAACTTTTATTTACGAGAGCAAGACCAAAAGCAAGAACAAAGAAAAGACCTACCAAAACAGCTGTTGTTTTGGAAAGTACACTGGCAGAATGTGAACCAAAAGCTGCTGATTGTCCGCCACCAAAAACTCCGCCCATACCATTGTTATCTTCGTTCTGTACAAGAACCAAAAGAATACCAAGAATACATACAATGATAAATGCTACAAGCAGAATTGTTCTAACAACATTCATTTTTATCTCCATTATCTTCAGCCATATGGGCCAAAATCATACAAAATTGTACCTTATGATAACCTAATATTTCCTTATAGTCAATTAAGGGATTCTCTCAAAACAAAAAGTTTTACAAGAATCCATCTCAATATACACAATTACAAAAAAAATCCCCGGAAATACATCCAGGGACACAAAAAATCTAATATTAAAGCAATTAATGGAAATCAGGCATTTTCATGCTCAGCTTTCTAAAAAAATCTTAGCACTCGCAGATTGGAACAAATGTTTCAGCCTTGAGAGAAGCACCACCGATGAGACCTCCATCGATATCTTCCTGAGCCAAAAGCTCTGGTGCATTAGAAGCCTTCATTGAACCACCGTACTGAATGATTACATTTTCAGCAACTTCTGCATTATAAAGCTTAGCAATATAATTACGGATAAACTTATGGATAGCCTGTGCATCTTCTGGAGTAGCAGTCTTACCTGTACCGATAGCCCAAACTGGTTCGTAAGCGATTGTTACGTTCTTCATCTGTTCAGCGGTTACACCTGCAAGACCTGCAGAAAGCTGGAATGCACAAACCTGTTCTGCTTCACCAGCTTCGCGTTCAGCAAGAAGTTCACCAATACAAAGGTCTACTTCGAGTGCAGAAGCAAGAGCTTTGGGAACCTTCTTGTTGATAAGTTCATCAGATTCACCAATTTCGTGGCGGCGTTCTGAGTGTCCGAGAATTACGCACTGACAACCGATATCCTTAAGCATTGCGCATGAAACTTCACCAGTGTGAGCGCCGTTGTCTGTTGCAGCACAATCCTGAGCTGCGAGAATGATATTTGATCCCTTTACAACCTGAGCAACAGCATCAAGATATACAAAAGGAACACCAATCATAAACTTGTTTGTCTTGCCCTTAAGAGCAGCAACAAGATCAGAAGCGAGCTTTACAGCTTCTGCTTTTGTTGTATTCATTTTCCAGTTTCCGGCAATATAGTGTGTACGTGCCATATAAAAAACCTCGTTAAATAATAAGTAATTAGCTTATTTTATCGAAAATTGCACTTTTATTCAATTAACATGTTTAGCAACTTCAATCTTGCATAGTAATTTATCATGCAATCAAAACACAACAGCCATAAAAATCTAAGATCGTGAACTGATTTTCCGAAAAAAAAGAGTCAATAATAGACTAAAACTTCGCAAATAAAAAAGGCAGAAACCTAAATTTCTGCCTTTTTTCTAATCAATCAGTACGTTATTACTTATTTTGTAGCAAGAATTGCAATACCAGGGAGAGTCTTTCCTTCAAGGAATTCAAGGGAAGCTCCTCCACCAGTAGATACGTGGCTCATCTTGTCTGCAAGATTAAACTTGTTAACAGCAGCAACTGAATCTCCACCACCTACTACAGTCATAGCACCGCGTCCTGTAGCTTCAGCAACAAGCTTAGCAACAGTAGCTGTACCGTTAGCAAATGCTTCAAATTCAAATACTCCAACAGGTCCGTTCCATACAATAGACTGAGCGCTAGAAAGAACAGCCTTGTATTCTTCGATAGTCTTTGGACCAACATCCATAGCCATAAGATCAGCTGGAATATCTTTTCCATCTACTGCTACAGGAGCTGCATCTGGACTGAACTCTGTTGCACCAACATGGTCAACAGGAAGAACAATCTTAACACCCTTAGCTTCTGCATCTGCAAGGAGCTTCTTAGCTGTATCGAGGTAATCATCTTCTACAAGAGACTTACCAACGTTGTATCCCTGTGCCTTGAGGAATGTATAAGCCATACCACCACCGATAACGAGGGCAGAAGCATTCTTAAGAAGTGACTCAAGAACAGCAATCTTAGAAGATACCTTAGCACCACCGATAATAGCTACCTGTGGCTTTGGTGGGTTTTCTACCATTGGCTGGATGTACTTAACTTCTTTTTCCATCAAGAATCCACCAACTGATTCTACTGGCATAAACTTAGCGATAGAAGCTGTAGAAGCCTGATCACGGTGAGCTGTACCGAAAGCATCGTTAACGAAGATATCACCGTATGTAGCAAGTTCCTTAGCCATTACATCACGTTCTTCAGCAACCTTTGATGTTTCTTCTGCATGGAAACGTACGTTTTCAAGCATTGCAACAGCACCTTCTGGAAGAGCATCGATAGCAGCCTTCTGTCCGAGAGCATCTGGGAGGAATGTTACATCCTTGCCAAGTTTTTCAGCAAAGTACTTAACAACAGGAGCCATGCGGTTCTTTCCGTTGATGAACTTTTCTTTATCTTCATCTGTAAAAGGTTTACCAGCTTTTTCTGCTTTTTCAGCAGCCTTCTTTACGTCCTTTTTTGGATCACCAAGGTGACTCATCAAAACAAGTGAACGTGGGCTCTGTTCGAGGATGTATTTGATTGTTGGCAAAGCAGCCATGATACGTGTATCATCCTGAACAACTCCGTCCTTCATAGGAACGTTAAAGTCAACACGCATGATAATGCGCTTACCTTTAAGATCAACATCTTTTACAGTCTTAATCATAAAAATTAGTCCTCCGTTTGGGATGATTGTACCGTCAACCCAAAATTACATTAATGAATTCCTATATAATATACTTTTTTTTATTCATAAAATCAACGTAGATATACATTACATAAGCTAATCACTTTATAGACATCCACTTATTATTATAATAGAATCAATCATTATGAAAACATCTATTATCACCCCCAAAAAAGCGAGGAGTAAATTTATTGACGAACTACAGTCGTCCATAAACGAGCAAATTCTTCATACAGAACTAGCAGAACTTAGAGCAAACTCCGACATATATAACATACTTGACTTGAAAGTTTCCAAGGGAAAATTAAGTATCTGGGGACTTATAGTAATTACAGATAAAAACATTTATTTTTATGCACCACAAAGCCAGACCACATATTTTTCGGTACCTGTAACACAAGGTGACGAAGAAGCAAAAGATCAGTTAACAAAGATATCTGGCCTAAAAAATATATCCATAAGCAGTCCAAAATCCTCAATTTTTACGGCAATATTTTTACCAGAAGTAAGCAGAACTATTAATATAAGCTTCACAGACCAAAAAGATTCTTCACAAACATTTACATTCATACTAAACAATAAAGCCCAGTCCATAATGGACTTATTAAGTTCCAGCATATAATTTATAGATCTTAAAATAAAAAACCCCTGTAAACACAGGGGTTTTTTACTCTCAAAGAGCTATCTTAACTTAGCAGTTTTCAGCGAAGTATTTGATAGTTCTTACCATCTGAGATGTGTAAGAGTTTTCGTTGTCGTACCAAGATACAACCTGTACCTGATATGTATCGTCATCAATCTTAGATACCATTGTCTGTGTAGCATCAAAGAGAGATCCGAAACGCATACCGATTACATCAGAAGAAACGATTTCATCTTCACAGTATCCGAATGATTCTGTTGCAGCAGCCTTCATAGCAGCATTGATTCCTTCCTTAGTTACATCCTTACCCTTTACAACAGCAACAAGAATTGTTGTTGATCCAGTAGGTGTTGGAACACGCTGAGCTGAACCAATAAGTTTTCCGTTGAGTTCTGGGATTACAAGACCGATAGCCTTTGCAGCACCTGTGCTATTAGGAACAATGTTCTGAGCACCAGCACGTGAACGGCGGAGGTCACCCTTTCTCTGTGGACCATCAAGGATCATCTGGTCACCAGTGTAAGCGTGGAGTGTAGACATGATACGACTCTGGATTGGAGCGTAGTCATTGAGAGCCTTAGCCATTGGAGCAAGACAGTTTGTTGTACAAGAAGCTGCAGAGATGATTGTTTCACCCTTAGCAAGAGACTTGTGGTTTACATTGTAAACAATTGTTGGGAGGTCATTTCCAGCAGGAGCTGAAATTACAACCTTCTTAGCACCAGCTGTGATGTGAGCCTGGCTCTTTTCCTTTGATACGTAGAAACCTGTACATTCAAGAACTACGTCTACACCGATTTTTCCCCATGGGAGATCAGCTGCGTTAGGCATCTTGTAGATAACGATCTTCTTTCCATCTACAACGATGTAGTTATCTTCACCTTCACCATCGTGTGATTCTACTGTGTGCTTTCCTTCACCGAACTTACCAGCGTAACCACCCTGTGCTGTATCATACTTCAAGAGGTGAGCGAGCATCTTTGGGCTTGTGAGGTCGTTGATAGCAACTACTTCATAACCTTCTGCATCAAACATCTGGCGGAAAGCCAAACGACCAATACGGCCGAAACCATTAATAGCAACTTTAACTGCCATGGAATATCTCCTAAAAAAAAGTTTTATATATCTAATTTAATGAATTTAAATATATTTTTCAACATAATTATGCAATTTTAATATGGATATTCTTCCATTAAATGATTCAGATAATTGAGAACTCTTTTCTTGTCCGCACTCCATTTAGGCTCTATAAGGATTTTCTTAGGACCATCTCCAGTCATTCGGTGAACCACAGTTTTCTGAGGCAGTATCGAAAGACATTCGACAACAAGCCTACAATATTCTTCCATACTGTATATTTTAAATGGTTTTTGCCTGTATTGACGGGCAAGTACAGTTCCTTCGAGGACATGCAACAGCTGCAGCTTTATACCATCAAGTACCGGGTCCAGAGAAGAAAGATATCTTACCGTATCAAGAGTATCTTCCCGGGTTTCTCCAGGAAGTCCTATGATTACATGTACAATAACAGTAAGCCCTGCCTTCTTGAGAGCACTATATGCTTTCTCAAAAATATCCAGTGTATACCCTCTGTTTATGTTTCTTGCTGTACCTTCATGTACAGTCTGAAGTCCAAGCTCAACCCACACAGGCTTTACACAATTAAGATTAATCAGCATATCCAATACTTCACCGTTAATACAATCAGGTCGGGTTCCTATTGATAGTGCAACTATCTCTTCACGGTGTATTGTTTTTGTATATAAATCAGTAAGTTTTCCAATATCACCATATGTATTTGTATATGATTGGAAATATGCAATATATTTTTGCTGAGCCTTATCAATATTTTTGGGAAACTTTGCCTCAACTCTTTTCCTACCCTCATCTATCTGCTTATCAATAGAATCCAGTCGGGCTGCAAAATCACCACTCCCTCCTTCAGAACAGAATGTACATCCACCATAGGACAACTTTCCATCCCGATTAGGACAAGTACAACCACTTTGGAGACTTATCTTGTAGACTTTAGTTCCAAAAGTATCACGTAAATATTGATTTAATGTGAGGATTTTCAATTGTTATTTTTTAAAGTAGCCAGATTTTTCAAGATATTCACGACGGCTCATAACAAGATTTATCAATTCCTGATACATATTGTAATCAACTTCAAGAGCAATAGGAAATATAAAGAATTCAGTTTCATCACAATACCGTTCAATAAACTCACCTGAAGTAACAAAGCCAAGACTTATCATATTACTTATTCGGTCTGCACATTTTAGAACTTTTGCCTTATGACTGCCATGCTCAATAATACCTCGTAGATAATCAGACTTTACCTGACCTGGCTTTTTGGTAACTTCATTTACCAAAGCTAAAACCTGATCTCCCTCTTCATCAGCATTCCTGATGATTTCAGGATCAAAACCAGGGATATCTTCCACTACATCATGAACACAACTTGCCTTAAGCAGTACGCTATCAATATAACCGTAATCAATAAGTATTCCCATGGTATCAATCTGATGACGGAACATATTGCCACCAGCAAATCTGGCTTTACCGATAAGAGCTGTTGAAATCTGCATGTATGGTGCCATTGAAATGTTTTTAAGCAGTTCTCTGTGTTCATTATCCATCTGCATAGGTTTTTCTGTTGCCATGTCAAATTTCTTACCCATATCGATTTCTCCTGATTTTTAATCTATATATTTACCTTACCGTTTTTGAGGTATTTACCATGATATCTCAAAGTATATAAAGCTATGACTGAAAATCAATTCCAGTCATAGCTTATATATTATAATTCCTTTACATAAGACTCTAACTTTTCTATTCGGCGTTTACTAGCTTCAACCTTACCCTTTAATTCCTCTACAACTTCTGCAGGTGCATTCTGACTAAACTTACCCGCAAGCTTTGCTTCAGACTTCTGTACGAACGCTGATTCAGAATTAATTTCTTTAGTAAATTTGGCAACAAGCTGATCCTTATTTATGCCTTCATCCACAAGAATAAATGCCTCAAATCCTTGTCCTATAGTACCAATCGACTTACCAGGCTTTTCTTCTGTAAAGTCAATCTTGTTGATACCAGCAAGTAAAGCTATCATATCAGTTTTTTCTTTCATAACTTCAGCACTGGAACCTACTGTTACCTTAATTGCGATATGAAGCTTAGCTGCAGGATCAATACCGCATTCAGCTCTAAGCGCACGTACGTTACGAATAAGTTCCTTCAAAACTTCAAAACGACTTGTTACTTCAGCATTAGTACGAGTGTCATTTATTTCAGGATATGGAGCATTTACAAGCATTCCTTCATATGTGTTGTTGCTAAGGACTTTTTGCTCTCCAGCCTTCTTGCGATTTTCAAAAATCTCAGCAAGAGGTAACTTAGAATAAATTTCTTCAGTAACAAAAGGAAGATATGGATGCAAGAGTCTCAAGGATTCTTCCATTACGTTGAGAAGAACAGACACAGCTCTGTCTTTTTCATGCTCATCTCCATTCTTGAAACTGAGTTTTGTAGCTTCTACATACCAGTCACAGAAATCATTCCAGAAATATTCATACAATGCAGATGCACCATCATTGTATCGATATCCTTCAAATGCACTTCTTGCGTCACGAACAGCTCTGTCCAGACAAGAATAAATCCACTTGTCAAGCTCTGTAAGCTCTGCATCAGTTACAGGAATAAGATTTCTTCCTTCCAAGTTACCGAGAATATAACGGCTTGCATTCCATACCTTGTTACAGAAACGGCTTCCAAGCTTAAAGCTTTCCTTGTCAACAAGAACATCTTGTCCCTGAGCACACATATAACCAAGAGTAAACTTGAGAGCATCAGCCCCGTATTCATCGATAATCTCGAGAGGATCCATACCATTACCCAAAGATTTACTCATCTTGCGCCCCTGCTTGTCACGAACAAGCCCATGGATATAGATATCATGGAATGGAGCTTTGCCAGTAAACTCAAGACCTGCCATAATCATTCTTGCTACCCAGAAAAAGATAATATCATATGCAGTAACAAGAGATGTAGTTGGATAGAATGCTTCCAAATCAGCAGTATTCTCAGGCCATCCCAAAGTACTGAAAGGCCAGAGCCATGAACTAAACCATGTATCCAAAACATCAGGATCCTGTGTAAGATTCTTGGAACCACACTTAGGACAGCAACATGGGTCTTCACGGCTTACAATTGTTTCACCACATTCACAGTACCATGCAGGAATTCTGTGTCCCCACCAAATCTGGCGGCTTACACACCAGTCACGAATACCTGTTAACCAGTGTTCGTATGTATTTTCCCACTTCTGAGGATAGAATTTAATTTCTCCATCCTTCCATGCCTTCAATGCTTTGTCTGCCATTGGCTTCATTTTTACAAACCACTGATATGAAAGATATGGTTCAACAACTGTCTTACAGCGGTAACACTTACCAACAGAGTGAGTAATCTTTTCTTCTTCTTTAAAGAGACCTGCTTCCTGTAAATCTGCAATTACCAGCTTACGTGCTTCTTCACACTTAAGACCGCGGTATTTCTCAGGAACATTTTCGTTTAATGTACCATCAGGATTAAGAAGGTTAATAACCTCAAGATTATGGCGCTTTCCTACTTCCCAGTCGTTTGGATCGTGAGCAGGTGTAATCTTTACCATACCTGTTCCAAATTCCATATCTACATATTCATCTGCAACAATAGGAATTTCTTTACCAATAAGAGGAAGTCTAAGCTTTTTACCTACAATGTCCTTATAGCGTTCATCTTTTGGATTTACAGCAACAGCAGTATCACCAAAGAAGGTTTCAGGACGTGTTGTAGCTACTTCAATCTTTCCACTTCCATCAGCATATTCATAATAGAGATGGTACATTGCACCATTTGTATCTTCATGGTCAACTTCGTCATCAGCCAATGCAGTACCACAACGAGGACACCAGTTTACAAGGCGCTGACCTTTATACATAAGGCCTCTTTCGTACAATGTAACAAATACATCACGAACAGCCTTTGAAAGACCTTCATCATAAGTAAAACGTTCTCTATCCCAGTCTGTCGAATTACCAAGCTTTCGCTGCTGCTTTACGATTGTAGCATGATGTTCATCCTTTACTTTCCAGGTACGCTCAAGAAAAGCTTCTCTTCCTAAATCCTGACGACGGAGACCTTCTTTCTTTAGCTGTCGCTCAACAACATTTTGAGTAGCAATACCAGCATGGTCTGTACCAGGAATCCAAAGCGTATTGTCACCATTCATGCGATGATAACGAACAACAATATCCTGTAATGTATTGTTAAGACCATGTCCCATATGAAGAACACCAGTAACATTTGGTGGCGGAATCACGACTGTATATTTAGAGACTGCTTTATTCTGTGACTTTTTATTCAAGTAACACTGATATAATGGTGATTTTTCATCTGAGGATGGCTTAAAGCATCCATTTTCAACCCATGAATTATAGATTCTTTCTTCAAAATCTTTAGGGTTGTAAGCTTTTTCTAGTTCAATAGCTTTCATTTGTAACCTCTAAATACAGTTTATAATATACTATAACCTAAAATTATACCGTATTTTTATACACGTTGCTAGAGGTAGCAATTATATTACATAAAGCAAACAAACTTCGGAAAGATTCCGGAGTTTGTTGCTTCATGTAATTATTAATGAAACTTGTTAATCAAGTTCAAACGCACCAGTATAAAGCTTGTAATATCTACCCTGCTTTGCCATAAGTTCTTCATGATTACCACGCTCAATGATATTACCCTTTTCAAGAACAATAATTTCGTTGGCATTACGTACTGTAGATAGGCGGTGAGCAATAACAAATACAGTCCTGCCTTCCATAAGAGAATCCATACCTTTTTCAATAAGTTTTTCAGTACGGGTATCAATACTTGATGTAGCTTCATCAAGTATAAGTACAGGAGGATCAGCCACAGCTGCTCTGGCAATGGCCAGAAGCTGTCTCTGCCCCTGACTTAGATTACCACCATCTCCAGTAATTACCGTATCATAGCCTTTTTCAAGATGACGTATAAAATGATCTGCGTTGGCAAGCTTTGCAGCCTCGATTATTTGTGACTCTGAAGCCTCAAGGTTTCCATACCGTATATTGTCACGAATAGTACCTGTAAAAAGGTGTGTATCCTGCAATACCATACCCAATGACTTACGAAGATTATCCTTAGACATCTCCTTTATAGGAATTCCATCGTAGGTAATAAGTCCCTTATCATCATCAATATCATAAAATCTTGTCAAAAGATTTGTAATTGTGGTTTTACCGCTACCTGTACTACCTACAAGGGCAATTTTTTCACCAGGATTAGCGTGAAGCTCTATATGATGAAGAATTTCTTTTTCAGGAACATAGCTAAATGAAACATTTTTGAAAGTAACGTCCCCATTAAGCTTTACAAGTCGATGGCCATCGTCATCACTAAAAGATTCTGCTATATCACTTTTCTCGCTAATATGCAGCTGCAAGTTCTTTGGAACTCTCCATGCCCATTCTCCAGTTGGAGCATATGATTGAACCAGATGAACCATATTATCACCACTGGCCTGAGGTAGGGTTTCACTGGCATTTACAAGACTTACATTTCCATCATCAACTTCGCATTCCTCATCTATAAGGTCAAATATACGTTCAGCACCAGCCAATGCATTCAAAACAGAATTAAACTGCTGGCTCATCATTGTTACAGGACGACTGAAACTTCTTGTATACTGTAGAAATGCAGCAATAGAACCGATATCAAGATGCCCCGTAATTACTCTTGCAGCACCGATGATTGCTATGATTGCATACTGTACATGACTCAAGTTTCCCATGATAGGAAAAAGGATATTGGCAAAAGTATTAGCTCTTGTACCTGCAGCACAAAGATTGTCATTTATCTTGTTAAACTCTTCGATGGCTGCTTCTTCACGATTAAATACCTTTACAACCTTCTGACCTTCAATCATTTCTTCGATATATCCATTAGCTATACCGATGTTCTTCTGCTGTTCACGGAATGCAGCAGCACTCTTTTTTCCGATAAATCCTGCCAGAAATACTGACAGAACCATAAGGACAAGAAGTATGACAGTAAGGAGTGGACTTGTAATTATCATCATTACAAGCACTGACACAACTGTAATTATGGAAGACAAAAGCTGAGGTACAGTCTGGCTCAGCATATCACGGAGAGTATCTGTATCATTGGTATAACGAGACATAAGCTCACCATGTGTATGGGAATCAAAATACCTTAGAGGCAACTTTTCCATATGAGTAAACATATCCGTACGTATTGAATACAGCGTTTTTGTCGAAATAATAAGCATAAGCCTTGCATTTACCCATGAGGCTAGAGCACCAAAACCAAAGACCATAATCATAAATATGATCATGCGTACAAATGGCAAATAATCTGCCGCTGACAGAGATTCTCCAGCCTTGTAACGATTAAACAAAGGAATAATATAGTCATTAAGAGCAGGCTTAATCATAGAGTCACCTACAACTCCTGCCCCAGCACTGATTACAACAGCAATAAATACAACCCCCAACAAACCTTTGTATTTACCAATATATGAAATAATACGACTCATAGCCTTTTTTGCATTTTTAGGCTTAGCCATAGGTTTTCTACCTGGACCTGGCATATTTATATCTCCTTAATCAAAGTTATAATAATTGGACAAAATCAGATTACCTAGATATAATTTAATTCTGACTCTGTTGAGATTCATATACTTCACGATAGATTTCGTTGTTAGCAAGAAGTTCTTCGTGAGTACCAAATCCGTTGATAGTGCCATTATCAAGTACATAAATGACGTCTGCATCCTGAACAGAGTTAATTCGCTGAGCAATGATAATCTTTGTTGTATCAGGAAGGCTATTACGCAGAGCCATACGAATACGGTTGTCTGTTGCTGTATCAACAGCACTAGTACTGTCATCAAGAATCAGAATCTTAGGTTTTTTTAGCAAAGCTCTTGCAATGCAAAGACGTTGTTTCTGACCTCCAGAAACATTGTTTCCACCCTGTTCGATATGCGTATCATATTTATCAGGCATTGCACTAACAAACTCATCAGCATCTGCAGCTATACATGCCTCACGGATTTCTTCATCAGTAGCATCCGGATTACCCCATCTGAGGTTTTCTTTTATACTGCCACTGAAAAGAACATTTTTCTGCAATACTATAGCAACGCTGTCTCTCAACGTCTTAAGGTCATACTTACGCACATCAATGCCGCCAACACTTACTGAGCCTGAAAGTGTATCATACAATCGTGGAATAAGGGAAATCAGAGTAGATTTGGAAGAACCTGTTCCTCCAATAATACCTACAACCTTACCACTTTCTATATGCAAATTAATATCATTAAGTACGGTATTGGACTCATCCTTTACATAACTGAAATTTACATGTTTGAAGTCTATGGAACCATTTGGAACTTTATCAAAAATCGCCTTCTTTGTTTTTCCATTTTCATCTGTTATAGATATGGAATCAGGATTCTTTATTTCAGGAACTTCATCCAATACTTCAATGATTCGGTTGATACTTGCTTTGGACAGAACTAACTGAACAAATATCATCGATAACATCATAAGAGAAATCAATACCTGACCAATATATGTAATAAAGCTTATAAGTTCACCTGTAAGCATATTACCCCGGATAATCATATTTCCACCAAACCAAAAAGCCGCAATGATACAACCGTAAATCACGATCTGCATAATAGGCATAATGAAGATTACAAGTCGTTCTGCACTTACCTGGGCAGCTCTTACTTGCTCCGCAGCATTTTTGAATTTCTTGTCCTCAAAGTCTCCTCGGACATAACTCTTTACAACACGAATCGCAATGAGATTTTCCTGCACAGTATTGTTAAGATTATCATACATACCCAGCATCTTCTGGAACCGAGGAAATGCATTCACACTTATGGTAGTCAAAGCCACAACAAGTATAGGAATTGCTACCAGAAATATCATAGAAAGTTTGAGGTTTATACGACAGGCAAATATAGTTCCACTAATCATCATAAATGGAGCTCTAGCACACATACGAATTATCATCTGATATGTGTTCTGTACATTTGTAACATCTGTAGTAAGGCGGGTTACCAGTGAAGATGTGCTGAAATGGTCCACATTACCGAAGCTGAAGTCCTGGACTTTCTTAAAAAGACTTCTTCTAAGATTATGGCTGAACCCTAAAGCACCCAATGCACTGAACCTCCCTCCTAGCGCACCAAAAACAAGGGATATACAAGCCATCCCAACCATAGCCATTCCAACTTTTGCTACATAAGGCAAATTCCCATTGGCAATACCAACATCTATGATTCTTGCCATCATGAGGGGTATAAGAGTTTCCATGACAACTTCCCCAATCATTGTCAATGGGCTTAATAACGAAAAGACCTTGTATCTTGTTTCAAGACCATTTAATAGTTTTCTTGTACTTGACATAAAATTAAATATACTACATTTAGCTTCCCGCTGACTAATAAAAAACTGTTATACCTGAAAAAACTGATGCTAAGAAGTTACACACAGAAGATACTATTATTGATATAAAACAATTTATTTGTTATACCATTTGGATGAAATTAACTACGGGTCATAAATCAGCTTCCATAACAGAAGGTAATATAACAAAAGCCCTTCTGTATTTCTTTTTTCCCATATTATTTGGGACTTTTTTCCAGCAGCTCTACAATACAGTCGATGCTATAGTAGTCGGAAGATTTGTAGGTAAAGACGCCCTTGCCGCCGTAGGAGGCGGAGCAGCTGTCTTTGTCAACCTTATCGTTGGGTTCTTTACGGGGTTGTCTAGTGGTGCAACTGTCATAATAAGCCAATTCTATGGAGCAGATGATCAGTCCAAAATAAAAAAGGCTGTACACACAGCCATAAGCATGTGTTTCATCGGCGGTCTTCTCATGATGCTATTAGGAATAATCTTTTGTCGGCCTATCATGATATTGATAAAGAATCCTCCTGAAATCATGGATCAGTCAGTTCTATACCTTAAGATCTATTTTATAGGAATGATCCCTATGTTTATCTATAACATAATATCAGGGATTTTCAGAGCAGTAGGAGACAGCAAGACTCCTCTTGTAATTCTTATAATCAGTTGTTTCGTAAATATTTTACTTGACCTTGTATTTGTCATATTATTCAGACTTGGAATCAGAGGTGTAGCACTGGCTACAGTGATAAGCCTTACCATAAGCTCAGTAATATCTCTCATTACCCTACATCATTCAACCGGATGCTATAGGTTCAGGTTCAAAGATATAACCCTTGATGCATATATGCTTTATCAGATTCTCAAAATAGGTTTTCCAGCAGGAATACAATCCACATTGTATACAGTATCCAACCTCATCATCCAGACAAACATTAATACATTCGGAACAAATGACATTGCAGCATGGGCCGCATATGGCAAGATAGATGTAGTATTCTGGATGATTATAAATGCTTTTGGTATATCAGTTACAACTTTTGCAGGCCAAAATTATGGAGCTGGAAGAATTGACAGAGTTAAGAAAGGCATGTGGATAACACTAGGTCTCAGTTCAGCCACAACAATTATAATAAGCCTGATTTTCATGGCAGTTCCTGCACCTCTTCTATCATTGTTTACTTCTGACAACAATGTCATATCAGAAGGTATCATAATGATGAACTTTCTTGTACCATTTTATCTGACATATATATCTATCGAAATACTAAGCGGCACTATCAGAGGCTGCGGTATAAGTTTCGCCCCCATGATGATAACTGTATTTGGCATCTGTGGGATAAGACTGGCATGGCTCTTTTCGATAGTACCACTACATAAAGATATAATAACCGTTATCTGGAGTTACCCTATTACATGGATGGTTACTTCCATTGCTTTCTGGATATACTATCTGAGCCATAAATGGCTAACCCAAACAACAAAGACAAGCCAGAATCGAAAACCTATCGACGAGGTTTAGTATATTTATAAAACGAGGGTGATTTATAGTCTATGAACCACCCTCCATTATAAAAGCCGTTATCATTGGCAGTAGGAACGACGAATATTACCTTTGTAGGATTTTCTGTATCGTAATAGAACTCATTACTCAAAAAATCACCTGTAAAGTTTTTCCTAACAGAATCATCCATCCATTCTATTTCAGAGATAGGAGTAGAAACCTTGATTATATACTTTCCACCTTTGAGATTAAGATGCATTGCCATACCACCCATAAGATAATATAGATTCTGATAGTAATTTATTCTGTCCGGTATAGACACCCATTCATAAGTAGCAGAACAAGCAGTATATGTTACATCATTCCCCTTGATATCATAAATATTTACATAACACCTGACTTCATTCATTTCTCCAAAGTTTTCGCTACGATATATAATAAGTTCCCAGGGATTAAAATGAATACTCTCAATAGCAAAAACAGGAACAAATGGCCATATCATCATAAAAATAAATAAACATCTATTAAATTTCATTTCAAGAACCAACCTATC
Organism: Treponema sp.; assembly: GCA_045616545.1. Classification (GTDB taxonomy): domain Bacteria; phylum Spirochaetota; class Spirochaetia; order Treponematales; family Treponemataceae; genus Treponema_D. The sequence goes on along the minus strand of JAZLGX010000018.1, from coordinate 168,337 downwards.
TATCGGAAAAAACAAATCCTTAAAGCAGTAAATATTGTATACAATTTTAGTGAATTCATTAAATAGTATCTTGCATACAGATAATTATTCTGTATAATAAGACCATGAAAGACAAAAAAAGAGCTACCTGCAATAGAACAATAACATTAAACGAAGATGAACTTGAAGCCCTGAGATGTAAAATAACAAAAGAATCCTCCTTGAATTCAGAGACTGATTATACAAATACAATTATCAATGCAGACATGAATAAAGCTTTGAAATATATTCCGGATAACTTTGCAGACCTAGTAATCATAGATCCCCCATATAATTTGACAAAAAACTTCAATGGATATGTATTCAATGCAGAATCCGAAGAAGAATACGAAGCTTACATTGATTCTATACTTGACTCGATATACAAAAAATTAAAGCCAAACGGAAGTCTTTATGTATGCGGAGATTGGAAATGTACAGCATCATTGCAGCGAGCAATCTCCAAGAAATTTACAATTCTCAATCGTATAACATGGCAGAGGGAAAAAGGTCGTGGAGCAAAACACAATTGGAAAAACAACATGGAAGACATATGGTTTGCCGTGAAGGACGAAAATAATTACTACTTTGACGTTGATGCCGTAAAAATAAAGCGTAGAGTCATTGCAACATACAAAGATAATGGTCAGCCAAAAGACTGGAGAGCAGAAGAAGACGGAAACTTCCGTCTTACTCATCCATCAAACTTCTGGGATGATATAACAGTTCCATTTTGGTCAATGCCAGAAAATACAGATCATCCTACCCAAAAAAGTGAAAAACTTTATGCAAAACTTATATTGGCATCTAGCAAAGAGGAAGATGTTATATTAGATCCTTTCCTTGGAAGTGGAACAACATGTGTTACCGCAAAAAAGCTTAACCGAAAATACTGTGGCATCGAAATGAACGAAGAATACTGTCTTCTTGCCCAGAAACGATTAGATAGAGCAGAAACTGACAAGACGATACAAGGATACAGCGACGGAATATTCTGGGAAAGGAACGCAAAGAAATAGAACTCATTTCCATCAACCACTTGATTTATGCAAATTCCACCTTATAATTATTACGATGAGGGGGACTAAGCTATGAACGATACACAACAAGATAAAGACCAATACTCAACAGCAGATAATCTTTCAAAAAGATGGAGTATCCATGAAAAATATTCTACAAATAAATTAGGTTTTAAGAATTGGATACAGCAGCATTATGATATAAAAGACGATTATAAAATACTTGAGTTAGGTTGTGGTTCTGGAGCAATGTGGACTGACTATACCCACAAAATAAGAAACAATACACAACTATACATGACAGATTTATCCCAAGGAATGCTGGATGCATGTCAAAATGCACTAGGAAACAAAGATGGTCTTATATATAACAAAGTTGATATCCAGAATATACCCTATGATAATGACTCTTTTGATGTAGTAATTGCAAATATGATGCTGTACCACGTACCAGACTTAAACAAGGGGTTATCCGAAATAAACCGAGTTCTCAAAGAAAATGGAACTTTTTACTGTGCTACATACGGAGAACACGGAATAACAGAGTTTTTGGAAAAGGTTCTTATGTCTTTGGGTGTAAATGCAGACTTAAACAAGAACTTCACTCTACAAAATGGAACCGAAATACTTAACTCATATTTCGGTGAAATCAATATGGAATTATATGAAGATAGTCTTGCAATAACCGAAATAGACGACTTCATGGATTATATCTATACATTGCCAAATATAAACATTGTAGGCGAAGACTACTTTGAAATAAAAAGAATTCTATCATCTCACGAAAAAGATGGTGTTCTAAATGTTCCAAAAGAATACGGAATGTTTATCTGCCATAAATAAAAAAAATGATGCTTCAATATGATTCTTCATAATGAAGCATCACCTTCTGGACTCTGTATAGACTTACTCTGCAGAATTTTTGCCTTTATTAAGTGCTATTGCCTTAAGATTCTTTACTTTATTCTGAAAATACTGACTCTTCTGTTCCAAATCCTGTCCACTCGGAATGCCTTTTGTACGCACAACATTTTCCGGAACATCTACGACATAGTGAATGCGATGACCAAAATTATACTTGCCATCCAGACCAAAACTTACAACAGGATATCCAGTATAGCGGGCAAGGAATGCAAACCCGGATTTAAACTCATTCAGTATGCCATCTTTTTCTGCACGAAGTTTTCCCTCAGGAAATATGATTACAGATTCACCATCGTTAAGAGCATGCTTAGCAAGATTAAGCCACTCACTATCCATATTGAAACGATCACAAGGAATACAATTGATTCCACTTAATATCCAATGTAATTTTGGTTTTTCATACCAATCTTTCGCAATTACAATATGCTTTTTCCCATGTACAATAGACATCATAAGAACCGGGTCACACAAAGATGTATGGTTTGCAATGATTATGCAAGGTTTCTTTATATGATTTGTCTGAACTTCTTTATTAATAAAATGTCCTTTTGGTCTGTATAGTATATAAAAATAAATTCTGCACATAAAAAGCGCAAACTTAGAAAAACCTTTTCCCAAAATTCTTAATAATGTCATAGATATCCTCTATTATGCTTAAAAATATTACTATTCTGATACTTTGTTGACTTTGATGTTTGGATATATTACATTTTAAAATGGAGAATTGAAAGAGGTTTTAATGAAACAGTTGAGATTTGTTGTTGGCGTCGCTAAAGGAATTATCCCAATGGTTCTTTATCATGTACCAAAAGCAAACATTATGATCAGGTTACCAAAGTTCTTCACTGATGAACAGCGATACAAAGCAGCTATAGGAATTGTACATTTGGAAAGGCGAATGGCTCTCACAACAACTAACGCCTATGGATTAGAAAATCTACCGAAAACCGGAGGCTACATAATGTATTCCAATCATCAGGGCAAATACGACGCTCTGGGTATTCTTGCATCACATGAAAGGCCTATCTCTATATTGTGGGACTATCGTTCTGCAAGACATATAGTTGCCAAACAGGTCAGTCGTCTTCTAAGCTGCGAGATTATCGACAATAAAAGTGGCGCTAACTTCATTCCTGTAATGCAAAATATTGCAAAAAAGACTCAAGAAGGAAAGCCTTATTTAATATTTCCCGAAGGGAAATATGAAGATAATAAAAACTCATTGCAAGATTTTCAAACAGGATGCTTTATGGCATCTGTACTTGCCAAAACACCTATTGTACCAGTCGTTCTTTACGACTCATACAAAGCTATGGATACAAACGATCTCATTCATCATGTAATAACACAAGTACACTACCTTAAACCAATCTATTATGAAGAATACAAGGACATGAACCGTAAAGCTTTATCCACATACATCAAGGATATAATCCAACAAAAACTTGATGAATTGGATAGAGAAAATTCACAAGACTAAGACAAAACAGGACTTGATAAAAATCAAGTCCTGTTTTACTTGCTACTTTCTAAGACCAGCTTTAATTCCCTCTTCTTTATCATTATCCCAATGCATCTCAAGCATCTGCTTATACACTGTTTCAGAATAAGGAGTTTTATTAAGCTTATCTCGAGTTTCATCACTTATCTTTAAGGAAATAGCGTATTCTTTTCCGGCTTCTTCAAAGTTAGCAAGATATCTAATAAGCCTAGGACGCATACCTTGGTCAACTAAAGTCTTAAGCTGAGGACAGATAAGGTAATTGTAATTACCTTTGCCTACAATGCAATCAAACTCCATGAACAATGGGTCGTATACAGCTTTGACATCTGTCCATGCACAACTTGATATCCACATAAGCTTTTTGCCTTTCATATCAAATCTAAAGCCATGTAGACTCTCTCCATCCTCCGGTGTTGCTTGACCTCTATATTCTCTAAGAAGTCCAAGCTGACGATCAAGCAACATCTTGAGACTGCCAGGTAATCCAAAAAAATAAAGAGGAAAACTAAGAATAATAATATCAGCTTCCATTATTTTCTGTCTTACCATAGGTCCATCATCATTTCTAATGATACATTCACCATTGGTTCTAGAACAACAACTTTGGCATCCAATACATGTTTTGATTGTAAGATCGTTTACATTTATAGTCTCTGATGTATATTCCCCAGAAGAACACACTCCTTTTACAAATGCGTTGGTAACAACAATCGTAACACTCTTGTCTTTCTTTGGACTACCATTTATAACAAGTATCTTCTTTGCCATATCAGTTCTGGTTTAATGCAGACTTTGGAATTGTTGTAAATGTAAGAGCTCCTTTGGCATAAACCTTCTCGTCTACTTTAACAACACAGTCAAATCCAACAAGAGTTCCACCACTTTTTGTCTTGTTTACTGTAATAACAAGCTGGTCTCCAGGAATAACAGGCTTTACAAACTTAAAGCCATCAATCTTTAATAATACATAAAGATTATCTTCTAAAGCTTTTTCATCTTTTTCGATTACGATGGAACAAAGCTGAGCACAGCTTTCTACGATAAGAACACCAGGCATAATAGGTGTACCTGGAAAATGTCCCATAAAATGAGGCTCATTAACAGACACGTTCTTGATACCTGTAGCACTTTCATTAGGCACAAGCTCAATAACCTTTTCTATCATCATAAAAGGTGGTCGCTGTGCAATCTTTTCCTGAATGTCAAAGATATTCATCATAGAGAAAGACCTCCATCAAGTACAATACACTGTCCTGTTACATAAGAGAACTGTTCGCTAGCAAGAGCTGAAACTACATTAGCTACATCATCCCCAGTTCCAAGTCTTTTGAGAGGGATATTCTTAAGATATTCTTCCCTCTTCTCTTCAGGGATAGCATCAATCATCTCTGTTGCAATAAAGCCTGGACATACAGCATTTACACGGATTCCATATGGAGCAAGCTCTTTGGCAAGAGTCTGTGTAAGAGAGTTTACAGCACCTTTAGTAGCACTATATACGGCCTGACCAGGAAGAGCAAACTTAGAACTCACAGATGACATATTTATGATTACACCACTCTTCTTCTTCATCATCTTGAGAACTGCACTCTGTGCACAGTATACATACCCCTTCACATTAAGATCAAAACATTTGTCCATAGTCTCTTTCTGAAGAGAAAGAAGGAACTCATCTCTAACAATTCCAGCGTTATTTACAAGAACATCAATACCACCATAAGTCTTGGAAACATCACGCATCATCTTCTTAACCTGCTCAAGATCCGATACATCAGCTTTGTATACCATTCCGTCACCACCGTCTGCCTTGATCTGCTCCAGAACCTTTGCAGCCTCAGCATCTGAATGGCTATAATTAACTACTACTTTGTAGCCATCTTTAGCAAGGCGGATAGCACATGCTTTACCAATACCTTTTGATGAGCCAGTAACTACTGCTACCTTATTTGTTGTCTCTGCCATTATAATTTCCTTATATTATTCAGATAATGCAAAACCTCTGAAAGTCAAAAGCTCCCAGAGGTTTTGTGTCTATTTAACTATATACTTCTCTTACTTAGAAAGAACCACAGCAGCATAGCTACCACCAGAAGCAAATGCAGTAACAAGAACTTTGTTAAGCTTATTACTTTCAACAGTAATCTTTTTAGCTGTACCATCAGCACTTACTATGTAAGCATCATCTTTATCGATATCACCACTAAGCATAAGAGCAGCATGAACTGCAGCAAGAGTTGCAGAGGCAGCTCTTCCTTCACCAGTACGTTCCTTCACTTCTACAACAGGAAGTGTTGCAATCTTGTCACCAAATACGCGAGCATAACTTGCAGCTTCAATAGAATCTACAGCCTTCATGCCATTAGCAAAGCCATATACAGCATCAATTTCATCAATACTTACACCAGCATCTTTGAGTGCATCATTGATTGCTGCATCAAGGGCTTCTCCAGAACCAGAAAGCTTACCAAACTCAACATTCTTACGACCGTTACCATACCCAAGCACGTGACAGTATACTCTAGCGCCACGAGCTGCAGCAGATTCAGACGTTTCCATCATGATAGATGTAGCTCCATCGCCGAGAGTAAATCCTTCAGCTCCCTCGTATGGGGAAACAGCCTTAGGTGCTACATAGCCAAGCTTGTTATAAAGTTCATCGATTATTGCAATATTTTCATCAAGACCAGTAGCCATCATAATCTGCTCCTGACCATCACGGATAACTCCTACAGAATATGCAATGGAAGAAAGACCTGACACAGCACCACTAGTTACTGTAGCATTGTAACCTTTGAGACCAGTACAGATAGAGAGATAACCACCGGCAGCATTATATACTGTATTAGGAAATTTGAACGCAGACCCCTTAGAGTTACCACCTTCAGCTATCAATGTCTCAAAGTCATAAGTAGACCCTAAAGCACCTTCAGATGTCCCTACGATACAACCAATCTGCTTTGCATTATCTTCTGTAATTGTAAGTGCTGCATCTTTGATACAAGATACACCTGATACAGCCTGAAGTTGACTCAAGTTATCAAGCTTTCTGTAGAAAGCCATCTTGATACCAAGAGAATCGTAGTCTTCTTTACCAACAGCTGAATGAACAGAGTTTGTCACAGGCTTCTTCCCAGATTTTATACCCTCTATATAAGCTTCCTTTGTGTTACCAAGACAACTTACAATACCAACACCAGTTACAGCTATATCTCTAGAACCTGTAAGACTTTTTACATCTCCTGCTTCCTTAGAAAAGATAATAGAAGCATTATTACCACCAAAGGCAAATGAATTACTCATTACAGCCTTCATTTCCTTTGCATGTGGCTTGTTAGCTACAAAATCCAAGGTTCCAGCCTTTTCTTTAAGAGCTTCTAGATCTTCATCAGAATAACCAAGAGTTGGAAGAACTGTATTTTCTGTCAAAGCCTTGATTGAGAATACAGCTTCAATGGCACCAGCAGCACCAAGACAATGACCTGTCATAGCCTTTGTAGAGCTTACGCTAAGATTTGGATTCTCCTGATCAAAGATTGTGTGAAGAGAAAGGAACTCAGCATTATCATTCTTACCAGTTCCTGTTCCGTGTCCGTTTACATAACCGATGTCAGATTTTGTAAGACCAGAATTAACTACAGCGCGGTTAATTGCTTCCATCTGACAATATCCGTCCTCACGAGGTGCAGTAATATGATGAGCATCTGTTGTTACTCCTGCTCCAAGAACTTCACAGTACATTTTTGCTTTACGAGCCATTGCATGTTCATAAGACTCAACGATAACAATACCAGAACCTTCCCCCAAAGTAATACCATGACAATGGTTAAACGGACTACATCCGTTTTCATCCAAAGCATGCAGAGAAAGGAATCCGGCATAAGGAACTGAAGCAAAAGTATCAGAACCTCCAGCAATAACAACATCAGCCTTACCTGCACGAATAAGATCACATGCATAAGCAACAGACATAGTACCAGCAGCACATGCATTAGCAATATTTGTTACAACACCACCAGCCTGACAGTACTCAGCAACCTGAGAAGCAATAGCTGCAATAGGCATATTAGGAATATCTTCTACCTTACGACCATTTTTGTAGTAATTTTCGATACTGAGAACACCACCAACACAGCTTCCGATAATGACAGAAACACGATCACTACCAGCAAAAGCTTCAAGACCTGCATCTTTCATAGCCTCGGAAGTTGCTTTAATACAAAGCTTGGACGAGCGATCCTTACCCACAGCTTCAGCTATAGAATCAAGAGTATCGCACTTTACTTCACCGGCTAAGTCTGCATAACAGTCTGTAGTATCTACAGATGTAGTCTTATGAATACCGCTTACAGAATCAAGAGCATTCTTCCAAGTTTCTTCTACGTTGTTACCGATGGCACAAATCATACCAAGTCCAGTAACCACACAACGCTTATCATTAGATGTCATAATTATTATCCTAAAAAATATATATAATCGAAACAGAAATCAGATACAGTAAAAAATCTCGTATATAAACAAAAGAGATCTGTACCCTCTGTTATGTAATTCACAATATAGAGAAGAGTATCTATGTTTGGCTAAAAAGCCAAACAATAGATAATCATGAGGCTAAAAGCTTATTCAGCGTGAGCTTCAATATAATCAGCAATAGAATCAATATTGAAGAAATGTTCCTTTGCAACGCCTGTCATAGATACGCTGAATTCATCATCTACGAATGCGATGATTTCAAGAGAGTCTACAGAATCAAGACCAATCTCGCTGTCCCCGAACAAAGCTGTATCATATTTGATAACGCTTTCATCTACACCAAGGTTAGAAATGAAGAATTCCTTTAACTTGCTCTTAACGCTTTCCTTATCCATAGCAATTTCCTTAAAAAAGATTTATTACGAGTTTCTTATGATATAAAAAACCCTACCCCTAAAATATGATATCTTTTTGAAAAAAAGGCAACTATTTATTATTAAATATTGGTAACTTGGTTCAATTTTTTTGACATTTACCCCATTATGTGATAGACTACCTCTCATAACAGACCTCTGTTCGTTATAAAAAAAGCTTAAATGTATTACCAAAGACTGAAGTTTTTAGTGATACGCTTAGCTATTTTACAGGTATTATTAAGCTTATATAAAGTAAGAGGCATTTGAAATGAAATATGGACTGATTCTGGAAGGTGGTTCCCGCCGCTGTATGTTTACAGCAGGAGTTTTGGATTACTGGCTGGAAAACAACATATACTTTGACTTTATCGCAGGAGCTTCTGCAGGTTCACTGTCAGCTGTAAATTATGTTTCAAGGCAGGCTGGCCGCACAAGAAATATTTTGCAGCCTAATCTCCAGGACACTTCTCCAAAAGGGTTTATCAGAAATGGATTTGCAGACCAACTGCAACGTATGTGTTTTGATTATGCATATGAAGACTATCCCTTTGATTTCAAGACTTTCTTCACATCAAAGACAAAATGTGAGATTGTAGTTACAAACTGTATTACAGGTCAGGCAGAATATATAAATGAGAGAGTAGATCACCGTAAACTTGTAGAAGCTTTGTATGCTTCATGCTCTTTTCCTGTAATATTTCCTGTAGCCTATATCAATCATACACCTTATATGGACGGTAGCATAGGAGATGCACTTCCCTTTCAGAGGGCATTTGACTTTGGTTGCGACAAAGTAATAGTCGTACCAACAAAAGCACCAAACAACGCTCCATTTGACTTCACAAAGACAAAGCGTATCATTCACTATAGATTTGAAGCTCAGTACCCTGAACTTTATATAGCATTCATGAATCGCATTGACCGTTACAATGCACAGATGGATGCAATAGAAAAATATAAAAGGGAAGGAAAAATGATTGTCATTGAAAGCCAAGAACCTCTGTGCTCTTCTTTTGATATTGATCATGCCAAGCTTGATTTTTCGTATAACCATGGTAGACAAAGAGCCATCCAAACTTTTGATCAGGTCAGAGAATTTCTTAATCTGGATCTTCAGGACAAGAAACTAGCCTGTCAATAAATTTAATGGCAAAAACTTATAGGGATATGGATATATTTTTGTATCCCTATAGAGCATATTGCTGTACAAACGTTAAAATATGTTGTTATCAACTTTACCCTATTTCACGTATATATAAGGCTCATTAGATTGTCTTCTGCCATATATATACTCCAGCCCCCTTACAAGTGTAGCCGTACGTTTTACAAATATATTTGCATGGCTTAACATAAGATATTCAGCACTAATAGATTTGAGAGTTCGTATTTCTTCCAGAAGAACACCTGCGTTATAACACATTCTGCCTTCCCTAGAAGTACAATATGGACTATCCCCTATAAAGCAGTATTTTCCGTCAACCTCCATAAGAAGGCTGCCTTTACTATGGCTTGATGGGCACGGAATAATTCGCACAACAATTCCATCATCAATCTCTGTAATGGTACTGATAACGATACCGGATTTTGTCTTCGTATATGTGTAATCTCCCACATAAAGAAGCTCTGGCTTTATACGATTAAGATTTGCAATATGATCTTGGTGGAAGTGACTTATTACAACAGCCTTAGGACCTTCAAGACTCTGAATGAAATCATAAGCCTCATCGTTAGCACCAACATCATAAATCCACCAGTATTTTTTCCCCTTCACAACTCCCACATCGGCACTTAAAGGATTTTCTCCCGCCTTAAGATACATAATTCCTTGGGCTATATCTTTTACATTATACATACTAGAAGTATAGAATTTTGCCCTATCATTGACAACAAATTTCTCCCAAAAAACCCTTTCACTAAAAGGGTTTATCAAAAACATAAAAAATGCTAATATTTATGCAATTTTTATTAAGAGAAAAAGAGGTTTTATTATGGCATATCCTTTCCAGAATATAGAGCCTAAATGGCAGAAGTATTGGGATGAACACAAGACTTTTAAGGCCGTAGAAAAGGCCGATGTACCAAAATCAAAGAGAAAATACATTCTCGATATGTTTGCTTATCCAAGTGGAGCAGGTCTACACGTTGGACACCCAGAAGGATATACAGCAACAGATATTTACTGCCGCTACCTCCGCATGAACGGCTATAACGTTCTGCATCCAATGGGATACGATGCATTCGGTCTTCCTGCAGAAAATTATGCTATCAAGACCGGGACTCACCCTGCAGCAACAACTTTCAAAAACATTGAGCATTTTACACAGCAGATTAAAGCTCTCGGTTTCAGTTATGACTGGGATCGCTGCGTCATGACATGTACACCAGACTACTACAAGTGGACTCAGTGGATTTTCCTCCAGTTATACAAAAAGGGATTGGCATACGAAGCAGAAACTCCTATCAACTGGTGTCCAAGTTGCATGACAGGCCTTGCCAACGAAGAAGTTAAAGAAGGTCACTGTGACCGTTGTGGTGCACAGGTAACACACAAGACTATCCGCCAATGGATTTTAAAGATTACAGCTTACGGAGACAGACTTCTTGAAGACCTGGACGGTCTTGACTGGCCTGAAAGTGTAAAAGCTATGCAGCGTAACTGGATCGGCCGATCTGAAGGTGCTGAAGTTGACTTTACAGTTGCAGACAAAGACGGAAAAGCTACAGAGACAAAGCTTACTGTATATACAACACGCTGTGATACACTCTTTGGTGCTACTTACATGGTAGTAAGTCCTGAACACAAAGCAATCGAAAATCTTACCACTGCGGAACAAAAAGAAGCTGTAGAAGCTTACAGAGCTCAGGCTGCAGCCAAATCTGATTTGGAACGTACAGATCTTGCAAAAGACAAAACAGGAGTATTTACAGGTAGTTATGCTATAAATCCTGTAAACGGTAAGCTTATTCCTATCTGGGTTGCAGATTACGTGCTTACTTCATACGGAACAGGAGCCATTATGGCTGTTCCAGCTCATGATACAAGAGACTGGGATTTTGCAAAGAAGTTTGGTCTCCCAATTATCGAAGTTCTTAAGAGTGAAGTTGATGTACAGAGTCAGGCATGGACTGAAGATGGAATCCACGTAAACTCAGAGTTTCTTGATGGACTTAACAAGAAAGATGCAATTACTGCAATGCTCAAATTCCTTGAAGAAAAAAAGATTGGGCATAAGGCAGTTAACTTTAAGCTCCGTGACTGGGTATTCAGCCGTCAGAGATACTGGGGAGAACCTATTCCATTAGTACACTGTCCTTGCTGTGGTACAGTACCTGTTCCAGAAAACCAGCTTCCGTTGGAACTTCCAAACGTAAAAACTTATCAGCCAACAGGAACCGGAGAAAGCCCTCTTGCAGGTATAGAAGAATGGGTTAACTGCAAGTGTCCTAAGTGCGGAAAGGATGCACGCCGCGAAACAAACACAATGCCACAGTGGGCAGGAAGCTGCTGGTATTACCTCCGCTATATAGACCCTCAAAACACAGAAGCTTTTGCTGCTCCAGAAAAAGAAAACTACTGGATGCCTGTAGATCTTTATGTTGGTGGAGCAGAACACGCAGTTCTTCACCTTCTCTATGCAAGATTCTGGCACAAAGTTCTCTATGATTTGGGTGTTGTTTCCACAAAGGAACCTTTCCAGCGCCTTATCAACCAAGGTATGATTACATCTTTTGCTTTCCAGCGTAAAAGCAAATCCCTTGTTGCTGTAGATATGGTAGAAGAAAAGGATGGCAAGTATTATTCTAAAGAAGACGGTGAAGAACTCGAACGCGTAATCGCCAAGATGAGTAAATCTCTCAAAAACGTGGTAAATCCTGATGAAATGATTTCAAATTATGGTGCAGATTCGGTACGTATGTATGAAATGTTCATGGGACCTCTTACTGTATCAAAGCCATGGAACACACAGGGTTTGATTGGAGTAAACCGTTTCCTGGAAAAAATCTGGAATATTTCAGAAAAGCCAGTGAGTGATATCGATATCACAGGCAAGATTGAAGACAAGGCTATATCAGCTCTCCGCAAGACTTATGCAAAGACTGTAAAAAAAGTAACAGATGATACTGATACATTACAATTTAATACAGCAATAAGTCAGATGATGATTTTTATCAATGAATGCTCCAAGATTGACTCTATACCAAAGGCTATGTGGGAAGGATTTGTAAAAATGCTTGCTCCTTATGCACCTCACCTTGGTGAAGAACTTTGGGAAAAACTTGGACACACAGATACAATTAGCTACGAAAGCTGGCCAACATTTAGCGAAGACTACTGCAAAGAAGATGTAAAGGAATTTGTTGTTATGATTAACGGTAAACTCCGTGCAAAATTTGAAGCAGCAGCTGATACAGATGAAAAAACTTTACTTGATACAGCTCTTGCAACAGAAGGAGCAAAGAAATTCCTGGAAGGTAAAACTATTGCAAAAACTATCGTTGTACCAGGCAAATTGGTTAACATCGTAGCTAAATAAAATTACTTTTCATAAATTTATGGCCATTTTCCAGTCTGGAAAATGGCTTTTTTTACTTTCAATACATCCAAAATAGCTAATCTACTTGTTCATAAGCATTTATCTTGTTTTTTTATTATTTACATTATATTAATCTATGATTACAAATTTGGAGAGGTATAAATTGGCTGGACAAAGAATTCGTTCTATAGGTTTACGCATTATCTTAGGAATGACATTAACATCAATTGCGCTTGTTTCATTTCTTGGGACAATGCTTAGCATGAAAGTAACTAAAGCAAATGATGTTACATTTACAGATAAATTGAACAATACACTGGCTGTAACAGATGAGGCCGTAAACCAGTATTTCAATAGTCTTACAACAACAATAGATTTAGCATCCAATCTTGATATTTTCACAAGTAATGATGATTCTATCACATCATATGTAAATTTAACAGATCCATCAGGAAAAGTTCCTATGGATCCTGCCAAGATGGGACCATATGAGAAATCTGTATATGATACCTGCAAAAGTTTTTCTGACAGCAAAAGCGAGCTCACAGGAGTTGGACTTGCAGTAGAATCAAACGGAGGTTACGTCTACTACCCTGAAACTGCACGAACAAATAACTATGATCCACGTACCAGAAGTTGGTATACAGCTGCCAAAAATCTAAACGGAAAAGTACATGTGTCAGATATATATTTTTCAAGCAACGGAGATATCTCTGTAGTTGTATGCAAATACTTCAAATCAATCTCTGGCAAGGCAAAAGGAGTTGTCACTTGTAATGCTGTACTGGATTTTCTTGACGATGTAATGAAATCAACCCAAAGCGGAACAAATGATGAACTTTTTATAGTAATGGATTCTAACGGAACAATCATTGTTGACCAGCTAGATCCAAGCCGAAAATATAAAAACATAAAAGATGCCATACCTGAGCTGGCAACCTTCAAATATGGAGATAAGATTAAGTTCCGTCGAAAAATCAATGGAAAAGATTATGAAATAAGATCTTTTTCATCCAACAATAAGTTTTTACCACTTTCTTACATTTATATAATTCCTACCCAAAATATTGATTATACGACAGATATTGTCCGCCGTATAACAGCAACTGTAAATGGCTATGCATTGATAATCAGCATAGTTTTGGCATATTTATTATCAAAATCTGTAGTAAAACCTATAAAAAGAACTGTCCGCATACTTAAAGATATTTCTGAAGGTGATGGTGACCTTACACAGAAATTGCCAAAAGAAGGAAATGACGAAATAACTCTTATGGCTGAGTTTTTCAACAAGACTATCGAAAAAACAAGAAATGCCATCAGTACAGTTATTGAAGAATCAAACAAGATGAACACAATATCAACTCAGCTTACCCAAGACATGGAGGAAACAGCTGTCGCTGCAGAAGGTATTAACACAAATATTAATGTTATAAAGAATATGACAAACAACCAGAATCAGGCTGTTACTGAAGTTGACACAACAATGAAAAATATTACAGCAAACATTACAGAACTCAATAAGAGTGTTGAGGAACAAAATGTTGCTGTAAGTGAATCTTCTGCAGCAATAGAAGAAATGGTCAGCAACATACGCAGTGTTACAGGAATCCTTGAAAAAAATAGTCAATCGGTAGACGAGCTTACAAAATCAGCGGAAAAAGGAAGAACTATCGTACAAAAAACAGTAGAACTCACACAAAAAATTTCAGAAAGTTCAGAAGCACTTATGGAGGCAACAACTGTAATACAAAATATTGCCGAACAGACTAATCTTCTAGCCATGAATGCAGCAATTGAAGCAGCTCATGCAGGTGATGTAGGTAAGGGTTTTGCCGTTGTAGCAGACGAAATTCGAAAGCTTGCAGAAGATTCTGGAAATCAGGGGCACCGAATCACAGAAACATTGGACGGAGTAAGAGAACTTATTGACGAAGTTGCAAATTCTTCTAAAGAAATTCAGGCTCAATTCAACACAATCTTTGATAATACAAAAATTGTAAATGACCAGGAAAGTGTTATAAAAAACGCAATGGAAGAACAGAGTACCGGAAGCCAGGAAGTTATAATTGCAATTCAAGCTATAAAAGATTCTTCGTTAAATGTAAAAGATCAAGTAGTAGATATTTCAGCAAGTGGAGAACAAATTAATGAAAAGGTTGTAAATCTTACTACAGTCAGTGATCAGATAACGACAAGCATAAATATTATGGTTGACAGTGTAAGTAAGATAAGCAACAGTATTGTCAAGGTAAATGATATGAGTATTCTGAATCACAAAAGTATCGAGGCTGTAAGCAAACAACTTAATACTTTCAAAGTCTGAATACAGGAATCGAAAGTTCATTTTTAGAGCTACAAACAACACAAAAATTTTTACACCAATTTATAGGTAGGCAATCTATTTCTAAGCTATTCCTTATAAATTGGTGTTTCTTTTTCGTGTTTTTTCAGTTAATTGCATTATGCTTTTAAATATGAATGTTTACAAGAAATTTCTGGTTTATTTACTGGGTACCACATATATTGGAGTTTTCTATCTTAGAATATTCCATTACACTTTTATATATGAACAGCCTTTGCAAGCTATCACCGGAAGTGGAAGAGTCTGCCTCATATCTGCAGTTCTTTATATAATCGTAAGTATCGCTCAAAAAAAAGTTCTTAATCCTTTTATACGCGCTACCCAGAAAGCAAAAAAAGAAAAGCGAAATCTTACTGAAAAAGAAATTGACCAGTGTCTTAAAAGCTACAGGAACTTTGATATAAATATTGCAATCACAGAATTTATTGGATTTGTCATAGGATCTGGAGCTTCTGTCCTTATGGAATCTGCTACAGCACCAGAACCATTCAGTCCTATACTTATTATTTTGATTATACTTCAATCCATAGGATTCGGTTTTCTTAATTTTGTTATAATATCATTTTGTATAAAAAAGATGATGATGGCAGAAGAATTGAAGAAGCTAGGTGTAAAAAAACTACGAAACAGCTTGGCAAATATCCTTACAGCCACAGTTATATGCATCATTTATTTATGCATAATGAATACGTCCATTGTATCCATTGGAGTTATGCAACAACCACGACCCAATGGGTTACAAATTTATGGAGCATATCTTTTTATTGCTTCTATATTGACAGTTGCTGTTTGTTATATTGCATATATACTTTTAGTAAAAAGGATGCAGAAAAATGAATTGAACGCCAGTAAAAATCTTCATGAAGCAACTAAAAGTCTTGCAGAAGCAACCAGAGAGTCAGCTTCCACAAGTCAAGATCAGAGCGCAGCTGTAAAAGAAATAGTAGCAACCATGGAAGACAGCAATACACTTAACAGCACCATAGATAGAAGCGTCAGAAATGTTAGTGACCTTGCAAACAAATCCAAAAATGATGTTATCTCTGGAGTTGCTTGCCTAAACGAGACAATACAAGGTCTTATTGAAATTATGGAAAGCAATAAATCCACTATTGACGGAATCAAGAATTTAAGTATAAAGATTGATCACATTTGGGACATTGTTTCTCTCATAAATGATATTGCAGATACTGCAAAAATTATAGCTTTTAATGCGGAACTAGAAGCCAGTGCAGCCGGAGAATCAGGGAAAAATTTCCATATCGTTGCTACAGAAGTTAGACGACTTTCCGACAACATTATTGATGGTACGCATGAAATTAAAGTAAAAATTGATGAAATACAAAAGGCTTCTGATTTTCTAATCAAGACAAGCAGTAACGAAACAATAAAGATTGAAGAGGAATATACTACTGCGAGAAATCTTGAAACTAAGTTTGAGAGTATTCGAACTTCATCTGAAACAACGGCTAAACAAAGCGGTGAAATCATTGGAGTAATAAAACAACTAGAAACCGCAAGTGAACAGATATTACTGACTTTAAAACAGATTTCTGGTGGAATTGAAAATATTAGTTTAACAAATGAACATATTTCTAACTCGTCAGAAATCGTAAGGCAGATTGCAAGTGAATTATAAGCAATCATTCTAAACTTACGAAAAGGTAACATAAGATTGTTTATGTTACCTTTTTTTATCCTCTTCTAACTATTATTAAATTGTAATAACATGTAAAAATATTATAAACTGTATATAGCATCCATATACTATGTTCTATTCCACGGAGAATTTATGACAGAAAAAGACACAAGAACAAAAATAATTACATTTGCAGGCTCCATAGCTTTGGTAGGAAACTTACTACTTGCAATTACAAAATTAATCATGGGTTCTTTTTCTCACTCTATGGCTGTAATTGGAGATGGTATAGACAGCTCCACTGATGTACTTATTGCCCTTGTTACACTAGTAATCAGTAATATAATTTCTCATCCAAGTGACAAAGAGCACCCGTGGGGACATGGCAGAGCAGAAACAACCTCGACTCTTGCCTTATCTTTTATTATCTTCTTTGCTGGTTCACAACTTATTCTCAAATCACTACAAAATTTGATTACAAAAAATTTTAATTCAGATATTTCTTATATTGCAATATTAGCTTCTGTTATCTCAATTTTTGGAAAAACAGTACTAGCACTAGTACAGTTCAAACTGGGGAAAAAAGCTGGCAGTCAAATAGTTAAAGCTAATGCTATCAATATGAAAAATGATATTATAATGTCAAGTGGAATCTTAATAGGCCTAGGAACATCCCGAATATTCAATTTTCCGATACTAGATCCCATCATAGCTATAGCAGTTGGAATCTGGGTAGTAAAAAATGCAATAGAACTTTACATTGAAATGAATACAGAGTTAATGGATGGTAATATTGATAAAGAATTTTATCACAAATTATTTGATGCTGTATCAAAAGTTCGCGGAGTAACAAACCCACATTCTGCAAGAATCAGAAGAATAGCCTCACGTTATGATATTGATCTTGATGTAGAAGTAGCTCCAAGTATGACTGTATATGAAGCTCATGAAATCATCGAACAATTAGAAAACGAAATTCGTAAGGCTATACCCGATATCTATGTTGTTACAATTCACATGGAACCGCTAGATAGCTGCAAACATCAGCGTCCTGAAGAATATGGATTATCTCCCGACAAATTATAAAATAATTATACGCTATACAGAAAAAATTAATTTTTCTTCCAAAAATCAATAAATTCCAACATGTACTGCTGAACATCTAGAAAATACTTCTTCTGTAGTTGACAGGCGGGAACACCGATATATCGGAAATGCCAACTTTCCCATCTATATCCTGTAATATCCTCATAATTCTTAGGAAAAGATAATGACCAGCCATATTCAGCTCCATGAGTATACATCCACTTCCCCATTTTAGTATCAGCAAAATCATCTGTTATACTACCAAAATCTATCGCAACACCAAGCTGATGCTGACTAGTCCCAGGTCTTGCACTTTCCCGTTCAGCTTCTTCCAATCCGTCTATTGCAACCCAACGCTGGAACAATTTATCCTGATAATCGTACGAACGATATGTGGAACTTACAAGGAGAGTAATTCCATCTTTTTTAGATGCTGCTGCCATTTTACGAAGAGCTTCTTCTACATCAGGACGCAAACTCAAATCGTTTCTATTAATGTTATAATAATTATTCTGTTTTAGCGCTACTAAATCTTTAGGCACATAGGAAGAACCAATATTATGCTTTTTATCTATAAGATAATAAAGGGGTGCATCATCCTGGCGATACTTTAATTCTTCATCAAGAACAGCATTCAAATCTTTTACAAATTGAGCTTTATCGCTAATTACGATTTCTTTTTGTGCTCTTGGTGACATCATCGAAAGAATTCGATCTACCTTTTGTTCAGCAGTCTCTGCCAGCAAAAAACTATTACTTATTATTAACAGAATTATTGATAAAAAAGATATTTTTTTAGTGTTCATCAGATACCTCCGTAACAGAATGTATAATGTAAAAATCATCAGTAAAACCTGTTTTATCTATAGCCTTCTTTGCATTTTCTGAGGGATTCATAAAAAACAACTTATACCCGAATTCCTCTCCATCATTGTATGTAGCTAATAAGATTCCCATAGCTTTTGAATCAATACTATCCACCAAAGCTAAATCTAAAACAACATTTGAATCTGATATGTATTTATATATTTTCTCCTGAAACTCACTTATTGTATAGGAATTCATACTGCCTGTCAGTTCCATAAGAATATAGTTTGGTCCAAACTTCTCATTTATTGACAATTGATCCATTATTTCTGCTCTCCCCCATGATATTTAAATACAACCATTGTCACATCATCTTCAAGCTGTTTAGAAGTAAAAGAAACAAGATTATCGTAAATAAATTTTGCAGTCTTAGATGAATCATACGGTACATTTTCAATTATTTGCTTCTGCACACGATCTTTTCCGTATACTTCACCACGTAAGGATTTTGATTCCAACAAACCATCAGTACATGACAAAACAATATCTCCTTCCGATAAGTGAATATCTCTTACCTTTATTAAATCAGAAATATCCTTCTTAAATCCAAGAATATGCCCCTGGCCCTGTACTTCGATTACATTGTTAAAGGATCTAGTATAATAGAACACCCCAGAACTACCACAATTTACATAATACATTGTATTTGTAACAAAATCAATCAAACCAATTGTACCGGCAAAATATGTTCCTTTAGGCAATGATGTACAAATAAAGTAGTTAATCTTTTGAACAAGCTGCTTGAAATCAGATGTATCAACAAGAAATGTTCGTATTACAGACTTTAAAATTACCATATTCATAGAAGCCGCAATACCTTTTCCACTTAAAGAACCGATTATGAATATATGGTGTAAATTATTTAAGCGAATAAAGTCAACAAACTCACCACCGATGTTATGGGCTGGGACCATAAGATATCCAACATCTATCTTTGGATTACTAATAAAATCCATATTTTCCTGAATAGATGTAATGATCTGGCCTGACATCTGAATTTCACGATTTACAGTACCTACAACATCTTCATTAGCAATATTTTTTTGATAATAACCAATAACGAAAAAGTCTGAATACAAATTATTTAGAGATTCATAGTCATAATCGTTATAATGATTACCACTCTGTTTTCTTCCTAGGAAAATAATTCCTATAATGTGTCTACCTTCATTAAGAAGAATAAATGCATCAGAATCATTTTCATCCATAAAATGCAGAATACCTTCCCGGACATCAGATATACTGTACTCATGTTCGATATATTGTCTGAGGAACACATGTCGTTTTGTAGTCAACAACATTTCAAAATGAACATCATCAACAGGACAAGATACATCTTTATCATTTGTTGAATAAACAGTTTTAAGTGTTCCGTCACCGATATCTCCCATAACATTCATGGAAAATGCTCCGGTATATTTTTTTAACGTCTTAAACAAAGTTGTATTAATCTCAAGAGGACTAGCACCATCAAGTTTTATGGATTTTATCTCTTCCGTAAGATATGTTGCATAACGTTTTTCTCGTAAAATATCTGACCTAGTACTGAATTTTCGAATTGAAAAAATCATTATCGCACTAGCAACAGCAAGGCTTATATATATAACTTCAAAGAAGAGAACCTGATCATAAAATTTTGGCCACAAGATTGAGTATACATACGCACATGAAATACCAGGTAACACATATTTGATAAAAAATCGTATCGAATTACGGATTATTCCATGCTTATCTATAATTTCATCACTTGCAGACGCATTTATAAAAAGCAATATCTCTGGAATAAAACTTACAAGTAATAAACTAAATAACATTGGTTGATATCGGCTGCCAAAAAACATGTAGGCAGTAATACACCATGAACTCACAACTCCGGCTACATTTTTTAACATTTTCTGTCTTATAAGATTATTCTTTTCATTTTCAGCCCGCACAAGAACCATAAGAACAGAAAAAAACGGAATCACAGCATAATAAAAAAGAGCGGATACAACGAACTTCTTAGAATACCAGGACCCACCATTTGCATCAATAAAATAGGATCCGGATGATATGGAGAAACTTCCATCAACCATATCAAAAGAAAGCATTCCCTCATTTTGAAAAATCATGACTGCAGCAAAAATATTTAAGGCCCACTGAACAATGTACATAAAAGTAGGCTTTTTATAATCAGGAAAAAGTAAAATGTAATCACAGCACGAAACAGAAAACCAACCTATAAGAACAAAGGTAACCTTTGCTATTACAAGAGCAAACTGTGAAGAAGCCCAGAAATTTAATCCCATAGTTAGAGACATCATTGCAAATATGGATGCCAAAAATAACACAAGGTTAACAAGTCGACTTGCCGACAACTCATTGGTACTGTTTGTTTTGATTGTAAAAGAAATTCCTAATAAAACAGCAAAGAAAGCAATATTAAATATAAAGAAAATCATTTTTAGCCCTCAACCTTAGCAACCAACATTGTAATATCATCACGAAGCTTTTTATTGCCGTTGTAGCTCATTATCAAGTCAACAACATCATTTATGAATGTCTGAGGAGGACGTGCGGCACTATTTTTTATTGTATTCTCATAAAGTTTAGTTGTACCAAGTTCAACTCCATTTTCATCCATTACTTCAGAAACACCGTCAGAGGCCATAAGAATAACATCACCCCTAAATAATTTCTGTTCAGACACAGTAATATCTCCAAGATCAATGATACCAATAAGAGAACAATTCGAAGTTAATGGTTTTATTTTATATCCATTAGGTGATTTTGTGATGATGAGAGGATCCGACATTGACGCATTCACATAGCTTATTGACATTTTTTTTGTATCCACAATACCTAAAAACAATACTGTATATTTATCTTGAAGTTTCATGCCTTTTATAGCTTTATCTATGGCTCGAATCATTCCGGGTAAATCATTCTTATTTTCAATAATTTTCACCGTATTCATTACAAGACCCATAACTAAGGCCGCTGCAAGACCTTTTCCCGATACGTCTCCCAACATAAGCAAGGTTTTATCTTCATCTATAGGAAGAACTGAATAATAGTCTCCAGAAACATTTATAAGCGGACGAAAGTAAGATGCAAGTTTAAGATGTTCAATCTTTGGCATTTTAGGAGGAAGAAAAGCTCGTTGTGTATTTGCAAGCTGCTGCCACTCATTAGACAAAGAAGATATTTCTGCTAAATCTCCAATAGTTTTAGCCCTTGATTGAAACTGCGAAAATTCATTATATAACCTATCAAAAATCATCCTATCAAACAATCTTGTATAGCGGCAAAAAATATAGAATTGGAAATGATTATTCACAAGAAAAAAACCTCTAGCCTTAGAAGGAGACGTTACAACACCTAAATTTTCTCCAATGAAATATAACCCATCATTCCATGACTCAGGAAAATTCATTCGCAACGTCATAAGAACTTTTTCATCATTTGTCAACTTGTTTGAACTATTATATAATACGTAGTTTTTTGAACTATCCATGTACAAAATAGAGCAATCAGCCTTCATTTCCAATGTGTCGCTAATAACTTCATAGAAATCAGATAATGAATAACAATACTTAAGTTTATCAATAAACTCAGTCATAAAAGAAGTCTCTCCTGTGTAAAGAGATTTCTTTTCAAGCCTTTCCATCATCGTCTCTCTCACTTGAATGGCAATTCCTAGCAGAGAGCAGAACAGTATACTTACTGTTATCCATGTGTAAGCTTGTGAATACTCCTGACCTTTATTCAAAACAGGAATAAGTGCATAGCTGAAAATAATGAGAAAAACAATAAGAATAACATCACTAACTATCAGAAGAGTCTGTTTTTTTGCTTTGTACATAGTTACCTCAACTATTTTTAATTTCGCCAATAAAAGATTGTCTTATTATAACATATTTTATGTTACTTGTGCATAAAAAAAGGGTGTTCTCACAAAGAACACCCATAAAGTCACATATAAAATAAATTAAGGACATCTCTAAAAATTGCAATTTCTAGAGATGTCCTTAATATGCTCTTATGATCTTGAAAGATTCGACAAAGGAATCAAATCAGGAGATTCCGTAGGATTCTCCAACTTTGCATACTCCTTCATAACATCCTGCATTTGCTTTGATAATTTTGTAGGAAGCTGAACTATAATCTTTACGTACAAATCACCCTTTCTGTTTGATCCAGTATAAGGAACACCTTCATCTTTTATTCTGAGCAACTTACCATGTGTTGTTCCTGAAGGAATTTTCAATGTAATTCCTCTCTTATCAAGACTTCTGATTGTCACTTCGGCACCAAGAATAGCCTGAGAAACACTTATAGGTACTGCACAGTAGAGATCATTTCCATCTCGCTCAAAGAATTTATCTTGCTTTACATGCAATACGATAACCAAATCTCCGGAGGAACCTCCATTACGACCTGCATTTCCCATACGTGGTATAGTAATACGTTTACCATCATCCACTCCTGCAGGAATAGTAATAGTCATGGCCTTTGATTTTTCCTGCATACCACTTCCACGGCAACTAGGACAAGGAGGATAAATAGTACTACCTTTTCCACCACAAGCAGGACATGTCTGTTGTACAGCAAAAAATCCAGCACTACGCCTAACCTGACCAGCTCCATTACATGTTGTACAAGTCTTACGAGATGAACCTGCTGCTCCACCAGACCCATTACAATCAGGACAAAGCTCTTCATGCTTAAAATGAATATCTTTCTTGCAGCCATAGACTGCATCTTTAAAATCTATTTCAAGATCATATCTCAATGAAGCACCATCATTCTCATCTCTGGAACCCCTTGAAGAGCCTCCAAATCCACCTGCTCCACCGAAAAGAGAACTAAATATATCCTCAAATCCACTTCCACCAAACAAGTCACTGAAATCATGGAATGCATGGCTATATCCACCAGCACCGCCGCCACCCATTCCATCTAGACCTGCAAAGCCATATTGATCATAAATAGGACGTTTCTGATCATCACTCAGAACTTCATATGCTTCAGTTGCTTCCTTAAACTTTTCCTCAGCTTCTTTATCTCCAGGATTACGATCCGGATGATACTTTACAGCAAGCTTACGATAAGCCTTCTTTATAGCATCTTTATCAGCACCCTTCTCTACGCCTAAAACTTCATAATAGTCTCTTTTATTAGCCATTGTTATCTTATCCTAACAAAAAAATCGCTTTGTCAGTATATCAAAAATACTGTTAAAAAAATACCCCCCGCCACAAGACGAAGGGGTATCTTCTATAGAAAAATACAGTTTATGACAAACTTAAAGAGGCTTATTTTTCGTCATGAACCTCATATTCAACATCATCTGCAGAACCCTTATCGAATCCTGAAGTTTTTCCTGTATTGCTAGAAGCACCTGCATCAGGTCCTGACTGAGCACCACCCTGAGCACTCTGAGCTTTATACATTTCTTCAGCCATCTTATATGAAGCCTGCTTGAGAGCTTCTGTCTTAGCTTTGATATCTTCGACATTATCACCCTTCAATGCTTCTTTAAGATCGTTACAAGCAGCTTCAATCTTACTCTTATCATCAGCAGATACCTTATCACCGTAATCCTTTACAGCCTTTTCTGTCTGATATACAAGACTATCAGCTTCGTTACGAGCATCAATAGCTTCACGCTTCTTTTTATCGCTTTCAGCATTAGCTTCTGCATCTTTTACCATGCGGTTAATCTCATCTTCGCTAAGTCCAGAAGAAGAAGTAATCTGAATATGCTGTTCCTTTCCTGTACCATTATCCTTTGCAGATACGTGAACAATACCATTAGCATCGATATCGAATGTAACCTCAATCTGAGGAACTCCACGAGGAGCGGCAGGAATACCTTCAAGGTTAAAGTTACCAAGAGTACGGTTTTCAGCAGCCATTGAACGTTCACCCTGAAGAACATGAATTGTTACAGCAGTCTGACCATCTGCAGCAGTAGAGAAAATCTGGCTCTTCTTTGTAGGGATTGTTGTATTACGAGGGATAAGAGGTGTAAATACACCACCCATTGTTTCAATACCAAGAGAAAGAGGAGTTACATCAAGAAGAAGAACATCCTTTACATCTCCACCTAAGATACCACCCTGGATAGAAGCTCCAATAGCAACAGCTTCATCTGGATTGACAGCGCGGCTTCCTTCCTTACCAAAGATACTCTTTACAATTTCCTGTACCTTAGGCATACGAGAAGATCCTCCAACAAGAAGAACTTCATCAATCTTATCTGCTGTAATATCAGCATCCTTCATAGCCTTGATACAAGGTTCACGAGTAGCTTCAAAGAGATGATCTGTCATCTTTTCAAATTCAGCACGGCTCAAATTCTTCTGGAGGTGCTTTGGTCCTGTAGCATCTGCTGTAATAAATGGAAGATTGATTTCTGTTGAAGACTGATTAGAAAGACTGATCTTAGCATTTTCAGCAGCTTCACGGAGACGCTGCATAGACATGCTATCCTTAGAAAGATCAATTCCTGTATCAGCCTTAAAGCTATCAATAAGCCAGTTTACGATACAGCGGTCCCAGTCATCTCCACCAAGGTGTGTGTTACCATTTGTAGACTTAACTTCAAATACTCCATCAGCCAATTCAAGAATAGAAATATCAAATGTACCACCACCAAGGTCGTATATAGCAATAGTCTTCTCTGTACTCTGATCCTTATCAAAACCGAAAGCCAAAGCTGCAGCAGTTGGTTCATTGATAATGCGCTTTACATCAAGACCAGCAATCTTACCAGCATCTTTTGTTGCCTGACCCTGAGCATCGTTAAAGTAAGCAGGAACTGTAATAACAGCTTCTGTAACAGTTTCTCCAAGATAATCTTCTGCAGTCTTCTTCATCTTCTGGAGAACGAAAGCAGAAATTTCCTGTGGACTATATTCCTTGCTAGATCCGTTTTCTTCTACAGAAACACGAACATCTTCGCCATGATCTACAATAGTATATGGAAGCTTTGTAGCTTCGCCCTGAAGTTCACCAAAACGGTGTCCGATGAGACGCTTTACAGAATAAACAGTATTCTTTGGATTTGTAACCATCTGGTTCTTAGCAGGAAGACCTACAATACGGTCTCCTTTAGCTGTAAAACCAACAATAGATGGAGTTGTTCTTCCACCTTCTGAGTTCTGAATTACAACTGGTGCACCATTTTCCATTACGGCAACACAAGAGTTAGTTGTTCCAAGGTCAATACCAATAATTTTTCCCATAATATTTCAAGCTCCTCTATATAATTAACAATTAAAAAAGCGCTAAGTGCGCGATTACTTACTCTTTATCCGAATCTGCAGGTGTTTCCTCAACCTTTACAGACCCATCTGGCATAGATACCATAACTTTAGCATGTCTAATTACACGGTCTTTAAGCTTATACCCCTTGAGATAAACAGCCTTCAAAACAGGCTCAGCTACAGCTTCCTGACATGAACCAATAGCTTCATGAATATCAGGATTAAACTCTTCCCCAGCTTCACCATAAGATACTAAACTATACTTAGACTCAAGCATACTTACAAGACCCTTGTTTATCATCTTTACGCCTTCGGCGATAGTTTTTGGGTCTGTTGCAGTTGCAGCAGCATCTACTGTACGGTCAAAGTTATCAAGACTGTCCAAAAGATCCTTTAAAAGACTTGTATTTGCAAAATCGAAAGCATCCTGCTTTTCCTGAATTGCCCGCTTACGAAAGTTTTCAAAATCAGCTGCACGACGCAACACCTGATCCTTCAGATCTGCATTTGACTTGTTAAGCTCTTCAATCTGCTTTTCAAGTTCTGCAATTCTTTCATTTGCCAATTCTAACTCTGACTTTGGTTCTGTAGATTCTTCAACAGTATCTGTTGTCTGAGGCTCTACCTGTTCCTGAACGTTTTCTGTCTTAGCTTCTTCGCTCATTACCTTTTCCTAAAAAAGTTATTCTGTCAAATAAGATACTAAAAGATATAGGAAATGGCAAGGAAAATGTTATTTTTTTTATAATTTTTCATATTCAATCCGTCTCGTCAAAGCAAAAAATAACGTCTTCTTTCTTTACATTTTCGACTTTCTCATCGTAGGCTATATAAACTGGCAATCCTTTCAGTACAATGACTCTATCCGCAAGATCAATTTCTTCCAGATTATGAGTTACCATTACTACAGTTCTCCTATGATAATCGTTTAATTTCTTAAAAAGAGTGTACAAACTGATTTTTGTAGAGATATCTTGTCCCGAAAAAGCCTCATCCATCAAAAGTAAATTAGCCGGATAAAGAAAAGCTCTGACTAAACTCACCCTTTGCTTTTGTCCGCCACTCAAACTTTTTACTTTTTGATGTTTCAGACGACTAAGCCCAGACTTCTCCATAATATCATCTGCAAGTAGTTTTGCTGCTTTTCTCCCATAGATACTTAACAATGGGAGCATTATATTCTGCTCAACATCAAGACTTTCAATAAGGGCTGGTTGTTGAGTTATGTAGGAGATACTTTTATTCATTGCAGCCAGATGATTAAGAAGAGTAGTCTTACCGACACCACTCTTTCCCAATACTGCAAGAACCTGTAAGTGATTTATTGTTATGTCAAAATCATCGAAAATATGCAGAAAACTGAAATCTTTTACCTCGATATCAGATGACATACAAGGATTTCCAACTAAGTACTTTTTTTTATGCTCAATATGAAAATACCAATCTATAACTTTTTGATGTAATATATCAGAAAACCTAACGGCAAGCTTTGCCAAAAGCAATGAACAATAACTGAAAAAAACAATTATGACAGTAACTGCAAAAAGCTCAGCACTTTCAAGAATAACTTGAGAACGTGACAAGTAGCTTCCCAAAGCTCTTTTAGGCAAAACAAGAACTTCTCCTGCAGCAACAACTTTCCATATTATACCTATGGAGCTTTCAACACATGAAACAATATAAGGTCTGGCACCTTCTATCCTGATAAACAATAGCTTCTGAATTGTGGATAACCCAAAATAATCAGCAACTTTAAGCAATTCAGAATCAGTATTTTTTACCCCAGCTCTTCCAGCTCTTACCATTACTGGCATAACCATCAGGATTGCCGTAAACACAGGTATAGCATCAGTCTTAAACCAGAACACAGCCAGTAAAATTATACTGACAACAGGAACTGATTGCATAGTATTAATGATAGGATCTATAAGATAATCAACAATCTCATACATCCCACACAAAAAACCTACAGTTAACCCAAAGATAAGACTAAAAATAAATGATACGATACATCGAACAAACGTACTGTACAACGCAGATCGAAAGGAACTATCACTCAAAAGATTTTTTATACAGATAACAATATCAGCAAGATTTGGTAGGATTATTTCATTATCCAAAATCAGACTTGCAGTTTCATACACAGCAAATATTAAACTCACCGACAAAATCGTATAAAAAATCTTTTTACTTTTCATATTTTTTTATCCATAGATATCAGAAATTAAATCCAAAAACCATGAATCAGTACATACTCCTAGTTGTTATAAAACTTATCGTCAGGTAAGCTATCTCCAACACTTGCCTTATCAAATTTCATGAAAATCTCAAGCAGAGATTCAATGTCAGTACGAGATTTTTTTGCAGTTTTATAAGTAAAAGCACAGTTTGGAATAGCTTTTGCTGCTACAGAAGCATTCAATCCAAGTTCATATTTTTCTACCAGCATTCCAGCTTTTTCCGGATTATTTACAGTCCATGATACAGACTTCTGGTATGCATTCAAAAATTTCTGAACACTCTTTGAATTCGCTCTGGCATACTCTGCATTTACAGCAACAACAGACATAGGATAATAATTCTGTCCTGTAACTTTAGCCCACTCATCCTGAAGATTTATTGCACGCACAATAGAGGAATCCTTTGTTGTAGCCACAGTCGAGAATGGCTCAGGAACAATTGCATACTTGATTTTACCAGAAATAAGAGCAGGAGCGATATCTGCATTCGGTATTGAAAAATCAAGAGTAACATCATCACTCAGACCATATGAAGCTAAAAGAAACCTGGTAAGGTATTCTGGAGTTGCCCCCTGCCCCGCAACATACACAGTTTCACCAGAAAGATCACTAAACTTCTCGATACTCAAATCCCTTGTAATCAGATTAAGCATACCATTACCACAAACTGCAGCAATAACAACTTTACCTTTACTGGAATTATAAACTTTTGCAGCAGCATTTGGAGGCAGAAAACCAATATCAACCTCCCCCTTCATCAGCTTAGGTAAAAGCAGGTTTGCTTGAGCAAAAGTCTCATATTCGGCCTCATATGTATCCATCATATGAGCCATAGGAATACCGCTAGGCCCCTTCAGAACTCCAATTACAGTTTTCCCAGACTCCTTCGAAAAACAGAGTCCCACAGACAGAATAAGTGAAATTAGAACAGTTAAATTTTTTTTCATTGATTATACTCCATGATAGATGGAGTATAATCATTTTCGAAACTTAGAACAACACTTTAATCACTAGGACCGGCAGTTACAACCTCGTTACTGTCAACCTTGCGCTCTGTAATCACAGTCTCCCCAACAACGCGCTGATCCATAGGAACATAAGCACGTTCCTCAAATACATTTTTATATGCCGGACGATAAATACGGCCACCGGCAACAATCTCTTCGATACGGTGAGCAGACCAACCTGCAATACGAGCAATTGCAAAAAGTGGAGTATACAATTCACGAGGTATATTAAGCATCGTATAAACAAAACCAGAATAAAAGTCTACATTGGCACAAATTTTCTTCTTATCACCATGCTTTTCAGCAAGAACCTCTGGCGCAATGCGTTCAATAATGCGATAAAGATTAAACTCTTCTTCACACCCCTTCTCGCGGGCAAGTTCTGCAGCTTTATCCCTCAAAAGTAAAGCACGAGGATCACTTATAGTATAAACAGCATGCCCCTGCCCATAAATCAGACCTGTATGATCATAAGCTTCCTTATTGGCAATCTTTCGTAGGTAATCCCTGATTTCTGACTCAGAACTCCAGTCTTTAACATGCTCTTTGATGTCATCCATCATACCCATGACCTGAATATTGGCTCCACCATGACGCTTACCCTTTAGAGATCCTACAGCAGCAGCAACAGCTGAGTAAGTATCAGTATTAGCGGAAGAAACAACATGGATTGTAAGGGAAGAATTGTTACCACCACCATGCTCTGCATGAAGGATAAGACAAAGATCCAGTATCTCTGCCTCTAGACGAGTATAAGACTTATCCCCACGAATCAAGCGAAGGAAATTCTCTGCAGTACTCAATGAAGGCACAGGATTGTGAATATACATACTCTTGCCATCATAATATCTTCTTTTAGCTTGATATGCATAAGCAGCCAGAGTGCTAAACCGTGAAGTAAGCTCAAGACACTGACGAAGAACATTACTGAGACTACGGTCCTCAGGGTTATTATCATAGGAATAAGAGGCAAGGACGCCACGCGCAAGCTTATTCATTATATCAGAAGACGGTGCTTTCATGATCATGTCTTCTGTAAAATTAGGTGGAAGCGTACGCAAAAAACCAAGATACTGATTAAACTCTATAAGCTGCTCCCTGGTCGGAAGCTGTCCAAACAAAAGCAGATATACACACTGCTCATAACCAAACTCATGGGACTTCTGAACATCATGTACAATATCTTCTACATTATAGCCACGATAAATCAAGCGACCAGGAACTGCAACTTTATTGCCGTCTTTATCGATTTCATATCCTACTACATCTCCGATACTTGTGAGTCCAACCAGTACTCCACGACCATCGTTATAGCGAAGACCTCTCTTTACATCATACTTCTGATATAAAGCAGGATCTATCGGGTCGTTATTCTCTACCATGCGAGAAAGATTTTCAATGAGACCAAAATTATTAAACATTAAATCAGACACAGCCCACCCTCTTTTTTTATTCTGAATAATTATGCGGCAAACCACGAATTATATTTAATAATTATACAAAATCTTTATTATAAGTTCAATATTTTAAAACATAAAAAAGCCGGATATACTGACAAACAAGCAGTATATCCAGCTTCATGATTAACAAAAGTTATATGTTATTTTTGCAATTACATTCTATCAAGGAATGGAACCATTACGAGTTCCATAGCATTCTTAAGAACAGTAAGGGTACAAGATGCAAGACTCAATCGTGCCTTTGCAAGAGATACATTCTCATTAGCAATGGAAAGGATTGGACAATCCCTATAGAAACCACTAAAGCTCTTACTTACATCATAGATATAAGTAGCCATCATACTTGGATCCAATGTTTCAGCAGCCTTGCTGACTACATGAGGGAATTTCTGAAGTTCCTTGATAAGGGCCCATTCACTTTCATGACAGAGAAGAGCAAGACCTTCTTCAGTTGTATCAATATCAAGTCCCTGTTCCTTTGCTTTACGGAGGATTGAAGCAATACGTGCACCCATGTACTGGAGATATGGACCAGTATTACCATTAAAGCTCAGACTCTCTGCAGGATTAAAGATCATATCCTTAATTGGACTTGTCTGAAGAAGATAGTAGTGCAAAGCACCAAGAGCAACGCTTTCTGCAACTGCATCTGGATTACCTACAGCTTCATCACGTCCTTTTTCATTAATAGCCTTAAGTGCATCAGCATGAAGAGAATCAATAAGGTCATCAGCATCAACAACAGTACCTTCACGGCTCTTCATTCTTCCATTAGGAAGGTTTACAAGACCATAACTCAAGTGATAAAGATTATCAGTCCAATCATATCCCATAGACTTCAGGATATGGAAAAGAACTTTAAAGTGATAAATCTGCTCTGAAGCAACGACATAGATCATCTGGTTATAAGCCCAGTCTTCATGTCTTTTTACTGCAGTACCGATATCCTGTGTGATATAAACAGAAGTACCATCCTTACGCAGAAGTACCTTGGACTGATCATTTCCGTCCTTATCCTTACCTACAACACTAGTAATATCAATACGGGTAGAACCATCTTCTGCAACATAGAAGATACCCTTTTCAAGCCCCTTCTGGATAACTTCCTTACCCAAAAGATATGTCTCACTTTCAAGATAATATTTATCAAACTCAACGCCAGTGCGGGCATAAGTTTCCTTAACACCGTTGAGAGTCCAGTCATTCATCATCTGCCAGAGAGCGTGAACTTCCTTATCACCCTGTTCCCACTTTACGAGCATTTCTTCTGCCATCTGAAGGGCTTCAGGATGTTCCTTGCTGTACTTGTCAAATTCAACATAGCACTGACCTACAAAGTGGTCACCCTTGATACCAAGACTTTCTGGAGTATCACCCTTTTCTTCATGAAAAAGCTTATAGGCAAGCATACTCTTACAGATATGTACACCACGGTTATTGATAAGATCTACCTTGAATACTTCAGCACCAGCCTTCTTGAGGATGCGGCTGCAGCTTTCACCAAGAGCATCATTACGCATATGACCAAGGTGAAGAGGCTTGTTTGTATTAGGGCTGGAAAACTCTATCATAACCTTGCGGCCTTCAAGAGGCTTTTTACCTTCTTCATTCAAAGATCCGTAATTATCACCCTGTTCAATAATAGCCTTAAGAATATCTACAGAAGCACTAGCCTTGTTAAGCTTGATATTTACATATGGACCAACAGCTGCAAACGTACCAAGAGATGCAGGGTTTTCACCGCCAAGAGATTCACCCTTCTCAACAGCTGCATTTATGATTTTTGCGACTTCCTGTGCGATTGCAGGAGGAGCAAGACGGAATGCCTTGGCAAAAGGAAACATTGGAGCACCAACATCTCCCATTTCAGGCTTAGGAGGGTTCTCGATTCTCACATTGTCAGCTGTAACAGCATCTCCCTCAATGGATTTTTCTGCCTTAAATTGATTTATAGCCGCAGTAACAATAGTGCGGAATGTCTCTTTCTGATCAGCCATAGATTCCTTCTCGAAAATAAAATGAATATCGTTCGATATTAACAGATTAGAAACATTTGCTCAATAGATAATTCATTGCATAAATAGCAAATATACGATAAAATAGTGCAACTATGCAGGATTGTTACAAGATTTTAGGAGTAAGCCACAGCGCTTCACTCTCCGAGATACGCAGGGCCTACCGCCTGAAGGCAAAGGAACTTCACCCTGATATTACCCATGATGATGCCGAAGCATTCAAGGAACTTGTCAAGGCTTATGAGACACTAAGCAATACAAAATCCCGCAGCCTTTTTGATGAATCATATGCGTACAAAAACTATGGGCCAAGAAGCAGCACCGGAAGCAGGGAATCCTTTGACTACCGCAAATGGCTTTTGGAACGCAATGATGACGAAAGCAGAGCAAAGCTCATTTTCTACGACCTGACAAACCACAACGAAGAAGAAGCAGTCGCAGAATTCAAGCGCATGAATATGTCCAAGATAAATTTCCGTCTCAGCCAGTGGTTTACCAGGGAGGATTTCATGGACTATGGATTTATCCTTTCTGAAGAACTTATCATCCGACAGGAATATTATGATGCAGTAATTCTTCTGGACCAGATTATCCGCATGAACTACAGCTACAACTATTTCAAGCTGTTCTTCCCTGAAGTCAAGAATCTTCTGCGTTTTGTGCTCCGGAATAATATCGAAGGCCATATAAATGATGAGCTTGCCATCGATGCATGGGAAAAGGCTCTGGACCTGCAGTATTCCAAGGACGATGACTCATTTTTCCTAAGCAAAATGGCAGATGCATACGAAAGAATCGGAGACATACGTACCGCCCGTATCTGTCGCGAGGAAGCCACAAGACTGGCATCCTGACAGCAAGGATTTTCATCGTAAACAAAACTCTGTCCAATAAACAAGTGGCTGTGGGACAGAATAATATAGAGGTTACATATGATTAGATTAAAGAATGAAGACCAGATTGAAAAGATCCGTAAAAGCTGCCACGAACTGGCTGACCTTTTTAACGAGATTATTCCTAAAGTAAAACCTGGTGTAAGCACAAAAGAAATAGATACATGGTGTCAGGATTTCTGCAGAAAGTATGGTGGCAAACCAGCATGGATGAGGGAAGGCTTCCCGGGAATGGCATGTATCAGCATAAACGAGCAGGTTATCCATGGAGTCCCATCCAAGAAAAGAATCATTCAAGACGGTGACATAGTATCCCTTGATATTGGAATAGATCTTGACGGATATATTTCCGACAGTACCCATACAGTACTTGTAGGTAATGTGAAGCCTGAAATCGTAAAACTTTGCAGGGTAACAAGAGAAAGTCTCATGGCAGGAATCAATGCATGTCACGTAGGCAACCGTATCAGCGACATATCAAATGCAGTATACGAAATCTGCCATAACCAGAACGGATATGGAGTCGTAGAAGATTACTGCGGACACGGAGTTGGACTTGATGTCCACGAAGATCCAAGCGTACCAAACTGTCCATCACACGGACCTAATCCACGCATCCAGAAAGGAATGGTCCTTGCCATCGAACCAATGATCAATATCGGAACCAAGGATGTAAAGATTGAAAAAGGTTCAGACTGGAACGTAGTTACATGTGACAAATCCTGGAGCTGCCACGAAGAGCATACTGTTGCAGTTTTTGAGGACCATACAGAAATCCTTACGGACCTGGATTACAACGGCAACAGCTGCCTCAAATAGTCAGTCCTACGGTAAATATTCAGTATTGATATTCTTGAGCGCCATGTACAAATGGCGCTTTTTTATTGGGTCCCCATCTGTCAGAGCCTTTAATCTTGCCCTGGCATCCTTACGAGTAGAGTTATCCTGGAAATTACAGGTACAGGTCCAGCCATAATATCCGTTTTCCTTGGCATAATCTATAATCACATCCTCCACTGCATAGCTCAGAGGTCTTATCAATGTAAGCGGATATTCCCTATACTTAAACAGAGGTGGCATGGTACTTACTTCTGCCTTTCCCAGCATATTCATGAACAAAGTCTCAAGCACATCATCCATATGATGTCCCAAGGCAATCTTATTATAACCGTGTTCAAGAGCATAATGAATAAGCTCGACACGACGCTGGGTACTGCACCAATAGCAGCTCATCTTGCGCCCAGGTTTCAGCCTGTCCTGAACATCAACATCAATCACCTGAAGATCCACATCCCATTCTTTAAGACACTTCATGATACCTTCAGGAAGAGGTCCACCAAACTCTGTCTGGATATTGACACAAGTAAATGTAAAATCAGGTTTCTTGCGTTTCTGGAAAATTGACAGATAATGAATCAGCGCCATGCTGTCCTTACCACCAGAAGCACCTACAAGGATCCTATCCCCATCCTGTATCAGATTATAATCATAGACACATTTATCTATAAGTTTGAATAAAAGAGGATTAGCCATAAAAAAACTCCATCAAGGCATTATACTTAATGGAGTTTATGAAAACAATAGACTTACAGACGACTTGCTATTTCGTCAATAAATTCCCAGCTGTTGACAGTCTTTGTTGCAGGAGGATTGGCAAGACGGGCAAGGTCACCTGTCATGATACCTTCTTCAATGACATCAAGAGTTACCTTTTCAAGCTTTTTGGCAAAGGCAGCAAGTTCCGGAGTATCATCAAGCTCTGCACGCTTTGCAAGGGCACCTGTCCATGCAAAGATAAGGGCTACAGGGTTGGTGGAAGTCTTTTCACCCTTAAGGTAGCGGTAATAATGCTTCTGTACAGTACCGTGGCTGGCTTCAAATTCATATTCTCCATTAGGACTTACAAGGACAGAAGTCATCATTGCAAGACTACCACAGGCACTGGCTATCATGTCAGACATTACATCACCATCATAATTCTTGCATGCCCAAAGGAATCCGCCTTCGCTCTTCATTACACGGGCAACAGCATCATCTATGAGAGTATAGAAATATTCAATACCAGCTGCATCAAACTTAGCCTTGTACTCAGCATCAAATACTCTCTGGAAGATTTCCTTGAAGTTACCATCATATGTCTTTGAGATAGTATCCTTTGTACCAAGCCATACACTGATCTTCTGGTCAAGGGCATATGCAAAACAGCAGCGGGCAAAACTCTCAATGCTCGAATCCATATTGTGGATACCCTGAAGAATACCAGGTCCCTTCATTACCTGGATTGTCTTTCGGATTTCTTTTCCGTCATCACCTGTAAACACAAGTTCAGCCTTACCTGCACCCGGAACCTTTATCTCGCAGTTCTTGTATACGTCTCCATATGCATGACGGCCAAGAACAATAGGCTTTTTCCAGCTTGTAACACTACATGGAATATTTTTTACAAAGATAGGAGCACGGAATACAGTTCCGTCCAGCTCCTCACGGATAATACCATTAGGGCTGCGAGTAAGCTGCTTGAGCTTGTATTCTTCTACACGGGCAGCATTACTTGTAATAGTTGCACACTTTACGCCTACTCCAAGTCTTTTGATAGCCTGAGCAGCCTCGTAAGTAATTTTATCATCTGTATCATCGCGCATCTTGAGACCAAGATCATAATACTCTGTCTTGAGGTCGACAAAAGGGGTCAAAAGCTTCTCTTTGATAACAGCCCACAAAACACGGGTCATTTCGTCGCCATCAAGTTCTGCAATGGCATTTTTCATCTGGATTTTAGACATGGCATACTCCTCTCTTTTTTGTACTTTAAGAATCAATACCACATCTTACCATAACGAAAAGTTTTATAAAAGTATATTTATGCAGTTTTATTTAATTTTATGCAGTACAAGTGCATAAGAAAGAAAACTTCTCACTTTATAAAACACCAGGCACCGCAATAAAAAAGGGTTCAACTCCATAACGGAATTGAACCCTTCATCATATCAGTTTTATCAAGCCAAAATTAGTTAGCCTTACCAGCTGAACCAAATGCCTTACAAAGATCGATTACCTTTGCTGTGATTGCATCAAAACCTGGCTTAAGAAGCTTACGTGGATCGTATCCCTTACCTTCGATGTCTTTTCCAGCTTCGATGTACTTGCGTGTAGCAGCAGCAAACTCAAGCTGAAGTTCTGTATTGATGTTTACCTTTGAAACACCAAGTGTAACAGCCTTGTGTACCTGATCAAAAGGAATACCAGAACCACCGTGGAGTACGAGTGGCTTTCCTTCTACTGCTGTATTGATCTTGTCGAGCTGATCAAAGTTAAGACCCTTCCAGTTTGCTGGATACTTACCGTGGATATTACCGATACCAGCAGCGAGGAAGTCTACTCCGAGAGAAGCAATGTTCTTGCATTCTTCTGGATTAGCAAGTTCACCTTCAGAAGCAACACCGTCTTCTTCACCACCAATTCCACCAACTTCACACTCAACAGACATACCCTTTGCGTGTGCGAGTTCGATGATTTCCTTTGACTTTGCAACGTTTTCATCGAAATCAAAGTGTGAACCGTCAAACATTACTGATGTATAACCAGCTTCGATAACCTTCTTGGCACCTTCGTATGTACCATGATCAAGGTGAAGAGCAACAGGAACTGTGATTCCCATTGATACGTAAAGATCATTTACTAAATCTACAACTGTCTTGTATCCACCCATGTACTTTGCAGCACCTTCACTTGTCTGAATAATTGCAGGTGACTGAGCTTCCTGGATACCAGCGAGAATAGCCTTTGTCCATTCGAGGTTGTTTGTGTTGAATGCAGGGATTGCATAGTGGCCTTCCTTAGCCTTTTTAACCATTTCAACAGCTGAAACTAATGCCATTTTAAGTCCTCCATAATAGTACTTTAAATCGTATAACTCATGATCTTACACGATAACAGAAAAGCCCAGGCAAGGCTAATCTGTCTAGACTATATCATAATTCAAAAATCTTGAAAATATTAATCAAAAGGTATTTTTTAGAAAACAGGTATTTTATGTGCTTTTAACACCTGTTTATTTGATTTCCATGCATGAAATACAGTAATTTAGTAACAACCTGTTACTAAGGCATTTCAGTAAGAACTTGTTACTGCGACGAAGTAACAACTTGTTTTACAGGCGTTGTAACAACTTGTTACTAAAACACTCCAGTAAGAACTTGTTACACGACGAAGTAACAACTTGTTTTACCGTCGTGTAACAACATGCTTTACCGTCGTGTAACGACTTGCTTTACAGGCGTGTAACAACATCATTTACAGGCGTGTAACAACTTGTTACTAAAACACTCCAGTAAGAACTTGTTACTACAACGAAGTAACAAGTTGTTTTTACAGGCGTTGTAACAACTTGTTACATGACTGCATTGGTAAACTGTCATTTACAGGTACGACATACGCGGAATCCTAAAGAGCAAAAAAAAGCCCTCCTCTCACCTGCAAAAAAGTGAAAGGAGGGCCATATAAGGCTAAAAAAAAAGCCTCTACATGTTATTACGATAATTTGTTATGTACTGATACAGGGTTTCTACAGCTTCATCTATACTTACTCTGCTTGCATTAATACAGAGATTGTAGGTAGAAGGTTCACCCCATGGTTTCTTGCAGAAATGGTCATGATATGCTTTACGATTCTTATCATGACGCTCCATGGCTTTTTTTGCCTGGCGCTCATTCATGCCACGAACTTCCATAATTCTCTTTATTTTGGCATCCTCATCTGCTGTAATGAACAAAGAAACTACAGGTGCAATACCATCAAAAATTTCATCGGAACAACGGCCTACTATAACAAAGCTGTCTTCATCAGCTGCTTTCTGCTTAAGGAGAGCAAACTGAAGCTCTGCAACGTTTTCAGCAGGACTATTACTGTATCCTCTTACTGTACGACTAAAAAGAGCCTTCTTTGGCTTTTCATCCCACTGGGTAAGACGACTGGCTTCTACGTCCTTTTCTGATGCTACTTCCTCAAGTATGTTTCTGTCGTATAACGGAAGTCCAAGCTTTTCGGCAAGTTTCTTACCGATTTCCTTTCCTCCGCTTCCATACTCACGGCTTATTGATACGATAAGCTGTTTATCCATGGTTCTCCCCCTAATTTATAGATAGCGCACAAAAATAAAGATTGTACTTATTACCATTACTATTATAGTAGCAGGAGCTGCATTTTTGCAATATTCACCCCATCCTACAGGATGACCTGCTTTGGCAATAACAGAGGTTCCAACAACGTTTGCACTGGCTCCAATAGGAGTTGCACTTCCACCAACGTCTGTTCCCATGGCAAGAGCCCAAGACATTGTATCAAGGCTTACACCTGTAGTACCAGCAAGAGACTGGATTACAGGAATCATCGTAGCTGCAAAAGGAATGTTATCAATAAAGGCACTGGCAATGGCAGATACCCAGATTATGATTGCAATCATTACATATACATTACCCTTACTGATCTTGGAAATAAATTCAGCAATCAGTTCAAGTATACCTGTCTGTTCAAGTCCACCTACGACAACAAAGAGTCCGATGAAGAACAAAAGTGTCTTATAATCTACACGGCTCATTATCTCTTTAAGATGCTTGATGGATGTAAGGATTGTAACAATAGCGATAAAGAGTCCGATAGTTGCAACAGTAAGTCCCGTTGTAGCATGAGTAACAAGCATTACTACCGCACAGGCAAAGATTACTGTACTCATAATAAATCCAGGCTTATCAGTGATTGCACTTTCTGGAGATGGCAAAGTCGAAAGATCAATATTCTTACCTGCCTTGCTAAGCTCCTTACGGCTGATAATAAAGAAATATGCAACAACAAACACAAGTGAGATACCTGCGATGGCACCTGTATTTGTGATGAAGTCTGCAAAAGAATATCCAAGAGATGTACCGATAATGATGTTTGGTGGATCTCCACACATTGTTGCACTACCACCGAGGTTGGCACAGAATATTTCAGAAAGTACCATAGGTACAGGATTGAATTTAAGCAGCTGACTTAATTCTACAGTAACTGCAGCCAGGAATAGGATTACAGTGATGCTGTCAATGAACATTGCAAGTACAAAAGACATGAGCATAAAGGTAACGAATATCGGCAGAACCTTATAATTTACCATCTTAGCCAATCTCATACAAAGCCATCGGAAGAATCCTACACGAGCCATTCCTTCAACCATTACCATCATACCGGCAATAAAGATAATTGTTGCCCAGTTGATACCGGAAGAGCTTTCCGATGATTCCCCAGCCGCGTACCAGAATCCGACTGTAAAGATATTGCGCAGATTGAGAGTTTCCCAAACTGCGTCCCAACTGTGGAGACCAAGTCCAAAGACAAGTCCTAATGTCAGAAGTCCACAGCCTAATGTTACATACTGTCTTTCGATTTTGTCTGTAACTATGAGTACAAACATAATGAGAAAGATTGCAACGGCAAGTATTTTTGCAAGCATTTTACTTCCCTTACCCCAAAAAATTGTGTTTTAACCGATTATAATTAAATCGAACCCAATAATCAATTAAATTTGTAACTTTTTGGAAGTCAATTTTGTTATGGAAATTTTACTTTGCTTTACAAAAAATTTGGAAAATTATCGCTACAGTATTCCACCCCATGGAATATCAAACGCCTTGCAAAGATCCCTGTATTCAGTCTCATCTTCCTTGCCATCTAGACTGGACACAAAAAAGCTCATATCCTCCGGCAGGGTACTGTAATCTATATCAGGGCTTACAGTCTTATGGCTGCTCTCCTGCTCTCCAAAGCGTACCTTTATGGCTTGATTGGAAACACCATCCCTACTGTCAATTACAAGAATATTCTTGCCTGCAGCCTGGGCATATTCTTCTGCAAGATGTGTAAAATGTGTACACCCCAGTATTATCGTATCGCAATTGTTTTCCTTAAAGAATTCCAGAGAAGGTCTTATAGCCTCAAATACCTGCTCCTTTGTGGACTCAAAGTAATGCTTCTCGATAAAAGCTATAAGCTCCGGATCCCCGCGACTTACAACAGTGCACTCATGGGCAAAATCCTGAATCAATTTCAGGGTATATGGATGATTTACAGATATATTTGTGGCAAGAAGGCCTATTCTCTTGTTACGGCTCACCCTGGAAGCAAGCCTTATCGCAGGTACAGTACCTATGATAGGTATATCAAATCTGCGCCTCATTTCGTCCAAGGCAGTTACACTTATGGTATTGCACGCTATGACGACAGTCTTCGGCTGCCATTTTTCTATCATGCGGCTGACTGCGGAACAAGAACACTCTATCACTTCTTCCCGGGATTTCTCTCCATAAGGGAAGTGAGCTGTGTCTCCAAGATATACACAGCGTGCATCAGGCCTCTTTTTTTTGATATCTATCATGTAAGGTATGCCGCCTGTGCCGCTATCCAATATTGCAAAATCTATAGGTTTATTCATATCGAAAAAAGGGAGTCAAAAGCTTTTTTAGCTTCGGCTGCCTTGTTATCCTCTTTTTTCACTCCATCAAAGGTTCTTTTTAATTTGAAATTATCACAAAAATTTGATTTTTCCTTGTCAGAAACAAGTTCATCTATATCCTCATGGCAGTCAAAATGGCTCCCCGGAGAATAATATATACAGTTTTTGCAGCAATGTATGTCAGCATGACATACAGGACATTCCGCACTGCGCCCAACAGGTTCTTCTATCAGTATATTCTTTGAACATTTCCAACACATAAAAATAATTGTAGCCATTTGACAGAATACTTTCAATAGCGTAAATTAATTGTATATGTATAAACTAAATATCTGTCAGCATCCGGATTGCAGGAAAGCAGCTATGTCCTCTTTCAGCCAGGAAGGTGATCTGCAAGAAACTCCATTTTACTGTCTTGATCATATACCTAACAAGGAAGAATGGCTACAATCTGTAAGACAATATATTGAATCTCACGATAAGATCATTGGACTTACAATTGCTGGACTTGATATATCGGATTTAGATCTCTCCAACAAAAAGTTCTACGGTTGCAACATACAGCACTGTACCTTTACCAATATACATTCAACAGGACTTAGAGCAAGGATGTGCATGATAGACTACAGCACAATTACAGACTCCTCGTTCCTGCAAAGTAACATACAGTTTTCATCCTTTTCCGGTGCCACCATGGAACATGTACTCTTTACCGGAAGTGATTTGATACATAATAATTTTAATGGAATTACATCCTACCAGTGCAGTTTTGATGATTCTGACTTATACAACAGCAGTTTTATAAAGTCTTTTCTCATAAATACTTCCTTCAAGAACTGCAATATCAAAAAGGTTGCCTTCTATAACTCTGTCCGGGAAGGAGTTAACTTCAAGACTTCCAACACCAAAGAAGCCATATTTGACAGAAATAAGGGTGGCATTGATTACCAGTTTGAAGAAGATGATATGGATTCATCAGGAGATATTTAATTGAAGATTTATTTTCATCTTTGCATTGAAGAATTTACAAATACTTATATTGTCGCCAACGATGATCCATCTGTAATGGAAGCTCTCCTTATAGATCCTGGAAAAATCAATACCCAGATAATCAACCAGATTGAAGAAGGTGGATATAAGCTTACAGGAGTTCTCATAACTCATAACCATGAGAGCCATGTAAAGGGTCTTAGGACTCTGACAAGAATATACAATCCATATATATATGCAGCAGACTATGAGGTAGAAGAAAATAAAGCCGTTGTACTAAATGGAGACGGTAGGCTTTTGGTTGCCGGTATGGAAGTAGAATATTATAGTGTACCGGGACACTCCAGTGACAGCATGGTATACAAGATAGGATCCGTAATGTTTACCGGAGACACTGTCCTTGCCGGCACCATAGGCGAAACTTCAAGTCATTACTCAAAGAAACTCCTTGTAAACAGTATCAGCAAAAAGATACTGTCTCAAAGCGATGATACTGTATTGATGCCAGGACACGGGCCCCCAAGTACTGTTGCTACAGAAAAGATCTATAATCTTGACTTGATAAAATCAGATATAGAAAAAAGTTCTCAATAAAATCAATGTCTGACAAATAGATTTACTCTACCAGCAGCAAGCCCCCATCTAGAATAAACGTAATCGTTCAGTACTGCACAGGCATCATAAAAATCCTGGGCATTGCTGTCGCGTACGTATGCGGCCAAAAGCCCCTCATTTTGGATGACACTCTGCCTGTTACTGAGATTGATGAAATATTTCTTTGTATTCCCTAAAGCCTGCTGCATAAGATAAGCCATAAATTCATTCTGCATCAGATATTCGTCAGCCGTGTCATATTCTAAACCTGGCTGGGTCTGCCAATACACTTTGATAAATTCCATTGCAGTTGGATTAAACATATAATAAACAGCAGCTACCGTGTTGCGGAATTCCTCATCGGTAAAATACAGTCCATGCCAGCTTTCATGGGCCATAAGCTGTGCTCTAAGATAATCTGCTGACTCCCGGGCTATTGAGATTATGTTTCCTTCACCCTCACTGAATGACCCATCCTTATTCTTGATAATTATCCCGTTCCTTACAAGAATACGACAAAGACGCTGCTCACATTCATTCAGCCTGAAGTTATCCTTATGTGCTTTGGTAAAGAATGCTGCCAGATCTTTTGCCTTATAATCGTGGGCATTATAGCCGTGCCGATTATCAACAAACCAGTCACTGACCAACGTTCCCTTGTATCCTTCCTTTTCTGCAAAATAAGCCAAGCGGGTCAGATACTGGTTCTGTGTATGATAATCCTTAAAGTCAAAGAAAAGTACATGGTCTACCATCTGCCATTCATAGAGCTCATAATCACTGCATCTCCAGTTCTTCTGTGGATAACTCAGAACCATTCCCAAATCTATGCTTATAGGTGTCAGCACATCACCATTCAGGTCCGAACTATTGACAGTATAGTCTTCTGAAATGAACAACGCATTAACCATGCTTTCGTTCTCCGTAAAGTCAAAGCGTGCATATTCTTCATTGAATGCAGACACAGGGAGTTTTATTTCATTGAGGAAGGGAGACCTGCGCACTGAAAATGATTCATCTCCATAGTGAAAACTCACCTTAGCCTGGTTATCAAAAGAGCCTATGTCCTTAAGGTCTGAAAATCCCATGGTTATGGTTCCATTGTCAAAGTAGTCCGTCAGACCTTCAAAGTTATTCTGTCCCAAAAGTTCCTTATCAGACATTACCTTGTCGCCAAAGGCATAATATGGGATATTGCCTCGTAAATCGTATCCATAGATCGGCTCTGTAAAAGAAATATTCTCTATCTGATAGTTTCTGTTACCATAGACAACTATACCATATGGAGTACCGGCTTTTTGGAGACTTTCCGGAGCTACAAGAACTGATACATCAAGTGACGAACTTCTTTGCTTTGAATAATCAAATGTAACGAATTCTGGAATTTCAAAGTTTTTTTTCAACTTTCGGGAACTTTTAAAATCATCTTCATACAGAAAGCCTACAGCAAACTTTCCTTCAGTATCTTCATCAAATTTAAGGCGGAGTCTGACTGCAGCCCCCTTATTATCAAGGACAGTGCTCTCCAGATTACCTCTCTGACCATCCGTAAATCTATAAAAAAGATAAGGCTTTTTTTCCGCCTTATCAGCATGTGCGGTCACAGACTGCCTGTTTAAGGGGATAAGGGATTCTCCTTTTACGGACAAAACAGATTCCTTAGGCTGAAATGAAATAACAAAGACCAGAGTCAATAGACAAGTAACCAGAAATACAACCAGAGCATAGAGAAGTATCTTCTTTTTCATATGCATAATACTACACTTTTTTAGGTTTTTGCTCTATACTCAAATCCATGTATGCCCTTATTTTACATAAAGATATTCAACTGCGACTCTATAATATCCAGAAAAATTACATCTATAATTATAACAGCAGATGCCTTGACCGGAATCAGTATGTTTATCCGGTATATCCTTT
Source organism: Treponema sp. (assembly GCA_045616545.1). Lineage (GTDB taxonomy): Bacteria > Spirochaetota > Spirochaetia > Treponematales > Treponemataceae > Treponema_D. Next base: position 123,635 of record JAZLGX010000018.1, on the reverse strand, counting down.
ATGGGCATTTTTGGATACCTTGCCTAAAAAAATAACAGAGCTCGCAATTACAGGTATCTCCAGAGACAACAGTAAACTGTATTTTGAATTGTCTGGTATTGCAGATCAAGAAAACATAAAATTACAGATTAACTTTGCCCAGGCAATATCTGAAATAAACAGAAACCTTCCCGACTTTGACTATCTAGACAAAAAAAACTTCCCCTTGATACAGAGAATATTCCGTATCGGGAAAGTTTTCTATCAGGACAACAATTATAAGGTATATGACTCAAAGTGGTATAAACTTTACTGAACTGAGTTAACTCAGCTTGGCATAGTTCATACCTGTGTTATTTCATTATCTTGTCACCACGATCCATTGCGGTAAGTCCTGACTTAAGAAGTTCAAGAATACCATAAGGCTCAAGAAGTCGGATAAGAGAAGCAATCTTATCTTCACTTCCTGTAGCTTCAACTATAAGAGCATTTTCTGATACATCAACAATATGTGCACGGAAAATATTACAAGTTTCAATAATTACAGCCCTGTTGGTTCCTCCGGCAAGAACCTTGATAAGAGCCATTTCTCTCTGACAAGTTTCACTGTCCTTGCAGTGCTCAATAGAAATTACCTCTACAAGTTTGCTCAGCTGCTTCTCAATCTGATCCAGGATATACTCATCGCCACGGACAACAATGGTCATACGAGAGCGCTTAGGATCCTGAGTCTCACAAACTGTAAGAGAATCAATGTTATAACCACGGCGACTGAAAAGTCCTGAAACACGACTAAGTACACCAACATGGTTTTCTACTAAAACTGACAAAACATATCTTTCCATTATATGTCCCCCTTATATCAATTAATGGAGTCTCTAAAAATTGCAATTTTCAGAGATGCCATTAAATATTTTATACTTCAATACTTCACTAATGTTGCGCTTCGGAATAAACTCCCAATAACCTGAGATACTCAGTCTGTTCCTTCAGCTTTACCATCACATTGTCCACAAATTGGAGGACATCCCCTTCCACATCCTTGAGTTCCGCATCCGCATAAAACCAGTATTTCCACGGCTCACCCTCAATAGGTCTGGACTCAAGACGGGTAAGATTGAGATTATTGCTCTCAAATACACCCAAAACACTATATAAGGCACCAGGCTTATTTTTTGTATTGAAAATAAAACTCGCCATATTAGGCTTAACGTTGTAATCCTTGCTATTTACCATAGCATTGGATTTTATGACAACAAATCTAGTAAAGTTACCCGGATTATCCTCTATATCTTCGGCAAGTATCTTTAGTCCGTAAATATCTGCATTAATCCCACTGCAAATAGCAGCATTTTCGACACTGCCATATTCCTTGACCTGAACAGCAGCTGATGCTGTCGAAACAGAATCTACATGATTCCAGTCTTTATGATTATTCAAAAATTTTCGACACTGACCAAAGGCATGAGGATGAGTATATACATTTTTGATTGTATCAATAGTTGCGCTCTTATCTGCAATGAGAGCATGACGTATATTCAGGGTAACGGCACCTACAATGCTTACATCCTCAAATCTTGTAAAGTTATCATAGTTTTGATAGACACAGCCTGCAAGAGAGTTCTCTACAGGAACCATACCATAATCAGCTTTACCATCAACAACATTCTGGAATATCTCATCAAATCCTTTTACGGCAACAGCATCGGCATCTTTATCAAAATATCGTGTAACAGCCTGTTCTGCATATGCACCTTTATTGCCATTATACACACAGATTATCTTTTCACTCTTGCGATTAGTACCTCTGTCTATAACAACATTGGATTCCTGACTTCTTATGTGTGCAACAGATTTTCCCATTACAGGAGAAAGAGCCTGTATATCATGCATCAATTTATCATACTGAGCAGGATACATACTCTGGGCTCCGTCACATAACGCCTTTTCCGGATTGTTATGAACTTGAACCATCAGCCCATCAGCCCCGGATGCAACAGCAGCAAGCCCCATAGGTACAACTCTTTCTCTTGTACCCATGGCAGAACATGGATCAACTATAACTGGAAGATGCGTCATTGCTTTTAGAACTGGGACAGCAGATAAATCCAGCGTATTACGGGTTGCATGCTCAAAAGTACGTATACCTCTCTCACAGAGAATCACATTCTCAGCTCCACCATACATAAGATATTCAGCAGACATGAGAAACTCTTCCAGAGTTGCTGTATAACTTCGACGAAGGATAACAGGTTTACCTGCAGCTCCTACTTTTTTGAGCAAATCAAAATCCTGCATATTGCGGCTTCCGATGACAAAAACATCTACGTAATCCATCATGGCTGGAATAACAGATTCGCTTGCAATTTCATTTACAACAGGTAATCCGTATTTTTCCCCTGCCTCTTTCAGATATTCCAACGCTTTGTTGCCAAGACCATTAAAGCTGTATGGCGATGTGTGAGGACGATAAGTACCACCTCTAAGCATTACAGCTCCACTCGAAGCCACAAGTCCAGCAATATCCATAATCTGTTCCCTGCTTTCTACAGCACTGGGACCAGCTATTGTCACAATATGCTTACCGCCGATACGGATAATCTGTCCTCGACTATTAGCAATTTCAACAACAGTATCATCTCTCTTGAACTCACGGCTGGCAAGCTTATAAGGTTTACTGATAGGAATTATTTTATCAACTCCAGGAAGCATCGAAACTTCCTGTGTATCTATACTAAGTTTACCAACGGCTGCAAAGACAGAATCTTCCTCTCCGACAATCTCATTAATCTTGAAATCGTTAGCTTTGAGGAAATTATATACAGTAGCCTTCTGTTCTTTTGTTATGTTTTTTTTTAAGACAACAACCATCAGTAAACCTTCTTTTTATTAATAGTTCTTACTAGAATTTGGATACGTTCCAACTTACTGTACGGAGAATATCACCGAATACTCCGGCTGCTGTTACTCCAGCCCCAGCTCCATATCCTCTTACTGTAAGAGGAATAGGACTGTAACGTGCTGTGTGGAATACAAATGCATTCTCCCCACCACGGACTCCATACAAAGGATCATCAGCACCAACTTCCAGCATACCAACGCTTACCTTGCCATCTTTGATGCTTGCACCCATGCGAAGCACCTTACCTTCTTTCTTGAGGGCATTCATCTTGTCTGCAAAGTATGAATCAAGCTCAGGTAGCCGTTCAATAAATTCTTCCTTTGTACCTTCAATATTAAATCCTTCAGGGAAGATAGAATTCATCTTGATATCCTCAAGTTCAATATTCATACCAGACTCACGGGCAATAATAAGAGCCTTACGAGCAACATCAGTTCCCTTCAAATCGTCACGAGGATCAGGTTCTGTATAGCGCTTTTCCTTTGCCTCAAGAACAGCCTCGCTAAAGGAAGCTCCTTCATCCAGACGGCCAAAGATATAACTCAATGATCCAGACATAATTCCGTTGAATCCAGTGAGATTGTCGCCAGATTTGAACAGATTCTGCAAAGTATCAATGATAGGAAGTCCAGCACCTACGTTTGTCTCGTACAGGAACCTTACATGCATTTCGTTTGCAGTTTCTCTGAGCTGGTTATAAAACTCCATGGTCATGGAATTAGCTCTCTTATTAGGAGTTGCAATACTCATTCCAGCCTTAAAGATATCGATATACCGCTCAGGCAAATCATAAGAGGCTGTACAATCTACAAATACAGGATTAATTGGCTTTGTTTCTTTAACAAAGTCCAAGATTTCATCAAGATTGTTCCTGATATTTGACTTATCAAGAGTAGCTCTCCAGTCACTCAGATCAATGCCATCAGCATCGAGCACCATACCATTTACGTTGGCAAGTGCCATTACACGAATATCGATTCCCTGCTCCAAGAGAGCTTTCTGCTGATCCCGAATCTGATCAACAAGAGTACCACCTATAGTTCCAACACCAAAGGCAAAAACCTGGATACTCTGTACAGTATTAAAGAAGAACTGGTGAACAACCCTCACAGCCATATCACCATCACTAGCATTGATAACAGTAGAAATAGATCTTTCAGAAGATCCCTGGGCAATAGCGAGAATATTTATGGCACGACTAGAAAGTGAGTCAAGGAATGTGCCTGCCACACCGCACTTTTCCTTCATTGCATCTCCAACAATGGAAACGATGGCACAATCCATCTTTACACCAATAGGATTTATGAGGCGGGTTGAGATTTCAAGGGCAAACTCTGTCTTGAGAATATCTGCAACAGCATCAGCATAAGCCTTACGAACACAGAAGGACAATGTATATTCAGAGCTAGACTGAGTAATAAGAAGAATCGATATGCCGGCATTTCCTACAGCGCTGAAAATACGGGCAGCCATACCTTTGCGCCCCTTCATTCCGCTTCCGCTGACACTTATCATGGCAACATCTTTGAGACAACTTATACCACGGACAGAACCGGCTCTTTTGCCACTTTCAAAAGGCCCACGGGCAATACGTGTACCACGAGCAGAAGGATTATGGCTATTAAGGCTCCATGCTTCAATATTCTTAGATGCAAGAGGAGCAAGTGTCTTAGGATGAAGGACCTTACTTCCAAAGAACGAAAGTTCCATAGCTTCTTCGTATGTCATATCATCTACAAGGATAGCATCCTTGACAACACGAGGATCTGCCGTATAGATACCGTCAACATCAGTCCAGAACTCTACTTTTTTGGCAGCAAGACAGTAACCTACGATAGCAGCACTAAAGTCACTTCCGTTTCTTCCCATAAGCCCCATTACAGGAGATGCTCCAGTTCCACCAATCCATGAACAGATAAATCCTGGGAACAGAAGAATCTGAGCAGATACAGAAGTTGCATCTCTATAAGATGCAAAAGCTTCTGCACAACGTGCATAATCAGGGTCCCCTTCTTTCTGGTTACCTGTTGTATATATGAACTTGCGGGAATCAAGGAGAAGAACACTCTGCTTTTTGGCAATGAGAACAGCTTCCACGATAGGAGCACTCATAAGTTCTCCCATCCCCATGATACGGCAGTGTACACTGTCAGGACACTCACCGAATGTTGCAACTCCGGACAAAAGCTTTTCCAATTCTGCAAGCTGTGGATCAATTTTAGACATTACACCATCTACGTTGAAATCAGAAAGCGTAGACTTGATTTCAGCACAGATATCGGTATGAGTATTACGGATTTCTGTAATAAAAGGAGCTGCTATTCCCCCCTTTACACAAGCATCAATACTTGCCTGAAGCTTATTTGAAACTCCTGCAACGGCACTTACAACAACACTGATACGATCCTGATTGGCTCTACCAATCATAATATCTACGCTGTCAAGAATGCGTCGGGCAGAACCCATACTTGTTCCACCGAATTTAAGTGTAAGCATTTTCAATCCTCATTAATCATCAATTTTTACAGTAAAAACTGTATATATATACAGTTTCTGCATATTTAATGAGCTATACTATCATTAAAAAAAATTAATTTCAATAATAGTATAGCTAAATTAATTTTACTTAAACTGCAAGACTTCTACACCATGAGCATTGACAGTACGACTTATGACACTGTTTCCTGCCATAGGGAACAAATCCTTTCCATCCCAGAGAGACTTAACAGAATAAGTTTTTTCAGGATCAAAGCCATTTATCTCTTTAAGGTCAACGACGACCTCTGCCTCCGTATCACTCAGATTAAAGAGAGCCACCACAACAGGAGGATTATGAGCCGGACAACCGTTACCATATGTAACCCATACGCATTGGCTGTCACTTCTCATTACCTGGGTAGCGCCATGATACATTCTTGTCAGACTCAAGATATCCTTGTTTGTTATATAAGACAAAGTTGCATCATCAAGCTTTGTAAGCTCGCACCCCAACATAAGAGGACTCTTGAACATACACCAAAGGCTCATCATTGTACGGGCTTCGTCACCGGTAAAATTTGTATAGCGTTCCTCGCCAAATCCTTTTCCAAGATACCCTAAAGGAATCATATCGCAATCAGGCCAGTTCCCATCTCCTACATGACGCTGCCATACTTCACATCGCTCGAACATAGCCTTGAGCAAAGACCACTTATCCCAAAAGTCATCTGTTATCCTCCACATGTTGGCATATTTTTCCATGTGCCAGGCTTTTTCAATTACAGCAGGCCCTGGACTCAGACTCAAAACCATGGAACGTCCTGATGATTCTATAGCGTGAGCTATCATCTCTATCTCTTTTTCAGCAGAATAAGGATCAGAAGGATACATATTTGTATTGCAGATATCATCGACTTTTACCAAATCCACATCCCACGAAGCATAAAGTTCAAATATACTGTTATAATACTCCTGTGCACCCTTTCGTCCGGCAACTACGCCATACATATCGCCGTTCCATTTGCTGATGCTAAAAGGATTTGCTATCTTGTCAGCAGTTACATCAGTACCCTTTATGGCAGTATGGTTATGGGCACAGATACGGGGAATACCACGCATGATATGGATACCAAACTTCAAGCCAAGAGAATGAATATAATCAGCAAGAGGCTTAAACCCCTTGCCGTCTGCACTGGAAGGAAATCTGTTTACAGCAGGAATCTGCCTTGAATATTCATCGATATTGTAATGTGTAAACGGAATATACTGTACACTCATGTCTGTTCCGGCATAAGGATCCGACCACTGAATGTCCACCACAACATACTTATATCCGTATTCCTTTAGGTGAGAAGCCATATATTCGGCGTTGGCCCTTATCTCAGCTTCTGTAACACTTGTATTATAATAGTCGTAGCTGTTCCATCCCATAGGAGGGAGAGGAGCTACCTTGTTCTTGTCGTACACTTTTTAATCTCCTCAATAAAAAGATTTTTCTATTATACGACATTATTAATGTAAATCACAGAGATTTTTTATGAGAGTACAAAAGTCTTTTGGCTTTCAGGAAGAAATATTTGACAGTATCAACCTGACAGATTCAAAGATGTAATATGATGGTATCAAACGTGTCGTTTGACAGAATCAAACACCTATATATGACAGTATCAAAAGAGTGCTTTGGTACTGTCAAACAAGAGATATAAGTGGGTCAAGTTGACACTGCCAAAGCTGAATTTCCCGTCGTAAGCTCACAGGCTTTTGTATACTACCTCACATACTTTATACCCCAAACCTCGTGAACTATTGGGTCAAAGTTCACAAGGTTTAAACTTATAGCTCATGAGGTTTATACCTCAAACCTCACGAGGTTTACACCAATAGCTCATGAACTTTTACCCATATACCAGCTGAGGTTTTACCCCTATACTTGCTGAACTTTTACCCTATAAGTTGCTGAGCTATTGGGTATGTACCTGCTGAGATTTTGATTGTCGATGACAATGAGCAACCTAAGTTACAACCGCTAAAGTAATTCTTTAAAACTATTGCTAAAGGCTCTAATTTTATGTATTGTAAACAATATGAAACTCTCAAAACTCATTTTTTTACCTTTTATCATGACAGCTTTAGTACTGACTGGCTGTTCCAAATCCCAGGAGAAAAGCGATAATACAACCAAGATAACAGCAACTTTCTACCCTCTTTACATAATGCTTGAAAACATTACAGAAGGAGCTGACAATATATCGTTATCAATGCTTGCACCTGCCAACACCGGCTGTCTTCATGATTACCAGCTTACAACCAGAGATATGAAAGCTCTGGAAAACTGCGATATCCTTGTAGCAAATGGCGCCGGCATGGAAGATTTCCTTGATAAGGCACTCCAAATCAAGAAGGATACCACGATTATTGCATCCCATGGATACCCCCTTGTACAAGATAACGCCCATGTATGGGTTAGTCCTAAAGGTGCAATATATCAGGTACAGCAGATTACAGAGGGATTGTGTACTTATGACAGCAAAAACTCTTCCATATATATAGCTAATTGCAACAAATATGTTGCAGAGCTTGAAGCTCTAAGTAACGAGATGCACAGTACGCTTGATGCCTTTAAAGGTTCCAAGGTAATTACATTCCACGAAGCATTCCCTTACTTTGCAGATGAATTTGAACTGGATACGGTAGCTGTCATAGAGCGCGAGGCAGGCACAGAACCTAGTGCCAAGGAACTTAACGACATGATCAAGCTTATAAAGGAAGAACAGAAAGCCAACGGCAAGATTGCTCTTTTTGCAGAGCCTCAGTATTCTTCATCTTCAGCCGAAGTCATATCAAAGGAAACAGGGCTTACAGTGGGAGAGCTAGATCCTGGAGTTACAGGTTCTCTTGACAAGGACTCTTATCTCAAAGCTATGAGAGCTAACCTCAAGGTATTGGAGAAATTACTGTAATATGCCATGTTCCTTTAAGAAACAACACGTCTGCTGTACAAAGATTGAGCATTTGACTGTTAAAGCAGGCAAGGAAACTATTCTCAATGATCTGAATCTCCATCTGCACTGTGGAGAACTGACTGCCATAATAGGTCGCAATGGAGCCGGCAAAAGCACATTTATGAAAGCCCTTCTGAACGTGATTCCCCATCAAGGAAACATAAGTTTTGAAGGAGAAAGATGTGTAGGACACTGCAATAAAGAACATACTCTAAACCACAATAAGTACTGTTCCTGTAATACTACAGAAAAATACATAACAGAAAATCCTACATTTGGTTATGTTCCTCAGTCTCTTGCAGTGGATGCAGGCAGTCCTATAAGCGTAGAGGACTTGATTCTCTCATGTATTTCAAGACGCCCAGTATGGCTTCCACGTCGTGCCAAGGACAAGCAGAAAGTCCAGGACATTCTTTCCAGCACCAATGCACAGTCTCTTACACAGCGCCGTGTATCTGATTTGTCCGGTGGAGAATTGCAGAGGGTAATGCTTGCTCTTGCCATCAACCCTATCCCAGATATCCTTCTGCTTGACGAACCTGTAAGCGGAGTAGACAGGGTTGGTCTCCAGGAATTTTATGAACTGGTTTCTTCTCTCAGACGAAACTATGATATTACGATACTTCTAGTAAGCCATGACCTTGATCTTGTCGCAAAACATGCTGACAGAGTCGTATTTCTTAACAACACAGGAGCAACAGTTGGCAAAGTAAACGAAATATACAAGACCAAAGAGTTTACTCAAGTATTTGGTCACATAATGCTCCCTGGAGAATATGAAGAATGAATATAATATATTCGATACTTGATACCATATTGCCATTTGAATGGATGGCCCCAACCTTTATGAAGAATGCATTTCTGGCGATTCTTGTAGCATGTCCCCTATTTGGTACACTCGGTACTGTAGTAGTATCAAACAGAATGTCTTTTTTTAGTGATGCCATCGGTCACTCAGCCCTTACAGGCATTGCTATAGGTGTATTACTGGGGATAAGTGACCCTACCATATCAATGGTCCTCTTTGCACTGGCTCTTGGTTTTGCAATTATCACAGTAAAAATCAAGGGGAAAGCAAGTGCAGACACTATCATTGGTGTATTCTCTTCCAGCGCCGTAGCTCTTGGTATTGTACTTTTGAGTGCTACAGGTAACTTTGGGAAATACCAGAAATACCTTGTCGGAGACATCCTAAGTATCAGACCACAGGAGATACTACTTTTGCTTATCGCAGAGATTATCCTTATGGTCATATGGGTTGTTTTCTATAACAAGATGATGGTGACGAACATGCATACGGTCTTTGCAAAAAGCCGCGGTATCAACACATTCTTTATGGAACAGCTTTTTGCAATGCTTACAGCAGGAATTGTCACATTAAGCATAAGATGGACTGGACTCCTTGTCATAAACAGCCTGTTAGTCTTGCCAGCAGCTGCAAGCCGCATGATAAGCCGTAACTGCCGACAGTATTCCAGGTGGTCTATAATAATATCTCTTGTCAGCGGGATAGCAGGACTTATTATTTCGTATTATATAGGCTCTGCAAGCGGTGCCACCATAGTACTTGTCAACGCAGTCCTATTCATAATTACGCTTGTGACATCTTTAGTAAGGAAAAAATAGCAAATGATTGACTCAGTAATATTTGACCTTGATGGGACTCTTCTTGATACATTGGAAGACTTGTTTCAATGCTGTAACTATGCATTGAAGATCAACGGCTTTCCACAGAGGACAAGAGAAGAAATAAGACTTTTTGTAGGTAACGGTTTTGCAAACCTGATAGAACGGGCTGTACCTGATGGAAGAAGCAATCCTCTCTACCAGAAAGTATTTGATGATGCCAAAGGCTATTATGATATGCACAGCTTTGACAATACCAAGCTGTACGATGGCATTGCACAGATGTTGGATACTCTTAGATCTTTGGGAATAAAGACCGGAATTGTCTCAAACAAGCCAGACGACAGGGTAAAAGACTTGTGCAGCATGTATTTTGCATCCTATATGCAGAAAGATGTTGCAGTCGGACAAAGAGAAGGAGTCAAGATCAAGCCATCCCCTGATTCTGTAATAGAAGTAATGAAGATATTACATGCTGACAAAGAAAGAACCCTCTATGTAGGAGACAGTGATGTAGATATCAAGACAGCCTTTAATGCAGGCCTTAAAGGTATTTGTGTCACATGGGGATTCAGGGACAGGGATTTTCTAGAAGCAAACGGAGCTGAGGTTCTTATAGATAAACCTCAGGAATTAATTGACATAATAAAACAAAACTAACATGGAAAATAATTATTTGACAGGCGATATAGCAAAAGAACTTGATTTTTATCGCATACGAGATACCATTGCATGCCTTACATACAGCGAAGAAGGCAAAGAGCTTTTACTGCAAAGAGAAAGCTCTGATGATATACAGCAGATAGACAGGCTTAAAGCTCTCGGTAAGGAATGGAATACTTATCTTCACTCTACACGTCCAAGCGCATTGACAGCATGGCCTCCTGTGAGAAAGCTGTTCAATCATTTGGGAATATCAGGCTCAGGGCTTTTACAGGAAGATGTATTTGCCCTGGGATTATTCTGTAATAGTGCCATAAGGGCCAAAACAAGCCTTACCAATGCTAAGGATGAACTTAACATCACCAGTTTAGGAAGCATTGCAGAATCCATGCCAAGTCTTGAGATGGCCAAGCAGGAAATATTCAGCATCTTGCAGGAAGATGGCCAGATACGTGACTTGCCCCAGCTTAGGGAAATCAGAAGTAATATAGCCAGATTACACAGAGAAATAGAAAACTCCATCAGAAAGTATACTTCGGATTCAAGCCTTTCCTCGGCATTGCAGTCCAACGTACCGGCTTTTCGTGCAGACAGACAGCTCATAGCTGTCCGTGCCAGTCACAGAAGCCAGATTAAAGGTATCGTACATGAAGTAAGTACTTCAGGACAGACTGTTTACATAGAACCTGAGGAAGTTGTAAGAGCCAACAATGACCTTATACAGGAAGAGTTCAGGCTGCAATCAGAAATCAGGCGTGTACTTATTGAGCTTACTGAAAAACTTGGAATGTACAAGGAAGACTTTATCCAAGTACATGATACAATGCTCTTACTTGATACTACATACGCTGCAGGAAGATATCAATACAATACCAACGGTATATTTGCAGAAACTTGCGACCTTACCCTTGAACCTCCAGTCATATTCAGGGCAAGGCATCCTCTTTTGGGAGACAAAGCTGTTCCTGTAGATGTTCACTTTATGGATGGAAAGAGAGTGCTTATCATCACAGGACCCAACACAGGTGGTAAGACCGTAACACTCAAGACTATAGCTTTATTTGCACTCCTTAATCAGGCCGGCTTCCCTATTCCGGCAGAAGAAGGGACACGGCTTCCTATCTTCTCTTCGATATTTGCTGATATAGGTGACGAGCAGTCCATAGACCAGTCTTTAAGTACTTTTTCTGCCCACATGAAAAAGATTGCCCAGATGGTAAAATATGCAGACGAAAGAAGTCTCTGTCTCCTGGATGAATTGGGAAGTGGTACAGACCCTCAGGAAGGTGGAGCAATAGCAATGGCCGCTTTAGATTCTCTTATCCAAAAGAAGTCTTTTGTCCTTGTAACAACACACCATGGAGTCCTCAAGAACTATGGATACACCCATCCTAGCTGCATTAATGCAAGTGTTGAGTTTGGGACAGATACACTGGCTCCTACTTACCGACTCCTCATGGGAGTACCAGGAGAGAGCCATGCCATAGACATTGCACTTCGCTCAGGTCTGCCTACAGAGATTGTTGAGCAAGCCAAAACTTACATCAGTACACAGCAGGCAGACGTAAGCACTTTGATTCAGGGACTTACAGCTAAACACGCAGAGCTTGATGAACTTATAAAAGAGCAAAAAGCAAATGACGAAAAGCTGCAGAACCTTAATCTCAAGCTTATGACCAGGGAAAACAGCATCAAGGAACGAGAAATAGAGGTACAAAAGCAGGAACACAAGCTAAGTTCTACATTCCTGACAGAGACCCGTAAGGAACTCGAAAACCTTGTGAGAACACTTCGTGAAGGAGAAATCACAAGGGAAAAGACTCTTTCTGTCAAAAACTTTATTTCAGAACTTACTGAAAAAGTGGACAGCCAGAAAGATGACATTGAAAAAGAAGAAGAAAAACTTAAATCGAATGTCGAAAAAGCTCAAAAGACAGAGTTCATCATGGCACAAAACGGTATCCGTATAGGAAAGAGCAAGGACCGTAAGAATTCCAGCAAGAAGACAAAAGCTTCCATAAGCAATACAGAGGCTTTGGCATTTACAAAAGCTGTACCACTTCCAAAGACTAATAAGATGGAAGAAAAGGCAAAGAAGTCTCTACCATCAGATATCCTTTTTCAGCCTGGAGTGGAAGTATACGCTGGAACAGCAAGACGTAAAGGTGTTCTCATCCATAAGGGGAAAAATGATGTATGGACAGTTCAGTTTGGTTCCATGAAGATGAATGTACCACAAAGACAGCTTATGGTCATACCTTTAAATGAGCAAGCTCCATCAACAACTATTGCCATAGAGACATATTCGCATGATATTACATTGGATACAGAACGTCCTGTATTTGAACTAAGGCTTTTAGGACTGAGATTTGAACAGGCCATGAAAGAACTGGAAAAGCAACTAGATTTGTGTACCATACACAACTTCAAGCAATTCAGTATAGTACATGGAAAAGGTTCAGGTATTCTGCAACAGGGAGTTCATGACTATCTTTCTCATTACCCTGGAGTCAAGGAATATCACTTTGCTCCACCAGAAGAAGGCGGAACAGGTAAGACATATGTGAGTCTTATATAAATAATTTAATACAAAGGGCTAAGTAGATTGACACTCAATTAAGTGTTATATATAATTTTAGCTCTTTGCTAATATTACTCTTGACAGTAATTGTATAATTATGCATACTTTATGTATACAGTTTAATATTTTCATTTGTTGAGGCTTTATTTTGAAAGAAAGGCTAAATCGTCTTAAGACAGTACGAAAACTTATAAAGAATTACAGAATCGAAAGCCAGGAAGAGCTCCTCGGCTATCTGCAGAAAGAAGGCTTTGAAGTAACACAGGCAACATTATCAAGAGACCTTAAGCTACTCAAAGTCGGAAAAGTAAGCGACGGACACTCAGGATACGTTTACACCCTCCCAGATGATGATGAACGCCGCGAAAGCGAACAGATTTATATTCAGGATTTCTTGCGTGGATATGTCAGCATTGAATACAGCGGAAACATTGTTGTCATAAAGACTTTTAGTGGACACGCAGATGCCGTATCCAATGCAATAGATGCTCTTAACATTGAAGAAATCATTGGTACAGTAGCCGGTGATAACTGTATATTTGCCTGCCTCAAGGAAGGAATTACAGGCGACCAGTTCATGAAATCTCTGAAACTTCGCATACCTGAAATCGAAGAAGAATAAGCATACAGAATCCTTGAGGACCTGCCTCAAGGATTTTTTTTACCTGAATAAATATTCACCGATTTTATAGAAATTTATACCTTTTTTTGTTATAGTCTATATACCATTTATTATATTAGAGGCAGATATGGCAACATTATCATGGAATAACTTATCAACATTAGAAAGCTACAAAAAGCTCCAGTCACTTAAAGGTGCTGTAAGCGTAGCTAAGGAATTGAGCGCAGAACGCGTTGCAAAGTACACAATACCAATGGCTTCTGGACTTACATACAATTATGCAGCCAAGCAGGTTAATGACCAGATTATCAGCGTGTTCAAAAATCTTGTAGAAGAAGCTCAGCTCCTTGAAAAGTTTGAAGCTCTTTACAGCGGAGAAGTTGTTAATACAGGCGAAAAGCGTATGGTTTTGCACCAGCTTACTCGTGGACAGCTTGGTTGTGCTGTTACAGCTGATGGAACTGACAAAAGAACTTTTTATGTAGAACAGCAGACAAAAATTGCTGATTTTGCCAACAAAGTGCATAACGGCGAACTCCTCAACGAAAAGGGAGAAAAATACACAACTGTATGTCAGATTGGTATCGGTGGAAGTGACTTAGGTCCTCGTGCAATGTACCTTGCTCTCGAAAACTGGGCAAAGAAAAACAACACTTTCAAGATGTCTGCAAACTTTATTTCCAACGTAGATCCTGATGATGCATCAGCAGTTCTTGCTTCTATCGATATTTCCAAGACAATCTTTATTCTTGTATCCAAGTCAGGAACAACACTTGAAACTCTTACAAACGAATCATTTGTAAAAGATGCCATCAAGAAGGCTGGATGCGAAGTTTCTAAGCATATGATTGCCGTAACAAGTGAAACATCACCATTAGTTGGAAACCCAGATTACATGGCTTGCTTCTTTATGGATGACTACATTGGTGGACGTTATTCATCAACATCTGCAGTAGGTGGAGCTATCCTCTCTCTTGCATTTGGTCCAGAAGTATTTGCTTCATTCTTGAATGGTGCTGCAGAAGCAGACAAGACTGCAACAGAAAAAGATATCACAAAAAATCCTGCCCTTATGGATGCACTCATTGGTATCTACGAACGCAATGTACAGGAATATCCTGCAACTGCAGTTCTTCCATATTCACAGGCACTCAGCCGTTTCCCAGCTCACCTTCAGCAGCTCGATATGGAATCAAATGGTAAGAGCGTAAACCGCTTTGGTGATAAGATTGACTATGTAACAGGACCTGTTATTTTTGGTGAACCAGGAACAAATGGTCAGCACTCTTTCTACCAGCTTCTTCATCAGGGAACAGATATCATACCTCTCCAGTTCATTGCATACGCAGAGAACCAGACAAAAGAGGACATCGTAATACAGGATTCAACAAGTCAGACAAAGCTCAAGGCTAACGTAGTAGCTCAGATTGTAGCATTTGCTTGCGGAAAGGATGCAGAAGATCCTAATAAGTGTTTTGCAGGAGAACGTCCTTCAAGCCTCATCTACGGAAAAGAAGTATCACCTGAAAGCGTTGGAGCTCTTCTTGCTCACTTTGAAAACAAAGTAATGTTCCAAGGTTTTGTATGGAATATCAACAGCTTTGACCAGGAAGGCGTACAGCTTGGTAAAACACTTGCAAAGAATGTACTTTCCGGTAATATGGACGGTGCACTCAAAGCTTATGCAGATCTTCTTATTAAATAATTAATCTGACCATAAGATGATAAAAGAAGCGAAGTCCTTAGGCTTCGCTTCTTTTTTTTACATAGAACTCTTAAAAGTATATACAAAAGTAATCTATTTGTCTTACGTTACATATGATATCATCTTGGTGATGAAGAGAAAGATTACAGCATTTACAAAAAAAGCTTTAGCCATATTGGCGGCTACCGCTATAAACATTATTTTATCCCAGGTTGCAAGTAAGTTCTTTATTCCACTATACATGGATAGCATTGGTACAATACTTATTGCTGCTCTTTTTGGTATGATTCCTGCAATAATGACAGCTGTGCTAACCAACGGATTACTTATAATATTTGGTCTATCGTACTGGGCCTTTTTACTGTGTCATCTGACCACTGCAGTTATAGCAGCACTGGTATTACAAAAATCAAAAACGATAAATTCTTTTCTTCTTGTTGGGATTCTTGCTACAATAACAAATACAGCTATAGGATCACCCTATGCAATTGCAAAAGCTCTGAAAGAATCAGACGCGTGGAGTACATTGCTGTCAATAGACAATATACATAAGGGCTTATACCTTGCAACCCAAAATATTATATTTTCATTCATATATGGCGGATTTGTAACCAATTTTTTGGATAAAATACTGTCGGTATTCTTTGTGTCAAGAATCTACTCATTGATGACCAAGAGTAATGTATATATAAAGAACAACCCCATGGTCAACTTGTATTACATAATAATGAGTTTTGCCATAGCAGAATTGATTTTCACAGGAATCCTAAAGTATTCCATACCAGATGATAGGGTCCTGGAGTTTTACACTCAACTCAATAAAGGTTTTGATCTGATTAACTATTCATCCATGCTCATAATCATTTTTCTTTTACTCCTGATAATGAAAGATCGTCAATCTATAGCAACAAAAATACTCAAACAAAAAACCATTGATGAAGAAAATTCAAAACTCTGTAACAGTCTTCGAGATGGAGCATTGCAAAACCTTGCCGATGCAGAAATGATGATCCAAAAAAGAAATCTTCAAAAAGCCCAATATTGGATTGATGAGGCAATCAAAAACCTGCGTTTCTTATGTACATGTCATGATATACACAAGAACATAGTTTTTGCTGATTATATTCATAACAGTCTTCAGGTTTTTAACATGAGTTACAAAATCGACACAACTTTCTATGCAGAAAAAGACTGGGAAAACATATTCTGCTGTGAATGTAAGAACGAACTGAAAAATATCGTCAACGAATTACTTACAAACATTCAGAAACATTCAGGCGCAACAAAAGTTGATGTAAAGCTATTGCTTTCAGGAGAAAATCATATTATAGACATAACAGACAATGGCAAAGGATTCAGAGAAGAAACCATCAATAAAGTCCCTAAAAACAAACAGAACCTGGCAAATCTCCGAAAACAAATCAAAGATATCGGTGGTTCCATCGAATTTATAAACTTGGCCAGCAGGGATAGCCATGGAACCCAAACCATAATAACCCTGCCTCCAAGGAGCTAATTCAAAGTTATACTACAGCTTGAACAGTAACTTCGAATTACTATCCACAAGATTACTCAAATCTTCTGCAGATATACCTCTGGCTTTTGCTACATAATCATATGTATGACAGATATTAACCGGTATATTCTGTTGTCCACGCAAAGGCACTGGAGATAAATAAGGACTGTCCGTTTCCAAAAGAAGCCGATCAGATGGAATGTATCTGATCAGTTCCATCATTTCTTCTATCTTAGATTTCTTGGTATAAGTTACTGCTCCACTAAAACTTATATACCACCCAAGGTCAAGAAAAGCTTTTGCTTCTTCTATTCCATAACTAAAGCAATGAATAATCCCTTTGTTATAGCCCATATTCTTTATTACATCCAGCGTATCTTCAAAACCATCTCTTGAGTGGACAATAAAAGGCAGATCCATTTTTCTGGCAAGATCAAGCTGCATAGAAAAAAGTTCCTTTTCTCCTTCATAAAGAGCCTTATCAAAGTCACTTTCACATCTATCATTAGGATTCCAATGATGATCAATGCCACCTTCGCCAATTGCCACAAGTCTGTCACAAAAAGGAGAATCATCTTCAGTAAATAGAGATATGTTATGGATAAGTTTTCCTAAAGCCTCATCACGATTTTTTATGGAATCTGTATCAGGCCAAATCCCTGCACTGAAATGTATAAAAGACTCTATCTTTTCCCTGGCAGAATTATCTTCTATCATGTACATACTGGACATAATGCATTCCTGGCGGAAATCCAAATCATCACATTCCGTACCGATATCCAGCCCAAAATATGTATTTGTATTTGCCATTGCACTGAGAATAGCAGATCCTGCATCCAAACCATTCTGTTCAACTAATTTATGAAAATGAAAATGAGTATCAGAGTACATACGATAAATATAATCCCTTTTTTTATAAAAAAAAGCTCCCAATAATTTGGGAGCTTTCCATTGCCAGGAACCAGAATCGAACTGGCACGACAGGTTAAGTGTCGAGGGATTTTAAGTCCCTTGTGTCTACCTATTCCACCATCCTGGCGAATGTAATTAATAATATCATATATATTCTTTTGAATCAATAGGGTATATAAGGACATCTCTAAAAAATACTTTATTGAGATGCCTGCGAATTCTTAAATCTTGAAATTTCAAGGCTTAAAAACATCGCATTTTCAAAGTTACTTTACCTGACTGTAAATATCAGCCATTTCTCCTCTCCAAGGAGCTTTCTTATCTTTATCTTCCCAATCAATAATTTTTTTTATAGTAAAATGTTTCATATCGTGTGGATTTGCAAAATTCACTATACCAAATCGACCTTGCCCAATATATGTAACTTTATCACCGGTTTCCAGTTTCTCTACATCACAAAGTTGTTCCAAGGCACAATCAAAATGAATAGCATTCTGGCTATCTTTGGCAGTAAGAGCAGTGGCCATATCAATTATAGGTTGATTACAATGTGCACAGAGAGGCTGATTGGCACTTTTAAAGGCTTTTATGGCTGCTTCAGTTTCTGCAATTTGCTCATTAATATTATTTCTATTATTTATATTATTATTCTTACGATAACCATAAGCTTTATTTTCGTTTTTACCGGTTGAACTAGCTGAATTAGCATTTTTCCAATTGCTATTATGCCTCTTGGAATGTTTATCTCTATTAGTCATAAGTATATATTACAATAAAAATTTTAAAATGTCATCTCTGCACTTCGATCTGTAATGGCATGATTACCTACCAGCTGTCGACTTATAATAACAGCTATACGATCTATTGCATTGGATAAATAAGATTCATCTCTAATCTTCTGCTGAAGTTCCTTTAATCGAGGAGATAATTCTGTTGTTGCACAAACTTTAGTCGCTTCAAAATCCTCATCCTTACTCATTATTTTTTTACACTACTCCGAAAAAGCATCCTCAATATGATATATACTTTCTAGCCCAGGAACATCCAAAGCCAGGACATCAAACCGTATATAATCTTTACTATATTCTCGATGCATTTGAACATAAAATTTAGCTGTTTTAATTATCTTCAGCTGCTTATTTCTGTTAAGTTCATGACTTAATATTTCGGGATTACCATTTGGAAGTGTTTTTACTTCAACGAAGACAAGATAACCATCTTTATGAGCCACTATATCAATTTCGCCAGTACGCAACCTAAAGTTACGCTCCAATATAGTGTACCCTTTACTGATGAGATATTCAGAAGCTCTATCCTCCCCATTTCCACCTATCGCATGGGTATTGATTAGAGAGCCTCCAATTCTTCAATATCATCTTCTTGGCGAGAAGAAATCTCAATTGAATGGCCTGAAGAAAGAAGATATGGAATATTCCACCTTTTAAGAGCCATAATATGATAATGTCTGGCAGGATGATAAGCTGCTATAAACATATTTTCTCCGTCATCAAAATAAACTGGCGAGGAAAATACAACACCCTCATAAATGCTGTCTACACTTATTTTATTTAATACTGACATCAGAACTCTCCCAAAACTGAATAGCAAAATAAGCAATAATCCAACTACTCACATATTATACCATATTCAATTGATTACTGTATAATAATTTGCAACAATTTCACAGAATTTGACAAAAAAGAGAGCCCATATATCAAAAATATCAAAAAAAAAACCTGCCATCAAATGATGACAGGTCATATAAAAATAAAAGGGTTTATTGGAAGTTATTATAAACAACCTGATGATTGTTCATAACTTCTGAATAAAATCTTATTTCTTTGCAGCTGCAGCAGCCTTTGCTTCTGCCTTGATAGCTGCTTCTGCAGCATCAGCTTCAGCGTTAGCAGCTCTAGAAGCAGCAAGCTCAGCCTGAGCCTTAGCACCGATGAGCTCCTTAATCTTAGCAGCCTTACCAATCTTATCACGTACGTAGTAGATCTTTGAGCGGCGTACTTTACCTGGGCGAACTACTTCAACCTTCAAAACACGTGGGCTGTTTACAGGGAATACACGTTCAACACCTACACCGTAGCTTTCCTTACGTACTGTAAAAGTCTTACCGATTCCTGAGTTCTTGATACAAAGTACAAGACCTTCAAAAATCTGAACACGCTTTGTCTTACCTTCGATAATTTCGAAGTGAACCTTTACTGTATCACCTACTTTGAAAGTAAAAGCATTGCGTCTCTTATTCTGTTCTTCAATAGTCTTAATAAGATCCATTTTATTTCTCCTGGTTATTGCGTCGTTCTTTTTCTCTCAGAGATCTAAGAACTCTGCTTTTCTTACGGTCATTCTTGTAAGTAACAAAGTCCGTAAGTTCTTCGATCATCTTTTCTGCTTCTTCAGAAAGGGTACCCTCACTTCTAGCTTTGTATATCAAATCAGGTCTGTTACGCAAAGTCTTCTGAAGGCTCTTCCTTAGTCGCCACTTTCGGATTTCTTCGTGGTTGCCACCCTGTAAAACTTCAGGGACTTCCATGCCGTGATATACATTTGGCCTTGTATACTGCGGATATTCCAAAAGATTGTCAGCAAAACTTTCCTCGTTCAATGACTCGGCAGTAATAACACCATCAACAAGTCTGTAAACAGCATCTACAATAACCGTTGCGGCTAATTCACCACTGGACATGACATAATCTCCGATAGAGATCTCTTCGTCCACATACTCATCAATTATACGCTGGTCAATACCTTCGTATCTTCCGCATACAAGAACA
Organism: Treponema sp.; assembly: GCA_045616545.1. Taxonomy (GTDB): domain Bacteria; phylum Spirochaetota; class Spirochaetia; order Treponematales; family Treponemataceae; genus Treponema_D. The sequence goes on along the minus strand of JAZLGX010000018.1, from coordinate 102,863 downwards.
AGTTCATCTTTCTGACTAAATTCAAGAGCTTTTTTCTGAGTAAAAGGCTTTCCACTAGGAGTCACGTAAACAACGTGCTTCTGCTTCTTGTATGCCTCTACACTATCCAAAGCCTTTCCTAATGGTTCCGGCAACAAAAGTTGTCCAGCACCACCGCCATAGGTCGCGTCATCACAAGTGTGGTGTTTATCAAGAGCAAAATCTCTGATATTAACCAAATCGTAGGCAATAATTCCCTTTTCGACTGCTTTAGCCATGATCGAACTTTTGAAAAAAGCTTCAGGAATCTCAGGGAATAAGGTCAGCACTGTAAATTTCATGGAATTACTCCAGAATCCAGAGGTGCATCAGCTGCATCTTCTGCTTTTCTACATCAACCTCACCAATGAATTGATCCTTGAAAGGAACATAAACTTTGCGACAATCGCCGTTCTTGGTGTGGATAACATTATCCGCAAGAAGGTTACAACTCTCGGACAGCAAAATCTCAACGAGATAACCTGATCCGCCTTCCTTTACGTCTGTGACTGTTCCAACAACAACTTCTTCAGATGTTGCCGGTGCGGTATCACCCGCCGTCTCACCTTTATACCATACTGAGCAACCCTTTAGGTCCTCAATATACCACTCACCCTTCTGCAATGGATGCGCGTTTTTGCGTGGAACCACGATCTCCCACCTGTTATATTTTGCAGCTTCTTCAGGGGAATTAATTCCAGCTAATTTCATGTACAGAGTATCAGCACCAAAGCTTACTTCTTCAATATTGAAGACTTTGGTAATCTTACCATCTGTTAAAGTCACTTCTTCCATATCAGCAAAATGCTCATACTCGCCGGAAGTGCTTTCTACTTTGAATTCACCCGTTATTCCATGAGAACCACGGACGATTCCTACTACAAATTGCTCTACCATCTTATGATGCCATCAGTCCAGGATTTCAAGGCTGTAATGCTTTCCGTCCTTATTAGCAGAAGCACTTAAAACAGTACGCAGAGCTTTTGCAATACGACCGTATTTGCCAATTACCTTGCCAATATCACCTTGAGCAACGCTTAACTGCAAAACAGGGCCACGTTCACCTTCGGTTTCGGTTACAGAGACTGCATTTGGATCATCGACCAATGATTTTGCAATATATTCAATCAGGTCTTTTTCCATCAGTTACCCCGTAATTTACTTTGTAATTGTCTTACCTGATACTGCCAATCCGTTAGCATTGAAAATTGACTTTACAATGTCTGTTGGCTGTGCACCTACGCTGAGCCAGTACTGAGCACGTTCTACATTTACTACAGTCTGTCCTTCTTCAGCTGCGATTGGGTGATACTGACCGATTTCTTCGATTGTTCTTCCATCGCGAGGTTTGCGTGCATCCTGAACTACGATACGATAGTCTGGGCGCTTCTTTGTACCAAACTTCTTAAGTCTGATTTTTACCACTTGAGTTTCCTCCATAGAGTATTTATTTGCTAAAAACTCTAGATATAGTTTTCCACACTAAACATAGTGTGAACACAAATATTATTACAGATACAATATTTAGTCAATGCAAAACAACAAAATATAAAGCATTTTTGCAACAGATGTTAACAAAATACTTTATATTCAATGGGAATCTATCAATATCTACTTACGTTTCTCTTTGCAAAATGTCAGGAGATTTTCGATCTGAACCTTTGTTGTAACAGAAGAAGGTCCTCCTGTCGTTGTCCTGTTTTCTGCACATGCCATAGGAGAAATCTTATCATACAGATCCTTCTCCAATAAGGGACTACACTCTTTCAGCTCCTCTATGCTCAAATCCTCTATCCTGTCAAATCCCTTGTCTATTGCCTTACGTACTGCACTGGCTGCAACAGTATGCGCAGTCCTAAACGGCATACCTTTTCTTACAAGATACTCAGCGACATCTGTGGCATTTGCAAAGCCACCTTCACAACTCAGCGCCATATTATCAAGATTCCAGCTGGCACTGCTTACCATGGCAGTAAACACCTTGAGATTAGCCTCAACAGTATCCAGGGCATCAAACAAAGGCTCCTTATCTTCCTGCATATCACGGTCATAAGCCAATGGCAATCCCTTTACCATGGTCAAAAGGTTCATGAGATCCCCATAAACCTTACCTGTCCTACCCCTTATAAGTTCTGCAAAGTCAGGATTTTTCTTTTGTGGCATAATGGAACTGCCAGTAGACCATTTTTCACTCAGATTCACAAAACTGAACTCCGTGGTAGACCAAAGCACAATTTCTTCACACATTCGGCTAAGATGAGACTGAAGAATTGCAAAATCAGAAGTAAATTCAATGCAGTAATCCCTATCAGATACAGTATCAAGGGAATTATCTGTCACACCGTCAAAACCAAGCAAAGAAGCTACCCTCTCCCTATTCAAAGGAAGAGTACTTCCCTGCAAAGCTCCGCTTCCCAAAGGACATAGAGCAACACGACTTAAAGAACTTTCAAGACGTTCCCAATCACGCTTCAACATAAAGGACCATGCGTTCATATGCTGCGCAAGAGTTCCAGGCTGTGCATGCTGCATATGGGTAAATCCCGTCAAAAGGGACGAAGTATGTTTGCTGGCAATTTGAGTCAAAGCTTCTATCGCTGTAATAATTTCATTCTGCAAGAGAGGTATGACACGACGGAGGTACAGACGTTCATCAAGGGCAATCTGATCGTTACGACTTCTTCCAGTATGAACCTTCTTACCAGCCTCTCCTATACGGTCAGTCAATGTTGCTTCCACAAAAGAATGAATATCCTCTGCACTATAATCTATCTTGAGACTGCCATCTTCCAAATCATGTGCAATAGACTCAAGCCCAGTCACTATGGAAGACGCCTCATCCTGGGATATAATCCCCTGCTCCCCCAACATTGTAGCGTGAGCTATTGAACCACGAATATCATCAAGAGCCATTCTCTCATCTACATAAATAGAAGTTTCAAACTCAACTGCAGCAGCATCAGGTCCCTCTGCAAAGCGTCCACTCCACAAAGCCTTGTGATTATCATCTGTTAAAGCATCATGTACATTCTGTGCCATATAAATATCCTTTTATGTAAAAATACTATCAATTTTTGCATAATTATACACAAAATAAAACATAATGAATAGTATTACAAAGGCACTACCAAAAATTTGAGGGGTCAATCCATTTGGATCAACCCCTCTGAGTATTACACAGCCACAGTTTTTGCGAGCTATGAATTATTCTTCATCCAGTTTTCGATGCCTTTCTTTACATCTTCATCAATATCATGTTCGATACGACATGCGTTTTCTTCCGCCTGCTCCAAACTGATATTTGCAATCTTCTGAAGAAAACCTGTCAAAAGAACATGACGCTCATAAATAGATTCAGCCCTGTCCTTTCCCTTTTCTGTCAAAAGAAGAGCACCTGTCTCTCCAACAGTGACAAAACCATTTTCTTCAAGAATACTCATAGCACGGCTTACACTTGGTTTGGACACATTAAGCTTTCTTGCTACATCAACAGAACGAGCAAATCCATTCTCTTTCTGCAGTCTAAGAATCGCCTCAAGATAATCTTCACCCGATTCGTGTATTTCTGCCATAATTTCGCTCCACTAAAATTATTATAGATAAATCAATATCTAATAGTATACAACTAATTTTTGATGATTGTCCAGTAATTAAAAAAAACGGGTACCATTTCCAGTACCCGCTTCTAACTGCCTAGTCCATCATCTCAGCGCTAAGCTTCATGATCATATTATAAATAGGCTTTCCTCCCGGAACCATAGGAAGAACCATCTCATCCTTATCAACTCTGGCATCGATTATGGCAGCTTTTCCTGAGTTATATGCCTCAGCGAATACCTTCTCAAATTCCTTGGCATTTGTAGCCCTATACCCCTTGATACCATAGGCTTCAGCAAACTTTACCCAATCAGGACCAAAATCAAGAGTTGTCTGACTAAAACGTTTTCCGTAGAAAAGACGTTGCCACATACGTACATTCCCAAGAGCATTGTTATTCATGATAACAACAACAAGAGGTATGCCATAATGACTTACAGTAGCCATCTCGTTACAGTTCATACGGAACGATCCGTCGCCGGCAATGTGTACTACACGATTGTTCTTGTCCGCAAAAAGAACACCCATGGCAGCCCCTGTACCATATCCCATAGTACCAAGACCTCCGGAAGTGATAAACCTCCTGGACTTTGTGAATGGATAGAACTGAGCAGTCCACATCTGGTGCTGACCTACTTCAGTAGTAATAAATGTATCCTCGCCACAAACCTTGTTGATACATTCACAGATAAACTTTGGATTGATGCTGTCCTTAGGATTCTTGTCATAACACTCAGGATATTCCTTCATCCACTGATGAACCTGTTCTATCCACTCAGGATGTTTTGCAGCATTTACACGGGTGATGAGCTTTGTAAGGACATCCTTCACATCACCAATTACATGGCCATCAGTCTCGATGTTCTTGTTGATTTCAGCAGGGTCAACATCAATGTGAAGAATCTTTGCACGTTCTGCAAATTTTGAGGCATCACCATATACACGGTCACTGAAGCGGGCTCCAATGGCAATAACGAGATCACTTTCTGTGATAGCCATGTTGCTGGCCTTTGTTCCATGCATACCAACCATCCAGGTACAAAGAGGATGTGTTGAAGGGAAGCAGTCACGAGCCATGAGAGACTGGCTTACAGGTATGTCACACTTTTCCGCAAAAGCCAAAAGTTCACTTTCAGCTCCGCTTATCTTTACTCCACCACCAGCATAGATGACAGGACGCTCTGCACTGTTTATCATCTCTACAGCCTTGGCAAGATCCTCTTCAAGTGGAGAAGGAACTGTAAGTGTACGACGCAGATTTGCATGGTCAAGGGTAATCCTTGCAACATCATCAGGATTATCCACTTTTTCGTAATCAACAAGAGCTGCTGTTACATCCTTAGGAATATCAATAAGAACAGGACCTGGACGACCTGTCTTTGCAATAAGGAATGCCTCACGGATAGTCGTAGCAAGATCCTTTACATCCATAACCATGAAGTTATGCTTTGTAATAGGCATTGTCACACCCTGGATATCGATTTCCTGAAAGCTGTCCTTACCAAGAAGAGGCTTACCGACATTACAGGTAATGGCAACCATTGGGACACTGTCCATATAAGCAGTGGCAATACCTGTCACAAGGTTTGTAGCACCAGGGCCGGAAGTTGCAAATACAACACCAACCTTGCCTGTAGCTCTCGCATAACCGTCAGCAGCATGGCTGGCCCCCTGCTCATGAGCTGTCAATATATGTGTAATACGATCTGAGTTCTTATAAAGCTCATCATAAATATTAAGTATTGCCCCGCCAGGATATCCGAATATTGTCTTTACACCCTGTTCAACAAGACATTCAATTACAACCTGTGAACCTGTTATCTTCATATATCATTCCTTTTATCAATTCAATTAGTATTTTATAAATGCCAACAAGTAGACTCTACTGTAAGATTGCACCCTTATCAGCGGAACTTACAAGCTTAGCATAGCGTGCAAGGTAGCCTGTCTTTACTTTAGGTTCAGGGCATACCCATTTAGCCTTACGGGCAGCAAGTTCTTCATCGGATACATCAAGATGAATCCTATAGTTGTTGATATCAAGAGTAATCATATCCCCTTCCTCAACAAGAGCAATAGGACCTCCTACAGCAGCTTCAGGGCTGCAGTGTCCAAGAGAGGCACCGCGGGTTGCACCACTGAATCTTCCGTCAGTAATAAGGGCAACTTCCTTATCAAGTCCCTGACCTGCAAGAGCAGCCGTAACAGCAAGCATCTCTCTCATACCAGGACCACCCTTTGGACCTTCATAGCGGATGACAACCACATCACCACTCTTGATCTGAGCTTTCTGGACAGCTTCCATGGCTTCACTCTCATCATTGAATACACGGGCAGGGCCTGTATGGAGCATAAGTTCCTTGGCACATGCAGAACGCTTTACGACAGTTCCATTAGGAGCAAGATTTCCAAAGAGAATAGCTATGCCACCGTTATCACTAAATGGATTTTCGATAGGTCTAAGAATTTCAGGATTGCGGTTCTTAACGCCGGCAATATTTTCAGCAATAGTCTTGCCTGTAGCAGTAATCAGATTTGTATTGATGAGATTTTTCTTGGCAAGCTCTGCAAGAACAGCCTGTACACCACCAGCATCATCAAGCTCGCACATAAAGGTATGACCTGCAGGAGCAAGATGACAAAGATTAGGAGTACGGTTGGAAATCTCGTTTACCTCATGGAGATCGATATCAATACCAGCCTCATGCGCAATGGCAGGAAGATGAAGCATGGTGTTTGAAGAACAACCCAAAGCCATATCAGCAGCAAGACCATTCTTGAAGTTCTCTGCAGTCATCATCTGACGGGCAGTAATACCTTTTTTATAGAGATTCATTACAGCCATACCAGCATGCTTTGCAAGAGCAATACGTTCACCAGTTACAGCAGGAATTGTTCCGTTACCAGGAAGTCCAAGTCCCAAAACTTCAGTAAGACAGTTCATTGAGTTGGCAGTAAACATACCGCTACATGCCCCGCAACCAGGACAGGCACGATGCTCCATCTCCTTGAGCTGCTCTTCTGTAACCTTACCGACAGCAAGGCCACCTACAGCCTCAAACATATCTGTAAGGGAAAGGTTCTTGCCAGAATATGGATTACTTGGATCATTACCAGGAAGATGACCTGGCATCATAGGCCCACCAGAAACAAATACAGTAGGAAGATCAAGGCGGGCAGCAGCCATAAGCATACCAGGAACAATCTTGTCACAGTTAGGAATCATGACAAGAGCATCAAACTGATGAGCCTTGGCAACACATTCTACAGAATCAGCAATGAGTTCACGTGTTACAAGAGAATATTTCATTCCCTCATGTCCCATGGCAATACCATCACAGACACCAATAGCAGGGAATTCAACAGGTGTACCGCCAGCCATGCGTACGCCTGCTTTGACAGCTTCAGCAATGCGGTCTAGTTCAATATGACCTGGAATAAGCTCGTTCTTGGCACAGATGATACCAACCATTGGCTGGTCCAATTCTTCATCAGTATATCCTGATGCATAATAAAGGGAACGATGAGGAGCTCTTGCTACTCCTTTACAAGCATTGTCACTCTTTTTTGCCATAATATAACCTCATTTAACTAAATAATGTCGATATAATATTTAATAATAATACAGATACTTTAGTATTTTTGCAATAGGTTTAGTAAATTGATAAATTCAATATAGATTGGAGGAACTAAACTTTTTACATTATTCGTTAATGGTAACAGCAAAAGTCTATACACACAAGGGACAAAACCTCAAAACAACAGAACAAACTTATCTTTTTGCAATTTGTTGACTTAACAAAAATAAAAGGACATTATATCAGTATGAGTTCCCGTGATTTTTTGTCCAGAAGCCAGTTCTGGCATAACTCGACATTGCCTTGCGTCCTTGAATACCGTCAATCACAAATACCTTATCCACCTCATACCCATGATTTTTACGAGCTGGTCATAGTCATGAATGGCACAGGATTACATGTCAGTCAGGACGCCTCCATAAACCTGGAAAAAGGAAACATATTCATCGTGTGTCCGGGACAGGAACACTCCTATAAATTCACCCAGAATCTTGAACTCATGAATATTCTCGTCAGTCCTGATTTCATTGACAACTTCCCCCAGATAAAGGGATTCAAATCCTTTGTCAATCAGAATTACATCGACTACTTCAAGGCAGAAGATATAATTTTGCTGGAAATACAAAGCAAACTTGAAAAGATCCAGAGTGAGCTCAAGCGGGAACAACCTGGATATGATGCCATGATAACAGCATACCTTACTGAATTATTCATCTATGTAATAAGGTCTTTTGACAAGGACGACAGCAGGAAATCAGGTGTCAAATATCCTGTATACAATATAAAACATTATATCGAAACCCACTATCTTGAGAAAATAAACATAAATACTCTGGTCAGTTTATCAGGTCTATCAGAAAGTTCCATGTTGAGGAGATTCAAGCAAAACACGGGATATACCCCCATAGAATATCAGCTCCATCTGAAATTGCTGGAAGCCTCCAGGGAATTGATCGAGACAGATGATTCCATTACAGATATTGCCTGGAACACAGGATTCAATGACTCAAACTATTTTTGCCGCTATTTCAAAAAAATGTTTACAATATCTCCAAGGGAATATAGGCGACAATACCGTCCAAATCTCCAAAATATCAATAAAGATTTTACTGACATCCACGATTAAAGTATCCTTTTACATTTTTGAGATTGCTATTTACCAAATTCTGGACCATAATTTCATTAGCAAGGTTTAAACACGGTTACAAAGAACCATGGCATTAATAATTGTGATGTGATTACTTATTTGTGATAAACATTGAAAGTTCGTTTAACAATTACTAATTGATGAGTTAAAACCTAAAAAGTCCTACTCAATAAAAAAGTTCCAATTCATTTTGCAAGAGGAACGATTATGACTAGAACTTTACGGAAGGCTTTGGGCCTTGCTGCATTGGCAATATACAATGTCCTTACTGCATTTGCAGTTGGATACGACCTTAAGGTTGGTGCCGGATATGCATATACACCTTGGCTTACAACACAAACTTTGACCTACTCTGATAACAAGCTTACAGAATATGCATTAGCAAAAACACAGAAGATAAGCTCCTTTGACACTAACTGTGATTTTACTTTGAAAGCTGATAACTTCTATGCTAACGTTACGTTTGAACTTGCGACCTTCAAAGGAAGCGCCCTTGTTCAAGCCGGTTATGCAAACGAAAACCTAGATTTAAGTATTTTTACCCAGTGGTCACGAACAGCGTATGACTCTATGTCACACTTCACCGTTAAAGAGGATTTCTTTATTGCTGGATTAAAGGCTTATATCTCCACAGATGTTTTTACCAAGTATGTAAGAGCTTCTGCAGGTGCTTTCTATACACATAACTTCGTAAACAATATTTCCATTATTGCCAATGGAAAACTCTTTGAAGTTGATTCAAAGACAAATAGCTTTGATGTAGGTTTTGATGGAAACATAAAACTGTTCAATATCTTTACAGTTGGTTCATCTATCGAAACCTGGCAGGTTCACAATAAGAACGGATCAGGCAAGGCAGATATTGTTCCTATTCAGATCAGGAACACATTCTATGCAAAAGCTGATATCGGCTTCAAATGGTTCGGGTTCTATGGTTCTCTCGACTATTTTTGTGATCATCCGGAAATATCCTGGAACAAGGCTGACAGTATAAACCGAAGCAACCAGTCTTATTTCGTGTTGAAGACTGGAGCATACTTCCATCTCGGCCGTTAATAAGAAAGTCGTAGAATTACGTCAAAGTTTTTCTACGACTCTTATTAACGGATTTTTTTTATTGTATGGCAAGCAAATCTTTTATTACTTCCCCTGCTATGATAAGACCGCATACACTTGGTACAAAGCCATTGCTTCCCGGGGACTTCTTGATGACTTCCTTTGGGGTTATTGGCTTTTCTGTGCTGTAAACAACTTTTACATCGCTTATATTCCTTTTGGAAAGTTCTCGTCGGACAACTCTTGCAAGAGGGTCAACTGAAGTTCTGCTTATATCAGAGACCTGGAATTTTGTCGGGTCAATTTTATTTCCGGCTCCCATACTGCTTATTACTCTGGTGCCTGCCTTTTTTGCGTTTTCTATAATCTGGATCTTGCCTGCAACAGTGTCAATGCAATCAACCACATAATCATAGGCAGAAAAATCAAACATGCTAGATGTCTCAGGCAAATAAAAAATCTTATGACATCTTACATTGCAGTCAGGATTTATATCATGTATACGCTCCGAAGCAACTTCTACCTTTGCCCTTCCCACTGTAGAGTGAAGGGCATAAAGCTGCCGGTTTATATTGGATTCCACAACTACATCACTGTCTACCAGATCTATGCTACCAATACCACTCCTGGCAAGGGCTTCTACGGCATAACTTCCGACTCCGCCCACACCAAATACTATTACACGGCTGTCCATAAGCTTGTATACACTCTCATCACCAAACATCAGGGCGATTCTTGCAAACTGTTCTTTCATATCAAGGACGATTTTATGCTGTACACCGTCAGAGGTCAAGTACGGCACTCCCTATTTTAAAGTAACGGCTCAGCTTGCTGATTCCTAGCTAGGAATTGGTTTAAATCCTAGTTAGGAATTGGTTTAAATCCTAGCTAGGAACTGGTTTAAATCCTAGTTAGGAATTGGTTTAAATCCTAGCTAGGAATCGGTTTAAATCCTAGCTAGGAACTGGTTTAAATCCTAGCTAGGAATCGGTTTAAATCCTAGCTAGGAATCGGTTTAAATCCTAGCTAGGAATCAGCTCTCTTTTCCATTATTCAACAGTTCCTTGTTTATCGCTTTTACACTTAATCTGTAGAATGTATAGCAGGCAAACCATATGATTACATATACAATAATGAACATCAAAGTCCATGATAAAAATCCTCTAACACTGTGAGGCATCCAGTGACAGATATACGAACACACAAGCATTACGGGAGTTATGATACAAAAATGAGTGAATGTAGAGCGGGCCATGCTCCAATTCTCCACATCCCAGCAGCAAGTTGCTGCCCCTTGGACAAATCCCATGATTGCAGCCAAAGCTATCTGAAGCAATACAGCTCCAATCTGGGTAGAACACTGGTCCTGCAAAGCCTGGATGACAGGATAATAAACACCTGTCCCTGTTTCTGCAGATTTTATCACCGAAAGAACATAGGATATCAGTACAAAATACGATAATCCCCTCAAACCTCTTTTCATTACTTCCTTAAACATAGCTTACTCCTTATCTTGCTCATATATCTTCTTGAAACGATAGCAACAGTCCCATTATCAAGATTTACCTTGATGACACCACTCAGACTCAAATCCAGATTACGTACATGGGAAAAATTGACAATATCTGTATTCGATATCCTTATAAAATCCTGCCAACAGTTTTTTGCGCACAATTCTTCAAACTCATACAGCCTCATCTTCAGCGTCATTGTGCCTTTCTTTGTCTCGACAAAGACTTTCTTGTCCATGGAAAATATTCTGCATATATCCTTAGGCTCCAGTCTTGAACAATAGTCTCCATCCCACCCCATCAGCTGTATCCTGTCACCGTTTTCATCCAATGCTGCAATTCTATCTACGAGTTGCAGAACCCTGTCACTGCTTACCGGACTATGCACTACACAATAAACAGACTTGCATTCTTCAATAACTAATTCTGCCTTCAACGTCTATAACTCCTGTATCCAATGCTCAATATAGGTCCACCATGGGAAAATGCAGAATACGATTCCTTGTTATCTCCAACAACAAAACTGCACTTTCCTCCATACTCCAACACAAAGGCGGACTTTTGCGTAAACTGGAATTCAAAACCACCGCCAAAATCCACAGCGATCATACAGGGAGAATTAGAGAACATATGATCATCGTCAAAAAACATGCCGAACTCGCAACCCACGCTACCATAACTTCTTATGGCGAAAGGGCGTACATCATATCGTTCTCCTATCAGGAATTTATCCCCGATACTGAATCCTCCACAAACATCTCTGGTCTCAGTATCAAAATATGAGCCAAAACCGCCGAATTTTATGGCATTACGGAGCATGAACCCCTTATCAGACTCGACTATGGGAATGTTCAATTCTCCATATCCTCCGCATAAATTATCCTGTACAGTCCAGAATCCACCAGAAGCAAATCCTCTTTTAAAATCCATTTCTCCTGATTTATCTTCAACTGCAAGACAACACAAGTTCATAAGAACGGCCATAGCGAATGTAACTAATAATCTTTTCATAACTACAATATAAACTCACATTATATTTTTGTATTAAATTTATTGATAAGTGGTTGTTTTAAGAGATACCTGGTAAATATGACATTTCCAAAAAACAAAAACCCCAGAGGCTCCTATCTTCCTCTGGGGTTTACTCAGATACTTTTTTGACTGGTACTTTTATTTATTCAGGTATTCAACTACTAACGATCCCATCTTCTTGGTACCCACAAGTTTACCGTTAGCCTTTACTTCCTCAAGATGACTTCCTGCAATATCTCCTGTGCGATATCCTGCATCAAGAACAGCATTTACAGCACACTCGATTTCCTTAGCTTCCTTTTCAAGTCCAAAGCTATAGCGAAGAAGCATTGCTGCAGAAAGAATAGTTGCCAATGGATTGGCAACATCCTTACCTGCAATGTCCGGAGCAGAACCATGAATTGGCTCATAAAGTCCAGGTCCCTTTCCATCTCCAAGAGATGCAGATGCCAACATACCGATTGAACCTGTAATCTGGCTTGCTTCATCCGAAAGGATATCACCGAACATATTGCTTGTTGCGATTACGTCAAACTGGCGTGGATTACGTACAAGCTGCATTGATGCATTGTCAATGTAAAGGTATGACAATGTTACATCAGGATAATCTTTCTTGCAGTCCTCTGCAACACGACGCCAAAGCTGTGAGGAATTGAGGATGTTGGCCTTATCTACAACACAAAGTCTCTTCTGTCTCTTCTGAGCATATTCAAATCCCATGCGGACAATACGTTCAATTTCAGGGCGTGTGTACTTTTCAGTATCCCATGCTGTATTCTGGTCTTCAGAAGTTCCACGTTCACCAAAGTAGATTCCACCAGTAAGCTCACGTACAATAAGGATATCAAGACCATCGCCTACGATTTCATCTTTAAGTGGACATGCATCTTTAAGCTGCTTCCACATTACAGCAGGACGGATGTTAGCAAATACCTTCATACCTCCACGGAGACCAAGAAGAGCCTTTTCTGGACGAATTTCAGAAGGAAGATTATCCCACTTTGGACCACCAACAGCACCAAGAAGAGCTGCATCGCTATCCAATGCAATCTGAAGCTGCTCCTGAGGAAGAGGATGACCAAATTTATCTATAGCAACACCACCTGCAATGACATTTGTATAATTCCACTTATGGCCATATTTCTTTGCAATAGTATCAAGTACATTTACAGCTTCTGCTACTACATCAGGACCAATTCCATCACCTGGAATCAAAGCAATATTCTTTTCCATAATCTATCTCCTAAATAAGCGTTAATTAACTATTATTTACCAATACTAAACTGTCTTTAGTATTTATTAATTTCAATATAACAAATTTAATAAATACTGTAAAGCCATTGTAAAAAAAAAGCATACTCGCCATCATGTGGGAAATATTGTCGGTACATCCGTAGCCCCTCCGCAAATTGTGAGATAAAATTCTAAAAACTCAAGATTTTTTTAACCGATTCCGTGATATAATGATATAGGATATAATAATTTGTTATATCGGATGAGACGAAATACTATCAGCTTGATATACCGACAAGCTATAAATTTACCATTTTTTTATGCAACAGAGGTTAATTTTATTTTTTGAGTACCTATATTATTTTGTTACCTTACAACAAGATAATACCGATGGTCACAATAGCTTTTACTTAGGTTGACGCTAAAAAAACGTAGCGATATAATGGCAAATTAGTACTTTTTTTATATCAAGAAAGCTTTATTCAGGGCATTAAAGAACTATATACGTATTATGGTTCTTAAGGAGAATATGTAATGTTATTTCAGATTTACGGATTAAACGCAGGTATCCAGCTTGTTGCATGGGTATGCGTTTTTGCCGGACTCGTTCTTGCTAACGAAGTAGCCCGCAGAACAAAGGCTGGTGGTATTGCACTGCTTATCGCTTTGCCAGCAGTACTTACTGTTTACTTTGTTGTAATTGCTGTCGGCGCTGCAATGGGAGCTGACTGGGCTCTTAACAACCAGACTTACCTCTACCAGAATGGTTGGTTCCACTATGCTAAGCTTTATGCTGCTGATATCGGATGTATCGGTTTCATGATGCTCAAGTATAAATGGGGAAAGCTTGGTAAATCACAGTGGTTCAAGGCATGGCCTTTTGTTATCGTTGCAATCAACATCCTCATCGCTGTTGGTTCTGACTTTGAAAGTGCAATCAAAGGTTCTATGGCAGCAGCTAAGGCTGGAGATGCAACATGGAGATGGTGGAAATCAAGTGAAAATGTATGGCTCTACGGTGGATGGTGGAACTGGGTTAACGGTATTGCCGGAATCCTCAATATCTTCTGTATGACAGGATGGTGGAGCATCTATCAGTCTAAGGACAAGAATCACCAGGATATGCTTTGGCCAGACATGACAATTTGGTTTGTTATTTCTTATGACCTCTGGAACTTCCAGTATACTTATGCAAATCTCCCAACACACACATGGTACTGTGGTGTTACTCTTCTTCTTGCTCCTACATTTGCTGCAGCATTCTGGAACAAGGGTGGATGGATCCAGAACCGCGCAAACACACTGGCTATCTGGTGTATGTTCGCACAGGTACTCCCACTCTTCCAGATCAAGTCAAGCGCAGCTGTTCTTCCTTCACTCTACGGCAACGCAGACAAGCTCGGAGTTACAGCATTCGACATGACAACAATGGACGAAGCTGCATTCAGAGCATCTGGTATCGTAGCTAATCCAAAAGCTCAGGGTATTGTAGCTCTTGCAGCTTTGATCGCTAACGTTATCGTTCTTACAATGATTATCACACGTGCCGTTAAGACACACACAAATCCTTACAAGAACGACATCTGGGTTGGCACAAAGGATTACGAAGAAGCAATGGCTCGTGCAGAAAGATAATTCTGCCTTTTAGCAATAAAAAAGACCTTGAGCTACAGCATCAAGGTCTTTTTTATTGCTACATATACTTGTGATAACGTTTTTCTATATCTTTTATCAGCTTGTATTCAAAGGAATCTACAAGAGCAAGCCAAGATGCCTCAACAACGTCACAGCTTACGCCGATTGTTGTCCAGCTGTCTGACCCATCACTTGATTCAATCAATACACGTACGCGACTTGCTGTTGCACTTTTACCGTCAAGTACACGTACCTTATAGTCTATAAGCTTTATCTGTTCCACACTTGGATATGACGTCTTCAGTGCAGTACGAAGGGCAAGATCCAGTGCATTGATAGGACCGTTTCCTTCTCCAGCGGCAAGCTCCTCTCTGCCATCAACATCAATCTTCAGCTGGGCAAAGGAATAAAGCCCCTTCTCAATAAGTGGACTCTCATCACTTGTCTTGTAATAATGAAGCTTAAAAAATGGCTGATATTTTCCTATCATCTTACGAACCAAAAGCTCAAAGCTTCCGTCTGCTCCCTCAAACTGGTATCCTTCATGTTCAAGATCCTTTACTTTCTTGACAATTTCACTGACAACAGGACTGTTTTTTGTGATTGTGGAATCAAATTTGCTTATCTTCTCGATGATCATACTTCGTCCTGCAACTTCACTCATCAAGAATACTCTCTCATTACCTACAGTCTCAGGAGTAATATGCTCATATGCAGAAGGATTCTTGAGTACAGCATCAATATGCATGCCTGCTTTGTGGGCGAAAGCATTCTGCCCAACATATGGCATACCAGGTTCCAGTGTAATATTCGTAATCTCTGCTATTTTCTTGCATATAGGAGTAAGCAGCTTAAGATTTTCTTCTGGAATACAGACACAATCCATCTTGGTCTGAAGATCTGCAATGATAGTAGAAAGGTTAGCATTTCCAGTCCGCTCCCCAAATCCAAGAAGTACTCCCTGTACATGTGTGGCTCCGTTTTCTACGGCTACCAGAGAATTGGCAACAGCAAGCCCCGAATCGTTATGTGTATGGATACCTACTGCCACAGCTTTGCCAAACATTTCAACGACAGTACGTGTAGCCTCAGCACATTCACCAAGCATTGCTCCACCTTTAGTTTCGCAAAGACAAAGTGTACTGGCTCCACCTGCCACGGCAGCTTCCAGAGCTTTAAGGGCATATTCCTTATTAGCCTTATATCCAGTAAAAAAATGTTCTGCATCAAATATTACGTTGCGTCCTCTTTCCTTTAGATAGGCACAAGTATCACGAATCATATCAAGATTCTGTTCAAGAGTTGCATGGAGAATCTCTGTAGCCTGAAAGTCCCAGGTTTTTCCAAATATACAGACATCTTCTGTATCTGCACTCAAAAGGCTCTGAAGATTAGCATCTTCCGCACAAGAACAATCCTTACGTCTGGTTGAACCAAAGGCTACAAGTTTTGCGGTTTTCAACTTCAGTTCCTTTGCCCTCTGGAAAAACTCCATGTCCTTAGGATTACTGCCAGGGTTACCGGCTTCAATATACTTTACTCCAAGCTCATCCAAAGCCTGTACAATATGAATCTTATCCTGAACAGAGTAGCTTATGCCCTCTCCCTGAGAGCCATCCCTAAGTGTCGAATCCAAGATTTCAATATTTTTTGCCATAATAACCCCTTTTTTTAGTCAAATTATATTTCTCTATTGTATCAAAATTGCATATTTATGTTAAGTGTTGCATAAATATTCTTTACTCTTGGTACCTATCCATGATATGCTTTTCAGCATACTAAAAGGCATCTCTAAAATTCTTTTTAGCGATGCCTGACGAGTTTAAAGCCTTGAGATTGCAAGGCTTTAAAAATTGCATTTTTTAGAAGTTACCTAAAAATACAGATTCACACGAAGTTTTTTTTTCGAGGGTGGTAATTATGTCAATGAATGTTGTTTGTTTGGATTTGGAAGGAGTACTTGTTCCTGAAATCTGGATTGCCTTTGCACAAGCATCAGGTATTCCTGAACTAAAGAAAACTACAAGAGATGAGCCTGATTATGACAAGCTCATGAAATGGCGTCTTGGTATACTGAAAGAGCATAATCTTGGAATCAAGGAGATCCAGGATACTATCGCCAAGATTGACCCTATACCTGGAGCAAAGGAATTCCTGGACAAGCTCCGCTCTCTTACTCAGGTAATCATCATTAGCGATACATTCGAGCAGTTTGCCAAACCTCTTATGGAAAAACTTGGATGGCCTACAATATTCTGTAATACTCTTGAAATTGCCGATTCAGGCGAAATTACAGGATTTAAGATGAGATGCCAACAGTCAAAGCTTACAACAGTAAAAGCTCTCCAGTCCTGTGGCTTTGATACTATTGCAAGCGGTGACAGCTACAATGATCTTGCCATGATCAAGGCAAGCAAGGCTGGGTTCCTCTTTAAGAGTACAGACAAGATAAAAGCTGATAACCCTGAGCTCAAAGCGTTTGAAACATACGATGAGCTCTTTGAAGCTATAAAATCAGCATTATAATCAGAAATCTATGGACATGCCGGCCTCAACTCTGGCATTGTCCAGTATTTTCATGGCAGCCAAGGTATTCTCCATAGACTTGAATGCTTCATCTGTTTTCCCACTTACCAGCAAATCCATAAAGGCTTCAATCTCATAAACCATTCTGTCCTCAGCTGAGTTTAGGTTAAAAGTTTCATTGGTTCCATCTTTCAAGCTGATGGAGAATGAGTCAAATATATTACATGGACTAGTGGAATTGATATATCCTTTATCCCCCTGGATATTTATATTCAACGGTGCAGAGCAATCTTTTGCAGCAATACTTACCGCATTAAAGTTATATTCTCCCTTATATGTCATCGTCAAAATGCCAGATGTATCTATGCCATTTGTCATATTAGCAGAATAATGATACTCTGTCGGGCAACCAAACACAGACAGCATGAAGTGAAGATTGTATATACCAAGATCCATAAGAGCTCCGCCTGCCATTTTTGGATCAAAAACAGGAAGTATATTTCCCCGGACAAAAGAATCATAGCGGCTTGAATACTGACTATAGTTAAGAGTTACTATCCTGATGTTTCCTAGCTTTGGCAAGAGCTCCTTAACTTTGGCAACATTTGCAAAATATCTGTTTGGAGCCATCTCAAAAATTATTGTACCGGAATTTTTTGCTGCGGCCACAAGCTCCTCTGCCTGCTTCAAATTTGAAACAAAAGGTTTTTCAACCATCACTGGAACGTGATGTTCTATGCATTTTAGGGCTGCCTCTAGTGAAGATTATTTACAAGGCCTACATAAACACAGTCCACGTTACCTGACTCAAGCATTTCATCTATGTCATAATATATGTTTTTGATATCCAGCTTGTTACATAAATCCGTAATTTTTGATTTGCTTTCTATCCTGCCGCAAAGACTTGTTATTTTGAGCTGCAGATTTGGATTTCTTGAGTTACTTCTTGATACGGCATCAGCAAAGCTACCTACTATGGCTCCGGAGCCAATTATTCCTATTCTCATTTTTCTCCTCCTGAATGCGCCTGGTCACGTCGGATCAAGGTACTTTTCGTACCATAGCCCTGGCATCACCATTTTTGAGATATTCATTGTATACCTCAAAAAAAATGAGACCTGCCAGGTTTATTACCCGACAGGTCTCATTATACACTACCTATAATGAATATTTTTAAGAATAATCTGTTATAAAAAAAAGAATTACACGACTAGAACAAACCAGATATAATTCCTTCGTCATCAACATCGATGTTAAGTGCACTAGGAGCTTTAGGAAGTCCTGGCATATCAACAATCTCACCAGCATAAGCTACAACAAATCCAGCTCCACTATAAAGCTGAACATCCCTGACAGGGAATACGTAACCCTTAGGTCCTGCAAGAAGGCTCTTGTCATGACTTATTGAGTTCTGAGTCTTTGCCATGCAGATAGGAAGATTTCCGTATCCATTGTCTTCATAAGTCTTAAGTTTTTTGAGCGCCTTAGGATCAAACTCAACATGATCTGCTCTATAGATCTCTTTCGCAAGAGTCTCTATCTTGCCCTTGAGGCTCATATCCAACGGATATATATTCTTGAACTGACTTGGTCTATCACAAAGTTCCACAACCTTAGAGGCAAGTTCAGTTGTTCCTTCACCACCTTTACCCCAACCTTCGCTGAGAACTGCTTCACATCCAGCTTCTCCGGCAAGAGTCTTTACAAGACTAATCTCTGCATCTGTATCTGTTACAAATTTATTTACAGCAACAACAACAGGTACACCAAACTTACCCATATTTTCAATATGAACTTTTACATTCTCAAAACCGGCTCTGATAGCATCAAGATTTTCTGTACCAAGATCAGCTTTCTGTACCCCACCATGCATCTTTATGGCACGAATTGTCGTTACAATTACGGCAGCAGACGGTGAGAGTCCATTCATGCGGCACTTGATATCAAAGAATTTTTCAGCCCCAAGGTCAGCTGCAAAACCTGCTTCTGTTACAACATAGTCTCCAGTAGCAAGTGCACACATAGTGGCATTAATAGAGTTACATCCATGAGCAATATTAGCAAAAGGACCACCATGAATAAAGGCAGGATTCTTTTCCAATGTCTGAACAAGATTAGGTCTGATTGCATCTTTCAACAAAGCTGCGATTGCACCTGTACAATTAAGCTGTCCAAACTTTACAGATTCCCTACCATATGTTTCACCAATAGTAATGTTTGAGATACGTTCTTTAAGTTCACTGATTGTCTTGCTTAAACATACAATAGCCATAATCTCACTTGCTACACTTATCTGGAAATGAGATTCGCGTGGAACTCCGTCAATACGGCTTCCCATACCAATCACTACATTACGAAGAGCCCTGTCATTAAGGTCAACACAACGCTTCCAGCTGATTGTCCTAGGATCGATTCCAAGTGTATTTCCCTGCTGCAGATGATTATCGATAAGAGCTGCCATAAGGTTATTTGCTGCAGTAATAGCATGAATATCACCAGTAAAATGGAGATTGATATCTTCCATAGGAACAACCTGAGCATAACCACCACCACAAGCTCCACCTTTTACGCCAAAACAAGGTCCAAGAGATGGTTCTCTCAAAGCAATCACAGTCTTTTTTCCAATTTTGTTAAGACCATCACCGAGTCCGATAACTACAGTTGATTTACCTTCCCCAGCTGCAGTTGGAGTCATAGCTGTAACAAGAATCAGCTTTCCTCTCTGAGAAGGATCACTTACCTTGGCCTGAAGTGCCTTTAATTCCTTAAAGGTAATCTTAGCCTTATATGGTCCATACTGTTCCATGTCATCGGCTGTAATACCAATCTTCGAGGCCACATCTGTGATAGGGGCCATAACATTTCTCTGTGCAATCTCAATGTCAGAAAGCATCGTTGTCTCCTATAGAACACCGCTTCTACAGCAGCGCAGGAGGTAATCAATCACACCTCCTGTATATTTTTGGGATTTTAAGCTCAAAATATATGCAAAACCATCAGTCTTCCTGACGGTTAACTTCACTAATATCAAGTATCTTTATTTCTTCATCTGTAAGTTCCCGATACTGTCCAGGTTCAAGAGAAGGATCAAGGCTAAGGCCGTTGACCGACAACCTCTTAAGATAAATAACCTCATTCCCAAGGGCAGCAAAGAGACGTTTGACTTCATGGAACTTACCTTCATAAACAGTAAGATGACATACAGCAGCAGGCTTACCAGTTTTACCTTCCTTTGCCAGTTCGCCAACTGAAAGGTCATAATTATTTTCGTCCTGCCATTCAAGTTCTGCAGGAAGACAGTCTGCAGCTTCTTCTTTACCCTCTGCTTCAATATGAACACCAGCTGCCAGCTTTTCTTTGTAATCCTGCCTGTCTCTTTCGCTGACACTATCTCGTAAGTATACCTGATATGTTTTTGGAACTCTCCACTTAGGAGATGTAAGACGATGATTCAAATCTCCATCACTGGTAAAAATCAACAGACCTTCCGTATCAAGATCAAGTCGACCTATTGTACCTATATCACCGCCCATGAACTTACGGTGATCTTCATCTTTGAGAAGATCATAAACAATTGGATGCATTCCGCCTCTGGTCGAACATACGTAACCACAGGCCTTATTCATCATTAGATATATATTGGATTTTATTTGGATAGAAACACCATTTACGGCAATAATGTCGGAATTTACATTTATATGAGCATCGGGGTCTGACACAATCTCCCCGTTAACAGTCACAACACGACTGCGGATAAAGTGCTTTACTTCTTTACGAGTACCAAAGCCATTATTGGACAAAACCTTGTCCAAGCGCTCCTGTTCCTTTACCTGCTTCATGGAACGCGATTATAACACAATTTATTTTCTTGTACCAGTCTTTTTTAGAGGAGTTTTTGTTGTTGACCTGACAACAGTGGTAGTTTTAGAAACAGTTTTACGAACATTGTGCACAGGCTTAATAGATTCTTCTTCATCCAACGGAATATTGGACCAGCGGCTCAGTTTTTTATAATTATCCTTAAGACTTGCAATCTGTTCAAGATAGTCTTCTGCCTTGCTGAAAGTTTTTTCAATATTTTTGCGAAGGACATCATTGTCACAATTCTTATTAAGGCTCATACCTGCCTGTATATTGTGCAGGGCCTCCAAAGCCTGAAAACATAACTCAGTTATAAACTGATCAGCATCATCCTTCAGAAAAGATTCCTTTCTAAATTCCATCAGCAAATCCCTAACTTTCTTATCTTTTGTTCCCAAAATTATCATGTTGGTATCCTGCATATCAGCATAAGAAAGAATGAGACTTATGTTGGAATCTGTTGACTGGAGTTCAAAAACGGAAGAATGATCTATATCTTCTGCAGATGACAATCTTCTTATCTGTCTTTGAATATACATCTGCAACTCTTCCAATTCCTGCCGCTCTACAGTCATCTATCTATCCCCATTATCAATTTTAGGAAATCTCCAAAAAACTTAAGATTTTCCCTTCATATACCCATATAATATTAATATAATTATTTAGACTTAGCAACAATAATTAAAATGAGTTTATTTTTTGTCATCCAGGACAAAAAAAATCCCCCGCCAGATCCGGAGGATTTTTCCATTAACGTCTACCAAAAGCTTCTAGATTGGCAAGTCCACGCTTAAACTGAGGAATACGGGCACATGCAGTAGTATTCCACTCACTCCTATCACCTCTCTGAAGGAAATGATATGCAACACCAGCAATCATTGCTCCATTGTCCCCACATAGTTTCAAAGGAGGGAATATACATGTTATGTCTTTTCGTTCAGCAAGCATTGCTCTTAATCTTGAATTGGCAGCAACACCACCTCCTGCAACAACAGTCTTTATTCCTGTGTCTTCGACAGCCCTGAGGAGTCTGGAAACTAAAGTCTTACATGCTGTCTCCTGGAAAGAAGCTGCAATGTTTTCAACTGTACTCTCGTACCCATCATTAAGGAACATTGAAGCTTGATGAATAACAGCTGTCTTTAACCCACTGAACGAAACATCATATCTATGGTCACCCTTATCAAGCTTTGGAACAGGAAAACTAAATGCCTTAGGGTCTCCGTTCTGTGCCAGCTTGTCAATGATAACACCTCCAGGATATCCGAGATCATAATACTTGGAAACTTTGTCAAAAGCTTCTCCAACACTATCATCTATAGTCGTTCCCAATACCTCAAGGTCATCAAAGCCATTTACCTTGGCAATAATAGAATGCCCACCGCTGACTAGAAGTCCAAGATAAGGATACTGTATATCATTTGATAAGTGAGCTGCATACATATGTCCCAACATATGGTTTATTGCAATAAAAGGCTTATTGTTAGCCCATGCAAGTGTCTTTCCAAAACTTAATCCAACAAGAAGAGAGCCCATAAGTCCCGGTCTGTTTGTAGCAGCAATTGCATCTACATCATCTAATGTAAGGTTAGCTTCACTCAAAGCCTGACGAACTACAGGCAAAATCCACTCTGCATGTTTGCGACTGGCGATTTCAGGAACAACGCCTTTATAAATCTGATGAAAAGGAATCTGAGTCGCAACTACATTACTCAAAATGTTACGACCATCTTCTACGATTGCACATGCGGTCTCATCGCATGAACTTTCTATTCCCAATACCTTCATAAGAATATCTCCATAAAACAATTATAACGCAGATGGAACTGCAAATCTGTATCCGGCTTCTACAAGATAAGGATACATCTCTTTCAAAAGCACAGGCAAAATCTTAACTGATTTATCTACGTGACCTATTATTATAGCCGTTCCGCTTTTATTTGCAATAGCAAGACCTTTATATATTTCATTAAGCATCTCCTCCCTGCTGATTGCATTGTCCAAAAAAGGAGCATTTCTTTCAAAAATCCTTATATCACGTTCAAGAGCTGCTTGTCTGGCTTGAGTTGCACTTGTAGTGCGGGAATCAAGGAAATATAAACCTTCATCTGTTGCCACATCAAGTATAAAACCGATTTTTATGGCATTTTCGGTAATAAGGGAACCTTCATGATTATTCAATCCTTTGACAGGTCCAACCTCCCTGATATTTTCTTTGAGAGTTGCAGCAATTTCATAAGAATTCATGTCAGGAGTAATAGCTCCAGGACCTGGACTTATATTCAGATTAGAAGCTTGCATAGGCTGGTGAAGGATAACTTCCTTACCTGCTGCCCTAGCAGCTCTTGCACATTCTGCACTATATTTAAGCTTAGGAAGAACTGCAATCGTTATAGGAAATGGCAGATTTGCATAAGCCTTGACATTATCGACATTAAGGCCTGCATCATCTATCACAAATACCAAAGTCGCACCCTTTGTTGCTGTAGGGATATTAAAAGGACTTCTCTTTATTTCCTGAATTTTAGGTTCTTCTGTCTTCTTTGTGGAAACAGAAGCTATTTCTGCTCCTGCACTGTTACTTTTCTTAGGCGAAGAAACAGGTACCGCATCCTGTTTTTTTGCAGAAGCAGAAGAAACTTCCTGTTTTTTTTGTGTCACAGATGATTCTGACTTTTTGGATTCAGAAGGGGTTGTAGATTTCTGCTGACTTTTTGTTTCCCCTGCAGACTTTTTTTCAGACTGCGAAGCTGCTGATCCTTTATTCGAAGAAACGGCCACATCTGATTTTTTTGTAGCAGTTGTCGTACTTTGCTTTGCAGAAGTCGTCTGCGATATCTTTACACTATCCGTCTTAATCACAGGATCAGACGATTTTGACGAAACATTAGTATCATCTTTTGTTTTGTTAGTCTCGTTAAGACTCTTCATAGGAGAGCCCTTGGAGCTATCTTTAAGAGAACTTTTAGAGTTATCTTTAAGAGAACTATTCTGGTTATCCTGAGGAGAAACCTTAGTGTCATCCTGAGAGATTTTTTTTGAGACTTCTACTATTTTGACAGACTCCACTGTTTCCTCAAGATTAGTTACTTTTGGATTACTCGTTATTGTGGACACAACAAGGCTAATTATACATAGACCTACAAGAACAGATGTCAAAACTATAACTTTATTTTTATTCAGTTGTACTTTAGGCTTTTTTTTATTGGATTTTTTTTGAGTTCTTTTTGTGGACATACAAGGAATTATAAAAAAGTTTGGCGGAGACCGTCAAGCCTCCGCCAAAAAAACTGGAAAACAATCAACACAGATTATGCAGTGGCAACCGCAGAATCACCTGTAGTTGCATTCACAGATGCAGCAGCTTTCATATGCTTGATTGCTCGGATTTCTGTCTGTCGTACAGCTTCTGGACTTACGCCAATAATCTTTGAAATCTCGCGGAGAGTTTTCGTGTGATTTTCGTAATCAAAGTTGTAACGATACCAAATAACTTTTTTCTCATTTCCAGGAAGGTTTTCCATCATTGAGCGTACCTCAGACTTCTCTTCCTCCTTCAAGTACATATTTTCTGGAGAATATGTTACGTCAGAAAGGAAGTCTCCCACTGTCAGGGAGTTATCTTCGTCGCTAGTGTCGGAATCCAGGGATGCAACAGAATAGGAATAGGTCATAAGGTCCAACACCTTTTCTTCAGGAATACCAATATATTCAGCGATATCTTGAGGTGTTGCCTCGTGTCCCGTTTCCTGGAAAACTGCAGACTGTGCAACCTGAATTTTACGGATTAGATCGTTTTTACGATGTGGAAGTGTAATGAAAGATACTCTAGTGTTGGCATAACGGAGCATATACTGTACGATCCATGGGTATGCATAAGTAGAAAATCTAGTATTAAACGAATAATGGAATTTCTCTGCTGCAGTCATGAGTCCAAGATTTCCTTCCTGGATAAGATCCATCATCGAAAGTCTTGTGTTGTTAAACTTATGAGCTATGCTGACAACTAAACGTAAATTACTATTGACAAGCTTATTAAAAGCAGTCTGATTACCTTCTTCTATTTTTTTTGAAAGTTCAGCTTCTTCCTCTGGTGTCAGTAACGGATATTTCTGTATCTGAGCCAGATAATTCTTATCAATGTCCTTCTCCATTTTTTTCTCCCCCCGGACGTTCTTTGCCGGTCTCTCTGTAAAATTTACAACCTTTTTTAACGCTATAAGTTAAGCAAATTTTATGCCAAAAAATTCATCATTATTTAACAAATTAACTAATATTAAACTTATGCATACATAAAATGTTATAATACAAGATAATAGATATTTCTTAACAAAGATTTTCATATATATCTCACAAAAAAATATATACAAGACATACATAATATAGGTAGTTTTTAACATGTCTTTACTGTATAAAATTTCATACATATGTATCTTTTTTTAGACTTTTAGCAAAAAAGTCTACTTTTTTGCACGCAAAATCTGTACCCGTATAAAATAATTGACGGAGACAAAAAACAAATTCTGCTTTTCTTTGCTTAATTATTCAGCAACATTACAGCACTACTCTTTATGAATATGAACCATTAAAAGCAATTAAGTTTATTGACGGTGCATAGGTAAATAAGTAAAATAAAAGTATTATGAAACCTATTCTTATTAAAGATTTATTGACATCCGCTCCAGATGGAAGAACTGTAACAGTCTGCGGATGGGTACGTACAAAGAGAGACTCAAAAAACTTAGTCTTTATTCAGGTAAATGATGGCAGCTGTTTTGCCAATATCCAGATTACTTATGATCGCACAAATCCTAATCCAAATGCTAATGCTAACGATATAGAAGAACAACTTAAGAACGTAACAACAGGTGCAAGCATTAAAGCAGAAGGTATCATCATACCTTCTCCTGCCAGTGGTCAGGCTGTTGAAGTTACACTTGTAAAGCTTGAAGTGCTTGGTGTTTGTCCAACAGACTCATATCCATTGCAGAAGAAAAATATGTCAATGGAATATCTTCGTGAAAACGCACACCTCAGAGCGAGAACAAATACATTTGGAGCTGTGTTCCGTCTCCGTAACCAGATGGCTATGGCTCTTCATACTTTCTTCCAGGAAAGAGGATTCCAGTACATCATGGCTCCAGAAATCACATGTTCTGATGCAGAAGGTGCCGGAGAAATGTTCCAGATTACAACACTCTCCATGGAAAAGATTGCAGAGCTTGGTATCAAAGCCGGAGCAAAAGGCATGGATCCTGCAAAAGCAGCAGAACTTGTAGACTATAGCAAGGACTTCTTTGGAAAGAAGGCTAACCTTACAGTTTCCGGTCAGCTGGAAGCTGAGACAATGGCTACAGCTTTGGGACGTGTATATACATTTGGACCTACTTTCCGTGCAGAAAACTCCAACACACCTCGTCACTTGGCTGAATTCTGGATGTGTGAACCAGAAATGGCCTTTTTTGACCTGTATGATGACATGGACCTTGAGGAAGAATTCCTTAAGTATATGTTCAACTGGGCTTTGACAAAGTGCCGTGAAGACCTTGAATTCTTTGAAAAGAGAATCCAACCAGGAACAATTGCACAGCTTCAGCATGTAGTAGATACACCTTTCAAGCGCATCACTTACACAGAAGCTGTAGAAGTTCTCAAAGAATATAACAGCGAATTTGAATACTCAATTGAATGGGGCAAAGAACTTCAGACTGAACATGAAAGATGTCTTACAGAAAAGATTTTCAAGAGCCCTGTAATGGTTTACAACTATCCAAAAGATGTAAAAGCTTTTTATATGAAGCTTAACGATGATGGAAAAACTGTAAGAGCTGTAGACGTTCTTGTTCCAGGTCTTGGTGAAATCACTGGAGGTTCAGAGCGTGAAGAAGACTATGACAAGCTTATTAAGGTTTGTCAGGAGCGCGGTATGGATATGACTAATTACCAGTGGTATTTGGATCTCCGTCGCTTTGGTTCTGTACCACATTCTGGTTTCGGACTTGGTTTTGACAGATTATTGCGTTATATTACAGGTATGGCTAACATCCGTGATGTTGTACCTTACCCAAGAGCTCCAAAACTTGCAGATTTCTAATCATAAATAGAGTTTTCTGGTTACATACTCTGCAAAGTCATACAAGCTTGCAGAGTATCTGTATCAGGTTTTAGAAAGAGAGAGGAAGAACTTATTATGGAAGAAAATTGCGATATTGAAAAAACTACTCAAGCTACACCTCAGGAATCCAAAGGTAACAATACTTTTGGCCGAAAGGTTTTCTTCATAAATTCTTCCCGACAGATAAACAGCAACATAGTCGATTATCTTCGTAACGAAGAATATGAAACATATGTAATAGATGATTACAAATCAGCAAAAACTTACTTGAGGATGAATCCTGACTCTATATGCTTCTTTTATATAGATACACAGCTCAGCAAAAATGGTTGGTTCAACTTCATCAAAAGCTTTGAAGAGGATGAAATTCTTAAAAGCCAATATATAGGTGTTGTAACCGAAAAAATCGATAACAAGACAAGAGACAAATATCTAAGCGGACTTAACATACGCTCAGGACTTATCACTCTTGACGAAAGCATAGAGAATATACTGGGAGGAATATTAAGTACGCTCGAAGCTCTTAATGCAAAAGGGCGACGTAAATATGTCCGCGCAAAGATTACAATAGATAAGGACTCTTATATATTATGGACTGTCAACAACAAGATGTTCAAGTTCCCTCTTCTGGATATAAGCTCTGTAGGAATGGCTGTTGATATTCCAGAGCAGGCAATGTCTATTGTAAAGCCAAATCTGGTAATGAACTCAGTCACCCTCAAGATTGGTTCCAAAGAGTACCCTATATCTGTCGTAATATACGTTGTAAAACAGATTCCTGATGGTAATCTTGGAATTCTTCTTATCACTAGTGCAGATGATAAGGCTAAACGATATATAAAACAATATGTGGCAAACACCCTGCAGATACAGTTGTATCATTCAATAGGAGCTGCCACCCCTGATACAAAAGATTATGAAGCAAAAAAAACAAATCAGGACAATGAAGGTTAAAAAAAATCATTTTGAAGAATGGAAAAAAACAGGAACCCATAGGCTTACGGTTCCGACAAGTTTACAAAGTCTGTATCTAACCTGTACATTTTTTGCAAAAAATGACCTTTTGACATACGCAAACGCATGTGCCTTTGGTTTTTTATTCTCATTTATACCTATTGTCATGTTGATTCTCGTCGTCCTGGTAAGAATATTGCATACCAGTCCGGATATGTTTGCTAATATAATAAATGCATCTCCAGTATTTGATTCGATAATCAATCTTAATAGTCTTGCAGATTCACTTTCCCAGACAAAGGCAATAACAAATTTTGAGATTATACTTGGTATATCAATTGTCTTTATGTCCCGAAGATTCTTCAGCACTGTCATGAACAGCATGAAGCGTATTTTCAACCAGGAAGTCCCAGTACATACTATATCAGCTCAGGTTCTAATCATCGCAGGAGAAGCCATAATAATCATATTCATCGCAACCTTTGTAGCTTCAATAACGACTTTCAAAACTATATTTCACCTATCCATCTTTGATGAGTTGGAAAGACAATACCCTGCATTGATGAGGACTTTCAATAATAAAATCGTATCTGTACTGCCTAATGTATTTATCTTTCTTATAGTAACTGTATGTTATAAGGAAGAAAGCCGTACAAAACCTCCTCTAATCAACTGCATAGTATTCGCTTTTCTATGTACACTGACATTCTGGGCATTCCAAAAGTTGATGGGCTTATTTATCAATGTAAATAGGTATAACTTTGTTTACGGTGTACTTAGTAATGTAATTGTAGTATTGATGGAAGTTTTCTTCTTTTTTACCTTCTTCCTGTTCTTTGCTCAGTGGTTGTTTGTTCATCAGTTCTTTGACAAGCTTCTGCTGGCAGAACTTTATACATTGCCTTCTAGGGATGATACAAGAATCAGTTCCACCATAAAAAGATGTCTCTTTATCAAGCCCGTGGCTTTGCTCGAAAAACAAACCCATGTAATAAAGTGTTCAAAGGGAACCTCGATATACTCCGTCGGAGAAACAGGAAAAGACTGTTTTTATGTCGCAAAAGGAACAGTTCAGCTAACCCGGCCAAATTATATAGCATTTTATGATGAAGGCAGTTTCTTTGGAGAACAAGCAAGTATTCTTAACGAAATCCGAACAGAAAATGCTATGGCCTATACTGACATAGAAATTGTAAGAATCCCTGAAGATTTGTTTTTTTCCCTTATAGAGCTTAATCCTAAAGTAAATCAAAAAGCTCTGGCACAAATAAGCAACTACTTTGCTAAATTTTATGGACGAACTAATGATTATCCATTATAATAGCCGAATATTTTATGGAGATATGCATGACTAAGTACATTTTTATTACTGGCGGAGTTGTAAGCGGTCTTGGAAAAGGTATCGCTGCAGCATCTCTTGGGCTTATATTGAAAAGCCGTGGATTAAAAGTTGTAAACCAGAAGTTTGATCCTTATCTTAATATTGATCCTGGTACCATGAATCCAATCCAGCACGGAGAAGTATTTGTTACAGACGATGGAGCAGAAACAGACTTGGACTTGGGACACTATGAGCGTTTCACTGATGCTTCATTATCACAAAGCAGCAACACAACTGCAGGACGTGTATATCTTTCTGTACTCAACAGGGAACGCGAAGGCGGATACAATGGCGGTACAGTACAGGTTATTCCTAACGTTACCGAAGAAATCAAACGCAGAATGCTTCTTTCTACAAAAGAAACAAATGCCGATGTCATCATTACCGAGATAGGAGGAACTGTAGGAGACATTGAGTCCCTCCCATTTATCGAATGTATCCGTGAGCTAAAATACGAACTTGGAGAAGAAAACTGCTGTTACATCCATCTCACTCTTGTTCCTTACATGCACAAGCAGGATGAAATCAAGACAAAGCCTACACAACATTCTGTAAAGGAACTGCAGGAACTTGGAATACAGCCAAATATTCTTATGCTCCGTACAGAAGTTCCTCTGACTGATACAACAAGAGAAAAGCTTGCTCAGTTCTGTAACGTAGACACAGATTGCGTCATTCAGAACATGACAGCAAAGTCTATATACGAAGTTCCACTTATCATGGAGCAGGAAGGTCTTGGTAACGCTGTATGTAAAGCTCTTCACCTTGAAGGACTTACAACTCACCTTGAAGACTGGGCAAATATGGTTCACACCTTTGAAAACCCAAAGAGAACAGTTCATATTGCTCTTGTAGGTAAATACGTAGAACTTCATGACGCATATTTATCAGTAGTAGAAAGTCTTATTCACGGTGGTATAGCAAACGAAGCTGCTGTAGAGATTGACTGGGTAGACTCAGAAGATCTTACAAGCGATGAAGTTACAGAAGCAAGACTCAAGAACGCTGATGGAATTATTGTTCCTGGCGGATTTGGAAGTCGTGGTATCGAAGGTATGGTTCTTACAGCCAAATATGCACGTACACACAAAGTACCTTACTTTGGTATTTGTCTTGGTATGCAGATTGTAGTAATCGAATATGCACGTAACGTATTGGGATGGAAAGACGCTCATTCTACTGAGATCAATAAGGACACTACTCATCCTGTTATCGACCTTATGCCAGACCAGAATGGTAAGATTCTCGGAGGAACTCTCCGCCTTGGTAAATTTGAATGTAAAGTTACAGAAGGCACAAAGTGTTATAAAGCATATGGTTCAGATACTATATGGGAACGTCATCGCCATCGTTATGAATTCAATAATAAATTCCGTAAGGAACTTGCAGATGCAGGTCTCGTTATCTCTGGAGTAAATCCAGAACGTGACCTTGTCGAAGTTGTTGAAGTTGCAGACAACCCTTGGATGGTTGGAGGTCAGTTCCACCCTGAGTTTAAGAGCCGTCCTAATAAGGCAGGACCTCTATTCCGCGACTTTATCAAAGCTTCAATCGATAATTCAAATAAATAAATACATATGGCCATGGTACGCACCATGGCCTTTCTTATAATCATATAATTTACTTTAAGGAGCTCCTGCAATGGAACGTAGTAAAATTGTTGTCCTTGATTTTGGCAGTCAGTATGCACATTTGATTGCCAAAAGATTCCGTATGATGGGTTATTACTCAGAAATAGCCCTTCCTTCTGTCTCTGTAGATTCCCTTACAAATGTAAAAGGAATCGTATTGAGTGGAGGACCATCTTCCGTATACGAAGAAAATATTCCGGAGTTTAACAGCAAGATT
This sequence comes from Treponema sp., assembly GCA_045616545.1. Taxonomy (GTDB): domain Bacteria; phylum Spirochaetota; class Spirochaetia; order Treponematales; family Treponemataceae; genus Treponema_D. The sequence continues at coordinate 71,371 of JAZLGX010000018.1, read as the reverse complement.
CTGGATTTGAATATTCCTATGTTAGGTTTATGCTACGGTCACCAGCTGATGTCCCAAAGCTACGGAGGAACTGTCGGTAAGGCTGAAGTCGGAGAATTCGGTTTTGCCCAGCTGACAAAAACAGAATCAGGCAAACAAAGTCCTCTCCTTAAAGACATAAGTGATACAACTCAGGTTTGGATGAGTCATCAGGATGGTGTTCTTGCTTTGGGTAAAGGGTTTGAAGTAATCGGAACCACAAAAGATTGTCCTTATGCAGCCCTTCAAAACCTCGAAAAGAAAAGATGGTCTCTCCAGTGTCACTGTGAAGTAAAAGATACTCCAGAAGGAAATAAGATTTTCAAGAACTTTGCGGATATCTGTGGAATGGAAAAGAACTGGGACGAAGATACAGTCCTCAACCATATTCTCGAAGGTATAAAAACTCAGGCAAAAGATAAGAATGTACTTCTGTTCCTCAGTGGAGGAGTAGATTCAACAGTAGCATTCGCACTCCTCAATAAAGCCCTCGGACAGGATCGAGTCCTTGGTCTGCACATCGACAACGGATTTATGCGTAAAGACGAAAGTGCAAATGTAGAAAAAGCTTACAAGAGTCATAACTTCAATAATTTTATTGTGGAGGATGCTTCTGAAAGCTTCCTAAAAGCTGTATACCATCTCACGGATCCACAGAAAAAAAGAATGGCTGTAGGAGAAAACTTTATTACAGTCCGTGATGCAGTCGTTGCCAAGCAAAAGCTCGACGAAGACCTCTGGATGTTAGCTCAGGGAACATTGTATCCAGATATCATTGAGTCCGGCGGAACAAAGAACAGTAAAGTTATCAAAACACATCATAACCGTGTTGACGGAATTCAAAAACTTATCGAAAAAGGCCTGATTATAGAACCTCTCAAGGACTTATACAAAGATGAAGTACGTGCAATGGGAAAGAAGCTCGGTCTTGAAGATGACCTGGTAATGCGTCATCCTTTCCCAGGACCTGGCTTAAGCATCAATGTTCTCTGTAACGACGGTAACTTTAGTGACAATGATAAAGATGAGTATAACAAAGCACACGCAGAAATCCAGAATGTAGAACTTAGTATGTTCTGTCCTAAGTGTACATCCAACCTAAAGAAATCTGTACTACCTGTAAAATCTGTAGGTGTACAAGGTGACTTCAGAACTTACAGATTTCCTGCTGTACTGGATTTTGGAGATGAAGGAGATGGTATGCGTCACCTTCCTCAGTACTGGGACAAACTTGAGGCTGCTTCAAGCCAGATTACAAATAGTGCAAGTTATATCAACCGCACCATAATCAAGCTTTATCAGAATCCAGCTCTCAAGGACGAAGATCTTAAGCTCCAGGAAGGTTATTGTGACAAGGGACGTCTTGATCAGACTCGCGAAGCTGACAACATAATGCTCACTGCCCTTCACAAGAATGACTGGTATAGCAAGATTTTCCAGCACCTTACTATAAACTTGCCATATGCATCAAGCAAAGATCACTGTTCGATAGTTCTTCGTCCAGTATGTTCCGAAGACGTAATGACAGCCCGCTTTGCTCAACTTCCACAGGACATGCTCAAAGACATAGTAAAAGACATTGCAAAACTGGAATATGTTGACGCAATATTCTTTGACCTTACCAATAAGCCTCCTGCAACATTTGGTTGGGAGTAGTCTATATAAAAAGGGAGTCCCTAAGGACTCCTTTTTTTATTTAATTATAATGTGAAACTCCATCCCCTGATGAACAACCAAAAAATCCTGCTTCGTAACCAATCTTGGCAGTATATTCTTTCTGGACATTGTCAACAAGTTCTTCAAGATTATCCTTATGAACAAGTGCAATTCCACAGCCGCCAAAGCCTGCTCCGGTCATACGAGCTCCAAGACATCCTTTCTGAACCTGAGCAACTTCTGCCAAAGTGTCAAGTTCTATTCCCGTTACCTCATAATCTTCTTTGAGAGATTTATGGGACTCATTTAAAAGCTGACCAAGCTTGGTGAGATTTCCTGCCTTCAGTGCTTCAACAGCATCTTTTACTCTCTGATTCTCGTATACACAGTGCTTTGCTCTCTTCAAGAGCACCTCATCTGTGATACATGATTTTTTTTCTTCCCATTCAGATGGAGTAAGCTCACACAGGGCATTAATTTTTACGCCATTATCCTGAAGAATCTTAAGTGCAGCTTCACACTGGCTTCTGCGCTCATTATATTTACTGTCAGCAAGACGACGCTTCTTGTTTGTATTCATTACAACAAAACGGTAATCACCAAGCTCAAGAGGAACGTAATCATACTCTAGAGTATTACAGTCAAGTACGATGGCATTATTTTTCTTACCGGTAGAGATAATAAACTGATCCATGATACCGCAGTTTACATTCATAAACTTGTGTTCACTCATCTGGCCCAACTTGGCAATAGTAACACGGTCAAGATTAAAACCATAAGTCTCACTTACTGCATAAGCAAATCCACATTCCAATGCAGAAGATGATGAAATTCCTCCAGCATGAGGAACATTTGAAACCATAAGAATTTCAAATCCACAATCAAACTTATATCCAGCTTCCTTGAGCTGACTCAAGATTCCGTTAAGATAGTTGGCATAATCATTTTTTTCATCATAAACAAAGTTATCATTGATATCAAACTCATAAGTACCAGGGAATCTTACATCATTATACACAACTTTGCTGTCTTCTCTTTTGCGGATAGCCACATAGAGATACTTGTCAATGGCAGCTGGAAAAACCTTACCACCGTTATAATCAATGTGCTCTCCGATAATATTTATACGGGCTGGAGAAGAATAAATTTTTACAGAATCCAAAGACCCTCCATACATCTTGATAAATGCCTCTGGTAAATCGTCCGGATTATAAGTATTTGCAGTTAAAGCAGCCATAAAAAACCTCTATACAATAATTCTGATAGATATTCTATCAGATAAAATGCACAGTTGACAAGTTAAATCTTCTTCCCTCCATACAGTTAGCATAAACAAATAATATCAGCCAATATGGTTGCCAAGAGCTTTTATTCATTGTAATATAGGCATTAAGGTAGGTAACTAATGAATAACAAAGTTTATATCATAGGACATAGAAATCCTGATACAGACTCTATTGTGGCCGCTACAGCGTATGCCCGACTTAAACAGCTTTTGGGACATAAGGAATATAAGGCAGCCAGAGCCGGTAAGCTAGCACCTCAGACTGAATATATTTTCAAGAGATTCAAAATGGAAGCCCCTATATATATACCTGACCTGGTACCTAAGGCAGAGTATTATATGAGCGATAAATTTGTTACAGTAGACCAAGATGTTTCACTTTGGAAAGCCGTAGACAAGATGGTAAGTACAAATGTACAAGTACTTCCTGTAGTTGATAAAGACGGGAAATATCTGTCTCTTCTTAATTACAACGCTTTTGCCCTCAACACATACAAAATGCTTAATCCGGCAAGAGATGATATTGTATATACTAATGTACATCTTATCGAAAAGACCTTGAACGCAACTCCAATCAATGAAGTTGATCCCGCAACATATTTCAAGTGTACTATCCTCATTGGAGATGATACAGAACAAAGCTTTATTGAATTGTTGAATGCTCACAAAAGTGAAAACGTAGTTGTTATTACAGGCAACAGAGAAGACATTCAGCGAGCTGCAATTCTTGCAGGAGTACGAGTTCTTATCGTAACAAAGGACTACGTTGTTTCAAAGGAACTTCGCGAACTTGCTAAACAAAAGAAAGTTACAGTGCTCTCAAGTCATGACAGTACAGCCACCAGCGCAATGCTCATTGAATATTCATCTCCTGTAAAAGAAATGGCTGATCACAAGATAAATCCTGTCAAATTCGATGACTCAGTACAAAAGATTCGTCCTCTCCTTGCAAAAAGTCCAAGCCGATGTCTTCCAGTAGTCAACAATGACCACAAAGTAATCGGAATCATCAGTGAAAGTGATCTTCTCCATGAAGCAAACATTCAAGTTATCCTTGTAGATCATAACGAGCCACAACAGGCTGTCGAGGGAGTTGAACATTACATCATACAGGAAATAATTGATCACCACCGCATAAGTACATTCAGTACCAAGACTCCTATTACTCTTATTAACAAACCTGTAGGAAGTACAAGTACAATCATAGCAAATCTTTATAGAGAACAACGTGTCTCTATTCCCAAAGAAATTGCCTCACTTCTGCTCTGCGGTATCTTAAGTGATACTCTTATCTTGCAATCAGCTACAACCACAGCTTATGATGTCTCAACAGCAGAATACTTAAGTTCTATCACCGGTCTTGACATCAAGGAACTTGGAAACGACATAATAAAGAGCGGAAGTCACATCGGAGGCCGCTCTGCTCAGGAAGTTATCAATCAGGATAAAAAAGACTACAATGAAGCTGACGGAAAAATCAAATATACTGTCAGTCAGATTGAAGTCGACAATACATCTGAAATTATGGACCGTAAGCAGGAATTCCTGGACGAACTTGAGTTCCAAAGAAGAGGAAGCGGAAACAGCTTTAACGTACTTCTTGTAACAGATATAACAAAACTAAGTTCCATCATGCTAGTAGCTAGTGACGGTAGATTTGAAAATCTTCTGAATTTCCCTAAGCGTGATACGCATATCTACTATCTAAAAGATGTAGTAAGCCGCAAAAAGCAGCTTATCCCATTGTTAAGTGAATTAGTAGAAGGTCTCTTATAAAAAAGTTCACAATGTCATGGGGTCAAACCTCAGCTACTTATAGGTATAAAGTTCACGTGGTTATAGGTATAAACCTCGTGAGCTAACAGTCTAAACCTCATGAGGTATCAGTCTAAACCTTGTGAGGTTTGCAGGTCAAAGTAACTGAGCTATGAAGCAAAAGCTACTGAACTCCCACATAAAAGCAAATGAAGTTTTACTGATACAGAATATTCAATATATACATATTCCATATATAAAAAAAGGCTTCCTCTCGGAAGCCTTTATCCACAATACTTTATTAAACCAAAATATATATCAAAACATCCACTTCTAGCAGAACTCAGAAGCACAATATGAATATTTAGAATGCTCATTCATACTGCGGATACTCTGTATAATAACATTGTTTTATACTTAAGTCAATATTTAATTTCCTAAATAAATTTACTCTAATATCTATATATTTTTGTTCCAAATGGCTCCAAAAGAACCATTTCTTCAGCTATTTTTTGGGTATCTAAATCAACCAAATCTTTTTTGATCAATACAGTTTGTTCCTTATTACTGTAATTAAGTACAAATATATACTTATAACCATCTTTCTCTCTTACAGCAATTTCCACATCCTCACCTGCCCTGATTATTCCCAAAAACGGAGACTCAGTTTCGGTATATTCAAGAAAAGCCCTTGCATTACTCTCTGTAAAAGTACCTCCAAAATGCAGTACTTTTCCGTTTCCACATCTAGATTCAACAAGACAAGGTTCTCCTTCATAATAGTTACTATCATATGTAGCCAAAACTGAGCATCCTTCACCAGTAATTTCAAGAACATCATTGAAGACACCACTATCATATTTTACGGCATCCCAATTCATATTTACTACACCATCAGCAGGACCTACAAACGTAAAATCTTTTACAACAGTGCGCGTAAGTTCACTCCATAATCCCGGCATACTGGACATAGGACAGTGACCATTGGAATCTTTCATTCCACTACGAGCCCCCAAAACAAGTATTCCTCCGCCTTTGACATATTCTGATAAAATATCTACAATCTTCTTGTTCGTCATTACAGGGTGAGGATAAAAAAGCACATCATACTGCTTTAGTTCAGCAACTTCAGAAGATGAAGTTATATATGCATAATCCATTGGAGTATGAGATTTCTGGCAAGCATTGAATATAGCCATCTCGCTATCCCACATGAGACGCCTATGCCAAGAATCCAACTGATTATCATAGTTATTATCATAATCCCTGACTATTGCCACATAAGCCTTATACTTTGAATTGACTAATTCCTTGATTTTATTGATTCTATCATTGATTGATTGGATTTCCCTCAGTTTGCGATTATCTTTGTTGTCATAATCCAGAATACCATGCCAATATATTTCAGTCCCTATACAAGCAGTGCGCCATCTGAAGAAACTGACAAAATCTGCTCCATGAGCAATACTTTGCATAGCCCAAAGCATTATCTGACCAGGTTTTGGAGCTGGTCCTTCCATACGCGTATCCCACCCATTAGCACCACTTTGTTGTTCCATGATACCAAAGTTAGGACATATGTTTCTTACTTCACTGAGATTACGACTCCAGTTACGATCATTAAGATTATTCGGATTCAGAGGATTTGCATCCATACCAAATGCAAAATTTGGATAACTGTCATATGTATAAATATCAAGACACAAGTCAGTCATCTTATGATTATCAACATTGGCAAACATACCGTTTGTTGTAATAAAATCACCTTTCTTGATATATTTACGAAGTATGTCAGACTGTATCTTACAGAATCTGATGGTTGAATCAGAAATAAATCTGTAATAATCCAACATCTGGTGAGGATTTGTATTTCCCTGAACAGTAGGTCGAGGTACATATATCTGCTCAAAACTATTATATGTCTGATTCCAGACAACAGTTCCCCAACATTTATTCAGCACTTTTATGTCTTTATATTTTAATTTAAGCCATATTCTGAAAGCAGCTGTATCAGCCTTAGAATAAAACTCATTGCGTTCGCAATTAAGTTCATTATCAATCTGCCATCCAATGATACATGCTCTCTGACCATAATGTTCTGCAATTTTTGTTACTATGCGCTGACAGTATCTCTGATAGACAGAAGAGTTATAGTTATAGTGCCTCCTGAGGCCATGACGATACAACACCCCTTCTTTGGAGGCATTCAATACCTCAGGATATTTTTCTGTAAGCCAAACAGGAGGCGTTGCAGTTGGTGTACCAAAGATTACTTTCATTCCTTTGGATTCACATAAATCCAAAAACTCATCAAAAAAGCCAAAATCAAATACACCATCTTCTGCTTCCACAAGATTCCATGCAAACTCTGCAATACGTATTGTCTTGATACCAACAGATTGCATCCTGTCTAAATCAGATTCCCATAAAGCTTTGTCCCAATGCTCAGGATAATAACATGTACCAATTGACAGTTCATCAAATAAATATCCCTGTGTTTTACGCATAATTAAATTCCCCTCCCTCTTGACATTTTAGTCAAAGATTCTACGGCATTTATATTATCTGTAAAACAGCTATTTACATTAACAATAACATTATGAAAAGCTTCGGCAGCAAAATGCACTCTATGGAATCAGTTACGTATGCTGTCTATATTAGCCTTTCCTGCCTTTACAAAAGGAAGAACATTTTCTCCCATCGCAATCTTAAGCAGTACAAAATGAGGGCCTGGCATAAAAGCCTTTGTATACCATTCACTATCAGTTGTGGCATCTATAGCATCTATACCAAAACCTTGTGCTATCTTGATAAAATCAGGAACCTTCTGGAATATACTTGCACTGTAATTCTTGTCAAATAGATATTCCTGTTGTTGTCTTACCATTCCAAGAGTTCCATTCTGTAATACAAATACAGTAACATCAAGATTTTCCTCTGCCAGAGTAGCAAACTCCTGAATATTCATCATGATGCTTCCGTCTCCTGAAATACAGACAACTCTCTTTGATCTGTCTGCAAGAGCTGCTCCCAATGCAGCTGGAAGCCCGAATCCCATCGTTCCAAGGCTTCCACTTGTAAGAAATTGCCTTGCCTTTTCGACTTTATAATATTGAGCGGACCACATCTGATGCTGACCTACATCAGTAGTAACTACTATATTCTCAGGCTGCAATCCAGCTTTACATGCCATATCAGGAATCGCATGTATGAAAGCTCTAGGATTAATAGAACTGTCTGCAACATCACAAGGGCGTCCAAGCTCCAAACTTGATGTCTCAGCATATAACTTCTGGAGATTGCCAATAAACTGGCAACGGCTAGCCTTAGCCTCTGCATATTCAGCATCAGCATTACTTATCCTTTCCCGAATAATCTCTGTTATAAGAGGTATAGCAGATTGAACATCACACACAAGAGACAAATGTGCATTAAGAATTTTATTTATTTCAGCAGCATCAATATCGATATGAAGTATCTTTGCATTCGGACAAAACTTACTTATTACACCTGTAGCTCTGTCATCAAACCTAACTCCAGCTGCAAGAATTACATCTGCTTCATACATAGCAACATTAGCTGCATGATTTCCATGCATTCCAAGCATACCAAAATTGTTAGGATTACTTCTTGGAACGGCACCAATTCCCATAAGACTAGATACAACAGCTGTATCATAAACGTCCATAAGATTTTTTATAGACTGAGCCACTTCTCCATCATTACAACCACCGCCAAGATAGAAAACTGCTTTCTTGGCAGACAAAAGGCATTCAGCCATCTTTTCAGCGATGGAAGGAAGCTCCTCTGCCGGCGTATTGTATCTTTTGGCAAGATCAGAGTGCTTATCTTCCTCAATTGAAGATATTTCAGGCCATGACTCAAATTCAACTTCCTGCATCTGTACATCACGGGGAACATCTATCAATACAGGACCTGGACGTCCGCTTACAGCAATACTAAAAGCCTTAGGAACAACCGTCAGAAGTTCCAAAGCATCCTTTACCATGATACTATGCTTGGTTATAGGAAAAGAAAGTCCAAAAGTATCAGCCTCCTGAAAAGCATCTGTACCAATGAGCTTACTATTGACCTGTCCAGTAAAAGCGACCATAGGGACCGAATCACAACGAGCATCAGCTATTGCAGTCAAAAGATTCATTGCTCCAGGTCCACTAGTTGCCATACAGACGGCTGTCTTTCCAGTAGAACGTGACATACCTTGAGCTATAAAACCAGCTGCCTGTTCATGACGCACAAGAATATGCTTAATAGAACTGCGGTTTAATTCATCATAAAATGGAAGGATGGATCCACCAGGGATTCCTGCAACAATAGAGATACCTTCCATCTCCAATAACTTAACAATAATTTGAGATCCGGTTGCTTTTATCATAAATATTACTTTCTCATTTTAATATACTGTTTGTCAACCTTTTTATGCAAATTCTTGTATATTTGGTAGTAATAATGGTATAATAATTCAATTATGTCACTAAATTGCAATGAAATTAACAAGATTATAGACGAATTGAGTCTGGAAGGTTCCTTTATTCAAGAGATTGTACAACCAGGATATGATACAATTACTTTCAGAACGATAAATAAAGGCTCTCTAAAAACAGTCATCATCTGTACTTCACCTCAGTCTTGCAGAATCAACCAGACATTTGGTAAAGTACCAAAAAACTCAAAGCCGCTAAGATTCAATGAGTTCCTGAAAAAACATGTTCAAGGGATGCGTATCAACAGTTGTATTCAACTTGGACTTAATCGTATCATCAAGATGGATGTCAGTACATGGGAGCAACGTTATTACATATACATCCGTCTCTGGTCAGGAGCTGCAAATATAATTGTAACCGACGAAGAGGGGAATATACTCGACTGTATGTATCGTCGACCTGCCAAAGGAGAAATTTCTGGAGGAGTTTTCATACCTCAGTTTGAAGAACCATCTGACAAAGAAAAGATTGAAAGCCTTGAAAGATTTCCGATAAGAACATTTGAAGACATCGAAGGAATTACAGAAGATATGAGTTTCAACCAAAAAATCAATATTTTCTATTCCGAACATGCAACAACATTATCTCGCGAAAGTCTTCTGGAGCAAGCAGAAAAATGGTACAACGTCAAGCATTCTAAACTGATTGCTGCCCTCGAAAAACTTACCTCCAAGAAAAAGGAATTTGAACGCGCCGACAGTCTAAAACATACAGGAGACCTTATACTTGCTTTTGGTAATCAGGCAAACGGATCTGTTTTGGATTGCACAGATTACGATACAGGAGAAGAAGTCCACATAAGACTGGATCCTAAAAAAAGTATTCAGGAAAATGCTGCTATGTATTATGAACAATACAAGAAGGCAAACAGTGGAATGGAAGCTCTGCAGCATGACATAGAAGCAACCCAACGTACTATACAAGCTTTGGATAATGAGTATCAATCCATCTTGACAGAAAAAAATGTCATCAAGATAGAACAGATGATTCGAAAAGATACAACTCCAAAGCAGAAAATTGACAAACCTCACCCTGGATTGCATTATGAAGTCAACGGCTGGACTATCCTTGTAGGACGTACAGCAACCGAGAACGATGAGCTTCTCCGTCATTATGTAAAGGGACCAGATTTATGGCTCCACACAAGAGATTATGCCGGAGGATACGTATTTGTAAAAGCTCGTAATGGAAAAACTGTTCCCCTGGACATTCTTCTCTATGCTGGAAACCTTGCAGTTTATCATTCAAAAGCTAGACAAAACGGTCAGGCAGATTTGTACTATACTCAGGTAAAACATCTTCGAAGAGCCAAAAACGGTCCAAAAGGTCTTGTTTTGCCAACACATGAAAAAAACCTTCTCATAAAAATTGATGACGCTAAACTTAGAACTCTTGCAGATTTAGAAAAAAGCCAAACTGTATTGTAAAGTTATAAAATAGTTGAGAGTTTAGAAATGATGTAGTAAACTCTCAACTATGGTCTTCAGAAAACAAATTGCGGACAAACAATATCCCTATAGAGTCCGAATAGCGAAACAACCTTCTGTCAAGCGCATAAAAAAAGTTCAGAACAAATCTCTTAAAGATTTTGGAGTATTGCGCACTTATATAACACTTTTATTCATGCCAGCCAGTGTCAAAAGTGCATACAGGTATCTGGATGTAGTAATCAGGAAATTCTTTATTGTGCAATACCTGGAGAAAGCCCATATAGCGCATATTCCAGTACGTCACGTTGATCATGAATTAGATGAAAAAGTTCCATTTGATCCAGACTACTTAGATACTTATTTGGGATTCGTTAATTTCTTTCTTCGACCAATGGCAATGCTCAGCAAGCGATATGGTATGAAAGAAGGATCAAAAATTGGCAGTGAATACCTTAGATATATCAAAAAAGCCTACAGTGAAGCCTATAGGCTTTATTCATATACAATGACAACAACATACAGACCGTATTGTGATGATAGACGTATCAGAAAAATGAGGAAAGCTGACCCGCACTTTCTTTGCGTACCAAGCCTTCACATCGCCATAATATTTCTGACATGCGGTTTCTTTGATATGGTATTTGACAGGGAAGGGTTTACCATACAAGAAAAAGAAAAATGGACAAAAGAACTTTATGAAGAAGCTATTGCTATTGGCGAATCCGTACTTTATGTCAAACAGCACAGCGTCAACTGTATTCCTGCAGCTCTTTATATGATGACATGTACTTGTCCCGAACTATTTACAGTAGAATATACTCTCAATTTTATTGACAATATGTTCCGCCATGCAGATGATATTTCCCTTGAAGACTGTGAAAAAATCAGAAATCACATAAACATAACATTCTTAAGATTCTATAACTCAGATTCAACAACACAAGACTGGACTATCGCTGTCAAAAAATGGCTTGATGGATATCACTCATACGAACCATTCTATGCTATGCACAAACAAAGACATTTATATGGTAAATTTGTCAGATATGTACGAAGGAAACAATACATAGTACGAAAGAAATTAGTTGGATAAAAAAAGGTGAACTTCATCAAAGCTCACCTTTTTATTCACCGTTATGTCTTGAACTTAAAATTCTTCAGCATTTGCAGACTTCTTGTATAAGGCAGCCTGACTATTGCGTTTAGTTGCGGTATGAACATTAGGTCTTGTATGACTATTCGACCTGGACTTGCCGTTAAAATCTCTACGACCATTGTCACGACCTTCCCGTCTATCCCGACCTCCGTCACGGCCGCCAAAGCTTTTTCCTTTACCACCATCAAAGCCACGTTTTCCACTTCGTCCACCGCTAAAACTGCGATCAGCACTATCTGCTCCAGAACTGCGGGTATCCTGATGCATATGAGGAAGCTTAGGATTACTCTTGGACAAATCAAGAGCTCTCTTACCAGCTTCTGAAGGAAGACTTAACAGACAGAATTTATCAGCCATATCTATAGCATCGATCTGTTTTCCAGGTATATGAAGAAGGCTTGAGAAAAAATCTGCAATCTTACGAGGATTATATCCATCATGCCATCCCATCTGAACATAAAGACGAATTTGGTCAGGTCTCAGGCTTACTCCACGTTCTCTACCGCGATCATTTCTGTCACGTCCACCTTTACCTTCTTTACCCATTGAATATGAGTTAATTTTACCATACCGTTTTTTGCTTATCGCACTTCCGTAAGTAGCAGCAAGAAGTGATGCAAGAACTTCCTGTGCATCATTATTGGCACAAAGTTCCTGAGCAAGCTGGTCAAATATAGGATCTCCCTTATACAAAGCTGGCGCTGCACTAGTCACAGATTCCACTGTAGGAACCTGATCAGCAATATCCAGAGGAATAATCTCGTCATCCACATCCTTTCCTGTGTCTGAGGAATCCTGTCTGTTAAAACCGATTTTTGTCTTTACTTCATCAAAAAGACGATTTTTCTTAGCTTCAATAACTTCTTCAACTGATGGAATACTTCCTTCATTCATCTCACCCTTAGCACTTCTTCTGACAGCATTGCGAAGGAACTGAAGCCGACGACGTTCTTCAGGACGTACAAAAGTTATAGCAACACCAGAAGAACCTGCACGGCCTGTACGCCCAATACGGTGTACATACGTTGGCCCATCAAAAGGAAGCTCATAATTGACTACATGAGTAAGACCACCGATATCAATACCGCGGGCAGCAACATCTGTAGCAACAAGAATTCGAGTCTTCTTTGCACGGAACCTTGAAAGGATTTTTTCACGCTGTCCCTGTGGAATATCACCATGAAGGGCAGCTGCTTCATATCCCTTTTCATCCAAAGTCTTGGATACATAATCCGCATCAGTTTTTTTCTGTACAAACACCAGCCCAAAGAAATCAGGACTTATATCGATAAGACGGACGAGAGCCTCTATCTTCTCACTTTCGCGAACAACCCAGTATTTCTGCTCAATCAACAAAGGTTCTTCATCATGATTTTCTTCTTCGACAATCTCATATTCACCCATAAACTTCTGGGCAATTTTGAGAATAGGAGCTGGGATTGTAGCACTGAATAAAAGTACACGACATTCTGGATTTGCCTTTCCAAAAATATTTTCAATATCTTCGACAAATCCCATATCAAGCATCTCATCCCCTTCGTCTAGAATAAAATACTCAATCTTAGAAATATCAAGAACACCTCGATCAATAAGGTCCTGAACGCGACCAGGAGTTCCTACAACAATCTCAACACCTCTTTTTAGGCTACGAATCTGTTCGCCCATGCTGGCTCCACCATACACAACTGCTGTACGAGGAAATCTGCCAGATGTAAAACTTGCCATCTCTGTTGCAGTCTGCATGGCAAGCTCACGAGTCGGTTCAAGAATGATAGCCTTTACTGTATTGCTTTCTTCTCTCAAGGATTGAACAAGAGGTAACCCAAAAGCAGCCGTCTTACCTGTACCAGTCCGGGCTTTTGCAATAACATTAGCATCACCATTCAATAAACGTGGAATAGCAAGAACCTGAATAGGACTAGGTGTAACAAAACCTTTTCTTTCAATAGCAGCAAGAGTTACTTCGTCTAAGCCTAAATCAGCAAAAGACATTTCATCTGAACCGTTTTCATTTTCAACAACGGTTTCCATCTGAGAAATATTATCTTCCATTATGTTCCCCTGTGCAGAAATCTATTCTGCCTCACAACATGAAAGTCAGGACCGCATAATGATAAAACAAATAATAACGCTGTAACGTATGATTGGATTTAGTACCTGAAGCGGCTACGGACTTACATGTAAAAAAATATATAAAAAGTCGGGGTATTCTATCGGTTTTAAAAATAAATTGCAATACTTCAAAGAAAATGTTACCGTTTTTTTACATTTATATCAGTTGAGTGCATATATTTAATATGCGCAAATTTATTTTCTTTATAACTATAATCATCTTTTGTCAGAAAACTATGGCAGTTGGATTTAAGCTCAATGAAGTGACGTATTATTCATCCCTAACACATCAGAGTAGACCAGAAAAACCTGATTCTGACAATACAAAAATAGTCCAAGGAGTTAAATTAGACTCCTCTTTGGCAAAGTGTATATTTTCCATGCCTTTTAACAATTTTCCATCTGAATCTTTAGATTCCATATGGGGAGTAAAAAGTGATTTCGGCTTAAGCTTTCTACCATATAATATATCTTTTGCTTTCGGTGATATCCATTTTCAGGGGATAAAGTACTTAACAGAACATCCAGCTTCAACTTCAGTAAATGCAGATTTTTCTGCAACATTACCGACATACGACTCAATTCCCCAGAGCAAAAATATATATATCGGATTGAACTCTCGCAATCATTTTTTGCCGGATTTTAGATTTTATATCAACGAGGATTCTGAATGGATACTATACAGTTCATTTAGAACTGAATTCTTAACAATATCTTTTAGTTCCCAAAACTCACTTTCAAAACCAGAATCATATACTTCCTGGTTCTCAAAGACTGTACCTACGATAGAAAAATACCTTAATACTACTGGATGCAGAATTTCATTTTACACTCCATTCATTGATACAATCAGCTGTTTCTATGCATCACAATCACCTGTCAATAAATTCTATCCATGGTTCAAAAACAAGACAACCTTCAAATACAATAATACAGCACTAACTTTCACATTTTTTTATGCCACCGAAAAGGCAGTTTCATCATCAGGGAAATACATTGATACGCCTTTTTTCTTCACAATAAATCCAATTATCAGGATAAAATTATGGGATATATATTGTTATCCACAAGTTTCATATACCCTAAAACAGACAAACGAAACATTTAACCACACAGGAAAAATAATCCTGAAACTTAGTGGAACCAACTTTAACACAAAATCAGAGACTGAACTTTTATGGAAAGAAAATAAAATAGAATTAAAGGAAAAAATTGAATTGACATTTAATTTTGAATCCTTAAAAAATACAACAGCCCTAACTATAGATCATTCAATAACGTCCTATGTAATCACCTTATCAGACTACATACACCCTAAAAAAATATTCCTTTCAAACATTGGAACGTATACTGACTTCATTGTAAAAGAAGATAAACTAAAGCAGGTAAAACTTGATATACCTATTGTTTTCGATTGGGATTTTCACTATATCAATGTCTACGCAAAAATCCAGATGAAATATACTTTTGATATAAATAGCGGTGAATTAAGAAATTAACTATTGATATTATATAACTTTTCGTATATATTACATAAACTATTAGCATTGTATTGTGCGCCAATGTTTTTTTTCGGACAATACAATTAACTCAGGATACTATTTTAGAGAGGTAACAATATGGCTTTTGATATTACTAAAGTACGTAATATCGGTATCAGTGCCCACATTGACTCTGGTAAGACAACAACTTCAGAACGTATTTTGTTCTACTGTAACAAGATTCACCAGATTCATGAAGTTCGTGGTAAGGACGGTGTTGGTGCTGTAATGGATAACATGGATTTGGAACGTGAACGTGGTATCACAATCCAGTCTGCAGCAACACAGGTTCAGTGGAAGGACATCACTATCAACCTTATCGACACACCAGGTCACGTAGACTTCACAGTAGAAGTTGAACGCTCTCTCCGCGTACTTGACGGTGCTATCATGATTCTCTGTTCAGTAGCAGGTGTTCAGTCTCAGTCTATCACAGTAGACCGCCAGCTCAAGCGCTACCATGTACCTCGTGTAGCTTTCGTTAACAAGTGTGACCGCCAGGGTGCTAACCCTATCCGTGTTTGTGGTCAGCTCCGCGAAAAGCTCGGACTCAACTCACACATGATGGAACTTCCAATCGGTCTCGAAGATAAGCTCGAAGGTGTTGTAGACCTCGTATCTATGAAAGCTATCTACTTCGATGGTCCTAATGGTGAAGATCTCCGCTATGCAGAAATTCCTGCACACCTCGTAGATGAAGCTAACAAGTATCATGAGGAACTCCTCGATGCAGCTTCTACATTCGATGATGACTTGATGGAAGCTATCCTCGAAAACGGATACGAAGGAATCCCAGAAGAAAAGATTATCGCAGCTGTACGTAAGGGAACTCTTGCAGAACAGTTCGTAGGTGTATTCCTCGGTTCTGCTCACGTAAACAAGGGTATCCAGCCACTTCTCGACGCTGTTGAAAGATACCTCCCTAACCCAACAGAAGTACACAACTACGGTCTTGACCGTGATAATAACGAAGCTGAAGTTGAGCTTTTCAACGTAGAAAACAAGCCTTGTGTTGCTCTCGCATTCAAGCTTGATGACGGACAGTTCGGTCAGTTGACATATGTACGTATCTACCAGGGTAAGATTTGTAAGGGTGACGAACTCTTCAACGTACGTGCACAGAAGAAGTTCAAGGTAGGACGTATCGTTCGTATGAACTCTGCTGCAATGGAAGATATTTCTGAAGGTATGCCAGGTGATATCATCGCCCTCTTCGGTGTTGATTGTGCTTCTGGTGATACATTCTGTGGTGGCGGACTTAACATCGCCATGACATCTATGTTCGTACCTAACCCAGTTATCTCTATGGCTATCGCTCCAAAAGATAAGCAGGCTGCAGCTAACATGGCTAAAGCTCTTAACCGCTTTACTAAGGAAGACCCAACTTTCCAGACATACGTTGACCCAGAGTCTAACCAGACAATCATTAAGGGTATGGGTGAGCTTCACCTCGAAGTTTACGTTGAACGTATGAAGCGTGAATACAAGTGCGAAGTAGACGTATCACAGCCAGAAGTAGCATACCGTGAATCTATCGCTGCTCGTGCAGACTTCAACTATACACACAAGAAGCAGACTGGTGGTTCTGGTCAGTATGGTCGTGTTGCAGGTTTCATGGAACCAATCACAGACAAGGATTACGAATTTGTTGACTCTATCAAGGGTGGTGCTATTCCTAACGAATACATTCCATCTTGTGATAAGGGATTCAAGAAGGCTATGGAAAAGGGTTCTTTGATTGGAGCTCCTGTAGTAGGTGTACGCTGTACAAACAATGATGGTCAGTATCACCCAGTAGACTCTTCTGATATCGCATTCCAGACAGCAGCTATCGGTGCTTTCCGTGAAGGTTACGAAAAGGCTAAACCATCTATCCTTGAACCAGTTATGAAGGTACAGCTTGCTGGACCTACAGAATTCCAGGGTAACATGTTTGGTCTTATCAACCAGCGCCGCGGTGTAATCGTAGATTCAACAGATGAAAATGGATATTCAACAGTTAACGCTGAAGTTCCACTTTCTGAAATGTTTGGATTCTCTACAATCCTCCGCTCTTCTACACAGGGTAAGGCTGAATTCACAATGGAATTCGAAAAGTATGCTAAGGTTCCTAACAACGTAGCAGATACACTTATCAAAGAATATGCTGAAAAGCGCAAGGCTGGACAGGCTAAATAATTAGACTGAAAAGTCTTTGATAAAAGAGCCCACATTCCAAAGGACATAAATGTTCTCGGAATGTGGGCTTTTTTTGTTTATACATCTTTGTTTTTTCACAGTTTGTATGTTAGAATATCTGTATAGCCAGTGAGATAGCTAAAAATATATATTACATACAAGGAGACACAGTTATGGCAAAGCAGGAACTTTACGAGCGCAGTCCAATACGCGCATTTGACGAAATTACAGAAGGCGGTCTTAAAGCAGGACAGCTTGGACTTGTTACTGCAAAGAAAGGTTTAGGTAAAACATCTGTTCTGGTACAGTTTGGTATGGATGTACTTTTGTCAGGACAGCAACTTGTTCATGTATCTTTTGATCAGCACAGTTCCAATGTAATATCATGGTACGATGATATCTTTACAGAAATTTCAAAGAAAAGAACTATCGCAAATGCAGCTGACGTAAAAGAACAGCTTGACAGATGCCGTACAATACTTAATTTCAATCAAGATACATTCAGCCTTGAAAAAGTAGTAAACACTCTTAATGCACTCAAAGCCGGTGGTATCGAAGTAGCAGGTGTAGTAATTGACAGCGTAGACTTTACAAAAGCAACAGAAGCAGATATCCAGGCTGTAGCAAGCTATGCAAAAGCAACAAGCACAAAAGTATGGATTAGTTCTTCCTGCGAAAGTGATGAACTAAAAGATCAGGCACCAGATTCAGTAATGGAATATTTTACATCTGTTGTACATTTGGTATCTATAAACTCTGTTACTCAGGTAAAAATCTTGAAGATGGGAGACAAAAAGGATGTAGCATCTGACCTCAAGCTGGATGCCAAAACACTCCTCATTGTATCAGACAAATAAAATTTACAGAAAGGGGCTGTCTAAAGAGTTCTGTTCATAATGCCAGGGTTTCTATACTACATCTAATGTAGATACTGAGAATAAATTCAGCATGACATTACTTTTTAGACAGCTCGCTTTTTATATTGTATATGGCCCAAAAGTATTATAAAATAGGCACATGACATCAAAAAAAACTGATAATGAAAGATTTTTAAGGCATCGTGCCAAAGCCCCATCTGCTAGACGTCTAAAAAAGTACAAACTACAATCAATAAATTCATGGCGCAAACCTACAGGGTATTTTTACCTTATATTCAATCATGTAACAATATTACCTCTTTTGGGATACTTAAGTAGAGTTGTTTTTAAGTTTTTTTTACCAATGTATCTGCAAAAAATACATTTGAGACATACACCTGTAAAACATGTAGACCACCCATTAGATGAAAAAGTCCCTTTTAATGCAAATCATCTTGATACATATATGGGATTCATAACATTTTATATTCGTCCCCAGCTCATATTTTGTACAAAATATGGCTATTTCAACGGAGGACAATATCCGGCTGAGTTTATGCGTTATCTAAAGATGATTTACGATGAAGCCTACAAATTTTACAGCTATTCCTTTACAACAACATACAGACCCAAATCCAATCTCAAAAGTATTCAAAAGCTGCACAAGGGAGATCCTCACTACATGTGCGTTCCAAGTCTGCATATTTCACTTGTGTGCGTAACATACGGATATTTCAAGATGTGCTTTGATCGTGAAGGATTTACTCAGGCAGAGAAAGATCTCTGGCTTTCTGAGCTAAAAGAAGAAGGTGTACGCATTGCAGAATCTGTACTATACCTCAAGCAGCATAGCGTAAACTGTATTCCAGCAGCAATTTATATGATAACTCATCTGTGTCCTGAACTTTTTACCATTGAAGATGCAGTTACTTTGATTGAGGCACTTTTCAAAAATGTACCAGACGTAGATCGACACGACCAGAAATACATTGTAGACCATATCATGTTTACATATGAACAGTTCATTCTCGAAGGAATCACAGAAGACGATTGGAAGACTCCAGTCATCCGTTGGCTTGACAATTACGAAAGCATAGTCCCTTACTACGCAGATCCAGAAGAAGTTTTAGCAGATTCCTAACATATATGCTATAACTGCAGTATCTACATACTATATTGCAACTCAGGAAACAGACGAAGAAGCAGCCTATGAGCTTTATTTAAGTGCAGCCTATATGTTCTATAACTTAAAATCTATCGACTATGACATTGGAATCTTCGATAGACTGCTTGAACAATTTGGATTTTATGAAGAAGAGTAGGTAGAATTAATCCTGAATACAAGGTATTTCTACCCAAAGTACAAGGAGTTTGACACTGCTTCACAGTACAAAAGTTCTACATTGTCACAGCAAAAGTTGTAGAAAGTCACTGAAGAACCAGATAGTTATCCTTGGGTAATTATTTTTACATCGCCGAGATTTCTTTTTTACATCGGCGATATTCCAAATTTACATCGACGAGATTCATTTTTTACACCATTGAGATTCCAAAACATGACTTAGTAAGCTATAAATAACTCAAGCTATCTATTAACTAAATTACTACAATTCTGTATAATAATGGCGGTTTTGGCAAAGAGATTTCATTGCCACGCCACCTTTATTATTAGGTACACTTTATATATATATATAGGAGTAACAAATGGCAGATACAATGCATCCGCTTGAGAAAAATCCAAACTGGAAAGGTCGTCGTGGTCCTGTAGTCCTCGTAATCATGGACGGAGTTGGATACGGAAAGTACGAACAGGGAGACGCAGTTAAGGCTTCTAAGATGGCTAACCTTGATTGGTTTACAGCTAACTGCCCTCATACACAGCTTAAGGCACATGGTACAGCAGTAGGTCTTCCTTCTGATGATGACATGGGAAACAGCGAAGTTGGACACAATGCAATGGGTTGTGGCCGCGTATTTGCACAGGGAGCAAAGCTTGTTGGAGAATCAATTTCTTCTGGTAGCATGTTCAAAGATGCAACATGGCAGAAACTTGCTAAGAACGCTGTTGAAAAGAACTCTACACTCCACTTTATCGGACTTGTATCTGACGGAAACGTTCACTCTCACATTGACCACCTTAAAGCAATGGTTGCACAGGCAGCCAAAGACGGAGTAAAGACTGTACGCGTACACGCACTTCTCGATGGTCGTGACGTAGATCCAACTTCAGCTCTCAACTATATCACTCCACTTGAAGAATATCTTGCTTCTTTCAAGGATTGCGACTACCAGATTGCTTCTGGTGGTGGACGTATGTATATGACAATGGACCGCTATAATGCAGACTGGAGCATGGTACAGCGCGGTTGGTATGCACACGTATTAGGTGAAGGCCGCCAGTTTGAAAGCGCAACAAAAGCTATCGAAACATACAGATCAGAAGTAGCAGGTATCCTTGACCAGGATATGCACGAATTTGTAATTGCAAAAGATGGAAAACCTGTTGGAACAATCAACGACGGAGACTCTGTAATCTACTTTAACTTCCGTGGTGACCGTGCTCTCGAAATGACAAAGAGCTTTGAAACTCCAGCTACAGGAGATTTCCCATACTTTGACCGCAAGCGTGTTCCAACAGTAGAATACGCAGGTATGATGGAATATGATGGAGATGCTCACGTTCCAGCACAGTACCTCGTAAACCCACCAAGCATCGACCGCACAATGGGTGAATATCTTACACAGACAGGCGTTAAGCTTCTTGCTATCTCTGAAACACAGAAGTACGGACATGTTACATACTTCTTCAACGGAAACAAGCAGGGTAAGTTTGACGAAAAACTTGAAGACTACATCGAAGTTCCATCTGACGTTGTACCTTTTGAACAGCGCCCATGGATGAAATGTGCAGAAATCACAGACAAAGTTATCGAAGCTATCAAGAGCGGTAAATATGATCACATCCGTCTCAACTTCCCTAACGGAGACATGGTAGGTCATACAGGTGTATTCAACGCTGTAGTATGTTCTATGGAAGGAATGGATCTTCAGCTTGGACGTATCAAGCAGGCTATCGATGAAGCCGGTGGTATTATGTGTATCACAGCAGACCATGGTAACTCTGACGATATGTACGAACATGCAAAAGATGGTTCAGTTAAGATGGACAAGAACGGTACACCAAAGGCAAAGACAAGCCACAGCTTGAACCCTGTACCAGGTATCATCTATGACCCTGAATATCAGGGAGAATATGACAAGGACAACCTTAACTCAGGTCTTGGCATTTCTTCTTGGCCAGCAACTCTTATGAACCTCATGGGTTACGTTGCTCCATCTGACTACGACAAGTCAATGATTAACCTTAAATAAATAAAAAAGGAGGGTTCCTTTAAGGAGCCCTCTTTTACATTCCTTATGATAGCAAAATATATTCTTATTTGTCTTTTAGTTGGAATCGCAGGATTCGTTGATTCCATAGGTGGTGGAGGTGGTTTGATATCTTTACCAGCCTATATCATGGGTGGAATTCCTGTACATCAGGCAATAGCTACCAATAAATTGTCATCTTCTTTGGGAACTTCTGTTGCAGCTTTTCATTACGGTAAATCGGGTTATATGAAATGGAAGCTTTGCATACCTTCTGTCATATTTGCAATTTTAGGATCACTTCTAGGCAGCAACTTGAGTCTTTCCATCAACGAAAAGATTCTTTCTGTAATTCTTATTATTCTTTTGCCACTTATTGCACTGTATGTGGTCTTTGCAAAGAAGCCCTTTTCTGATTCAGATACAAGACGGTATAGTACACGGACAACAATAATTATATGTGCCACATCTGCATTGGTAATCGGCTTTTATGACGGCTTTTACGGCCCCGGCACAGGAACATTCCTGATGATTATTTTTACAGCCCTTTGTAAGCTCAGCTTAAACGATGCCGCCGGAACAACAAAAGCAATAAATCTTACATCAAATGTAATCTCTCTGACAGTTTTTATAATAAACGGTCAAGTACTTTATCCTTTAGGATTAGCAGCTGGAGTCTGCAATATGGCAGGTTGCTATATCGGAAGCCACCTCTTCAGTAAGAATGGAAGTAAAATAACCCGTCCGATAATACTTATGGTACTCCTCGTATTCCTAATAAAAGTAATTACAGAAATGTTTATCTGAATTTAATCAAGATGTTTACCACAGTATGGGCAATAATGCTTTTGTTCCTGATAGTCTGATAGGTTCTTGTCTTCTTTGTCAAAGGATTCCACAAACCCGGCAGATATTATACCTGTAGGAACTGCAACAAGACCTATTCCCAAAATAGCAATGATTGCACTAAGTATTCGTCCTATTACAGTAACAGGATAAATATCACCATATCCTACAGTAGTCAGTGTAGCCAGAGCCCACCATAAAGCATCAAAAGCATTCTTAAATACATCTGGTTGAGCTTCGTTTTCTACACTGAACATCAAGACAGAAGCTACAATCATCAATATTGTAACAACAAATATTGATGACAAAAGCTCATGCTGCTTTGTCTTAAAGACATTCCCTATAGTACGCAATGCATCAGTATATCGGCTTATCTTAAATACTCTAAGGAGTCGTATGATTCTCAGCATACGCAACACGCGTAAATCTATTGTAAAGAACATGGGAAGATAAAACGGCAGTATAGAAAGTAAATCAATCAATGCCAGAAAAGAAAACACATAACGTATCTTTGCAACAATTATATTTGTATTAGGATAAAGGAGGTCAGCAGTCCAGATTCTCAATAAATATTCCACTGTGAAGATAACAACAGAGATAACTTCTGCAACATAAAATACATCTTTTACATTGGCAGGTAAATCATATGTATCAGCAATAACCATACATACATTCACAAGAATCAATAGAATTATCGTTATATCAAATACTTTGCTCCATTTATCTTCAGGATCAGCTGCCTGAATTATATCAAAAATACGCTGCTTAACTTTCATCCTCAACCCCTTGTTACCTTAAGCATTTTTCTTTTGTAAAGCAACAAAGTCACCGTTCTTATCCTGTACCAGATAAAAGTAAGTATACCATGTGCCGTCATCCGCACACTGAAAAGATTTGATACCAACTTTCTTTAATTTCACATAGTAACCATAATTTTTTACTGCAAACTTTATGTCATCTTTTGTATTACCAAAGAAACCATAGCTACCTTCAAGCCACTGATTACCTTCTGTGGTAAAAAGATATCTTTCGTCATAATCAAAGTTGTTCATTTCTTAACCTCAAAAAAATATTCACCCCGACAGACATTTTTTATGTCATCCTGTACAAAGATACTATTTTTGAGGAAATTATACAAATAAATTCTGTATGGCTCCCCACAACAAAGACAGAAGCCATACAAATACAAGCCATCTCGGCCTGTATTCTTTTAGAGATATCTCTGATTATATTTCAGACTATGAACTTATCTACAACTTTACCAAGATGTTCAATACTATCAGTATTGCTATGGGTAAGATCATTTACGCTATTAATGGAATGGTTTATATTTTCCATACCTAATGCCATTTCTTCCATGCTACTGGTTATTTCTTCTGTAAGACGACTTAGATTATCCATTTTCTGGCTTACAATGACAGTCTTTTCTTCCATCTCATGACTGTTACTCTGAACATTAACTGTAACAGAATTAATATCACGTATAGCATTAAGAACCTGTTCTCCTCCGGCTGACTGCTCATCCATAGCATTTTTAATTACAGTTTCCTGACGGCTCACTTCCTGAGTAAGATCATAGATATCATTAAACTTAGTCTGAAGAACTTTAGATGACTCTACAACTTCCCTGATACTTCCCATTACCTCCTTGAGGTTAGAAGTAATCTTTTTACCCTGACTTGCAGAATCCTCAGCGAGTTTACGGATTTCATCTGCTACTACGCTAAATCCCTTACCAGTTTCACCAGCATGAGCTGCTTCGATAGCTGCATTCATAGCAAGCAAGTTAGTCTGGCTGGCAAGTTTCTGTACAACAGAACTCGCTTCAAGCAAAGTCTTGCTCTGAGCCTGGATCTTATCAGTAGCTTCAACAGAAGACAAAATACTTGCCTTACCTTGTTCAGCAGAGTTTTCAAGACTACTGATAGCCTTACTGTTCTTGTCAAGAATTGCAGTAACAGAACGAATATTGGCAACCATCTCTTCTACAGCAGAAGAAGATTCATTTACAGCATGCCCCTGTTTCTTTATGTCAGAACTGAGCATTCCAACAACATTATTAATAGTATCCATTGCATCAGCAGCTTCCTTGACATTGTTACCCTGAAGCTGAACCTGATTATTGACGCTGTCAATGTTGGCTGTAATCTCATTTGCAGCAGCAGCCGTATCATTCATGTCGTCTCCAAGCTTACGCCCTGTCTCAATAAGAACAGCATTTTCAGTCTTGACTGTACTGATAGAACTCTGAATCTTTTCGATAGTCTGATTAAAGTAGGTGTACATATCCCCAAGCTCATTAAGCTTTTTGATTTCCATACGTACAGTAAGGTCACCATCACCTTGGGCAATGTTTTTCATTGCTTCGACACCACGATTAATTTCCGCAGTTACACCAGTGATAAGCATTGCAATAAAGGCAACAACAATTGCCAGAATAACTATAAAAATTATCACAACCCGTCTCAAGACACTCCAGACAGGAAGCTTAATTTCTTTATCAGGGATATTCGATGTAACAAACCATATCTGATCAGCTTCATCCACCTGGATTGGCAATGTATACTCGTAAACTTTTCCATCAGGTGCCGATACATAATTCACAAATCCGTTAAGACTGGAAGCTGCAGCATCAAACTGGGCCTTGACAGAAGGATCATTGAATCTTTTATTGATTTCGCCTTCCGCATCATATCTGTTACCGGCTGCAACAAGTCCACTCGGACTTGTCAAGGTAAGTACACCTGTATCAAAGATATCAGCTTCCTGCAAAAGTTTTGTAAGGCTGTCCAACGTCATATCAATGCCAACAGCCCCTACACTATTCCCTTGACGATCTTTTACAGGGAACGCAACTCCACATACCCACATTATCTGGCCGCCAATTTCATAGGGATTTGGCTCAATAAGAACACCCTTAGGACTTTTTCGAGGCACATCATACCAGTCACTGCCATCATAATCAGTAAGAATAGTATATTCCAGACTGTTACCTACCCGAGTCCAATAAGGTATAAAGCGACCGGTTTCATCAGAATGAGGCGTGTTTGCATAAACACTATCCATATGATCTATTGAATTAGGTTCAAAGACAGCCCACACATCAACAAGATCCTTGTTTGCATCAAGGACAGATCCCATAAGATTCTTAAGATACTGACGTCTAAGATGACTAGGAATATCTTCATAGCTAGACATCGCCACAGCAAGAGAAGAACATAATGCATATTCTTTTGTAAGGATTTCACTTGTACTTACTGCATAATGGGATGTCGTTTCTTCCATGTATGATACAGATACATCCATTACTGCTTTTTTTACATTGATTCCAATGACAACTGCAGCCAAAACAAGAAAGATTCCTGTAACATGGCTTACATATACTACGAGCTGTCGTCTGATACTTCTTTCTAAAGACTTAAACACTATTAAACTCCTCCATCTAAAAGTGTATCACCGTTCCTAAAAAAAACAATAAAAACTATATAAATCACATAAATATTGTATTCAGCCACTCCTTTAAATTATTTACAAAAAACACTATAATGAGGCAAATTTTAACTATTATTGAGGTTTATATGTCATTGTTGAGCGTTTCCCCAGTTGACGGTCGCTACGAAGGTAAAACCAAGTGTTTACAGGGCTATTTCAGCGAAATGGCTTTGATGAAGTACAGAATCCACACAGAGATTCACTATCTTATCAAACTCCTTGAAACTCCAATGTTAAAGGAGCGTGTTAAGAGCCCTGTTGATACAGCCAAGCTTTTGGACATCATCAATATTACGGAAGAAGAAGCTGCTGTTATCAAAGCTATTGAGACAACAGGTTATGACGGAATCCCAGCTACAAACCACGACGTCAAAGCTATCGAGTACTTTATCAAACGCAAGATAAAAGCCGCAGGTATGGAAGAGATTCTTGAATACGTACACTTTGCCCTTACTTCTGAAGATATCAACAACATCAGCTACGGTCTCATGATCCGTGACGCTGTAAATGACGTAGTTCTCCCTCAGATTCTTGATATATATGGCAAACTCTACAAGCTTTCCTACGAACATAAAGATTTGAGCATGCTTGCCCGTACACATGGACAGCCAGCAACTCCAACTACATTCGGAAAAGAAATCCTCGTATTCGTAAACCGCATGAAAGAGGAACTTGTACAGCTAGCAAACATTGATATTCTCCTTAAGCTTAACGGTGCAACAGGTGGATTCAATGCTCATAACTTTGTATTCCCTGACTTTGACTGGATTACATTCAGCCATGAGCTTATCAACAGCTTTAACAACTCAATCACCCCTCTTGATAACGAGTATATGCACATCAAGCCTCTCAAAGTAAGATTCAACCCTATTACTCCACAGATTGAACCACATGACTCTTATCTTCGCGTATTTGATGCTGTAAAGCGTATCAACAATATTCTGATTGACTTTGCTATGGATACATGGAGATACATCTCTGACGGATGGATTAAGCAGCGTGCTGTAGCCGGCGAAATCGGAAGCTCTGCAATGCCTCACAAAGTAAACCCAATTGACTTTGAAAACGCAGAAGGTAACTTTGGTTTTGCCAACTCTATGTTTGAATTCTTTGTACGAAAGCTCTGTATCAGCCGTCTCCAGCGTGACCTTACAGACAGTACAGTAGAACGCAACATCGGTGTTGCATTTGCCCACTCGATGATTGGTTATGCAAGCCTTCAGAAGGGTCTCGGTAAGATTGAAGTAAATGCAGAAAAAATTACAGATGTACTTACAAATACACCTGAAGTTATGGCAGAAGCTTATCAGAACCTTCTCCGCATGAGTGGTGTCGACAAGCCTTACGAGCGTCTCAAGGAAATCACACGTGGAAAAAGTGTAAATATAGCTGACTTCCATAACCTTGCAAAGAACCTTGACGTATCTGATGAAGTTAAAGCAAGACTCCTTGCCGCAACTCCAAACAGCTACACAGGACTTTCTGCAAAGCTTGTAGAACAGTTTGAGCCAAAAATCAACTAGATAAAATAATCCACCTATAAAAAAAGGCAGAACCAACGGTTCTGCCTTAAAAACAAAGGAGAATAATACTAATGTGACACATCAATATAAAAAAGATAGGCGGTAAGGAACAAATAAAGTTTGTTTACCAACTGATTAAAATATGCTACATTCCTTCCCAAAAAACAAGCAACAACAAAAAATTATTTCTTCAAAAAGCTAACATATAAAACAGCCCCTGCCGTTCCGGTTATAAAATCTGTTATCGGAAAAGTAAGCCATACATATTCTAGCCCCGCAAAATGCAGGACATATGCCACAGGAACAAAAAGTATAAGGTGCCTGAGAATAATAAGTACAAGACTTCTCACATTTTCTCCTATAGCCTGAAAATATACAGGAAAGAACAATGAGAAACATGCAGGTATAAAACTTAATGCAATAATTCTAAAACCAATCTGCCCTACTTTGATGACTTCAGCATCTTTTGTAAAGAATCCCAACAATATTTCAGGACAAACTTCAAAGAGTATTATTCCTGCAATCATTGACAAAGCAGTAAAGGCTATAGATTCAAAGAGTATCTTATTGCACCTGCTGATTTTTCCTGCCGCATAATTAAAACTTAAAACAGGAATAATACAAGTCTGTAGTCCTACCATTGGGATAAAAAAGAATGACTGTATCTTGTAATATAGCCCAAGAACAGTAACAGCCGCATCTGTAAAAACAGACAAGATAAGATTAAGACCGATTATATACACGGTATACATTATTTGCATAAATATATTAGGAACGGCAGCCTTATATATACGCCTTACATAATACAGGGCATATTTAAACGAGGACGGCAGACAAAATCCAGATACACCTACAATCAAGGCTGCGGCAAACTGACCTATGACAGTAGCAATGGCTGCGCCCTGTATACCAAGAGATGGAACTCCGTAATGAATGTTTCCAAAAATGAGAAGGGGATCCAGCGCTATATTTATCAATGCACCCGTAATCTGGGCAACCATAGGAAGATTCATATTTCCCTTGGACTGGTGTATCTTAGTCCAAGTACTTTCCATAAATATTCCAAGGCTGAACATACATACAATACGACCGTATGTATAGCATTCTCTGCGAGAAAGTTCATCAGCAGCAGATATTGTTACATAGGGCTTTAAAAAGATAAGAGATATTACAGCAAATACAATCCATGTAGCAAACGTCAGTACATTGCCAATCCCGGCAGTTTCCCTAGCCCGATTACTTCTTTGACTTCCAAAGAATCTTGCCATGACAGTATTGATACCAACTCCAGTCCCTACTGCAATTGCCGTAATAAGATTTTGTACCGGATAGATAACTGACAAGGCATTAAGGCCGGCCGTAGAATATCTTCCTATAAAGTAACTGTCAACTATATTGTATAATCCCTGGATCAGCTGGGCAAACATAATAGGAGGAGCAAGCTTAAGAAGTATACGCCAGACAGAAGCCGTACCAAAGTATCTGTTATCCATTCACATTCCTATGAAGCGGTATTATATAGAAGACATTTAATAAATTCAATTCATAATGAAGCCTCTAAAAATTGCAATTTCAAGGCTTTAACCTCTATTTTAGAATTATTGTGTAGCAAGTTTAATCGACAGGCAAATATATATACATATGGACAATAAATTTTTAGACGACATATTAATTGCAGACCGGTTAAGTTCACATATTGCTTCTTCAGCAAAACGCCAGAAACCTCATATAAGAGAGCTGGTCAAAGCAAACGGCATAGAGTTTCCAACCGATGAGGAACTTATCATGCTTATACTTGGCTCAGGAACAACATCAAATCCTGTGGAAAAAATTGCAGAAAAAGCTATACGCGTAATCAATGAGACTGATCGACCTATGCTTTATGATAACCTCAGAAAGATAAAAGGCTTGGGAGAATCCAAAGCTTACGCATTGGCTGCTGCAGTGGAATTGGGATACCGTAAAAATCGGCATCATAACGCAATCATATTTACCCCCCAGGATCTGCTACCTTATATCAAGCATTATGCCTTAGATGCCAGAGAACATTTCATCACAGCAACTCTTAACGGCCATCATGAAATCCTGGACATAAGCGTAATTGCTGTAGGCAGTCCCAACAAAACTGTTTTCCACCCCCGGGAAGTATTTGCCAAAGCCATTGTAGAACACGCAAGTGGAATCATCTGTTGTCACAATCATCCGGCAGGTCCATGCTTTCCAAGCAAAGCTGATGAGGATACAACAATCGCCTTGCAAAAAGCAGCAGATTTACTTGGAATATCATTCATTGACCATATCATCATTACCAAAGATTCTTACTTCAGCTTTATGGAACATGGTTTATTAACAAATCAATAGACAATACCACAATGAATTATTATATTTAAAGCATGAAACTTTATTCTAAACATCAACTTATTTTTACATCGATTGTGGCTGCAATTACGGCAGCCGCAATTTCTGTTGTCCTATGCTTAAATATAAACAAATCCAAATCTGAAGCCAAATCTGCCCAAGCTATCTCTGAAGCTATTCTTGCAGATGACAATCTGATAGAAGACACTATCATTGACGAAACTGACGTTAACGATGACCATATTCTAAAGGTTGCATCCGGCAGTCAGTTTACCCAGGATGAATTACAAAATATCAGTGTATACGAAAAATGCAATGAAGCTGTAGTCAACATTACTACACAAGTAATGGGCTATGATTGGTTTCTGGAACCTGTAGTTACATCCTCAGGTTCTGGGTCTGGCTCAATAATCGACAAATCAGGCTATGTCGTGACAAACGTACATGTCATCGAAAACGCCAGCATAATAAATATATCTTTATATGATGGAACAACTTTTGAAGGTAAGGTTGTAGGTCAGGATAAGGAAAGCGACATTGCAGTCCTTAAATTTGAACCTCCCGCAGGGCTTGAACTCAAGACTATTGCATTTGGCTCTAGCAATGATCTTAAAGTAGGACAGAAAGTCATTGCCATCGGTAACCCTTTTGGTCTGGAACGAACAATGACAACAGGAATCATCTCAGGACTCGGAAGACCTATCCAGGAAAGCTCAAATGTCATCATACGCAATATGATTCAGACTGACGCTGCAATTAATCCAGGTAACTCCGGAGGACCACTTCTTGACAGCCAGGGCCGTATGATCGGTATAAATACAATGATTATCTCAAAATCCGGAAGTTCCAGCGGAATTGGATTTGCAGTTCCTATAAGTACAGCCCGTCGTGTAGTAAGCGAACTTATCAAAAATGGCGCTGTAAACAGAGGAGTCTTGAAAGTTTCTCTTGTACAGAACTCTTCCCGTATAGCAAACTATGCCGGATACAGAATCAATACAGGAATGATTGTAAGTACCGTAACAAAAGGATCTCTAGCAGAAAAAGCAGGTCTTAGAGGCGGAACTCAGGCTGTCCGTTACGGAACATTTAATCCTACAACTATCTATCTTGGAGGTGATATCATCACTGCCATCGACGATATCAGTGTAGGTAGTATTGCTGATTATTACTCCGCACTGGAAGACAAAAAGCCAGGAGATACTGTAACAATTACAGTTCTCCGTGGAAGAGAATATGTCAAACTTAGTGTCATTCTGGATGCAAAATGAGAGAATTCAAAGTAGTTTCACCATATGAGCCATCAGGAGACCAGCCCCAAGCTATCAAGGCTCTTGCAGAAGGTTTCAAGAGAGGCGACAAATATCAGACTCTAAAAGGAGTCACAGGTTCTGGTAAAACCTATACCATGGCAAAGATAATAGAAGCCGTACAAAGACCAACTCTGATCATAAGCCACAACAAGACCCTTTCGGCACAGCTTTACAGAGAGTTCAAGACTTTCTTTCCAAACAATGCTGTAGAGTATTTTGTCTCCTATTACGATTATTATCAACCAGAAGCTTATGTACCTGCAAGAGACCTTTACATCGAAAAAGATGCTTCCGTCAATATGGAAATAGACAAGCTGCGCCTGGCCGCCACATATGCCCTTATGGAACGAAGGGATGTAATCATTGTTGCTACAGTCAGCTGCATATATGGTCTTGGTATGCCAGAACTTTACAAGGAAATGCGTACCCATATTGAAAAAGGACAGATTCTGGATTCACATAAACTTGCTGCAACTCTTATAGGAATACAATACAACCGTAATGACATGGTTCTTGAAAGAGGTAACTTCCGTATCAAGGGAGATACCATTGATATATTTCCTCCATATATGGAAACAGACCAGGCTTACAGAGTAGAACTCGATTTTGATGAAGTAAGCCGCATAAAGAGATTCGATGTAATAACAGGAGAGACAATAGAAGTTCTGGATGAACTATGGCTCTACCCTGCCAAACACTTTGTTGTTCCACAGGATATGCTTCTTCAGGCTAGTGATAGGATCCAAAAAGAGCTTGACCTGCGTGTAGCCGAACTTCAAGCCCAAGGAAAGATTCTGGAAGCCGAACGAATCAAGACCCGAACAACATACGACCTTGAGATGATGAAGGAGATGGGATACTGTTCAGGTATCGAAAACTATTCAGGACCTATTTCCAACAGAGCCCACGGAGATCCTCCGGCAACTTTACTCCACTATTTCCCAGATGATTTTCTCTGTCTTATAGACGAAGCTCACGTAACTGTCCCTCAAATTGGTGCCATGTACGAAGGAGACCGAAGCCGTAAACAGAATCTCGTAGACTTTGGATTCCGTCTGCCAAGCGCTCTGGACAACAGACCGCTCAAGGCTGCAGAGTTTACTGCCAAAATGAATCAGGTAATATATGTCACAGCAACTCCAAGAGCAGAAGAAATCAAGCAGTCCACACAGATAGTTGAACAGCTCATCCGCCCTACAGGTTTATTGGATCCTATAGTAGAAGTCCGCCCTACAGAAGGCCAGATGCAGGACATTTATAAGGAAATTCAGGAGCGTATCAAAAAAGACGAAAGATCTCTTGTACTTACCCTTACAAAGAAAATGGCAGAAGACCTGACAGATTACCTTACAGGACTCAACCTTAAAGTCAAATACATACACTCCGAAATTGATACCTTTGAACGTGTAGAAATATTAAAGAGCCTTAGAACTGGCGAAACAGATGTCCTTATAGGCATTAACCTGCTTCGAGAAGGAATTGACCTTCCGGAAGTATCATTCATTGCATTGCTGGACGCTGATAAAATAGGATTTTTGCGGAGTACAACAAGTCTTATACAGATCATTGGTCGTGCAGCCCGTAATGCCCAGGGAAAAGTCGTCATGTATGCAGACCGTATGAGCGACGCCATGAAGGAAGCCATTACAGAAACCCAGCGCCGTAGAGCAATTCAGGAAGCATACAACAAGGAACATAACATAACACCTGTTACAATAAAGAAAGCTGTCGAAGATATTCTTGAACATCAGAAAGTCGAGGCAGAAGAAGCGGCTGCTACAAACCTCGAAGTTCTCAAGAAGAATGCAAATCTCTTTGTACCGGCACAACGAAAGAAGCTTATTGATGCTCTCAAGAAGGAGATGATGGAATGTGCTGACAGACTTGAATATGAACAGGCCGCAGCCATAAGAGATCAAATTGAGGAAATTGAAAAAACTTATGGAAAATCAACAAAAGCATGACAAGGCACTTGTCAAAACTCTATATTTTATCTAGAATACGGTAATCATGATTGACATGATGCTCTCAATCATGTACTATATTAGAACTCAAAGCTGTTATTTTTATAGGTAGGTAAGAGATATGTCAAGAACATGCGATATTTGCGGTAAGCACCCTATGTACGGTAATAAAATCAGTAAATCTAAGAACCACACAAAGCGTACTTGGAGACCAAATCTTTTGAAGATTAAGACAGAAGTTGCTGGAACAACAAGAACTATTAACTGTTGTACACGCTGCCTCCGCAGTGGTTTTGTTACAAAGAAGATTAACGTTGTACCTGCTAATGCTGGTGCACCAAAGGCAGAGTAGTCTTTCTAAATCTTCTGCAATACCCCGTCTTATATACAAGACGGGATTTTTTATTTTAAAAACCTATACGACGAGTTCAAGACCATCATAAGCTGGGGAAACACAGCCACCTGATTTTACCATATTCAATAGTCCTGGATAGCAAGCAAGTACACCATCAATATACTCCTGTATCTCGACATGACTGAAGTTATGGGACATGTGAGTAAAATATGTATTTTTTGCGCAGATTCTAGAAGCAACTTCCAGAGCCTGGTCAAAACCAAAATGGGTGGAATGAGGTTTTTCCCTTAAAGCATCAATTACCAGAAAATCAAGTATTCCGGCATTATCCCTTATCAACTCTATAGATTCATTTTCCACACAGTTACAGTCAGTAAGATATGCAATGGAATGCTTTTCCTTTTTTCCCTGTATGTTTTTATACTGGTTTAAAAGATACCCAGCTGCAATCAAAGATCCATGTCTGATAGGCACCGGAATAATCTCAATATCCTTTACTACTATAGGCCTGTCCTTATCGTAATGATCTGCATTATGAAGCTCAAATTTAGGTTTGCCTCCCCCTTCTCTTGTAGGCTGAAATACATAATCAAATCTATATCTGATATCTTCCACTGCCCTTGAGTTAGCATAAATAGGCATTGCAGGAGTTTCTTCACTGTTGGGTGATGCATGACTGTCGACTGCTTTTGTATGGCTAAAAATGCGCAAGTCATCCATACCATAAACATGGTCTGCATGGCTATGAGTTATTAAAACACAATCCAGATGTGTTATCTTGTTCTTGATTGCCTGTATGCGAAACTCCGGCCCCGTATCAATCACAATATCAGCACCATCTGTTATATATGCACTACATCTCATTCTATTGTCTCTAAAGTCTTTTGACGTACAGACTTTGCATTGGCAGCCAATAACCGGAACTCCATGACTTGTCCCACTGCCCATTATTATCATTTTCATATTCAAGACCAAGTTTATAGCCAAATATTGACTTTATGCAATAGATAACTGATAATCAAATCCTATATGAAATCCTTATTCAAAAAAGCGTTTATATCAGTAACCTCTTTATTTCTGACATTACTTCTTATATCCTGCGGTTCTGTACCGGAAGTCAACTCCAATCAGGAAGAACAGCTCCTATTCCCTTCTGAATATTACATTCCTTCTGAGTATGATTGGCTACAAATAGAGCCTGGAATTGATTACGCTGTATTCAAGTCCAGGAAAATGAAACTTACATATCATCTGGTAAAGATAGACTTGTCAAATCAGAATCTGGAACTTTTAAGTTATCCATCGCCAGATCAAGCAGAAAACCTAGACAGCTGCTATACCCCAAAAAGCACAAAACAATTCGCCCGGGAAAATAACTGCACTGTAGCTTTTAATGCAACACCATTTGAGATAAAATCAGTGGTTCCTTATATGGTTTCTCTTGTAGGGATTCAAAAAACAAATGATATATATACTTCAGACTGTATCCCAAGATATTCGGCAATAGCATTTAATAAAGACAAAGCTTATATAATCAAGCAACAGACAAAAGAGGAATGCAATAAATATGACTATGTTTTTGGAGGATTCTTTTCGATTTTATATGATGGAGAAGAACAGACTTTTAAACGGCATTCATATGACTCCCGCACAGCTGTCGGCATAACAAAAGAAGGTTCTACGATTTACATTCTGGCAGTTGAAGGAGAAAACAAACTCTCTTCCATAGGATTATCGTATCAGATGTGTACAAGGATATTCCAGGCATTGGACTGCTACAATGCAATCCAACTAGACGGCGGAAGCAGTACAGAACTTTGCATAAACGGAAAATCTGTACTGTCTCCAGCCATAAGAGCCACACAGGCCAATTCAATCGGATTTAGAATGCGCAAGGAATAAAATCTATACCTGCAGTCTCATCAAATCCATACATAAGATTCATGTTCTGTACCGCCTGACCTGATGCACCTTTTATCATGTTATCCAGACTGCTTACAATCTCCAGCATCTTACCATCATTGACAACATAAACCTGAACATCACAGTAATTGCTGTATCTTACAACACGGGTTGTTGCACCTACACCCTCAGGGAGAACTCTGACAAAAGGTTCCTTTCCATAGGCCTTTCTATATATAGATCTTACTGCTTCAGACAGACTGCAGTCATTCTCTTTTGCAATTGCGGCAACTCTCTTCTGACCATCTTCTGTAAGAGGTGCATATATTGTAGTAAGGATACCACGATTCTGAGGAATAAGATGAGGTGTAAATATGATATTTACATCTTTACCTGCAATGATAGAACAATTACGCTGAATCTCACTCTGATGACGGTGATTTCCAACCTTGTATGCACTGAAACTTTCTCCACATTCGCAGAACTGGTTGGACATTGTAGGGTTACGTCCACTACCTGTTACTCCGCTTTTGGAATCAACTATTATTGTATCCGTAGCAACAAGATTTTCTTTGAGGGCAGGCATAAGACCAAGAGTAGCACTTGTTACATAACAGCCTGGATTACCTATGACCCTGGCTTTCTTGATTTCTTCACGATTCATTTCTGGAGAACCATAGACACTTTCCTTGTGTACTTCAGGATAATCCCATTCCTTCTTGTACCATGTCTTGAAAGTTTCTTCATCCATTCCGTAACGGAAGTCTGCACTCAAATCTATTAATTTTTTTCCATGCTTTACACAATAATCTGCATACTGCTCTGCAATTCCATGAGGAAGAGCTGTAAAGATGACATCAGCTTTTTCCTTAACTTCATCTGCAGTCAAAAGGCGACCATCACATTTTGATCCCAACTGACACAAAAGATTCTGGTATACAGCATCCAACTGCTGACCTTCAAAACTTACGGAACTACAGTAAATCTTCTCTACTCCGGGATGTTTCAAAAGTATCCTGAAAAGTTCCACACCAGCATAACCTGTAGCACCAATAATTCCGGCTTTAATCATATCAAGCCTCCAGTTTGTTAAATTTGTAACTTTTAAGATACCCGTATGTTAGTATTTTATATCATAAATAACAGGGGTATATCATTTTGTTTTAAAATGATACAATAGAGAAATGAAACATTCAAGATTTTTGCTAAAGTTTAACTTACTCTTCTTAACTATTTTTTCAGTAATTGTCCTTGCAGGATGTACTTCTGTACCAGATGAACTTCCTGCTGACACAACCGCCAGGGAAATAATACAGAAAGCTCAAAATGCCAGTAACACCGGTAACGATAAGGCTGCAGAGTACTACTACAACATCCTTTTACAGCGCTATGGCATGGATACAGCAATCTATATCGAAGGAACTTTTGAAATCGCCCACTTATGCGTAAAGCAGAAAAGATATTCAGAAGCAGCTACTAAGCTTCAGGAAATACTTGATATCTACAATGACAGCACACCTGGGATGTATCCTGCACAATTCCGCAAGCTTGCCCAGATAGATTTGGCAAAGATTCCTTCCAGTTACCTCAACTAGATACTTATCAGATTCGGATTTACTCCGAATCTGACGGTACAATAATACAATCCAAAGTTACCTGTCTCTTGGTTGCCAGCTCTATTACAAGTTTCTGTGTAATGTTCTTTGTTCCCTTCGGTCTATTATGCGGTTCAGCATCACCTATAAGAATTATCTTTTTTTGAGCTTCAGGCCTCCAGCCATAATATTCCAATCCTGAGTACAAAGCTTCGTATACAGCTTCCGGAATATCTCCCCCCTCTTTTCCTATGATCTTTACGCTGTCCAAAGTCTTGATGAACAAATCTGTAGAATAGGTAAAATCCATAAGTTTGACAGGCAGCCCATTAGTATTATAGTTATCCCCGTAATCCCTATAAAATATAAGGCCCAAACGTATATCTTCAAATTCCTTTAACTGTTCAAGAAGTTTCGGGACCCATTCTTTACGGAGAGCCTCCATGTCATCATTCATGCTGCCAGTGGTATCTATGGCAAAAATTACATCAGCCACATCCTTGGGATTTATAGATTCCAAGGAGTCAAGAAGATCCCCGGTAAGTTTTTCTGGAGAAGAATATCTAAGGATTCCATTTCCTTGCTTTGCAATTTCATTGAACTTTTCAGCCGCATCCACACTATACTTATCAGAAAGAACTACTTCCTTTTCAGCAAAGACTTCAGCGATAGGATTCTCCTGTACAGGAGCCAGATCAAACATAAACGGATTGTCCCTGTAGGCTCCCTCATAACTTCCATAAGGTTTTTCAAAAGTACGGATATTGACAAAGGTCCCTTTCTGTACGGTTACAGTACCATTTCGACTCCAAGGGTATCCAAAAACAACTGTTTCCGGCATAAATACTCTAAAACATTTACCCAATCTTACATCTTCAACTATTGTCGAGCTTATAAGTGAAAACTTTGCATACTCTGATTCCAGGACTTTACCATTAAGAACCCTTATTTCATCCCCATTGACAGAATTATATTCTTTAGCCCTGTAAGCATAATTTTCTCTCTTACCTTCAGGATCTTTGGACGTATCCAGAAACATAACGCTACTGACACCGTTTTTCTGCCGGACATATATCATATATCCGTTCTGTCCATCAACTTTTGCCTGCTCTACAATGACATCTGCCCCATCCAGTCTTAGCGATAAATCTTTATCTATACTTCCTTGTGCAGACAGAAACACAGGCAAAAACATTAAAATGATAAACTCAAAAAATCTCTTCATAACCTATATATCGGCATTATAAAAGCTTAATTAAAATCGCCCGGTTGAATTTAATTTATTCTATGATATAATCATATTGATTTGAACTAATACTGTAGTTTTTACAATATTGATTTATCCACTGGCTTTATGAATTACCCAGGTAACTATATGGAAGAAAAAAACATAGATAATGAATTTGAGTTTGTACCAGTAAGCATTGAGAGCTTTTTTGACGAAGACGAACGCCAGGACTTTATCAAGACAGGTATTACTGTTCTCACAAAGCATCAGAAAGAACTTGTAAGGAAACTTGTAGACGCATTACTGGAATCAGCTCCTGACAGGGTTGAAAGGCTCCAACTAAGACTGCACGATATTGAACAGTTGGCTATGTCAATAGCCCAGTTTCCATCATTGTTGGAACGGACATATATGACATCCTCCGTGCGTACACCGGAAGCATTGGTAGAGACTCTGGTTTCTCACCAGAAAGAAGGTGATACAACCTTGCATATGCCGTCAAAGGCAATATTAGGAAAAGGTTTCCTTGTTTCCAAGATACATACATTCTATTCCATGTCAAAGCTGGCAAAGAATTATGCCATGATGAGTGATAAAGACGTCAAGGCATATCAGGATGAAACTGTAACACTCATGTTTACACTTATGGCAGAAGACGTTTACATGAGCCTTATCAGAGACAAGAGCATAGATATAGAACTTCGTAAGAATATTGCAAGGGCACTTATTGTCCTATGGGAACACAGAAGTGACCAGACAATAGCAGACATAGCTCCTGTATTACAGGAAGTTTGGTCTGCAAGACGTACACTTGCACCTGCATTTGGCACCATGATGGGCACAAGTGAACTTATCATGGTAAGCATGCAGATGGATGAACAGTGGACTGCATTCATCAAAGAGAAACTTTCAGACCCAGATGTTACCCAAGCCATGGAAGAATTCCTATTTGGAATATCCCATGAACAGATACTCAAACTAAAGGGCATACTAAAGAATCAGGGAATTAAATCCATTGGCCGTGACGAAGTAAGCAAATATCTGGAAGAAAGAGTAAAAACAGATATCAGTCTCGATTATCGGGATTTTTATCTATTGTATACAGTCAGGAGAGACAACGCCAGAGCAAGACAGCGACTTAATGTTCCAGGTCCAAAGAAAACACTGGAAGACCACTTCATACGTTTTGTAATGGAACAACAGACAAAATAATCAGGAGCAGCATATGTCTATAGAAGAAAACACAGAGAATGTTATCGGAGAAGAGAACATTACAGACAACACATCCAAGAAGACATACCATTTTGGAGAAAAGCTACGAGCAACTCGTGAAAAAAAACATCTCACCTTAAAGATGGTAGCTCAGCAGGCTGGCGTCAGTGAAAGTCTCGTCTCACAGATAGAGCGCAACCGAGTTTCTCCTGCCATCGATACATTATTGACACTGGCAAATGTCCTTGACATAAATCTCTCATACCTTTTTGAAGAATATAACCGACAGCGTCATGTTCAGGTTATCAGAGCCGGGGAACGACGCACAGTCAGAGAAGATGACATTACATACGAGGAAGTAGCCCATCCGATAGAAGAAGAAGGACAGAACACCATAGAGTCATACATGATAACGATTCCTGTTGGAGGTCAGACTCATAGAGGTAACTATGGACACTTGGGAAGAGAAATGGGTTTTGTACTTGAAGGAAATGCAAAGCTCCATTACGAAAACAATGAATATATCATCAACACTGGAGACAGCGTAAGCTTTAGCGCGGGAGCTCCTCATACCCTGGAAAACATCGGAAACACACCTCTCAAAGCAATCTGGATTGTTTCTCCTGCACAGCGTTTTGTTTAGAGCAGTAGTCTCAATATATTGAGATAAAGCACAGTATAAACTATATCATAGTTCAGCACCTTTTTGCATTTAGCTCCTAGGCTTTTGCATAAAAGGTGCTGTTCTTTTTTTAAAAGTAATCATTCATCTGTAAATTTTACTGGATACTTTTAAAAAAGAACTGGATACTTTTTTAAAAATACTGTTTACTTTTTTAAAAATACTGTTTACTTTTTTAAAAATACTGTTTACTTTTTTAAAAACACTGTTTACTTTTTTAAAAACACTGGATACTTTTTTAAAAGTACTGTTTACTTTTTTAAAAGTACTGTTTACTTTTTTTAAAGTACTGGATACTTTTTTGAAAACAGTGAATACTTTCTATAAAAGTTCCCTACAAACATTCCAAGAGTTCCCTAACAAAAATCCAAAAGCTCAGCAGATATCAACTCTAATTGACCTTATATTGTTAAAATTGTACAATGTCTTGCCTTTAAGAGAGTATATGATTGTACTTTTTTGGCAGCGGGTCGTTATACGCTATTTGAGAACGTATAACGCATATAGATTATCATAGAGGGAAAGAGAATAATGCCGTATTCTGAACCTACTGATCTTGCCGTGGTAGCTTGTCCGGGTGGAGAAGCTTTTGCAAACGAAGTAATTACACATTTGCGCCACATGTACAAACACCGCTTTTCACTTAAAAGCGATGTCATTTCTAAACGCTATTCACTAGACAAAGAAAAGCTCATCCAGCAAATCAATCTTGAGAATGACCTAAAGACCAGCGACCTTTGTATCCGAGGGATGACAGACAAATACCGTCCTCCTGTATTCAAGGTAAACGCTCGTTTTACTTACTTTGCCAATGGTGAATTCAAGACCGAAATCAACGAAAGTATTCGTGGGAAAGATGTCTACATCTTCCAGGATGTAGAAAACCATGAACCTATCGCCCTGAATGACGGAAAGAATGTAATGCGTCTCAGCGTAAACGACCATGTAATGAGTCTTCTCGTTACAATCGATGCCGTACGCCAGGCTGGAGCCAGACAAATTACACTTGTACTTCCGGTTTATCCTTACAGCCGTCAGCACAAAAAGAAGGGTCGCGAAGGTCTTACAGCTGCTCTCCTAGGCCACATCTACGAAAGCATGGAAGTAAAGAGAATCGTTACTCTTGACTTGCACTCACGTGAGATTGTAAACGCATTTGGTCACACCCACTGCGAAAATCTCCATGCTTCTTATCAGATAATCCGTGAACTTGTAAAGGTTATGGATCTTACAAAAGAAGATTTGGTTGTAGTAAGTCCTGATACAGGCGCTATTGACCGTAACAAGTTCTATGCAACAGGTCTCAAAAAGCCTCTTGCTATGATCTATAAGGAAAGAGATTACTCTATCGTTACTCAGGACGCAAAGTCTACAAACATCAAGAGTGTAAAACTATTGGGTGACGTTAAAGGTAAGGTTGCTTTCCTTGCCGATGATATGCTCGGTACAGGTGGTACACTCCTTAAAGCTATGGAATTCCTCCATGAACAGGGTGCTACAAAAGTTATCGCCGCAATAAGTCTTCCTTTCTTTACAGGTAACGCCATCCAGCAGTTTGACGAAGCCTATGAAAAGGGATACTTCTACCGTATCATTGGTACAAATGCTGTATATCACGAAGAACTTCTCAAGCGTGAATGGTACATAAGTACTAACGTCAGTGGTCTCTTTGCCAACGTTATTACTCGTCTTCATCACAATCAGTCTTTGGGTGATCTTATGGATAACCGTAATATCATTGATAAGATGATCAAGAGCAGTACTCCTGCAGCAGACAAAGAAACAAAATCTGAGTAATGACAAAGACAGTTCTCTGCGCCGACATAGGGACTTCATCTCTCAAGGCTGCGTTGATAGACAGTCAGGGCAATGTCCTTGCCCTAAGTCGCCAGGCTTCCAAAGACTGGCTCTTAAGTCTTGTTGACGCTTGCAGAGAACTTCATGCTCTTTGCCCAGAAAGCAATATCGATGCGTTATGCATCAGTGGAAACGGTCCTACCCTTGTAAGTAGTGATGGAACTGTACTTCTATGGAATGTTCCAGTCCCTAAGGATATCAAGGTTGTGGGACCGTCTCTTTTTATCCCTCGATTGCTTACTTTCAGATACTTATATCCAGCTATATTTGCAAAGTCAGATACAATCTTTAGCGGACCAGAGTATCTTATATATCAGTTGACAGGTACAAAGATTACTATTCTCCCTGAAGACAGATTTATCACAGCATATTGGGACGAAATATCTTTAGCCCAAAATGATTTCAGCACAAAGGAATCAGATAAGCTTCCTCCTTTTGTAAAGCCAGGATTCTGTGCAGGCTCAGTATCTGAAGATCTTGCAAAACTTATGGATATCAGCACAGATACAAAGGTATATTGTGGAGCCCCAGATTTTGTTTCTGCCCTGGTAGGATCCGGAACATTAAAAAGCGGTATGATTTGTGACAGAGCAGGAAGCAGTGAAGGCATAAACTTGTGCACAAATATTCCCCTTAGAGCTGATGGAATCAGAACTTTGCCATCTGTAATACCTGGACTTTGGAATGCAAGTGTACTTTTGCCACAAAGTGGCATCAAGTTTACAAATTATATAGAAGAACTTAAGCAAAAAACAAATACAGACTACACATACAACCAGTTTATCCATGACTTCATCGAAAGCACACCTGATGATGCTTCAATGTACAAAGGTTTTATATTGATGAATGATATAGCCTTAAACGTAAAGCAAGCTCTGCACACGCTGAGATTAGCTGCAGAAGAAGCTGGACTTAAAATGGATTACATGATGACAATAACTGGGGGGCAGTCAAAAAGCAACCAGTGGACCCAGTACAAGGCCAACATAACAGGCATTGATATAGCAGTACCAAGATGCACTGACGCGGAACTTATCGGAGACGCAGTATTTGCCTTTACAGGAATGGGATTATACCCTGACTTCATTACTGCCAGCGAAACTCTATGTCAGAAGGACTTGATTTACAGTCCACAAAATACTATCTAACCGAGTAAATTATGGAACTTTATAATATTCCCCAAAAAATAACTACATTGATATTTGATATAGATGGAACTTTATATACAAGTCCTGCCTATGTATTTGAACAAGTAGATGTGCAGATAAGACACTGGGCTCATATCAACAACATGAGCGACGAAGAAGCCCGAAAAAAGATAAGCAACTACCGTCACCAGTGGGCTAAAGACCATGACGGACAAAAGATTTCCCTAGGCAACACCTTTACTGCCTTTGGCATATCAATCGACGAAAGTATAAAATGGCGCAATGCATTAATGGAACCAGAAAAATACCTTAAGCGAGACGACACTCTTATAGCCGTACTCAATAATCTCAAACCTCAATATAAGATGATATGCGTTACAAATAATCCTGTTGATGCCGCACGCAGAACTCTTAAAGCTATAGGTATAGACCAAATCCTTCCAGATATTATCGGGCTGGATACTTGCTATAAATCAAAACCAGCTATAGAAGTCTTACAAAAAGCCCTTGATGTCACACAAAGCCAACCGGAAAACTGTATAAGTATCGGAGACAGATACGACATTGACTTAAGACTTCCCCTTTCGTTAGGAATGGGTGGTATTTTAGTAAGTGGCGTAGAAGACTTATATAGTCTTGATTGTACTTTACGCAAGCATCAGTTGTAATTATTTCACTTTACGCAATATTATTTTCTCACTATAATAAAATCATAGTTAAGTTTCTTTAACAATAATTAATTTATTATATGTTTTTAAGTATAGGAGAAAAAACAAATGGGTCAGAACTATTTTAATGCAATCCCTTGGCGTGAAGCCCGCCTCGAACTTGGACACTGCCGTCAGATGGCACGTGAAGAATTCAAAGATGGAACAAAAGCTCTTCAGGGCAAGAAAATAGTAATCGTAGGATGTGGAGCTCAGGGTCTTAACCAGGGTCTCAACCTTCGTGATTCAGGAATGGATGTATCATATTGTCTCCGCAAGGAAGCAATCGAAGCTAAACGTCAGTCTTGGAAGAACGCAACAGAAAACGGATTCAAAGTAGGTACATACGAAGAACTTCTTCCTACAGCAGATGTTGTAGGTAACCTTACTCCAGATAAGCAGCATCACGAAGTTGTTAAGAACCTCATGAAGCACATGAAGAAAGGTTCAGCTCTCTGGTATTCACATGGTTTCAACATGATTGAAGAAGGCGAAGAAATCCGTGACGACATCACAGTATTCCTTATGGCTCCAAAAGGACCAGGTACAGAAGTTCGTAACGAATATCTCCGCGGATTTGGTGTACCAGAACTTATTGCAGTACATCCAGCACACGATCCAGAAGGTCGCGGTATGACTCTTGCTAAGGCACTTGCTTGTGCAGAACGTGGAGAAACAGCCGGTGTTCTCGAAAGCTCATTTATCGCAGAAGTAAAGTCTGACCTTATGGGAGAACAGACAATCCTCTGTGGTATGCTCCAGACAGGAACAATCCTCTGCTACGACAAGATGGTAGAAAACGGAATGGACAAGGGTTACGCAGTAAAACTTCTTATGCATGGTTGGAACGTAATTTCTGAAGCTCTCAAATGGGGTGGAATCACAAACA
Organism: Treponema sp.; assembly: GCA_045616545.1. Lineage (GTDB taxonomy): Bacteria > Spirochaetota > Spirochaetia > Treponematales > Treponemataceae > Treponema_D. The sequence continues at coordinate 26,438 of JAZLGX010000018.1, read as the reverse complement.
TGATGGATCGTCTTTCTAACCCTGCTAAGATTCGTGCTAACGAACTCAGCAAAGAACTCAAGAAGATCATGACTCCACTTTATAGAAAACATATGGATGATATCATCTCTGGAGAATTCTCTTCTACAATGATGAAGGACTGGGCAAATGACGATGCTAATCTCCATGCTTGGCGCGAAAGCTATGCAAAGATTCCTTTTGAAGTAGAAGCTGAAACAACAGAAGAAATTACAGAACAGGAATACTTTGACAAGGGTATTCTCCTTGTTGCAATGGTAAAAGCTGGATGCGAGCTTGCATTTGAAACAATGGTTGATGCAGGTATCAAACCAGAAAGTGCATACTATGAATCTCTTCACGAAGTTCCTCTTATTGCAAACCTTATCGACCGTCGCCGTCTCTATGAGATGAACAAGGTAATCTCTGATACAGCTGAATACGGATGTTACCTCTTTGCACGTGCTGCTGTTCCTCTTCTCAAGCCATTTATGGAAACAGTAACAACAGCTGACATTGGTAAGGGAATGGATCTTAACACAACTGCAGTTGCAAATACAACATTGGTTAAAGTTAACGAAGAAATCCGTAACCACCCAATCGAAACTGTAGGAAAGAAGCTTCGTGCTTACATGACAAGCATGAAACCTATTGATGCAGCAAAATAATTTTGCAAAAAAAGATCTGATTACAAAAGGTTTACTCCTCCAAAGATAAACTTTTTTAGAGCCATGTTCCAAAATCCGCGGGGACATGGCTCATTTTTTTGACAAGTACACGTAGATCCTTGTTATGGAATACAAAAAAAACTAATAAATAATAAATGTCTCTTGACACAATAATTTATTTATTATATATTGTTCACACGTTAAATAAAAGGGCGATTAGCTCAGCTGGTAGAGCAACAGACTCTTAATCTGTGGGTCGGGAGTTCGATCCTCCCATCGCTCATCTTTTATTGACACGTTACAAAAGGGCGATTAGCTCAGCTGGTAGAGCAACAGACTCTTAATCTGTGGGTCGGGAGTTCGATCCTCCCATCGCTCAATGAAAGGTCAGAATTTAGTTTCTGACCTTTTTTTTATTTTACTGATATATATAAACTTGTCCTACGATTAACAGAAAATCTTTACCTCAATTTCATTGTAATTTACTCTACTTTTCAATATATTAGAGTTATGAGCGCACAAGTATTACTTTCAACTCTCCTGCAGATTGCAGGTAGTCTCTGTTTTCTTCTTTATGGAATGAAGTTAATGTCTGACGGAATCCAGAAGTCTGCCGGAGAAAGATTACAGGCAGCCTTGCACTTTATGACAGGAAACCGTTTGACTGGGCTTTTGACAGGCGCCCTTTTGACAATGCTTATCCAGTCTTCCGGTGCAACAACCGTCATGGTAGTTTCTTTTGTAAATGCAGGATTGATTACATTGGGTCAATCCATAGCAGTAATCTTTGGAGCAAATATTGGTACAACCGTTACAGCATGGATAGTAGCATTATTTGGTTTTAACTTTAAGATTTCAGCTTTTGCCATCCCAATTTTTGCATTAGGATATTTTGTATTCATCAACAAAAAATGGAAAAAACAAGGTATCGGACAAGCCATAATGGGTTTTTCAATGCTTTTTATAGCATTGGGCTGGCTCAGTGAAAGCGTATCCCTCAATGCTGACAGCATGAGTTTTTTGCCAGCGATACAGAATCTTGGTCCACTAAGTATTCCTATTGCAGCTTCAATTGGTATAGTAATCACAGCTCTGATACACTCATCATCTGCAATGACCGCTATCGTCATTACAATGGCATTCAACGGACTACTTACTTGGGAATTCAGCGCAGCAATAATCATCGGAAGCAACATAGGTAGTACAGTAGACTCTATCATGGCAGGAATAGGAGCCAGTGTAAATGCTCGCCGAACAGCCCTTGTACACGTCCTTTTCAATATAGTGACAGCAGTTCTTGCGCTTATATTCATTAAGCCACTCACTGATCTTGTAGATATCATTGTTCCAGGACCTGTTACAGATAATGTTACATATCATATTGCCATGCTTCATACAATGTTCAATGTAATAGGAACTCTCTTGTTCCTTCCTCTTACAAAACAGATTGCATTTATTGTTGAACATATCATAAAGGAAAAGCAAGGAGAACTGCCTACAGTATACAAATTTGAATTCAGCGAACTTGCAGCCAGTGAATCAACAATGATTCCGATAGTAGCAGCCCAACACGAAGTAAGCCATATGGCAGACATCTCTGTTCAGATGTTTGATAGACTGCAGTATGGATTCATGGACAGATCCGGAAGATTCCTTACAGATCACTATGACAACATGGTCAAAGAAGAAGATTACCTTGACCAAATGCAGGAGCAACTTACAAAATATATCCTGCGTTGCAAAGGAATGGATATAGATGATAAGACCAGCGAAAATCTAAGCATCATGCTGAACATCGTACATGAGCTTGAATCAATGTCAGATGATGTGATGAGTATCGGTGTATCACTTCGCAAGATGACAGAAAAGCAATATTACTTTCCACAGGAAGATTTTGAAAAACTTCTGCCTTATCTAGAACTTGCAAGAGAACTTCTGCAGTTCATCTACAAGAATATCAACAAAGCTCTTAACAATGATCAGCTGGAGTTTGCAAAGGAACTTGAAGAAGGCATTGATTCAGAACGAAAAGCCCTCAAGAAACTTGCCCGAAAGCGACTTGAAGATGGAGCTAACGTCAAGGCAGAGCTTATTTACTTGGACTTTGCCAAGCAGATCGAAAAGATTGGTGACTGTTGCTTTAATATAGCAGAACAGCTTGCACTTACAAAGTAGTTATAAAAAAAACTGTACGAATACACTTCGTACAGTTTTTTTGTATCACATATTCAGAAGCTTTTCGGCATAATAGACTGACTGCATGGCATCTTTTCCATAAAAATCAGCGCCAATCATATCAGCATACTCTTGAGTCAATACGGCCCCACCTACCATTATCTTGCACCAAGCAGCACATTTCCTGAGCTGTCTGATAGTTTCCTCCATATTGACAACTGTGGTTGTCATAAGAGCACTAAGACCTACCAGCGGTGCATGTGTCTCTACAACTTTATTGACAATAACTTCAGGAGATACATCTTTGCCAAGATCAATCACATTGTAACCGTAATTCTCAAGCAATACTTTGACAATATTCTTTCCGATATCATGAATATCTCCTTTGACTGTTGCAATGACAATAGTCGCTTTTTTATCTTGAGTCTGTCCTTGCCTCTCCACATATTCCTTGATAGCTTCAAAACCTGACTTTGCTGCTTCTGCACTCATAAGTAACTGAGGTAAAAACACAGTCCCCTTTTCAAATCCCTTACCTACAGTATCAAGAGCCGGAACAAGTTCCTCATTTATGACAGTCATAGTATCTTTAGTTTCTAGAGCCTTGAATGTAGCCTTGTAAGCAGGTTCTTTAAGACCTTTGATAATACACTGCTGAAGTGACATGGAAGTCCCAGTTCCTGCTGCAGGACTTGAAGTTCCTTTTGCCTTAGGAGGTGGCGCTGACGGAGCTGGACTTGGAGCCTCTCCTACAGGCAAAGCATATCGCTCGATATAGTCCAGACACTGCTTGTCATATCCAGCAAGCACACAGTAAGTATCATAAGCCTGAATCATACTAGCTGAATTAGGATTTATAATACCGGCACTAAGTCCTCTCTGCATAGCCATCGTAAAGAAAGCACTGTTAATCTTTTCGCGCTGAGGAAGTCCAAAGCTAATATTTGATACACCAAGAACTGTTCTTCCCCCCTGCTTCTTGATACCTTCTACAGCACCTAAAGTAATAAGGGCAGAATTATCATCCGTACTCATTGTCATGGTAAGGGCATCAATTACAATATCTTTTTTCTTGATACCATAAGATGCTGCCGTATCATATATCTTCTGAGCTATCTTTAACCTGCCTTCTGTAGTATCAGGAATACCATCTTCATCAAGAGCAAGGCCTACAACTACTCCTCCATACTTCTGCACAATCGGGAATATCTCCTTCATGACAGCTTCCTTTCCGTTTACAGAGTTAACCATAGGTTTACCATTATAAATACGCAGAGCCTTTTCCATTGCATCTGCACTTGTAGTATCTATCTGTAACGGATTAGGTAGAATACTCTGCAGCTCATAGACAGTCTGAGCCATCATAGCTGTCTCATCAATTTCAGGTAGACCAACATTTACATCAAGAATATGAGCTCCATTATCAGCTTGCACTACACCTTCATTAAGAATGTACTGCATATTGTTGTCCCTGAGAGCCTGCTTGAATTTACTCTTACCAGTAGGATTAATACGCTCCCCGATAATTACAGGCTTTTCTCCCAGTTCAACACAGGTTGAATATGAAGAAACAACACAAATATCTTTTTCAACGATGGGTTTAGGCTTGCAAGAACAAACTTTATCATGAAGAGCTTTTATATGGGCCGGGGTTGTACCACAACAACCTCCTACAATCCAAGCTCCGATATCAACGGCTTCAACCATTGCATCAGCAAAGTGTTCTGGATTTACATCGTAGACAGTCTTGCCTCTGACACTTATAGGAAGACCAGCATTAGGACTAAGCACAAGAGGAACACTGGCATATTCTGCCATCTCCTTGAATATAGGCATCATCTGCTTAGGTCCGAGAGAACAGTTCATACCAATGACATCAACCCTAAGTCCTTCAAGGAGAGCCACAACAGATTCAGGAGAAGCTCCGTTAAGCATCTTGCGGTTTTCGCCAAAGACAACAGTTGCAATAACAGGGAGATCAGAGTTTTCCTTGGCTGCTAGAACCGCAGCCTTCAACTCATAAGTATCATTTTGAGTCTCTATAGTTATGACATCAGCACCTGCCTTTACGCCTGCACGGACAACTTCAGCATACACATCAACACATTCTTCAAAATCCAACGTACCCATCGGCTTGAGTAATTTACCAGTTGAACCAAGGTCAAGTGATATAAAGACATCATCGCGACCAGATTCTTCACGAGCCTTACGGGCATTAGCTATAGCCGCACTAACGATTTCATCAACATTATCAAATTTGAATCTATTGCACCCAAAAGTATTTGCAAGAATTATATCCGCTCCTGCAGCAATATAATCTTTATGTATCTGTATGAGAATCTCCGGATGTGTAAGGTTCCATAATTCAGGAAGCTCCCCAGTTTCAAGGCCCTTTTCCTGCAAAAGAGAACCAAGGCCTCCATCAAAAAACATTATACGCTTACCAAGCTGGTCTCTAAAGTTCATAACAATTTCTCCTAAAACAAGTCTGATATTCTACCGTCTATAAAGGCAATCTTTTTTTGCGCAATCTTCACAGCCATCATGACGACAATATGTCTGTATTCTACTTAATCCCATGAACGCTGATACAGATTTCTCAGGTACCATCAAGTTTCCCTCAGTAAGAGTTATACCAACAGTACGCTCCGATGCTATCAAGTGCAAAAAGTCTCTCTGAACATCAAGACTTACATCTCCATACCCTGGACTGAATCTTGGTCTGACATACAAACCTTCCTCCACCAGGATACTCTCTATCTCTTTTTGGATTTCATTACAATAGGATTCTATCGCAGCACCTGCTGCAGCCTGAAACACAACAGCCTTACTTATATTAAGTTTGATGTACCGGTTGAGCATCCTGTCTATATCAAGACCAAGAGTTGCAGCAAAGAGAAGAACTTCTTCGCAGTCCTTGAGATTACGGGCCAAGCTGTGACTTTTTATTTTCATGTCACCAACATATACAATCTCACCCTCTATGACCACAGGAAATCTTCTGTAAGTATACCTAAAACTTTTGCAGGACTCAATTTCTCTTATACACTGATCCAAAAGTAGTTCAGTATTTTCATCTGCAGAACCACTCTTTATCCCCATATATCGAAGAGCTTCTTTCCGGCTTATTTTCATTTGATTATGGCTGAAAGATTATCCATAATAGCCTTAGCTATACAACTCTTGTTCATACTATAAACATGAATATGGTCAATTCCGTTGGCATAAAGATCTATAATCTGATCTGTGGCATATGCAATACCAGCCTGTTGCATGGCTTCTCCATCATCACCAAAGCGGTCCACCAAATTCTTGAACCTCTCAGGCACATTACATCCAGAGAGTTTTACAGCATTGGCAACCTGGCTAGCTCGCGTTATAGGCATAATACCAGGAATCACGGGAACAGATATTCCCTCATTGCGAACTTTATATAAAAAATTAAAGAAGATATTGTTATCAAAGAACATTTGGGTTGTAAGAAAGTCACACCCAGCATCTACTTTTTTCTTTAGATTTATTATATCTTCGCTCTTACGTATGCTTTCAGTATGTCCTTCAGGATAACAGGCACCACCTACACAAAAATCCCCATACGACTTTATCTCCCGGACAAGCTCACTGGCATAATGATAGTCAACAAAAGGATCCCCCTCATAATCTTTAGGTCTGTCTCCTCGTAGTGCAAGAATATTATCAATACCTCTAGACTTAAAATCATCTAGGGATTTATGAATCTGCTCCCTGTTGGCTCCTACGCAAGTCAAATGAGCAATAGCAGGTACAGCATATTTTGTCTGAATTTCGTGAGCAATATCCACAGTATTAGATGCAGTTGTTCCCCCTGCTCCATAAGTTACACTCATGTAAACGGGTTTTAAGGCTGCAACTTCCAGAGCAGATTTTTTTACAGACTCGTAATTAGTGTTGTTTGCTTTTGGCGGAAAAACTTCAAAGGAAAGTGTCAGTCGACGACTGTTCAATAACTGTGTTAATTTCATATAATAACTCAACTTAAATATAATTTTTAGTATATTTGTATTCTAACAGATAAGAAAATATATGTCTAATATTAAAAAACTGTGAGCAGTTATAGATATAAACTATATAAAAACGAAATATCTATAAAAAAACACTCACCTATATCAGATGAGTGTCTTATATGATGAGCTCTTTATCTTTAAGCCTTAAATCCCTCTACACCATCAAGATCAAGGGTTGCAAAATAATCCTCGATAGTTTCGCGGCGACGAATCTGTACAACAGACTTATCACTTCTGAGAAGAAGTTCACCTGCACGGAGTTTTCCGTTATAGTTAAAGCCCATTGCTCTTCCGTGAGCACCAGCATCATGAATAATGATAAGGTCACCGTCATTGATTTCAGGAAGTTCCCTTTGTACTGCAAACTTATCACAGTTTTCACAGAGGCTTCCTACAACATCATATACGTGATCTTTTGGAGCATTTTCCTTACCGCTAACTGTAACTTCATGATATGAACCATACATACCAGGGCGCATAAGGTCTGCCATACTTGCATCACAACCGATATATTCGCGGTAAATATGCTTTTTATGGATTGCTTTTGTTACAAGCCATCCATATGGACCGGTAATAGGACGACCACATTCAAAATATATTCCCAAAGGATCAAGTCCGGCCGGAACAATCATTGCATCATAAAGCTTGCGGATTTCCTTTGCCACATACTCAAGGTCTACCTTTTTCTGACCAGGTTTGTAAGGAATACCTATTCCTCCTCCCAAATCGACAAACTCAATGTTTACTCCACATTCCTTCTGCACTTCAAGAACAAGGTCAAACACAAGATGTGCTGTATCTACAAAGAAGTCAGGATTAAGCTCATTAGATGCAACCATCGTATGAAGTCCAAAATGCTTTACACCTTCTGCCTTGCAGATTTTGTAGGCTTCGATCATCTGAGGCTTTGTAAGTCCATACTTAGCTTCTTCTGGCTTTCCGATAATAGCATTACCACCTTCCTTAAGGGGACCTGGATTATATCTGAAACAAATTGTATCAGGAAGTTTACCCCCCAGGGCATTCTTGAGGAACTCAATGTGAGTAATGTCATCAAGATTAATGATATTGCCGTTTTTGTAAGCATATTGATATTCTTCAGCAGGAGTTTCGTTACTGGTGAACATTACACCTTTACCAGTAATTCCGGATTTTTCGGAAAGCATAAGTTCTGGAAGACTTGAACAATCTCCTCCGCATCCTTCACTTTCAAGAATCTTGAGGATATAAGGATTAGGCAAAGCCTTTACAGCAAAATATTCCTTAAACTCAGGGAATATGCTGAATGCATTCGTAAAATACTTAAGATTATCACGGATTCCCTGCTCATCATAGATATAAAATGGTGTTGGATATTTTTTGGTAAGCTCTGTAAGCTCACTATGTGTTAATGGAAAATTATTACTCATAACTAACAATATTGCATTTTTATTAATTATAGTCAATAAAATATTACATAAATATACAACGAACAATACATTAATAATGAGGTTATGTCATTATTTTAACTCCTGTGTTTCTACAGGCTCCCAAAAGTGTATGACTTTTAAAAAAAACTCTAAGACTTTTTTTAAAAAGTCTTAGAGTTTTGGAAAAAAGTCCTAGAGTTTTAGAAAAAAGTCTTAGACTTTTAGCAACAAATCATAAATGAAAATAGTATAGTCTTACATACCCAGTTTCTTCTTATTTTCATTCATCAAGACAGTCTGAGCTTCCTGCAGTTTTCGATAACCTCTTTCATCACGATAGCTTATATATTCTTTGAGTAACCGATTAAATTCGTTCTCATCAGGAGCAAGAATCATATCATGAAATGTTTTTCCCCATTTACGCTGTAAGTCCTGATAAATTGCATTTTCCTCACTGTCAGGAGCCAACGTAAGCCCATCATAAATAGCATAACTCTCTACGTAAGGACGAGTCCATAGCTGAGGTTGCTCTACATATGGTGCATATTCCAAACCAAACTGGGCTTGCCAGGCTTCGTCCTTTAACATCCAATATGTATATAAAACACCAATATCAGTTTCCTGTTGGTTTTTATCTGCTGAATCAATAGCTTTTACTTCTGGAGTCAAAGTCGGAACTCCATTTACTTTAGTATAAGTCTGATTAAGTATTCCAAAATTGCAATCATACTGTCCTTCTTCACTGATCAAATATGTGAGGAATTTGATTGCCTGTTCTGGATTCTTACAGTTTTTAGAAATCAAGGTGACAGTCCAACCTGAAATACTTCCACCAGCAAGCTTAGGATCATCACCTTTAGAATTGGCAGGTCCTTTTACCGCAATATAAATTGAATTGGGATCATTGATATACAAAAGGTTTTGAGCATTCTGCATATCTGTATTAGGATAGAAGAGACAGAAATATCTACCTAAAGCTGCATTTTCTTCTATCTGGCTTCTCTTGTTGATGAATACATATTTAGAGATCAATCCCATCTCATTGGCTTTACGGAAAGTACGAAGCCATCTTACATATTCAGGATCATCAACAAGTCCAAGTTCTGGATCTGTAAAAAGGCCATTTTTTTCAGGTGTAATAGCAAGGAAATGCGAAAGAGTCTTTTGTAGGGTTGAACATCCGATTTCACCAAATTCTGTTGTTCCAAAAGGGATCAAAGACAGACCATCAACTTTCGGAAACATCTCCTTAGCATCAGCAAGAGCCTTTAAGAATCCTTCCGGCGTTGACATATCAGGACTTCCAATAGCTTCATACATGTCTTTTCTTACAAGAAAAGTTTCATTTGAAGTAAGTTTTCCTTTGTATTTTTCATAATCACTTGGCGTATACGAACAATTTGGATAAGCATAAACATGCCCGTCAGGACGGCGGAACCACCCCATCTTGTCATTATTTACAACATTAAAAAACTCAGGACAGTATTTTTGAGCGAGTTCATCCAAAGGATAAACCATTCCCTTATCAATCAAAGCATTTACTTGACCTTCCCACCATCCTAAAGTAATATAATCTGGAAGTTCATTACCTGCCATAAGAGAATTAAGTTTTTCACCTTCATTACCAGCAGGAACAACAAAGTTTATATCTACACCAGTTTTGTCTGTAATATATTTAGAAACCTGACTGTCACCCCAGTGGCGAGCATACCACTGAAAGTTTATATACCAATCAAGCTTTACTAAATCCTTATTATTCTTCTTTGTATAAGTTGCCGTTTTACTGTTACTTCCCGAAGATGAAGAAGTTGACTTCAACATATCACAGGAAATAAAAACACACGTAAGGACAGATATAGCAAAAGCTACCATAAACAGTTTTTTATGATTTAACATTAAAACCTCCAGGAATAATACTGTACATCGATAATATAATTCAAAATTTCTTAATGTAAATCCGGCATAATTATTTTTAAATATTTTTTCCATTTAATTGAAATTCTCCACTTATAAATTACACTAAATTAAAGATGCATTCTTAATTTTTTACAGTCCTGGAGTTTACTTATGAAGAAAAGTAAGTCGTTAGCCGTAAAATTTTCGACAATGATAATTACAATTTATGCTATCGCAACTGTAATATCTTCTGTATTCATAGATGAAGTGTTGAAGGCTAAAGTTATTTCTGATACAGAGCAAAACTGTTTTTCGTTGACAGAGTCATATGCAGAAGCAATTTCTGCAAAGATTCTTCAGTATGGAGGTCAGCTAACAGGATACTCTGTTTCAGAAATTATAAGTAACGGTGATATCGAAATCATTGCTGACTGGCTTCCTGAAAATACTAATCTTAGGCCTTCAGACAGTGATTTCGTAGGATTTGTATCCAAGGAAGGAATCCTTGCAACGGATACAGGTTCCATGACCCGAGTCAAGGACACTGATTACTACGATGCTATTTTTACTAAGAACTATCGTGAATTTGCAAGTACATCAATAGTTTCAAAGCTTACAGGCAGAACTTCTATCTATATATGTAAGGCAATTATCAAAGACGGTGTTGTCAACAGTTTTGTTACAAACAACGTAAGTACTGATGTTATTCGCGAGTCCTTCGACAACTTCAACTCCTATAAGGGAAGAGCCTTTATTACTTGTGGAACAGACTTCATTACATCCTCAGACAACCGTGTAGACGGATATGAGACACTTTCCAAAGAATATTCAGTTACCAAACAGGATGAATATGGTAAGTGGATTAAGATCAAAGAAACGGGAGAAGAATACTTCTATACATCAAATAACATTGCAGCTTCTAACTGGCAGCTCAACTTTCTTGTCCCAAGGAATGCCATTAGAAATGTTGCCCGAACAATTACAATAATGCAAATAGAAATAAGTACCGTTGTCGGTATTATTATTGCGGCAATCATGGTTTTGTTCCTGACTGCTTCTCTTAAACCTTTGTCTGAAGTCGGCTCATCTATAAACGAAATTGCTCAAGGAAACGCTGACCTTACAAAGCGTATCATAATAAAAGGAACACACGAAGACGAAGTAGGACTCGTAGTTTCAGGTTTCAATACCTTTACAGAAAAACTGCAGGCTATTATTTCTTCCCTAAAGAAGTCAAAGGAAAAGCTCGCCATTACCGGTGATGAACTTATATGTTCAACAAATGATACTTCAACAGCTATTGATAAAGTTGTTATAAACATTGACCATGTCGGTGAAAGTATCAGCTCACAGACTTCAAGTGTAGAAGAAACTTCTTCTACCATCAACAAGATCTCTGATAACATCAACTCTCTTAACAGCCTTGTAAGTGATCAGGTTGCCAGTGTAAGTCAAGCTATCTCGGCTGTTGAACAAATGATTGGAAACATCAATTCCGTAAACAAGACAGTTGAAGCTATGAGTGTCTCCTTTAACAACCTTAACGAAAAATCTTCTGATGGTATTGCAAAACAAAATATCGTTAATGAGATGGTTAAGACGGTCAAATCTGAATCAATTATTCTTCTTCAGGCAAATAAGATTATCTCCACTATAGCAAGTCAAACTAACCTGCTTGCCATGAATGCAGCCATAGAAGCAGCGCACGCTGGTGACTCAGGAAAAGGCTTTAGCGTTGTTGCTGATGAAATACGTAAGCTTGCGGAAGATTCTAGTGAACAGACAAAGACCATTGGTAAACAGCTACGTAAAATAACGGAGACAATCGGTGCCGTCGTTACATCATCTCAAGAAGCCCAGGTTTCTCTTACCGGTGTTTCTTCCGAAATCGCTGAAACTGATGGTCTCATGAAACAGATTCAAATTGCAATGCAAGAACAGGAAGAAGGTTCTAAGCAGATTACTGAAGCATTAAAAGTTATGAGTAACAGTACAAGTCATGTAGATACAGCATCTAAGGAAATGGCAAATGGTACACAATTAATTCTGGAGGAAGTAAATACCCTAAAAACTACCTCAGAATCTATGAAACAGGCTATGAATGAAATGTCTGATACTGTCAAACTTATTGAAACTGCAGGTAATGATTTAAAGAACCTGACTAGTATAGTAAGTAGCTCTATCGAAGAAATCGGCTTACAGGTAGATGAGTTCAAGAGCTGATTAGTTTTTACTCAATTACTCCTTTGTCTGTCTTATCAAGCCGGACAAAGGAGTAACTGTATTACAAAGAAACTTCTTGTTTTTTTCTTATCCTCTGAGTTTCCAGAAATTACATAAATTGGATACAACTTTCAAATCTGAATCACTTCCACTTCCGTCAAACTTATATAACACAGGAACATTGTATTTCTTTGATATTATATCAGCAGCACCTGCATATGTATCTGCATGTATAGCAGAGTTACCGTTACCTATGACATGCAAAAACTACTATCATATCAACCTCCAATAGTCAAATTGTCATTAATTATAGTACAACACTTGCATAATTTCATTTTTTTTATTAGATATTTTACTGTATAAATTACACTGCTACTTTGTTTGTTTTTATCTTTTTGTGTGATAGTATTTATTAGTAAGAGGTCGCTGATGACAGAAATTGAATTAAAAGCCCACGTATATAACCGTGATGAACTTGAACGCAGGCTAAACGAGTTTGCCCGTTATGAAGACTCTGTCATAAGAGATGACGTATATTACAAATCTGACGATGTAACCAAGCCTTCGCTCCGTATCCGTAAGGAAACAAGAGATAAAGGTATAACATATCTTATCACTTACAAGCGAAAGGAGCTCAAGACAGACGGTAATGGTGTAAGTATCGAAGTCAACAATGAAATGGAATGCTCAGTAAGCGACCCACAGGTACTGGAAGCTTTCCTTCTTGACGCAAGATATCACGTTCATCTATCCAAGCATAAGGAAGTCAAGGACTGGATTTATCATGTAAATTCCAAAACTTCTGCAACTATTGAACTATGTGCAGTTCCACCTTTGGGAGATTTTATCGAAATTGAGATTCTCAGTGATAGAGATGACCAGGACACCATAAATAACTGCAGAAGCATTCTTTTAAATATATTGTCACAAGCGGGAATTCCCGAAAAAGATATTGAGGACAGATATTATTCTGATTTACTCAAATCAAAAATTTAATTCACGTTTTAAGGAGTACATCATGTTCAATCGCAAAATGTATAAGGAAATCGCAAAAAAGCAGCTTAGCGGAAGACTGGGAACACCTATTCTCGCAACTCTTATTTCTTCCGCTATAATATGGATTCTTGAGATACCATCAACAACTGTAGCTATAGGCTCTGTATTTGACCTTATGAACACTTTGTATTACATGGATCTCACACCTCCAGCTTTTTATTACAAGGCTAGTAATATATCATGGTTATTTACCGGTATTGAAATCGCTATAGGTGGTATCCTCTCAATGGCAGCTACCAATCTGTATATAATAATGTCTCACACTACAGAAAAACAGTCACTGGACTCTTACTTCAAGGGATTTTCTATGTGGCTTAATGGATTCCTTGGTACTTTATGGCAGATTCTTTGGGTTTGTCTTTGGAGCCTACTTTTTGTTATTCCTGGAATCATCAAGGCTATTTCATATTCCCAGATGTTCTTTATTCTCGCCGAAAATCCTGATATCGGAGTATGTAATGCAATGAATATAAGCAAAAGACTTACCAAAGGATTCAAGGGAGATTTGTTTGTAATGTATTTAAGTTTTATTGGATGGGCTATATTAGGTTCCCTGACTTTTGGTATTCTCAATATTCTGTGGGTTCATCCTTATATGAACATGAGCATGGTAAATGCTTACCATGCCATGAAAGAATATAAAATAAAAGCAGGAGATTTTACTCCTGAAGACTTCTAAGAGATTTTTATGGCTAAAGACACTAAAAAGACTGGTATTATAGTTTTTGTTATTATTGTTGTGATTGCGATTCTGGCAGTCATTATTCAGATGGTTAATCCGGATTTTGAAAGTTCTAACTCCGGGGATGTGTGGAATACAGAAAGATTCTCTTATTCCAGTAATCAGAAACCTATTGTCATCAAGACAGGCAGCAACAAGAAAGATTATATTGCCGAGCTTGTTATATCTGGTACGATACAGGAAGCCAACCGTACATACAATCAAGTATGGCTTTTGGAAACTATACAGACTCTATCCAAAGATAATCATAATAAGGGAATTATTCTTTATATTGACTCTCCAGGAGGATCCGTATACCAGGCTGACGAAGCTTATCTTGCCCTACTTGATTATAAGCTGGCTACAGGTCGCCCTATTTATGCGTATTTTGCATCTATAGCTGCTTCTGGAGGATACTATATCGGTTGTTCTGCAGACTATATTATGGCTAACAGAAACTGTCTTACGGGCAGTATCGGTGTTATATCCGGCAATTTTATCGATTTGACAGGGCTCATGGAGCAGTATGGTATAAAGTATACTACTGTTACAGCAGGTCGTAACAAGAACATGGGAAACTACAACCAGCCTTTTACAGATGAACAGAAAGCTATAATGCAATCCATTGCCGATGAATGTTATGATCAATTCACGGGAATTGTAGCTGAAGCAAGAGATATGGATATAAAATACGTCCACGAACTTGCTGACGGAAGGATTTATACAGCTAAACAAGCCCTTAATAATGGCTTAATTGATGGCATAGGTAATTTTGACAGTATCATAAATTATATGACAAGTATGGAATATGATTATGAGGACTACAAAATCGTAAAATATGAATATGTCATGAAAGATTCATTCTACTCTCGCATGATGGGTATTATTTCAGCTATACGAGGCTCAAATGCCTCTTCTCAATCAGCTCTCCCGGAAGTCCTGGAAAAAGCTATTCAACAGGATATACAATTCCCTGCTTACTACTATCATAAATAAAAAAATAGCAGTCGTTACCGACTGCTATTTTTTTATTTATCAAGATAATCCTTTACACACGATGCCAATTGAGTAAGATCGATAGGCTTCTTAAAGAAAAGTACAGAGCCAAGACTTTTGCATTTTTCTTCTAAATCTTCTTCCTCAAGTGCCGTAACAACAATTATCACAGGTTTACCATAAACCTTATCCTCACGTATCTTACGACAAAGCTCAAACCCATCTAACCCTGGCAAATCCAAATCAAGCACAACAATTCCTGGGGCATATTGCGCCATCTTTGTTCCTGCCTCAAATCCATCATAGGCCTGATATATATTTACATTTTCAAATAATCTCTTAAAATATTTTGCCGTAACATCATTGAAGCCTATATCATCATCTACAATTATGACACTTTTATTTATTACGAAGTCACCACAGAGTTCTTTTAGCTCATCAGGAACTTTCATGCTCCGTGATACCATAAACCTTACAAGGTCCTCGGGATAAACCCTAAATTGACCTCCTGGAGTTGAAAAAGCTTTCAAATGCCCATTCTTAATCCAATTGATGGCAGTCTGATTTACAACGCCACAAATAGTTGCTACTTCAAGTGCTGAATAAACCTTTGCTTTATGTTCGTCTTTTGTCTGTCTACCCATTTTATCTTCTCACCTTATCCTAATATTAACATCAATACTTAATTAATTCTACAATTTTATATTGCTTATTATATAATATCTTCTGATTTTTGGATAACTTGCTTAATCTGGGAATAAGAAAAGCCTTTTCGCATGAGAGAGGAATAAATTTTTTGTTCATCTTTAACAGTGCGGATACATTTTCTATATGCTGCAGCACACATTTCAAGCTCATCCTTATCGCAAAAAAAATCATCCAACGCTTTTTGAGCAGTCTCTTTATCAATGCCTCTGCTCATCAACTCTGCAAGCAGTTTGTTCTTCCCCTCTACATGATTTAAACATCTAGTTCTAATCCAAGCAGAAGCAAACCGCTCATCATTGAGATAGTTTACACTTTTTAAATAGTCCAATGCAACCTTTATTGAACTTAATGTATAACCTTTTTTTATTAATTTTTGAGTAAGACCAAACGAACTCTGCTCTGCCCTAGCTATATAGGCCATTGCTGCTAATTCAGTCTTATATATAAGAGATGCATTAAGAACATCTTCTGTTTCTTCCTGGGTCAAATACCCAGCATCCCCTTCCGACGGTTTATCAATATTAACATCAATATCAAGTCTTCCATATCCAAAGGGTAGCAACCTATCTTCCGTTACGTTGCAGAGATATTCTATACGTAAAAAAAAAGCAGACCCACAATCAGGAGTAATTTGATATACCCCTGCTGAAGTCTGCTGTATTCCAAGTATAACCAAAGATTAACGCTTAGAGAACTGGAATCTTCTACGAGCTCCGCGCTGACCGTACTTCTTACGTTCAACCATACGAGAATCACGTGTAAGATATCCGTTAGCCTTGAGAGCTGTATGACAATTAGGATCAACCTGTGTCAAAGCACGTGCAAGACCATGGAGACAAGCAGCAGCCTGACCATTGAGACCACCACCAGTAACATTAATCAAGATATCAAACTTATTGTCGTTAGATGTTACGAGAAGAGGCTGCATCAAAACACGAACCTGTGTTTCATTAGCGAAATATTCTCTTACATCCTTTCCGTTTACAACGATTTTGCCTGAGCCTTCGCGCAAAAATACACGAGCTGTAGCTGTCTTTCTTCTTCCTGTACCGATTGCAATATTCTTTACCACGATAAGCTCCTAATTAGAATTCAAGAGGTTTTGGATTCTGTGCAGCATGTGGATGTTCACTACCTGCATAAATCTTACACATACCAATCATCTGACGACCGAGACGTCCGTGTGGAAGCATTCCTTCAATTGTTCTCCTAAGAGGATCTGTAGGGTGCTTAGCAAGGAGCTCGTTAAATGAATATGAACGAAGACCACGTACAAAACCTGTATAGTGACGATAAAGCATATCATCAGCCTTGTTTCCAGTTACCTGAATCTTGTCAGCATTGATGATTACAACATAATCACCACAAAGAGCGTTTGGTGTATAAGTTGGTTTGTTCTTACCACGAAGTACGCTTGCAGCCTGTGCAGCTACACGACCCAATGTCTTTCCTGATGCATCGATGATGTACCAGTCGTTCTTAACATCGTTTCCTTTAGCAAAAATAGTTTTCATGTATATACCTTTCAAAAAAAACATTTACATTCGCCGCTTTGCATCAAGCTTTGAACGTTTACAAACAATGAAGCTTTGTTTGTAATATTATATACGGGGTAAGATAATATACCTTTTTTTTAATTATTTAGTCAATCACTAAATTCTTTTACAGTAAAGAATTTACTACCCCAACACTCCAGTTGCTAACGGTTTTCCATTTTTTTTCTAGTCTGTTCTTCAAGCTCTTTTGCAGCCTCTTCCTCTTTTTTTGCTTCTCTTTTATCTTTTATATCCGCTACTCCGATAAAAAAAGTTATAAGACCCACTATAACAGCAACAACAGGAGTACATCCTCTCAAAAAAACAAGAACATCTGCCCCCCAACCTAATCCAATTCCTGGAAGACATGCATAAATACAAAAAGCAATTAAAATAATTCCTACTATTAAAGCAATCATAATATCAGCTCCTGCAAAGAATAACTGAAGTAAATTATTCCATAGTTTTTATTACTGGTCAACAGATTTCAAAAAAACGTGTTATAGTGTTAAGGAGACTTAACTCTTGTATTTACATAATTTTGCATAATTCTTCAAAATGTATTGACAAAAAAGCACATTAACTGTTTATTAAAGTTTAGTCTATAAAAAGACATTATCATTTTTTATCAAGGAGCATTGCACCACAGTGAACGGTAGCGTAGTTTCTATTGATCATGTGTCCAAGCATTTCGGTGATTTTCACGCGCTTGATGACATTAACTTTACTATTAACAAAGGAGAATTTTTCTCTCTTCTTGGACCTTCTGGATGTGGTAAAACAACATTGCTCCGAATAATTGCAGGATTTGAGTTTCCTGATGATGGAGTTGTTCTATTCGATGATAAGAACGTTATTCCTCTTCCCGCAAACAAAAGACAAAGTAACACTGTATTCCAAAGCTATGCATTGTTTCCTCATCTGAGTGTCTACGATAATGTTGCATTTCCACTAAAGCTTCGTAAGCTTGATAAAAACGAAATTGACAAAAAGGTAAAAGAATATCTCCATCTTGTTCAGCTTGACGAGCACATGTATAAAAAACCTAATCAGCTCTCTGGTGGACAACGACAAAGAGTTGCTATTGCAAGAGCATTGATTAATGAACCAAAAGTTCTCCTACTCGACGAACCTTTGTCTGCACTAGACGCAAAACTTAGGGCAAACTTACTTATAGACCTAGATAATCTTCATGATAAGATTGGTATTACATTTATATATGTAACACATGACCAAAGCGAAGCCCTTGCTGTCAGCGATCGTATTGCAGTAATGAACAAGGGTAAAGTTCTCCAAGTAGGAACTCCATTTGAAATTTATGAAAGTCCAGCTACTCAGTTTGTGGCTCAATTCATCGGGGAAACAAACCTGTTTGAGAGTACCGTTGTAGAGTGTCTTAGCCATAAAACTCCTGGAAAAGACGATGACTACATGGTTACACTAAATACGCCGGCTCTAGGCCTCCAGGCTCAACTCAAAGGTGATACACAGGCTACAAAAGAAGAAGACAAGAATATTCTTGTTACCGATTATGAGCATACAGATGTCGGACAGAAAGTATGCTTTACAATTCGCCCGGAAAAGATTCACATCACTTTGGAAGAACCTGACGTGCACGGAAGAAAAGATATCAATGTTTTCAAAGGTATCGTAGAAGAACCTGTATACACAGGGTTCCAGTCAAAATTCTATATCCGACTCGAAAATGGGACCATTGTCAAAGTATTTAAGCAGCATACAAATTATCTGGATGACGGACCTGAAATCCAGTGGAAGGATACCGTTTATATTTCTTGGTCTGCCGAAGATGGTTACATTGTAGAGGATATAAATAAATGAGCGTAGATATGGTTAAAGAATCACAGCCCCCGGCTGCAAACGCGAATAAAAAATTCAAGAAACCTAATCCAGGACCAGCATATGCTTGGCCTATGGGAATATGGTTTTCTTTGTTCTTTGTTATTCCTCTCGTTATTATTGTCGTATGTAGTTTTTTGAAACGTGATGTTTATGGTGGCGTTCTCCCAGAGTTCTCTCTCAAGTCATATAAGCAGATGTTTTCCCCTGCTTATGGACTTATATTTTTAAGAACTTTATATATAACAGTAATATCTACAGCTCTTACAATACTCATAGCACTTCCATGCGGATATGCAATGGCAAGAAGCAAACATCAGACTGCGCTCCTTATCCTTATCATAATTCCATTCTTAACCAATTCTCTTATCCGTATATTTGCCTGGATGACCATTCTGGGAGATAATGGACTTCTAAATAAGATTGGAAAAGCAATTTTCACGTTATGGCATAATATTGGATTAGGAAGCAAGGCTGCAGTCTTTGAACCAAAAAGCTTTATGTTTACACAAGGAGCTGTAATACTTGTTAGTGTATATATGTATCTCCCATATGCTATTCTGCCTGTATTTACAGCAGTAGACAGATTCGACTTCAGTTTATTGGAAGCAGCAAGAGATCTTGGAGCAACAAAGGCACAGGCTGTCATCAAAATTCTTATTCCAGGAATCAGAAGTGGTATAATCTCTGCATTAATTTTTACCTTTATCCCTATTTTTGGTAATTACACTATACCTCAACTTGTTGGTGGTAAAGACAGCTATATGCTTGGTAACATTATTGTTGACCAGGTACAGAAAGTTAGAAACTGGCCTCTTGCATCGGCATTTAGTATGGTAATTACAATTATCAGTATGGCAGGCATATTGTGGATGCTCTCTTCTAGTAAAAAAGAACAGGAACTCAATAATGTTTCGACTAAGGAAGATTCAAGCATACAACCTCTTTCTGACAATATGGGAGAACCTAAATGAAATATAATCCATATAAGGTATATACAGAAAAAGCTGCCAGTGAAAAATCTGAAAATGCAAAGCATGCACTACGAAAATGGAGAAAAAAGAGACCTCAATATGGGGTTGCAAACACAGTACTTTTCCTGACTATTATTTTCCTGTTTCTACCGCTATTTGTAGTCATATTTTACTCCTTCAACGAATCAAAAGATACTGTTTTTACCGGCTTCAGTTTTATATGGTATCAGAAGCTTATATTTGACTCAGAACCTCTTTGGAAGGCTCTTTTCAATAGTTTTTTGATTGCTATACTTTCTTCCCTTGTGGCTACAATACTCGGAACACTCGCTGCAATAGGTATAAACTGGTATAAATTCAAGGGACGCGGATATATTCAGACTATAGCTTTTCTACCAATGGTACTTCCCGAAGTAATTATGGGACTTTCCCTTCTTATATTTTTTAGTAGCATAAAGATGTCTCTGGGACTTTTTACCATCTTCGTCGCTCATACAACTTTCTGTCTCCCATTCGTATATCTTATGGTCAGTGCTCGCGTTGACGAATTTGACTACTCTACGATAGAGGCTAGTCATGACCTTGGAGCAACAGAAATTGAGACCCTCTTTTATGTAATAATTCCAGCCATCATGCCAGGAATCATATCAGGGTTTCTCATGAGTGTTACCATGTCTCTGGAAGATTATGTAATTACAGCTTTGGTAAGCGGACCAGGAAGCGACACCTTACCTCTCTATGTCTATTCAATGATTCGTTTTGGCGTAAGTCCTGTAATAAACTCATTGTCATTTGTAATTATAATTGTAATTGCAATCATGACACTTATTCTTCGAAAAGGCCTAAAGAACTTCGCTTCAGCACGTTAATTTTTCCCGGTATAACCTTAGCACATAAGATTATGCCGGAATAAAAATCCTTAGAATAGGAGATATTTATGAAAAGATTGTTTAATAAAATTATTTCTATAGCAGTAATTACATTATCTGCTATAACATTTTCAGCTTGTAGTAAGGCAGATGAAAATGTCCTCTACCTCTATAATTGGACGTATTACACACCGGATCAAGTTCTAAAACAGTTCGAAAATGAATTTAACTGCAAAGTTATCGTCAGCTACTATGATTCCAATGAACAGATGTATTCCAAAATCAAAGCTGGAGGCAACAAGTACGACATAGTAATACCAAGTCAGGACTATGTTTCTATAATGATTAATCAAGGAATGCTCCAGGAACTTGATCAGAATAAACTGACAAATACAAAAAACATAAACCCAAAAGTTCTTGAAAAAGCAACATATGACCCGACTATGAAATATGCAGTCCCTTATTACTTTGGAGCTGCTGGTATTGCTGTTAACAAAACAAAGGTTAACACTAGTGATTATGAAAGGAATTGGAACATATTTTCCGACAAAAGGTTTGCAGGACATGCCACAATGATGGATGATATGAGAGAAGTCATTGGAGACGCTCTTACACATCTTGGATACAGTGTAAATAGTACAGATGATGACCAGCTTGCAAAAGCTCAGGATCTCGTTGCAAACAACTGGAAACCTAATCTGGTTAAGTTTGATGCTGAATCTTTTGGCAAACAATTTGCAGCAGGGGATTTCTGGTTATGTCAAGGTTATGCAGAAGTCATTCATGGAGAAGTTCCAGAAGACAAATGGGAGGAAACTATAGATTTCTTTATTCCTGAAGAGGGAGGACCTTCATACCTTGACAGTATGTGCATCCTTAAAAACTCAAAGCATAGTGCACTTGCAAATGATTTCATAAATTACATTCACAGGCCAGAAATCTATGCACAGTTTTTGGATGCCTTCCACTTTCCATGTTTTGTTAATCTCGAAGCAGAACAATATATGACAACTAAACCTATGTACGAAGCAAGTCAGATGGATAACTGCGAGCTTAAGAATGATATCGGTGAAGCCCTTGATAAATACAACAATATCTGGCAAGAAATCCGATATACAGATTAATTACATATCTTAAAAAGGACTATTTGTGTACTGAATGTTTCACTACACAAATAGTCCTTTTCATATCCGGTATTCTACATATCTTACTTTTCCATGCTCAACTGCATATTTTATCTGTTTTTCTCGATCATTAAGTTTGCTATTTCCAGTCTTAACTTCAATGAGTAATACCTCTGTAATCTCTTTCCCATCTGCACTTCCTACAAAACCGACATAATCAACAGGTTTACCGACAAATCTGACATCACCAGGATTACATGGGAAATCAGGTAGGTATGGCGCTAACTGCTCTGAAAACTGACCACTTATTACAGCTCGGCTCCGTTTAATGGCATCCTTCCTCTCTTTTTTGAGAGAAGAAGAATCCTTAATCCTTTGCACAATTCTTCCGATCAAAAAACCAATTAAAATAGCTAAAAAAATAAAAATCACGAATGTTGTAAGATTATATTCAAACTTCATAACAAAACTCCTCGTACAATATACAAATATACCATATAATTATAGTGCCGATAAATATTATTGTTAGCTATATAATCTGGGAGAGCTCATGAAATCAAGAAAACTATTATTAACAATAAGCTTCATAGCAATAAAATTCATATTATTTGCCCAAAATTATGATACCACAGGAGCCCCTGTAGATTTTAGATTTAAATATGCATTAGGAAATAGATATAAAATATTGAGTACTGTCAATGAAGATGTATACTATAATTCCAAGTTGAGCCACAATGCATTGATTATAAACCGAGTAACAGCGGAAATAACAGATATTCTCCCAGATGGAAGTGCAAAACATGAATGCATATATATGACGACAGAAGATTCCACTCGGACTAATACTGGTGTGAAATTCACTTGGGGAGAAGAATACGAAAGTATATTTAACAGATCTGAACTCGGAGTTTATGATATCAGCGACAAATATTTTATGCCAAGTGTACGGGATGTTCCAATTTTCCCAGGGTATGCCGTAAGACCTGGAGATTCCTGGACAGCAGAAGGTCACGAAGCTCATGATTTACGGCGAAACTTTAATATGCAGACTCCATATAAAGTTCCATTCACCGCAGTATATAAATATCTAGGAACCACAAATCAAGATGGTATTCTGATGGATGTCATAAGTGTCAATTATAACATGTACATGGAAACCCCAGATACAGATTATTCATCACTGAATATATATGATGATATCCCAGTTATGATGATGGGACATAGTAACGAACTTATATATTGGAACAGAGACAAAGGGGCTATTGACCATTATACAGAGGATTTTAGAATAGTAATGAAAACATCATATGGAAACGTCTTTGAGTTCAAAGGGACAGCCCATGCCGAAGTAACTGATATCATAAAAACAACGACAGAAGAGATTCAAGATTCTGTACAACAACAAGTAGAAGCTATGGGACTAGATAACGTTTCTGTCAAGCAAAGTGACAAGGGGCTTGTAATATCTCTTGAAGATATAAAATTCAAAGCAGACAGTGCATATCTCCTACAAAGCGAGAAGTATAAACTACAGCAGATTGCTGAAATTCTACAAAATTATCCAGACAATGACATTCTCATAACCGGGCATACGGCACTAGCCGGTTCTCCTCAATCTTGTCAAAAACTCAGCGAAGAACGAGCCTTATCAGTAGCTGATTATCTGATAGAAATAGGAGTCAAAGACCAGTACCATATTTTTACGCAAGGGCTAGGAGCTTCTCAGCCAGTTGCACCAAATACCACAGAAGAAGGTAAATCCAAAAATAGACGAGTAGAAATTACCATTATGGATAAGTAATCAATCAAAAGTGATACTATCAGGGACAAAACCATCTCTATACATTTCCAATAATTGTTCGAGAAGTTTTATACGTTCAGAAATAATGCGACCACTTTCTGTATCAGAAACATGCTTCCTGGCTGTAAATGTTTCTACAGTTTGCTTATCTGATACAATATCAGTTTCATTACGTATTGCAGCCTCTGTTGATTCAAACTTCTCATGAGTCACAAGCTGCATTGCCCTGGAGTTTGAAACAAGGGTATAACCCGCGATTCCTGTCTTCTCGTGATATGTTGTACTAAACCCTCCATCAATGATAAGAAGTTTTCCACCACATTTTATGGGAGTTTCTCCTTTCTTTACTTCTTGAGGAACATGTCCATTTATAATATGAGCATTTTCTGGATCCAAACCAAACTCTTTTAATATGCTAACAACTACAGTTTCGTTCTCTGTAAGCTCATAATAAGGATTTTTCTTTTCATGATGCGCTTTTTTATCATCAATAAACACACTTTCGAAGGTAGCCATCTTGTTTTTTCCAAACAATGGAGATAAAGGAGCTTCCCATAACCACCACATTATATTTTGGCCCTTTATTTTTTCTTCAGTCTGCTCCTTTGCATAATATCCTCTACGAACCCATATTTCAAGTTCATCATATAAATCTTTTCCCCGCAAAGATTTACCATAAACTGGGACAGACAAAAAATCACCATTATGGTCCAATGGTATACATCCATGATACAACAGATTACCATTGTAGATTTTGTATAAATTGCCTTTCTTATAAAGAAAATTAACATGATTCTGTAATTTTGTACAATTTATAAATGATTTTGTAAGTTTATCTATTACATATGATTCTTCGTCTGATAATGAAAAAGGATCAGTAACATTGATAGTTGGGAAAAATTTAGTATTTAAACCATATTCAATACCATCAATAGTAACAGAAGACTTATCATAATCAATTTTATCAAGTAACAATCTGTCATTCATCCCAAACTCAGGATTCGCCTTAATAATTAAAGCCTCCAATTTCAGCTGAATAATTGTAATTGCTCTATGAAGGATTTCGTTTGACATTCCCCCATAGTTCTTGAGTGCAAATGTAACAAATGGAGTTAAATTAATTCCATATCCTTCTACTAGCACATCAACGTTGTTATATCTTGTACAAAGTCTTACAACATTAGCAATACTAGCTTGATGCCCACTAGCTGCAGCCATCCAGATAAGATCATGATTTCCCCATTGGATATCAACACTGTGATATTTCATAAGTGTATCAAGTATGATATGTGGTCCAGGACCCCTATCATATATATCTCCAATAATATGAAGATGTGCAATAGAAAGATTTTGTATCAGTTCGCAGATGGCTTCAATTAAGCCATCTGCGGCTCCAATACGGATTACAGTAGATATAACCGTATTATAGTAAAGCTGCTTATCTACAATTTCCTCTTTCTCAGTAATCAACTCTTCTATTATGTAACCATATCCCTGAGGAATAGAGTTTCTAACACGACTTCTAGTATATTTACTCGAAACTCTTCGTGCGACAAGAACAAGACGATGCAAAGTTGTTGTATACCAAGCTTCCATATCTTCTTCAGTCTGCTTAACTAGCTCTAGTTTTTCCTTTGGATAATAAATCAATGTAGCAAGGCTACGCTTGGTAGCAGGCATCTCTGTACCACCAAAAATTTCTTCTATTTTTTTACGTATATATCCAGAGCTATTTTTCAAAACATGATTAAATTGCTCATAATTACCGTGTATATCAGAAAGAAAATGCTCTGTACCTTTTGGCAGAGCTAAAATTGATTGCAAATTTACTATTTCTGTAATTACTTCGCTGGCATTACCATATTGTTGTGCAAGAACCTGAAGATATTTTATATTTTCGTTTTTGATCTTTTCCATACAACATGAGTATATCTCACAAAGGATTGTTTTAAAAGATGTTTCTTCATATATAAAAGGAAAATATGATTCAATTGCTACCACATAGTAGTATCCAGCACATCGGCACGCACCTGCTACCGATGTGTTTCCCACAAAGGGTTCCCCTTTGGTGCTGGCATTTGTACGTGCAGATGGCTTTATACTGGAAATGGGAAGTTGTTTAAAATAAAAAAAGCTGGCTAAATTGCTACGCCTTGCTTGCAATTTATCTACTTTCCCACCAAAGGGTACCCCTTTGGTGTTGGCATACGCCTGTACAGATAGCTGTGTATTGGAAATGGGAATTGGTTTAAAATAAAAAAAGCTGGCAGCTACCTACTTTCGCACCAAAGGGCACTATCATCGGCGTTAGAGAGCTTGACTTCCGTGTTCGGAATGGGAACGGGTATTGCCTCTCCACTATGGCCACCAGCATCATTATACATGC